>CANQKH010000042.1 GCA_947624415.1 uncultured Clostridia bacterium | reverse complement strand
GAAGGTAGCGAAAGATTTGGTTTCTTTGAACTTATGAATATGGTAAGCGGTGGTGCATTGTCAAACTGCTCAGTGCTTGCGCTTGGTGTTTCGCCTTACATTACCGCATCAATCGTTATACAATTATTGACAGTTGCAATTCCTGCACTTGAAAGATTATCAAAGAGTGGTGAAGATGGAAGAAGAAAAATTTCTCTCTACACAAGAATTGCAGCATTGATTTTAGCAATTGCTCAGGCTGTTGGTATTGTTGTTGGTTATTCATCGCAAGATGTTCTTGACCCAAGTTTAACGGCAGTTTTACCAAAATGGCTAGTAGGAATAGGTGTTGTTCTTGTCTTAGTTGCGGGAGCAATGTTCACTGTATGGCTTGGCGAAAGAATTACCGATCTTGGAATTGGAAATGGGACTTCACTTTTAATTTTCGTTGGTATTCTTTCATCAGCAGGCACTGCTGTTAGCAACATCATTCAAGCCTGCACACAAGATATAACATATGTATGGTATCTTGTAGTGTTCGCAGTAGTAATAGTTTTAATTTTTGCCTTCCTTGTTTGGATGGACGGTGGCGAACGAAGAGTTCAAGTCGACTATGCAAAACAAGTTAAGGGAAGAAAAATGTATGGCGGTCAATCCAATTATATTCCAATTAGAATAAATGCAACAGGTGTTATGCCAATCATCTTCGCATCCGCACTTATAACATTCCCACAAATGATTATTTCGATTTTCTGGCCAAATGTTACATGGTATAGTGAATGGTTAGGAACAAATTCTTGGCTTTATATTGTTTTAACAGCAGTATTAATTTTAGTTTTTGCTTTCTTCTATTCAAAAATATCATTTGACCCTGATGACGTAAGTAAACGTATTCAGCAACAAGGTGGATTTATAAGAGGTATCCGCCCAGGCAAGCCAACATCGGAATATTTAAGTAAAATTTCAAATAGAGTTACTCTATTTGGTGCAATCTTACTTGCGATAATTGCATTAATTCCATCACTTGCCTTTAAGGCAATCGGTGATTATGCAGGTGCCGCCGTTTTAATCAATGCATTCAGCGTAACAGGATTAATGATTGCGGTATCGGTTGCTCTTGAAATTGAAAAAATGCTTTCAAGCCAAATGATTTTAAGAAATCATAAGGGCTTCTTAGATTAAAAGTAACATCACTGCCAACTGCAAAAGTAGTTGGCAGGGCGATTTACTTAATAAATGCAAAATATGAGGAGATTTTTATGAAAATAATTCTTTTAGGTGCTCCAGGAAGCGGAAAGGGAACACTCGCAAAGAAAATATCAAGTGATTTTCACATTCCACAAATATCAACAGGTGATTTATTCCGTGCAATTGTGAAAGAAGACAGTCCTTTAGGGCAAAAAGTTAAAGGCCTTATAGATAAAGGTCAACTTGTTCCTGACGAGGTTACCATTGAAGTAGTTAAAAAGAGAATAAGTGAACAAGATTGTCAAAATGGCTATATACTAGATGGTTTTCCAAGAACAGTTGAACAGGCAAAAGCACTTGAAAAATTAACTCATATTGACAGCATTATTCTTGTTGATTTACCTTTTGATGTTATTATTGAAAGGTTGTCATCAAGGAGGACTTGCTCTGGTTGTGGAGAAATTTATTCTGCACAAAATTACGCTTCAAACGTTTGTGAGAAGTGTGGGGCAGGTTTAATTCAGCGTGATGACGATAAACCTGAAATTATCAAACATCGTCTGGAAGTTTATGAAACAAACACTTCACCACTCATAGACTTCTACAGTGAAAGGCTGTTTAAAGTTTCATCTCAGGGAACACCTGATGAAACATATAGGCCTGTAAAAACTTTTCTTGAAAGTTTGGAGGAAAAATAAATGAACAATTTATCACCTGCTGAACTTGTGCTTGTCAAGAAGGCTTGTGAACTTACAAGGGACGCTTTAAATTATTGTGAAAAGCAAATTGTTCCAGGTATAACAACAAAACAACTTGACAATTTGGTGGAAAAGTATATAATAGACAGTGGTGGTTATCCCGCTTGTAAGGGTTACGAAGGTTTCCCTGCATCAATTTGCACTTCCGTGAACGACATGGTTGTTCATGGCATTCCAAGTGATAATGTGGTGCTGCAAGAAGGGGACATAATTAGTGTTGACCTTGTGGTTAGATACAAAGGATTTCATGGAGATGCTGCCCGAACATTTCCTGTCGGTAAAGTGAGCGAAGATAAATTAAGACTTATTGAAGTAACAAAGCAATGTTTCTTTGAGGGAATTAAAAAACTTAAAGTAGGACACAGGCTTGGTGAATTGTCGCACGCAATACAAGAATATGCTGAGAAAAATGGTTTTTCAGTTGTTCGAGAACTGGTAGGACATGGAATAGGGAAGAGTATGCATGAGCCACCAAACGTTCCAAATTATGGAAAAGTTACTGATGGACCTTTGGTAACTGAAAACGCTGTTATAGCGGTTGAACCTATGATAAACATGGGCAAAAAGGAGGTCTGGCTAATTGAAGACGGCTGGGGAGTTGTAACAAGAGACGGAAAATGCTCGGCACATTATGAAAATACTGTTCATATCACAAAAGATGGCATAGAAATTTGGACAATGTAGGTGATTATGATTAGTATCGGTAATGTGGTGATTGCCCTAGCAGGCAAAGAAAAAGGACAACTTTTCGTAGTTGTCAAAGTGGAAGATAGATACGCTTATCTGTCTGACGGAAGAAGATTGAGGGCAAACAAGCCCAAGAAAAAAAGTTTTAAACACGTAAGAGTGTTTAATTCAAAATCATTAAGCGAAGAAGAAGTTCTCGATAAAAACGAGAGAACAAATGCTAAAATTAGAAAATTTTTATCATTAATAAGGAGTGAAAATGTCTAAGGAAGATGTGATTGAATTTGAAGGAGTAGTAGTTGAAGTCCTTCCAAATACAATGTTTAAAGTTCGTCTGTCTAATGGACACGAAATCATTACCTACCTTTCAGGGAATTTGAGAAAAAATTATATTAAGGTTCTTGAAGGTGATAAAGTAAAAGTTGAGATGAGTCCCTATGACTTGTCAAAAGGCAGAATAACTTGGAGA
>CANQKH010000041.1 GCA_947624415.1 uncultured Clostridia bacterium | reverse complement strand
TATTTATCAAACACTTTTGTATCTAATTGATTTGTAAAGATTACTTTTAAGTCGCTTTTCATTTTTAACTCCTTTTTCAAAAATTTGGAATTAAAAAGGCATAGAAAAAATTTCTACGCCCTTGAAATGAAACCACTGTCTCTTTAGCGAAAATCTCGGCTTGTCATTTTTGCGTTACCTTTCATCCCTTGAAATGTTTCAGAAATATTTATATCACTTAGTTTTTGCCATGTCCATAAACTAAGTAATACAAAACCCATAAAAAACTTAAAGTTTTATTGCATTTATGAAACATTTACATAAAAAATATTGCACATAACCAACAAAATTACAAGATAATTTGTGGTGCTCTTGTAGAGATATTTTGGATAATCTAAGACAAGCCCAGACAAACCTGAAAGTGGGCATCAAAAAAGTGGACCACGATTGCTTTAGCCGTGTCCACTTTTTGCCCACTTTCGATTGTGCAATAAAGTTTTAAAGTTTCTTTCTGCGCGTGCTTGTCTGGCGAGCATCGCTCGCCACTTGTATCAAGACAAGCACACGCTAGGATCTCAAAGTTAAAAATTTTATATTTTTTCTATTTAATTTAATTTCGTTTTTTATTTTTTATATGTTATAATATTTGCATAAGGGGTATTAAATGGAAGAAAAAACAGGAGTTATTTATATTTTAACTAATCCTTCGTTTCCAGAATATGTAAAAATTGGATATGCAGATGATATTAAGAAAAGATTGGCACAACTTAATCGAAGCGAATGTGTGCCTTTTGCGTTTAGAGTTTATGCAACATTTGAAACATCATCAAGGTTGTCGGATTTAAAAATTCATGATCTTATAGATAGGCTTAATCCACACTTACGTGCAATTGAAAACTTTGAAGGAAAGAAAAGGGTCCGCGAATTTTATGCAATGACAAAAGAAGATGCTTATGAATTGCTAAAATCAATTGCCGAAATCACGGGGCAAGAAGGTAAACTACATAAACACGGCTTAACGCAAGCCGAGAACAAAGATGAAAGGCTTGCTGAAACCATTAGGAAAAGTCACTTTACTTTTAGTGAACTAGGCATTCGTCCAGGAGAAGAATTAGAGTATATTCATGACAAAAACATTAAAGTAAAAGTCGTTGATGATAGAATGGTTGAATATCAGGGTGAAAAATATTATCTTTCAAACTTGGCACAAAAACTTTTGAAGTATAAAAATCGAGTGCAAGGACCTTTGTATTTCACATATAATGGAAAAGTCTTAACTGATTTGAGAAATGATCCATAAATGAGGAAGGAAAGGCATGACAAAAAAACAAGAAGCTCAGAGTTTGTCAAATAAAATTATTGAAGAACTTGAACAAAATAAAGGTGAATTACAAGAACAATTATTTAAAACTATGCGAGTGTGTAGATTGATTGATGATGAACTTGGCATGAAAATTTTTAGATTTGAAACATGTGGCTATACTAGAGAAGCAAATGGGCAGCTCACAAAAGCTTCCTGGGAAGTAATCGGATTAGTCGGACGGGTATACTTTGAAAAAGTGCAAGATAAAACAAATAAATATGCTGAAACAAGGTTAGTTAGTGAATTAATTAATGAGAACAAAATTTTAGAAGAAAGAATGAAAGTTGCTGCAGACCCACAAAGTTATGGTGATAACATGACACCTTTTATGATAAATACTGCAAAAAATGAAAATGAAAGACAATTTATTACCACAAGAATTAATCATAATAGTAATTTTATAAACACAATTAAAGGTTTTCTATATAATTATATGTTAAATATTTATAATGCATTGTGTTATGGAGCTGCTTCCCAAACTATATTTGAAAATATAAGAAGTAATGTCGATTCTAAAATTGCTGAGTTTTGTCCAGAAAATACAAAAAAATTTTTGTCAGTTTATGAAAATCTAATGTCCACAAATGATGAAGATTGGGCTAATGCTATTAACACCTGTAGACGAGTGATGATTGAATTAGCTAATAAAATTTATCCTGCCAAAGATGAACCTGTTGTTAAGGATGGAAAAACAATTCAGTTAAAAGAATCTAACTATATAAATCGATTAATTCAATATATTGAATCTAAATCTGATAGTAAAACATATAGGTCTATTATTGGAACAGAAATTGATTATATAGGGAATGTCCTCGATTCGTTAATTAATGGTTTTAACAAAGGAACGCATAATTTATACACAAAATATCAGGCAGAACGAGTCGTTGTTTATACATATATGTTAATAGGAGATATTTTAAATTTATAATGAATTAGTTTGAATACTATGGCAATCTGCCAAAATTTTTCGTACCAAATATATTTTGGTGCGTTTTTTGTTATATTTTATGTAAACAATTTGAATGCAACAATTTATACTATAATTGCAACTTTAATAAAACAGTTTTATTTTTTAAAGTTGAAAATTTTTGTAGAAGGAGGTGAAAATATGATTGAGGAGCGAAAAGAAATCATAACGGTTCGGGATATGATGGAAATGTTAGATTGTAGTTACGACACTGCCTGCAAAAGACTTAGAGAAGTTAAAGCGGTTAGCAATCTGCTTGATTTACGAGGCAAAATTCATCGTAAAGATTGGGAAAGATACTTAAACAGGTTTAACAATTCAGAAGAAACAAAAAAATAAAGTTCTTTTGTTATTATGACATTGTATTAGTATAATTACAACTCAGAGAAATGAACTTGTTATTTACAAATACAAAAAATTGTCAGTAAACATTGATTTGACTCAATTTGATATGTTAAAATTTTTAAAAGGTTAAAGAAAATATCTTTGACCTTTTATGTTTATTCAGTTATGACAACGGCAATTATGATCGGTTGTTTTATTTAAAAGGAGTTAAATATGGAAATTAAAAAATTATGGGAAAAATACAAATTCCCCAATTGCGACAATTGCGAAAAAGATTGTAAAGGACGTTTAGATTATAATAATTTATGTGCAAACCTAAATTACTTAAAAGAATATGCGGAATATAACTATGAAAAAAATAAAGAAAGTTTTGAAGAGTTAAAAAATTTAACGAAGAATGATAGTTTATACATATTCTCTTTTGGTTGTGGGCTAGGCCTTGATTATATTGGCGCTAAAGAGGTTTTAGTTGGTGATATTAAATATTATGGAATTGATGAGTGCAATTGGGCTATAAAGAGAACTGAATCATATAAAAATTTTCAGCCTAAATTACCAAAAACAATTAAATATGATGAGGGAATCTTTTTATTGACAGCTGTCAACGAAAATGCGGTAATATGTTTTTTCAATTCATTATTTACTATATCCAACAATTCTGATTTAGAGGATCAATTGGTGGAAGCCCTGCGCAACAAAAAGAATTTTTATATCATTTGAATTATACAATAAATAGTAATTTTCATTTACCTAAAGAAGAGAAGGATTTTTTAAATAATCTAAAAAATCGTGTTCGTGGAAATTTTAAGATTAAATGTTTTGAAATTTTGGATGGAAAAGGTATAATATTACAAGGAAGCAAAAATTTTTAGAAAAAATTTTTAATTTTTTGTGCTTTGCACAATCTTCCTTGTAATATTTTTAGTCTGCGTCATGCTCATTCTTGCGAGCAAATTCGCACCCCCTGTAATAATATTTCGGAGAAAGATAGATGATTTTAAGTGTATCAAGGCGGACAGATATTCCCGCTTTTTATAGTGATTGGTTTTTTGAAAG
>CANQKH010000040.1 GCA_947624415.1 uncultured Clostridia bacterium | reverse complement strand
TTTTTAAGATTTTTTAGAAAATAAAAAGCACTACTGACTTTATTTCAATAGTGCTTTCATTTCTATACGATTCCGTTCCAGCCGAAAAAGTCTAAACCTTTGGCGAGCCAATTCAATGCTATGCCAATATATTCAAAAATTTTGGCTAGAATGGATAAAGGCCATGTTCCTACTAACACTACTAAAACAATTATTAAGATTATTAGTATTATGTTTTTCATAGTAAATAGCCCATTTATGCAAGAGGTTTGAATGCAAATACTTTGGCTATTTCTTCTGCGTTTTGTGTTGCACCGCTTTTACCTGTAAACCACTCACAAACTTGTTGACCAAATGTCAGTCCGTTTACCGAACAAGCAATTACAACAATAAGACAGAATAGGAGTATTGCACCAACAACGCCTGCAATAATGTATAATGCGATTTTTAATTTGTCAGACATTTAATCCTCCTTTTATTGCTATCTCATAAGCATATTTAAAAGCATTTTGTCCGAATTTCTAAATGGCTTAACATTGCATTCATAAGTTTCGCCATTTTCGTCTGTTGTTCTAACAGCATAAGTATTGCCTTTGATAACATTTCCTGTCGCGTCATCTTTAATCTCATAAGGATTTACAACAAGTTCCGCTTGCATTTCATTTCCAAATACAATATCAAGAACTGCATAACCCCCTCTATCTGGTGGAACAATAGCCACTTTAATATCTTTTCCACGAATATTGCCTTTGATGAAATATGAAAAATATGTTTTTCCATTCTTCTCAAAAGTCTCCCTTTCAACCATAATCTTGTTTTCTTTCTTAGACATTATTTCTTTCCTCCTTTAAGTTTTGTGCCTTTCTCTCTCGAGAATTTCTTTGCATCCGGTTTTGAATATCCGGCTTCCATTGCAGATCTATATCTATATAGTCCCGCATGATCACTTTGACATTGAAGGTATCCAGATCTTAACCCTGCTTCAAAATCGGTTAATTCTTTACCCTCTTTTTGTCCTCTTTGATGAACTTTTGCCTTTCTTTCATCGGCGTAGTTTTTGGCTCGTTTATTAGGCACTTGCCAACGCCTTTCTTTGTTATACTCTGCCATAGTTTTCTCCCTTTTTAATTTTGATTTGTGTCCGTGTATTTGCCGTTGACCCAGCGATTCAAAAATATTAAGTTGTAACCGTAATCATATCAAGGACTTTTTTAAAACAACTCGTTCTCGTGCGATGTTTTGTGAGGTGGCCACCTTTACGAAATTTCACACAAAAGACACTCGCCATTTTCTTTGCCTTGCTTTTGATTACACTGCTATTATAGAAAAAGAAAAGTCAAAATACCATGTATGAAGTGGTAATCTGGTGGTGCAGTTATGGTAGTCAACAAGTAAAACGCAGACATTAAGCGACATGAATTGCAAAAAATAAAAGCAGTCTTAATTTGACTGCCCTTATTCCATATAAATTCGCTTAGTTATATCACAACTAATTCTACCGCCTGAAACAACATTATCTGTCAGAAAATATTTGCAATACTCTTTATCTCTTTGTTTAGTCCGTTTGTAAAATCTATCTAGTGTCGTCGAATAATGAATGTTATTTTTATCAACTACAATCCTAATATTTTGTGAAACAATATATTTTGCAGTTGAATAAACATTGCTTGCATTCTTCATAAAATCTATCATACTGCTTCTTCCTCCTTAAAAACTTTTTGAAAGTATTTAACGAGTTTTTGATGTAATTTTGCCACATATTCTACTGAATAACAGATATTATCCGATAAAGATTCAAGAGTATTGTTTTCTTTATATATTGAAACATATAAATCATACATTCTGCATGGAGCATCACAAATCGCTTTGTTATACTTTTCCACCAACGCATAAATGTTGTTTTTGCCGATAGTCTGCGAAGATTTATCTATAAAATCTTTGCGTGAATAATAATATTTAATTTCTTTTAACTCATCTCTAATTTGTTTTGTTGTCATAATATTCTCCTTTTAAAATTCATTGTTTAGGGTGAAATAAAAAACACCCTAACGAAAAAGCAATTTCGATAATTGCTTGTGGCTCTCTCGATTACCACATTCGTCAAGGCGTTTTTCAAACCCTTTTACACGAATCTTGCTTACAGGATATTGACTTATGGTCTTACATTAGTTTTCACTCTGCCATAAATTTGTCTTGTAAACGAAAAATATTTTAACCTGCAATAGAGTTTTTGCGAACTCTGATTGTTTTTTCTTTTAGTGAAATCTGCTTTTGCGAAATCACCGCCTTACATATAGGACATTGCCCTACTTGTGTTCCATTGTCTAACAATTTCCCGCAGAAATAATTTGAACATTCAGGGCATTTTATCTTAGGCATTGTCTTACAATTCTTTTCACTCATATTACAACTCCTTTTCCCCTTCGGCACATAAGTTATGTATTAAATCAACTACATTGCAAGACCGGGGTTGTCCTACAACGGTTAATCGTCTTTTGCACCAAGTTTATAAATCATAATACGGGGCGAGAATTATAATTTACAAACTATAACAAGTCTTTGATTATTTTAACAGCCACACCCTGAATGATAATCTTTTTAAAATACATATCTTGCATTTCATCATTCTCTGGATGTAGTCTGACTTGCTTCTTTTTGTTATCCAAATAGTATCTTTTTAAAGTTGCCTCATCATCAATAAGAGCAACCACTATTTGACCTTGCTCTGCCGACTCCTGCTGCCTAACTATTACTAAATCGCCATCTTCAATTCCTGCTTTTATCATACTATTCCCGTTTGCTTTTAAAATGAAATATTCTCCATTTCCAATAAAACTTTTAGGTATAGGTAAATACTCTTCTATGTTTTCCTCGGCTAGAAGTGGCGTCCCACAAGCAATAGTTCCAACAACCGGTATAAGCATTGCGTTATTATTGATTTTAGATATATTCTTAGTCCTAATTCCATACCAACCTCTTTTATTTTCTATTAAACCTTTCTCTTTCATCTCAGCAATATAATTGCTTACACAAGCTTTTGATATGTTTAATGAATCACCTATTGTTTGCATAGTTGGTATAATAAAATTTTTTGCGTAATACTCGTCAATAAAATCAATAATTTTATTCATAAGTGCTGGATCTTTACTGCGCATAAGCATATCTCCCTTTTGCTCTTATCATAAACTTTTGTTCACGATAGAAACATTATACACTTATTAAAATTTGATGTCAAGAGTTTTTTATAAAATTTTTGATTTTTTAGGGTGGCTTCTTTTTCTCTTTAATATAGTTAGACACTAACTCCTCAAATAACTCTGCTAAACACTGCAAGTCTGTCTTTTTCATAAGGCTTATATCTATATAGATTTGTGGTTTTTTATCTTTCATGTTTCCTCCTTTAACACCCTAACTTTACAACCTTTAAATTTAAAAATGAATGTATTTTGTGGACTTCTTGTGGTTCAGTTGTGGTATCGAAAGAGTAAATTTAAGACTTAAAACGACTTTTCAAGATAAATGTGGAGCATTCGTTCTTGATTAAAATCTTTTTTCTTTGTTTTTGGTATCAGAGTTAGGCTTCATGTCAACGGTAAAAAACATTGCTTAAAATTAGAAAGATTACTTTTTTAAAAGTCAATATTTTTTACTTTTTCGTTGACATGTGCACCCAACCCTGATGGTTTGGAGGTGTGAAAAAAGAATAAAAGGAGTTAAAAGTATGAACAGATTAAAAAAGAAAACAAAATATGCAGTTTTTATCCGTATTTGTCTTTGGTTGTCTTACAAATACGAAAAGTGGCTTTCTTCACATCCACAAACTACCCTGTCTATACATGGCATTCTTGAATTTTGTAAGTTATGCTCTTGTTTAGAAGGAATAAAGGAGGAATGTAAATCATGAAAACAGCAGTTGTTTACGCAAGATATTCTTGCGACAGACAAAATGAACAATCCATTGACGGTCAACTTAGAGTTTG
>CANQKH010000039.1 GCA_947624415.1 uncultured Clostridia bacterium | reverse complement strand
TGTCCTTTGACGAAAACATTGCAAAGCTTGTCCTGTTGGGGTATACTGGAAAATGTGAAAATGTGAGGCGGCATGAAAGATGCCTGAATGAATACATTGTATGCCGATCATAACAGACAGGGAGTTTTGGATGAAAAACAGGAAAAGGAAAAACAGAAACGCTGAAAAGCCGCGCGTTTATGTATGCCATACGTACTATCATGTCTATATTACCTTTTTGAAGGAACTGAGCCTTCCCGAAGAGGAGCAGGGAAAGGCGGATCTTGTTCTGTCCATGATGTCCACTGACTTTGAGAACCTGAAGAGCAGGGTGGAAAGCACCGGGATGTTCCGGAAGGTATACATGTTTGACGAAAAACGGGAGGATTTTTTCCCGGAACTGGCCAAATGGCGAAGAGGGACGGGAAATATTCTGGGAAATCTGTATTACAGGATCCGGTTTACCGGGCAGTATGCTCAACTGGAAGCGCCGTTTGTTCCGGTGGATTTCAGAGAATATGGGGATATCTATGTATATTGCGATTCCGATCCCATCGGTTATTATCTGAATCACTATAAAATACCTTACCATGCGCTGGAGGACGGGCTGAACTGTCTGAAGAATTATGATGCCGCCAGGTATGACAACAGAGGACTATTCTGGCTGAAGGTTTTTATGTCCAGATGCCTGAATCTGATTTTTGTACAGAATGGTTACGGGAAATACTGTATTGACATGGAAGTGAACGATCTTTCCGTACTGCGGTACGGCTGCCCAAGATATGTTGAGAAGCCCAGGCAGCAGCTGGTGGACAGGCTTACGCCCCAGGACAGGGATAAGATTCTGCGCGCGTTTATCCGGGATAAGGAGGGGCTGGAGAGGCAGCTGGCGGAGAGCGGCGGAACGAAGGATAAAATCCTGATCCTTACGGATCCGCTGTGTACCTTAGAGGTGCGGGAGAGGATCTTTCGGGATATTATCAGAAAGTATGAACCGGAGGGAATGATATTCCTTAAACCCCACCCAAGAGACACACTGGATTACCGCACACTTTTTCCGGAATATCCTCAGTTCGATGCAACCGTACCCATGGAGCTTCTGGGTTTTTTCCCAGGAGTCCGCTTTAAAAAGGTGGTGGGTGTTCTCACGGTGCTGAATGCCATTACGTTTGCGGATGAGATCGTGCGCCTGGGAGAAGATTTCATGGATGCCTATGAAGATCCCAAGATCCACCGGCAGAACGAGGCTATTTGAATTATGATGAATATATTAGAAAGACCATGATGCAGAAATATGTGACGTTGTCAGGAAGCTTACGGTATTTTGGAGAAAAATGCAGATGAGCAAGATCGGTAAGAAAGTGAATTATGTTGTCGCACAATTGGACAGATTTCCGCTGTGGTCGCTGTTTCCCATTCTTTTGGCGGTAGTGATGGCTCCGATTTTGACTTTGGGAGAAGGCAGTGTGTTTGACTTCCATGACCAATGGGATGAATATATGATGAATACGATCCTGAATGCGAGACATTTGGGAGACGGAACGAAAGTGTTTCCGGAAATGATGGGTGGAATCAATGCCGGCGGTCTGCAGCCGGCGGGGGTCCTGTTTGTTCCAATATACCGTTGGCTGCCGGCTTTCTGGGCCTTTGTGATACAGTATGCAGTGTGCTTTGCAACGGCATTTCTCGGAATGTATTTCTGCGTGAAGGAGTTGACAGACAGCAGTATTCTGGCGCTGATTGCCGCAGGGTGTTTTTGCATGCTGCCTTTGTATCCTATCTATGCATTGTCAGAGATGGGGATTCCGATGATGATTTACGCCTTTTTGCGGCTGTGGAAAGGAAAAACGCCTTGGATATCGTTGACCTTGGCAGTATATTTCAGTCTGGGAAGTCACCTTGTCTATACCGGGTATGTAGTATTGGGCTTTTGGGTAATAGGACTGATTGTTTCCTTGTTTCGCAAACGGCAAATCAAGTGGATGGTGGTCACTTTTCTGCTGCTCTTGGGAACATATGCAGCAGAAAATTACGATCTGTTTCAGGAGATAATTTTGAAGAGGGATAGTTATGTCAGCCACAGGGAAGAGATGGTCACATATGCTATGCCTTTCTGGAGAACGGTTTGGGAGGTATTTACATCAAGTGCACAGTTTGCACCGTCGTTACATCGTCATCTGATGTTGCCGATTGTGATTTCTCTGCTTTTAGGCGCGGCGTTTTACCGGAAACTGGAACAGGAGTGTAGAAAGAGGCTTTTTCTCGCAGCGGGGGGGTTGGGGCTTTTATTTTGCATAGCTGTGTTTTATGGAATCTGTAAATGGCAGCCTGTGGTAGATATGAAGAATGGGCTTCACGGTTTCCTGCATTATTTTCAGATAGAGCGTTTTTACTGGATCTACCCGGCAGGCTGGTATCTGGAATTTGCACTGTGCTGTTCTGTATGGTGGGGGATGAAGGGGAAGGGAAAGATTTCATCTAAGTTTTTTTCTCCGGTTATGAAACTGTGTGTGATAGTTGCAGCACTTTGGCCGACACTGCAACTGATTAAGGAGAACTCTTATTTCTATATAAATGTCAACCAGTATCACAACGGATCTGGTATTACAGGCTACATATCCTGGGAAAGTTATTATGCAGAGGACCTGATGCAGCAATTGGAAAATGCCATTGGAAGAGATATCACCACATACCGGGTGGCCCATTTGGGAATCTGTCCTGCACCCGCACTGATGCACGGATTTTACACTGTGGACGGATATTCCAACAATTATCCGCTGGAATACAAACACCGATTTCGGAAAGTAATTGAAAAGGAATTGGAGAAAGAGGAACAGGTCCGGCTGTATTTTGACGAGTGGGGAAATCGGTGCTATTTATTTAACGGTGCTACAGGAACTGCATATATGTTGGGAAAAAACAGGGAGGTCGTCTACGAGAAATTGGAGTTTGATATGAATGCGTTACAGGAACTGGGATGTGAATATCTTTTCTCCTGCGGCAAGATTAAAAATGCGGAAGAACTGGGGCTTTCCCTGGTAGGATGTTATGAGACGGATACCAGTTACTGGCGTGTATGGTTGTACGAACTGACTTTGCAGGACAAGGGCGTTTGTAAAATAAGCGGAAAACGGGAGAACACACTGTGATAAAAATATTAAAAAAGCTGCGCATACTTCTGGACGGGAGACAAAAACGGACTATGGCGGGGCTGATCGTGCTGATGATCATTGGCGCTTTTCTGCAGACGGCAGGCGTGGGGATGCTGGTGCAGGTAGTGAATGTGGTCATCGATCCGAATGCGGTGGAGAACAGCCGGGCGGTATCCATGCTGTATGATCTGCTGGGCAGCGACAGCTACAGCAGTTTTTCCATCACTGTGATGGCGCTGCTGATCGCTGTGTT
>CANQKH010000038.1 GCA_947624415.1 uncultured Clostridia bacterium | reverse complement strand
GAGCAGCATTCCTTTCCTGTCGGAAAAGTTCAATTCATGGATTTGTATCCAATGGACTTTGAAGAATTTTTAATGGCGACAAATAATCAGTTTCTTATTGACGATATTAAAGAATGTTATGAGTCCGACAAACCAATGTCTATGCCATTTCATGAGCAAGCATTAGCATTGTATAAAGAATATTTGTATGTTGGCGGAATGCCTGCTGTTGTAGAAGAGTATTTGAAAAATAAAAATTATGAGCTTGTAAAAATCGCACAACAATCCATTTTGGATTCGTATTTTGACGATATGGGGAAATATAACAAAGGTAGCGAAATTCCCAAAACGAAATTGGTTTACAAAAATATAAGCGCCCAATTGGCGAAAGAAAATAGAAAGTTTAAATATTCTGCAATTAAAAGTGGAGGCAGGGCCAATGAATTTGAAGGTGCAATTCAATGGCTTTGCTTGGCAGGAATTGCAAATCAACTTTATAAATTGGATCATGTTAAAATTCCACTTAACGCAAATCAATCATTGACGGATTTTAAGTTATATATGAATGATGTTGGGCTTTGTTCGGCTAGCCAAAATCTTTTAATTGACGACATTGTTTATGAAAACCCCGACTATCTTGATTTTAAAGGTGGACTGACGGAAAATTATGTAAATAATCAGATGATTATCAATGGGCAACAATGTTATTATTGGACAAGCGGAAATCAAGCAGAAATTGATTTTGTCACTCGTTTGCAAAAAGATATAATTCCAATTGAAGTGATATCGAGTGACAGCACTCGTTCAAAAAGCCTTTCAATTTATACTGAAAAATTTAAACCAGCCTATGCAATACGCATTTCTGCCAAAAATTTTGGCTTTGAGAATAATATAAAATCTGTGCCTTTATACGCAGTATTTTGTATAAAAAATAAAGCCTAATCGTTTGATGGAGGGAGAATGAAGTTTAATATTTATTATGGAGTTGGAGAGAATTTTTCACAACAGCAACTAATTAATTCATTTGACACAATTGAAGGTGCAGAAGAGTACCTTTTGAAGTATGTCAAATCCAACCATCCAGATGCAGGATACGTTAGGAAAACTTTTATTTCAAAAACAAAACGGCAGTATGATTATGGTGATCATACCCATTTTTACACAGTTATAAAAAGCATTGAAGTTGTTGCTGCAGTAATAATTGAGAATAAAAAGGTATTCGCAACTCAAAGAGGCTATGGGGAGTTTAAGGGGAAATGGGAGTTCCCCGGCGGGAAAATTGAACAGGACGAGACTAATGAAGAAGCTTTGATTAGAGAAATTAGAGAAGAGTTGAATGTTGAAATAAAGGTCTCAAATCTAATCCAAACAATTAATTATGATTACCCGGACTTTCATATTGTCATGTATTGTTATAAATCATTTATTGGGGCCGGCGAACCTAAATTATTGGAACATGAAGCAGCATTCTGGGTCACTAAGGATGAAATCGACAAGCTTGAGTGGCTACCGGCCGATCTCAAAATCATAAAGAAAGTAAAGAAATTATTAGATTAGGAGAAACTATGAAAAGTGAATTTATAACAAATTATACAGAACTAAATTTTTTAGAAAAAATCAAGGATAATTTAAGAAGATGCAAAGAGTTCTATTTTTCTGTGAGTTTTATTAAAAAAGCAGGACTTGTATTGTTGTTTAAAGATATTGAAGCTGCAATAGGGAGAGGTGTAAAAGGGAAAATAATCACCTCTACATATCAGAATTTCACAGATATAGAATCTTTGAGAGCTTTTCATTCGCTTATGAACAGGTCTAAGAATTTTGAATGTCACCTTGATTACGACAGCTTTATTGATAAAAATTACACAACTTTAGGTTATCATTCGAAAGGATATTTGTTTGTATTCGACGATCATTGTGAAGTTATAATAGGATCTTCTAATATAACAAGATATGCTTTGTTAAAAAACATAGAGTGGGATCTTGTGTTAAATGATAATTTAAGTTCAGAAACTTATAGGCAAGCTTATATCGAGTTTGTAAATTTGTGGAATAAGACGCATGTTCTTAACAATGAAATAATAGGTTTATACGCGAACAAGCTCAATTTTGCTATTGAAAGATGGGATATGGATTATGATTTCGAAAACAGAAATATAAAGCCAAATTACATGCAGAAAAAGGCATTAAAAGAGCTAAATAGATATCGGGCTGTTGGAACTAACAGAGCGCTAGTTGTTGCTGCGGCTGGAAGCGGTAAAACATATTTGGCTGCGTTCGATGCTTACAATTTCAATCCGTCAAGATTACTGTATGTGGTTCACGAAGGCTCAATTTTAAAAAAGTCGCTGGAAACATTTCAGGATGTTTTTGGATCTAATATAACTTATGGGATTTTCAATGGAGAAAGCAAGGAAACAGATGCCGACTTTGTTTTTGCTACAAATATTTCAATGAGCAAATCTCTCGAACTGTTTTCAAAGAAAGAATTTGATTATATCATTATTGACGAATGCCATCATGCCACTGCAGGCACATATAAGAAAATTATAAGCTATTTTGAACCTGAATTTTTATTGGGATTGACTGCAACCCCAGAAAGAATGGATAATCAAGACGTTTTTGATTTATTTGATAAAAATGTACCCTATGAATTGAGATTACGGGATGCAATTAAAAATGACCTGGTTGTTCCATTTCATTACCAAGGCATAAGAGATACTCTTGTAAATTATGGCCTATCTAAGACTGAAGAAAGAAGGTTGATAGCACAACTTGCTAACGAAGAACATTGTGATTTTATTTGTGAAAACATCGAAAAATATAGGACAAACGGCAAACTAAAAGCCATTGCTTTTTGCCGCAATGTCACACATGCAAGAATTATGAGTGAAGTTATAGGAGAACATTATCACACCGCTTATTTGACAGGGAAAAATGATATAGGAGAAAGGATAAGAGCCTACAACGACCTACAGGATGATAACTCAGAACTAGAAATATTGTTTACTGTTGATATTTTAAATGAAGGAGTTGATATTCCTGGTATAAATATGGTCTTGTTTTTGAGACCCACAGAGTCTTCAACTATCTTTATCCAACAGCTTGGTAGAGGACTTAGAAAATATCCAAACAAAGATTATGTGACAGTATTGGATTTTATTGGTAATAGTTATAAACGTAGTGTTCAAATTGCATTTGCACTTAGTAGTCTTGCTGAAAATTTTGTAATCGAAAAGAAACTTATGACGTCGCTTGTTAAAAATGATTTTGAAGCACTAGGACTTAAAGAATACGGAGTTGAAATCAATATTGATAGTTTAAGCAAAGAGGAAATTACAAATTACATTGAGAATGAAAACTTTAACAGCTTATCTTACATGAAACAAGATTATTTTAATTTTAAGAAGTATATCAATGCCGAATTCTATCCAAAACACATGGATTATTTGAACAATGATTGTGCTCCGGACATTTTAAGATTTCTAAATGTTAAGATTTCAGGCAAAAAAAATTGTTCTTACTATAACTTTTTAAAAGGAATAGAGGAAGAGAATTTGCCAGAATTTTCAGAAAGACAGGTTGAATTTTTAAATTATCTATCAAATATGCTCCCTCTTGTAAGAAAACATGAATATGTTATCTTTAATTGTTTAATGAAAGGGTTGAGATCTATTTCGGATATTTATAAAATTTGTCAGCAAGAAATAAGTGATGTAACTGAAGAGCAATTCAATCATGCGATTTTCTATATACAAAAAAGTGGTTTTGTCGATTTGAAAGACGGAAATCTTAATCTTGCAGTAGAAACAGACAAAGAAATTTGTGAATACATAGAGGATCTTTTAAATTATGGGTTAACTAGATTCTTTAGCGAGAACGGAGATAATTCAGACTTTAGACTTTGGGGAAGTTATAGAAAAGATCAGGTTCTATTAAAACTTTTAAAAAATCCTCAAAATACCCAGGTAGGGACATATCCATATAACAAAGACATTATTATTTTTGCATCAATAAAAAAGGATGCCTCTGTTCAAGAACATTTAAACTATAAAGACAAATTTTTAGAGCCGAATATTTTTCAATGGGAATGTGAAGCTGGTCTGAACTACAATCAGCGACAAGAACTTATTAATAACAACAAGGCGATTTTGTTTATCAGAAAGGTTGAAAGCGAAAATGGTATAGTATTACCCTTTACATTTGTAGGAGTAGGGAAACTAACAAATCCAAGAAAAACGGATAATCCTAAAGGCACGCTTTTGTTTGATATTAAAATGGAAAACGAGCTGCCAGATTATTTGCAATACGACTTTGGGTTAAATAAATGTTAAATAAGAGACAGGTTGGGAAGGAGTGAAAGATGAACATAGGCGATAAGGTATCCAAAGCAATTAAAGAGGGAAAATGGCTTAATGTTTCCTACATAAATAAAAGTGAAGAAAATACATTTACTGGATAGCGGTAAAAGATATTGATAATCAATAGCAATTTAAGGCCGGGAGAGTTTATAGATACACGCCCTGACATCATGCTTATTCAAAGAGATGTTCCTGTGGACTTGGCAGACACATTCAATAATATAGAAACGAAATACAACACAAGTCAACTTCCTGTCCCCTCTAAAATCCTTTTTTGGAAAC
Source organism: uncultured Clostridia bacterium (assembly GCA_947624415.1). Taxonomy (GTDB): domain Bacteria; phylum Bacillota; class Clostridia; order Christensenellales; family UBA1242; genus Caccovivens. The sequence goes on along the minus strand of CANQKH010000038.1, from coordinate 2,492 downwards.
ATAACAAAAAGAAATAATGCTAGAAGAAAAGAACCGTCACTAATCATTCTGGATAAGAAAATAAATATCAATCAGATGAGAGTCCTATACAACGCGATGAAATATCCAGTAACATATGTTCAGGGGCCACCAGGAACGGGAAAGACGCAAACAATTATAAATGTTGCTTTAAATGCTTTCTACAATGAAAAAACAATGTTGATTTGCTCTTCAAATAATAAGCCTGTTGACGGGATCGTGGAAAAATTAAAATTTGAATATAGGGGAGAAGTTGTTCATTTCCCATATCTAAGGCTTGGCAATTTTGAAGATATTAAAAAAGCGACATTGAGAATAAGGGAACTTTATAATTTTCACACAAATAAAACACCAAAAGATGAATTGTTGGATAAAATAAAACTTTCCAATGATGACCAAAATGCACGATTGCTCAAACTATCAAAGATTCAAGAAAAGAGAGTTGAAATTGAAAATTGTTTAGAGAGTTCAAAAAAATTAATAGATTCTTTTAAAGATAATAGCAGCAAAGTTATTGATGTTGTTAAAGAACAAGTTCAACAACTAAAAAACGAATTGAAAGAATTGCCAGAAGTTAACAATAATGAGATTACTTCACTGTTTATTCCACTTAATGAAAACTATTAACTATCACAATTTTTGTTTTTCAAATCGCTGCAATATATTGAAAAATTAAAAAGAAGAAAATATGCCGACTTAATTGAAATCTGCAATATAGAAGATGATGACGAAAGGGCAAACGAGTTTAACAAATGGACTCAAGATGTTAACAATATGAAAAAATTGACCGAAGTTTTCCCATTGTTGTTTTCTACTAATATATCTTCAAGAAGGGAACTCCAAATTTCATGTTTGATTTGGTTGTGATGGATGAGGCTGGACAATGCAATGTTGCCACAGCCTTACTACCTATTGCAAAAGCAGAATCTCTATTGCTAGTTGGAGATCCAAATCAATTAAAGCCAGTTGTCGTTCTTGAACAACAAGTTAATGAAGAATTAATGGAAAAATATAACGTTCCTGAAAGTTATAATTACAAAACAAACTCAATACTTGATGTGATGATAGAGCATGATAACATTTCAAAATATATTTTGCTTAAATACCATTATAGGTGCGGCAAAAAAATAATAGGATTCGCAAATCAGCGCTACTATAACAATACTTTAAACCTGTCGTTTATTGAAAACGATGGTGATTTAAAAGTTCTAGACATAAAAAATCAAAATATAAAGCATAAGAATGAAGCGTATGAAGAGGCTAATGAAATAGTCAACTACATAAAAAGGAACAATATTCACGACGCATATATTATAACTCCATTTGTAAATCAGAAAGAGTTGATAAAATCATTATTAAAAAGCTACAATATATCAGATATTGACTGTGGGACTATTCATTCGTTGCAAGGCGCAGAGAAAGACACAATAATCTTTTCGCCGGCAATATCCCCTAAAACGAGCAGAAAAACTTTTGAATGGATTAAAAATAATCATGAACTTATAAATGTGGCTGTTACAAGGGCAAAAAATAAACTAATTATAGCTGCAGACACCGAGGCGATAGATAAATTGTCAGACAAAAAAGATGATTTATCTAATTTAATCCAATATGCGAAAAATAATGGAAAAATTGAAGTGCCATCGAACGAATCTGTAAAAATCGCTATACTCCTTTATTTTAGGGCGGTATAGCGATTTTTAGAAAAAACCATTTTTTTTGAAATTTACAGCCTTTTACAGCCTTTTTTGCTAAAATACGGCATTTTTGAAAATTCCTTACTAACTTTGACTGATTTGTTCTAGACTATTCTAATTTTTACTGTTATTTTACAGGATAGTCCAGCAATTTAAAAATTTTTGTCATTCAAACTTGAAAATTAGATTGTTGAGGTGTTAAAATTTTTACATCCAAAAGGAATAGAAAAATTAAGTTTAAATTTGTAAATAAATTAAGGAGGTGCTATAATGGGAGCAGGCGGGGTGCCTAGCGGTGGTGTTGTTATCTTTAATGATTTACCTAGATTAGAAAAAACGGGTAAACCTAATTCAAGAGCAGATTTATATCAAAACGGAAAATTAAAACAAAGTCGTTGGTATGGACCGGATGGACGAGCCGTTAGAAACAGGGATTATTTTCATGGTGGCAAAATGGACTTTCCTCATGATCATGAATGGGATTGGGATAAAGATCCTGCAAGACAGGGAGACCATCTAAAACCTGACTACGAAAATTTTAAATAGGAGTATAAAAATGGATTTAAAAAAACATTACGAAAAGAATATTATAAAGAAATGTGATGTCTGTGGGCAAGTTGTTCTAGTCGATGAATTTGGGCATGGCGACTGTTCAAATTGCGGTTGGCATCAAGGAAAAGATGAAGAAAAATTCGAAAAAAGATACAAAGTTAGTTATCCAAATTTAGTTCCTTTGTCAAAAGCAAGAGAACAATATAGAAAAGGGCTGCCTTTTAA
>CANQKH010000037.1 GCA_947624415.1 uncultured Clostridia bacterium | reverse complement strand
AAAAGAAACAAGGACAACGTTCCTGCAAAGGTTGTTGGAATTGAATATGATCCAAACAGAACAGCATATATAGCATTGCTAAACTATGCAGATGGAGAAAAAAGATACATTATCGCTCCAGTTGGATTAAAGAATGGCGATGTCATTATGAGTGGAAATGACGTTGAAATAAAAGTCGGAAACAATCTTCCACTTTCACAAATCCCTGTTGGTTCTCTTATCCACAATATTGAATTAGAACCAAACAAGGGTGGTCAACTTGTTAGAAGTGCTGGTGGCGAAGCCCAACTTATGGCAAAAGAAGGCAGATACGCAACAATCCGTTTACCAAGCGGAGAAATGAGAAAAGTTCTTCTTGTTTGCAGAGCAACAATCGGCACAGTTGGAAACATTGATCATGAACTTGTATCACTCGGAAAAGCCGGAAGAAAAAGACATATGGGTGTTAGACCAAGTGTTCGTGGTGTTGCAATGAACCCTAACGACCACAAGCATGGTGGTGGTGAAGGTAAAAGCCCAATCGGTATGGCCTCACCTGTTACTCCATGGAATAAACCTGCTCTTGGATACAAGACTAGAAAGAGAAAAAATCGTTCTAACCGCTTAATGGTTAAGAGAGTTAATTAGGAGATAAGAATATGAGTAGATCATTAAAGAAAAAACCTTATGTTCATCCAAGTCTTGTAAAAAAGGTTGCCGAGATGCAAGAGTCCGGTGTTAAAAGACCTATCAAAACTTGGTCAAGAGCATCTACTATTTATCCAGATTTTGTAGGATTTACATTTGCAGTGCATAATGGTAAAAAACACGTCCCTGTATATTGCACCGCAGATATGGTAGGACATAAACTCGGAGAATTTTCTCCAACAAGAACTTACAAGGGACATTCGAAAAAGTCGGCCGCTGTTGCTGGTAAGAAATAAGGAGTAAAGAATGGCTACAAGAATTAGACAAAAAGCAGAAAAACTTGCAAATCAAAAGAAATATCCTTATGCTAAGGCGAAGTATGTAAGAATGAGCGCATCTAAAATCACTTACATTTTAGATCTCGTTAGAGGTAAAAAGGCAGAGGAAGCAGTTGCTATCCTTGAAAACATGCCTGATAAGGGCGCTTATGAAAGTTTAAAGGTTTTAAACAGTGCAATCGCTAATGCCGAAAACAACATGGGCAAAAATAAGGATACATTATACGTTAAAGAAGCATACGCCACAAGTGGTCCTATGTTCAAACGTATGAGTGCAAGAGCAAAAGGCTCTGGCAATGTTATTCTCAAGAAAACTTCACACATCACTATTGTGCTTGATGAAGTGGTAGGAGGTTAAGAATGGGACAAAAGGTTAGTCCAATAGGACTTAGAATTGGAATTAACAAAGATTGGAATTCAACTTGGTATGCAGACAAGAAAACTTTTGCAGCAAACCTTAAAGAAGACCAAGATGTTAAAAACTTTATCCAAAAGAAATATAAAGCGTGTTCTATTTCAAAGGTAACAATTGAAAGAACAGAAGGAAGACTTGTTGTCAACATTTTCACCGCAAAACCTGGTATGATAATAGGCACAAAGGGTGCAGGAATTGAAGTTATAAAGAAAGAAATTTCAAATCTTATAAGACCAGTAAAATTATTGCTTGTAAATGTAAAAGAAATCAAAAAACCTGACCTTGATGCTCAACTTGTTGCAGAAAGCATCGCTCTTCAAATTGAAAAACGTGTTGCTGCAAAGAGAGCATTAAAGCAAGCCATAGATAGAGTTATGAAAGCAGGTGCTAAGGGATGCAAACTTCAAGTAAGTGGCGTTCTTGCAAAAGCAAACGAAAAAGCACAAATTGAAAAACAATTTAGAGGAACTGTTCCTCTTCATACTCTCAGAGCAGACATTGACTATGGTGAATGTGCAGCATACACAATGATTGGAAAAATCGGTATAAAATGCTGGATATACAAGGGAGAAATTCTTGGCAACAATAAGAAGTCATCTGATACAAAAGGAGGACAAGAATAATGTTAATGCCTAAAAGAGTAAAAAGAAGAAAGGTGTTTAGAGGAAGAATGACTGGTAAGGCTACAAGAGGCAACACTCTTTCAAACGGTAGTTATGGAATAATAGCAACCGAGCCATGCTGGATCAAATCAAACCAAATCGAAGCAGCCAGAATTGCACTCACAAGATATACAAAACGTGATGGTAAAGTTTGGATCAAAATCTTCCCAGACAAGCCTGTAACTAAGAAACCAGCCGAGACTCGTATGGGTTCAGGTAAAGGTTCACCAGAATTTTGGGTTGCAGTTGTAAAGCCAGGAAGAGTGCTCTTTGAAATCGAAGGAGTAAGTGAAGAAGCCGCAAGAGAAGCATTAAGACTTGCAGGACACAAACTTCCATGCAAAACAAAATTTATTAAGAAAGAAGATGAAATAGCAAAAGGTGGTGTGAAAGATGAAAATTAATGATATTAAATATTTATCTGTTGCCGAATTAAATGCAAAACTCAAAGAACTAAATAGTGAATTATTTAATCTTCGATTCTCTCACGCTACGAGATCACTCTCAAACCCTATGGCTATTCACAACGTTAAAAAAGACATAGCAAGAGTTAAAACTGTGTTAAGAGAAAAAGAATTAGCAGGAGGCAACGATGGAAACAAGTAGAAATTCAAGAATAACAAGACTCGGTGAAGTCGTAAGTGCTGGTAAAATGGATAAAACTGTAAAAGTTAAAGTCGTTTCCAGAGTAAAAAGCCCAATTTATAGAAAAGTCGTTCAAAAAACAAATACATTTAAAGTTCACGATGAAAACAACGAATGTGGTGTTGGTGATATAGTTCGCATTATGGAAACTCGCCATTACTCAAAAGATAAATATTTCCGCGTTGTAGAAATCGTTGAAAAAGCCAAGTAAGGAGGAATAAAATGATTCAACCTCAAACAAGATTAAAAGTAGCAGA
>CANQKH010000036.1 GCA_947624415.1 uncultured Clostridia bacterium | reverse complement strand
ATACTTCCTCCTTACCATATATAAGCGAGAACTTCCCCGCCTACTCCAAGTTTTCTTGCCTCTTTATCTGTAACAATGCCTTTGTTTGTTGAGATAATTGCAATACCGAGTCCGCTTATAACTCTTGGGAGTTTATCCTTTTGAGCATAAACACGAAGTCCCGGCTTTGATATTCTCTTAAGTCCTTGGATCACGCTTTCTCCAACTTCGTCGTATTTGAGTGCGACATTAATATTCTTGTGTCCATCTTCTTCAACTTCATCATAAGAGAGAATGTAGCCTTCTTCAAGAAGGATTTTTGCTATCGCTCTTTTTTCGTTTGAAGCAGGGATAACTACACTTTCATGCTTTGCAAGAAGAGCATTTCTGATTCTTGTAAGCATATCTGCGATTGGGTCTGTTAATAACATAATTTCCTCCTTTTTACCAACTTGACTTCTTTACACCCGGAATTTCACCTTTATTTGCAAGTTCCCTGAAACATATTCTGCAAATGCCATATTTTCTAAGAACTGCATGTGGTCTTCCACAAAGTGAGCATCTTGTGTATTCTCTGGTTTTATACTTTTGTGTTCTTTTTTGTTTTTCAATTAATGCCTTTTTAGCCATATTCTTATCTCCTATTTAGCGAAAGGCAAGCCAAGTGCCTTAAGTAAAGATTTTGCTTCTGCGTCTGTTTTTGCAGTAGTAACAAAAGTAATATCAAAACCTCTGATTTTTTCGACTTTTTCATATACAATTTCTGGGAAGATTAATTGTTCCTTAATTCCCATTGAGTAATTTCCTTTGCCATCAAATGACTTTTCTGAAATTCCTCGAAAGTCTCTAACCTTTGGAAGAGCAATTGATGTAAGTCTGTCAAAAAATTCATACATTCTGTCCCCTCTGAGAGTAACTTTTGCACCAATTTTTTGTCCTTCTCTCAATCCAAAGTTAGAAATTGATTTTTTAGCGGTTGTAACAACAGGCTTTTGTCCTGATATAACTGCAAGTTCTTCAACAGCAATGTTGAAACTCTTTGAATTGCCTTTTACTTCACCAAGTCCCATATTGAGAACGATTTTCTCAAGTTTTGGAACTTCGTTTACATTTTTATAAGAAAATTCTTTTTGAAGAGCAGGCACAACTTCATCTTTATATTTTGCTTGAATTCTGTTTAATTCTTTTGCCATTTTTTACTCCTACTTTGTTTCCTTTTTTGCTGTTGTCGACTTTTTTGCTGTTGTTTTAGTTGCGGTCTTTGCCGTTTCTTTCTTCTCTTCAGCTACTTTTGTAGTTGTTTTTGTTGTCTTTGTTGCTTTTTCGGTAGCTGTTTTAGTAGTTTTTGTTGTTTTTTCAGCGGCTGGCTTTGTTGCAGTCTTTGTAGTTGTTGTTTTAGCTGTCGTTTTCTTTGCTGGTTTCTCTTCTGCTTTTGGTTCTTCTTTAACCGCTTTTAATTTTGCGCCCTTTAAGTCTTGCGCTTTAACATTTTTCTTTGCTTCTTTCTTTGTTTGTTTTACAAAGTCTTTGTCAAGAGATGCACCGCATTTTTTGCATACTCTTACCTTTTTACCATCAACTTCGCCATGTGCAACTCTTGTTGCCTTTTTACATACTGGGCAAACTACGAGAACATTTGAAGCGTCAATAGGTGCTGACTTCTTGATAATTCCACCCTTGTCTTGTTGAGATCTTGGTTTTTGATGTTTTGTAACAACATTTACATTTTCAACAAGAACACGGTTTTGCTCAGCATAAACCTTGCTTACTTTGCCGCTTTTGCCTTTATCTTTTCCGGCGATTACTACAACATTATCGCCTGTTTTAATTGTCATCTTCATCTATGGTTGCTCCTTTTATATAACATCAGGTGCAAGAGATATGATTTTCATGTATCCCTTATCACGAAGTTCTCTGGCAATAGGTCCAAACACACGAGTTCCTTTTGGCTGTTTTTGATTATCGATTATAACTGCTGCGTTATCATCGAATCTGATATGTGAGCCATCTGGTCTTCTGAGTCCCTTTGAGGAACGAACGATAACTGCCTTTACGACATCACCTTTTTTAACAGTTCCACCAGGGATAGCCTTTTTTACGGAAGCAACAATAATATCACCGATATTACCGCTTCTTCTAAAAGAGCCACCAAGAACACGAATGCACATAATTTCCTTTGCGCCTGTGTTGTCTGCTACTTTTAATCTTGTTTGAGGTTGTATCATTTTATTCCTCCTTACTTGGCTTTTTCAACGACTTCTACAACGCGGAAATATTTATCCTTTGAGTAGTGACGAGTTTCCATAATGCGAACTGTATCGCCAACACCGCACTCGTTGTTTTCATCGTGAACTTTAAATGTATTTGTTTTTTGAACGACTTTTCTGTAAATTGGGCTTTTTACTCTGGAAACGACTTTAACTTTTACAGTTTTATCCATTTTACCAGCACTTACGACTTCACCGAGTCTTGTTATTCTTGAATTTCTACTTGTTTCCATCGTTGCCTCCTGCTAATTCTTTTTCTCTTAACACAGTTTTAACTCTTGCTATGTCTTTCTTTACATTGTGAATAGCCATAGGGTTTGAGAGTGATCTTGTAGCGTGAGAGAATCGAAGATTAAATAATTCACTATTTAGTTCTTTAAGTTTTGCATTTAATTCGGCAACAGATAAATACTTAATATCATTAATTTTCATCTTTCACACCACCTTTTGCTATTTCATCTTCTTTCTTAATGAATTTTGTTTTGCATGGAAGTTTGTGACCTGCGAGTCTTAATGCTTCTCTTGCAGTCTCTTCGCTTACCCCTTCAATTTCAAAAAGCACTCTACCTGGCTTTACAACTGCAACCCAAAATTCTGGTGAACCTTTACCTGAACCCATACGAGTTTCAGCAGGTTTCTTTGTAACTGGCTTGTCTGGGAAGATTTTAATCCAAACTTTACCATCACGCTTTGTATATCTTGTGAGTGCGATTCTGGCTGCTTCGATTTGGTTTGATTTAATCCAGCATGGCTCGGTTGCTATAATTCCATAGCTACCATTTGAAAGAGTGTTACCTCTTGTAGCCTTGCCTGTCATTCTTCCTCTGAACACCTTTCTTCTTTTTACTCTTTTAGGCATTAACATTATTCCTGTCCTCCTTTTGTATCAGATGACTTCTTATTGTTGCCAAGAATTTCTCCCTTGTATATCCAGCATTTAATACCGATTTTTCCAATCATTGTATATGCTGCACATTCACCATAGTCAATGTCTGCTCTAAGAGTATGAAGAGGAACAGTTCCTCTAAATTGTTTTTCAATTTGTGCTTTTTCGTTTGCTTTTGCAAGAACGCCACTTACTTGAAGTTTGCAGCCCTTAGCACCCGCTTTCATAACTCTATCTATGGCTTGCTTTAATGCCCTCTTTGCAGCTACACGTTTTTCAATTTGAAGAGCAATGCTTTCTGCAACAAGTTGTGCATCAAGGTCAGGTTTTTTAATTTCTTTTACATTTACAAGCAATAATTTTACAGGTCTAATAAGTTTTGAAATTTCTTTCTTTATAACTTCAATTCCTGCACCCTTTGTGCCGATTATCATACCTGGTTTTGCGGTGAAAATGTTGACAACAAGTCTTCCTTCTGTTCTTTCAATAGTTACCTTTGAAATAGAACATGCTTTATATTTCTTTTGGATAAAGTTTTTAACATCTTGGTCTTCCTTAAGGTTTGCTGCAAAAGTTTTCTTGTCTGCATACCAAGTTGAATTCCAATCTTTGTTAATTCCAATTCTAAGTCCTATTGGACTAACCTTTTGTCCCATTCTTAACCTCCTACCACTTCATCAAGCACAATAGTGATGTGTGAAGTTTTCTTGAGAATAACATTGCCAGAGCCTTTTGCTCTTGCACTCATACGTTTGAACATAGGACCACTTGTGGCGTATGCTTCTTTAACGTATAATGTATCCTTATTTTTGCCCATGTTGTTTTCGGCATTAGCGATTGCACTGTTTAAAACCTTTAAACTTTCATAAGCGCCCTTATCAGGCATGTTTTCAAGGATAGCAACTGCTTCCTCTGCCTTTTTACCTCTAACGAGATCTAAAATGTAAGTGATTTTAGATGCGCTCATTCTTACATACTTCGCCTTAGCATAAGGATATTTCTTTTGATTTGCAAGTTTTTCTGCTTTTTGTCTAATTCTTGTAGCCATTCTTTACTCCTTATTTCTTACCAGCAACAGCGGCCGACTTTTTCGAATGTCCCTTGTAAGTTCTTGTTGGAGAAAATTCTCCGAGTTTATGTCCTACCATATCTGCGGTGCAATATACAGGGACGTGTTTTTTACCATTATGCACTGCAAATGTAAATCCTACAAAATCTGGATAAATAGTAGATGCTCTTGACCAAGTTTTGATAGGTCTTTTAACACCGGACTCTTGCATCTCGGCAACCTTTTTTACAAGACTTGGATGAACATAAGGTTTTTTCTTTAATGATCTACTCATATTCTTATCTCCTAATTAACTCTCTTAACCATTAAGCGGTTAGAACGATTTTTTCTCTTTCTAGTCTTGTATCCAAGAGCAGGCTTATTCCATGGGGTAACAGGTGATGCCATACCGATTGGGCTTTTACCTTCACCACCACCATGCTTGTGGTCGTTAGGGTTCATAGCAACACCACGAACGCTTGGTCTAACGCCTAAATGTCTTTTTCTTCCGGCTTTTCCGAGTGATACAAGTTCATGATCAATGTTTCCGACTGTGCCTATTGTGGCTCTGCAAACGAGAAGAACTTTTCTCATTTCTCCGCTTGGAAGACGAATTGTTGCGTATCTGCCTTCCTTAGCCATAAGTTGTGCTTCGCCGCCGGCACTTCGAACAAGTTGACCACCCTTGTTTGGCTCTAATTCAATATTATGGATAAGAGAACCAACAGGGATTTGTGCAAGTGGAAGATTGTTTCCGACTTTTATTTCAACATCATTTCCACTCATTATAATATCGCCATCTTTTAATCCAACAGGAGCAAGAATGTATCTTTTTTCTCCATCAGCATAGTTAAGTAATGCTATATATGCTGTTCTGTTTGGATCATATTCAATTCCAACAACCTTTGCAGGAACGTTGTCCTTGTTTCTTTT
>CANQKH010000035.1 GCA_947624415.1 uncultured Clostridia bacterium | reverse complement strand
CCCCATTAAAGATGTCAAGAAAAAAGTAGGCTTTTTTTACCTACTTTACATTTTAGTTTACATCTTTTTATTTAGAATAATTTTACTTATAGCATTTCTAGAAAGAAATAAGAACTACACGAGAAGAATAGTTAATTTTAGAATCACCATCGCTACTGCTGAAGTTAAATACACCTGCATCCGAAGTCCAGTGGTAGCCCCCACCACGTAGAAACCAAGATTTACTAGAAGAAACAAAATCAGCGTAATCATTATACCATTCAGAAGTCTCGGATAATGCATGACCATAACATGTTCCGTCACAAGTAGTTGTTATATCTTCTGTTTTGTATAAATCATAATACTTAGCATCAAGACCAGTTAAACCTTCTTGAAAACCACTTGAATATGCTATTTTGTTTAAATTCCCCATGACATAGTCCCATGCTCCTCCATTCATATCATATACTCCTGTGATATTTCCAGTGGTGCTTGCTGCTTGACCATTACTACTATTATATTGATTTTCTTGATTTTCGCAAGTATCTGTAGTTCCTTCTGCATTTTGAGTACTTGCTCCGATTCCTGTCTTAAAATTACTGCAATTATTAATCTTTATTTGTTTCTCTGTTTCATCATAATCTTTATTTCCATATTTTCCATATTTACTTTGAGATAGATAGGCAGTAATTCCCCATTCAGAGTTTTTCATCATATGAATATCTACTTTATTTTGATCTGTTTCAAATCCAAATGGATTTTTTAATTTTTGCATACTCTTTATTGCATAGAAGAAACTACTTACTTTTTGATTTGTTAAGGAAGTTACATTTGGTTTTATAGTAAGACTAGATATATCACAAGTTGCATCTGTACAAGCACTAATTAGATTTCCTGCTAACTCAAATTTCCCTACCCAAATTCCAGATAGCTGCTTATTATCAAACGTAAATCCATCTGGAGTTCTCCAACTATCTCCTTTTGTTGTCGTATATTTGGCACTTCCTTTTTCTAATGTATTTTTTGCTATAAAATGTACATCGATTTCTCCTGGCAAATCACTTGATGGAACAGTATTTCTTCCATCTTCTTGTTTTCCAAAATAAATTTCTCCTTCTTCTGATTTTATCGTATAACTGTATCTTGGAATCCATACAAACATCGTACTTATCATATCCATAGGAAGAAGCGTTCCAGATTCCATCGTTTTATCCATTTTAAAATCATAATCTACAAGTAAATTATTTTTATCTTTTAGTTTTCCTTCACTATAAATTGTACTTACATCAGTTGCTGTTAATATTCTTTTATAAATTTGAGCTTTCGATACCGTTATATTGGAAAATTCTCCAGTCATTCCATCATTTGCCAATGGTTCTGCACCAAGAATGAAATTTTTTGATGAAACTTGCATATCAAAAGGGGTGTCAAAAGTTTCTGTATCCGCCAGTTCTCCATTAAGATAAATATCCATCTTACTTCCATTAAATGTCATAGCGACTTCATACCAATAATTTACTTCAAGAGGAGTTTCAACTGTTTTATAAGAATAATTTTCCTTTGTTTTATCATAGATATAACATTTCAATTTTTTATCCGTTGTAATCACTATAGCAATTCCTCCAACTTCTGTATTGGATATGATTTTTCCCTCTTCAGAAGTTGGAAAACTTTCTATTTTAAAACGAACAACAGTAGAAAAAGTAGTTCCAAATTCATAATCTGCTAGTCCACAATCTATATAATCATCGATTCCATCTAATGAGACTTCATTATTTTTTAAAATAGAACCACTAATTTTACCATGATTATTTTCTCCAGATAAATCTAAAACTTTGGTATGATCTAACGTTACTGCATTCGCCCACTCTTGTTTATCATAGTTATACCATTCTTCATTCGGATTAGAGGCATCTGCCACTTGCCATTGTTTTGATTCTTTATTATAAGTTACAGGTATTAAACTGTTTCCTAATTCTGGTGCATTTGGAAGTTTTTCAAAATAAGCATACAAAGTTTGATCTTCTTTTGCTTCAAACTTTGTATCACTTTCTATTTTCTTTCCTTCTCCCTCTTCTTCTGTATACCAACCATTAAATTTATATCCTGCTTTTGTTGGAGAAGGTAAAGTTCCATATGTTCCTCCTCCTTCTACTGTAATGGATGGATCTTTTGTATCAAAGTCTACAACATATTTCTTCCCTTGTTCTGCTTCTACTCCGATTCTATATTTCAAACTCTTACCAGATATTTCTTTATTATCTGTTACTTCATGATTAATCCATAGTCTTAATTGAAAATCAATAGTTGTTTTTTTCGGTATTGTTGCTTCCTCTAACTTGTAATCATTCCCTGCAATAGTAGATAAGCTATCAATGATTGGTTCATTTTTATCTTTTACTAGTCCATATCGAACAATAGAATTATTGAGTCGATTAGCATCTTCTTCTGTGATATCTTCTAATTTTAAAATATACTTGATATTCATATTGGTTTCATTAATTAGTTGAAAGTTAAAAGAAGGCTGAATCATTCCTACTTCATCATACATAGGAAATGCATTTTCTAATTTGATTTCATTTTTTTCCTCTAATCTTAATTGCAAGTTTCCAACTGTAATAATTTGACGCTTATTTCCAAATAGAGTTAAATTAATGAATGCATAAGTTACACTTAAAAAGATGACAAAAATACTTGTTATAAATACAGTAATTTTAGCAATTTGCTTTTTCTTATTCTTATCACTCATTTATAACAACTCCTTCTGCTTTTATTATTCTATAATCATAACATTTTTCTTCTAAATATTTTGTCTATTCTTATCTTTTATACACTTCTATTCTA
>CANQKH010000034.1 GCA_947624415.1 uncultured Clostridia bacterium | reverse complement strand
ACTTACAAAAATTCACTTCGAGCGACATAAAGTTTAGAAAAAGAGTTCCAAACACCACGGGGAAACAATATTATATAACCGACCACCATGCACCAATTATAACAAAGACACAATGGAATCAAGTTGAAAGAGAACGAAAGTATAGGGCAAACTTAAGGGGATTTGGAGAAAGCGGCAAAAGCATTTATACTTCAAAATATCCATTCTCTGGCAAGATATGTTGCTTGCAATGTGGTAGTAGATTTAGGCGACACAGATACTCAACAGCAGAAGGCAAGGAGATGACTTGGGTATGCATCAATCACAAACGAAATAAACATAATTGCCCACAATTACCGATATTGGAGTCAAGATTGGAAGGTGCATTTGTGGAAGCTCTTAACGATATTATAGTAGGAAAGGATGAAATCCTGGACACCATAGCAAACAACATTCACGCTGTGATAAAGGATCGAAAACAAGATAACAACCCTGCGAAAATTGATGAAGAGATAAAGGCGAAACAAAAGCAGTTGATGGCGCTGATACAAGGCATTGGAACATCGGACACATTCCAGGAAAGTCAAAGGCTTATGAACGAAATTGAAAGTCTTAAGGCAAAGAGAAACGAAATAGAACAATCTGGCATGATGGCTGACCAAAACATCTATAGGATAGAAGAACTACAAGAAAAAATAAATTCAATGGAAGTGTTCGACAAGTTCAATGGCGGGGTGTTCAAGCAACTTGTGGATAAGGTTCAAATAGATGGAAACAAGGCAATATTCATATTCAATAACCTATTAAGAGTAGAGAAAATAGTAAAATAAAATGCCACCTATCGCAAAGATAGGTGGTCTTTTTTTGTGCCTCAACAAAGAGCAATAAAATTGACTTTATGTATTGATAATAAAAAAAGAACTTTGTGTAGCGATAATCAGTGAACTTTTTACAAATGACTTAGTGCAGGTTGGTTACAACTCATACCTACATTTATCTTTAGTGTTGTAGCAATTTCTGGCAAGGCGTTAGGCAAAACGAGTTTAAAGAAAATTTGATACTTCTTTGCGTGCATTGATTTCATAAGCAATATTTTATCATTGTCACATGAAATGAAGGCATTTAAAAGGGAAATTATTGTTATTATTATGCAAATTAGTATACACATCACTATTGTTGCCTTAGTTCCAGAACCTACCCAAAATATTATCATTGGGCCGAGGGCTATCTTTGGCAATGAATTTAAAACTATTAGATAAGGTTCTAGAATTTTTCTTAATTTTTCGCTCCACCATAGCAAAATTGCTATTAAAAATCCTATAACTGAGGCTAAAACAAAACCTATTATTGTTTCATATAAAGAAGTCCATATATTTAACCATAGATTTCCATGTTTTGCTAAATCTACTATAGTAGTGGCAATTCTACTAGGACTTGAAAAGAAAAACGGGTCTATAACCTTAGTTTGTGCAAGAAGTTCCCAAAGACCTAAAAAGATGACTAATAGAGCAATTTGCCAAAAAATAACCAAAAATTTATCAATTTTTATCCTTTTTAGATATAAACTTCTCGCTTTTGAGTAGTTTATTTTCTTTTTCATTAGATTAGATTTCTCCAAATCAATTCAAAATATTTGCCAGATTGTTTATCCTCTCTTTTTTCAAGCGGAGTTGAGCCAGTCAAATTTAATTCAATTTCTTCCTTTACAGAAGCAGGACGGGCAGACAATATGATTATCTTATCTGACATACTTATTGCTTCTGATATATCGTGAGTAACTAAAAGGGCAGTTTTTTCTTCCGATTTTATTATATCATACACGTCGTCACATACTTTTAACCTTGTCTGGAAGTCGAGCGCCGAAAAAGGTTCATCTAGAAGTAAAAGGGTAGGCTGCAGAACAAGTGTTCGAATGAGTGCAACACGTTGTCTCATACCTCCGCTAAGTTCGTGAGGCTTTTTGTTTTTGAAGTTGTAAAGGTCATATTTTTTTAGTAAATCTTCTGCAAATGCGAGTTTTTTCTCATCTTTTTTCTGTTTTTTTATCTCAAGCCCTAAAATAACGTTTTGCCAAATTGTTCTCCATTCAAATAGATGGTCTCTTTGGAACATATAGCCTATTCGTTCATCATTTGTTTTTATAGGCTCGTTATTTAATAAAATTTGCCCACTTGAGGGCTTCAAAAGTCCTGCAGTAAGGGAAAGAATTGTTGTTTTACCGCATCCACTAGGGCCGACAAGTGAAGTAAAAGAATGTTCCTTTATAGAAAAAGATACATTGTTTAATGCGTGAATTTCATTTTCTAGAGTTTGATAATAATAATTGACAGATTTGAATTCCAGTAAATTTTCCATTTGTAACAACCTTTACATTAATCATTTTAGCGATAAAGCAATTAAATGTTACAATTTTTAAAAATTTTTGTCAGTCAACATTGAATTTGGGCACTTGGCAATAGTATAATGGCGACAAAGGTTGCAAATTGAAGGAGTTCGTCTATGCAGGAAGAAAGTGACAAGATAAAAAAGGCTCTCTTAAAAAAGGCACTTGGTTATAATGCGGATGAAGTGATTGAAGAGTATACCTTAGATGAAGGAGAACTTGTTCTTTCTAAGAAAAAGGTTACTAAAAAACATTATAGCCCTGACATTTCGGCGGTCAAAGTGTTACTTGAGAGATACTATAAGACTTATGAAGATGAAGTGATTTCTATGAGCGATGAACAACTTGAACAAGAAAAATTGCACCTTGAAAATTTATTAAAAGGAGAGGAAAGTGGAGATTAATGAGTGTTCACATCTAACAAAATGTGATTTTTATGGCTGTAATAACTTAGCAAAATATTCCTTTTCGACTAAAGGGATAATTAGAAGAGATCTATGTTTTTGCGAAGAATGTTTAAAAGGAATGTATAACGCTATATCCAAGTTACAGACGCCGAAGGGAATTGAAAGCCCCTTTAAACAAAATAAAAAGTTGAGGAAAAATTATGAATAATGAAGAAGAAAGTAAAATAGTTAGAGAAGTTATAAAAGATTTCAAAAATAGAGCCGAACAAAGAAGAAATTTTGATTTAATCTGGAAAATAAATATGAATTTCTTAATGGGCAATCAATATTGCAATGTTGGTTATGGTGGCGAGTTAGAAGAGACCGACAAACAATATTTTTGGCAAGAGAGAGAAGTTTTTAATCATATTGCTCCTATTTTTGATATTAGATATGCAAAATTATCTAAAATTAAACCGGGAATAAACATTATTCCATCTACAAATGATGAATGCGATAAAGAGACGGCTAAAGTTTCCAAAAAAATATATAATTCGGTTAAAAATAAACTTGAAATTGATAACAAAATTTGTCAAGGCATAAAATGGTCTGAAGTGTGCGGAACTGTCTTTTACAAGGTTGGTTGGAATCCTAATGCAGGTCAAGTAATAGCAAAAAATGAAGATGGAACTTGTGTTCGATCTGGCGAAGTCGAAATATCTGTAGTAAGTCCTTTTGAGATTTATCCTGATAGTTCAGTTTGCGAAAATATTGAAGATTGCCAAAGTATTATTCACGCTAAGGCATACTCTATTAGTCAAATTAAATCTATCTATGGAGTCCCAGTCAAAGGCGAAAAAGTTAATACATATTCACTTGATAATGTTAGTGTAGGGGTTGGAGGCCT
>CANQKH010000033.1 GCA_947624415.1 uncultured Clostridia bacterium | reverse complement strand
CAAAAAAATACTGTAACACAAATATTAATTTTGTATTACAATATTTTTCTTAAACTGATGACATTGGGAACTATGCCTTTTTTATTCTATTTTGATTTTATTTTTAAATCTATTTCTTTCAAACTAAAAAACCTCCTGTTTAATATATTTGTAACTTATGGTTACATAATTATATTATACAGGAGGTTCTATATTTTTTCAAATCTATTCATTTGTTCCATTGCGAGGTACGAGCAATTTAGTACAATGCTACTTTAAATAAAGTACCGAACGAAAACCATAGTATGAATAGCAGAAACTTGCAGTAAAATCACCACAAGAGTGAACAATCGGGCTACCTGAGCCAGTATTACCAAAACCACCACCGCGACAAACAACGTGATTTTGAGGAGATTGTATAACTATTTCAGCCGTCCATTCATGCATATTTCCAGCCATATCATATATATTGTAAATTTTAAAATCATCACTACTTCCAGTTGCCAATTCTAATAGATTTTTGCTGTCTGCTTTACCTCGTGGAGGATATTCTGAAGGTACATTTCCATATTCATAACTTTCAGGATAAGTCCAACCCGCATCAACAATATATTTTGCAAATAATCCTTTTATTCCTTCATAATTTGTTGTTGCATTATCTTTGTAATTTCCATATTCTTTAGATTCATTTAGTTTTATTTTCTCTTTCGTTTCAAATATATATTTACATATATAATTCCAAGCATTTGAATCTATTAAATAACTATTTACCGATGAATTATTTTTATACATATTTCTTGATAACTTTACCGCATTCTCTTGACTTATAAAATTCCATACTTGATTTCCTTTTTTACTTACTGGTTTTAAATCCACTTTATCTCCATTAACAGTTACGTTTCTTTCTTCTATTAACTTTTCCTCAACTTTTTTTTCATCTATTTCACTTCCATCACCTTTTTCAACATAAGTTTTATTTTCACTATTTTTGTCAACATAAAAATCCGCATTTGTTGGTACCCCTGCTTCATACCTTGCTACATAAAATCCCTTTTCTTTTTTTACACTTGCTTTTATATTTTTCATTGCATCAGTATCATCTGGATCCGGTTTATTTTCCCATCCGTCTTTTCCTCCATTTATATCACCGTTCTTATAACTACTACTTGATGACCATTCTTTTGATAACTGGTCTGCTTGTTCATATTCATCATAATTCTCAACAGGTATCCACACAAATTCATTTCCTTCAGAATCTGTTATAACTAACCCTTTGTCAACAGTACTTTCACCGGGCATTCTAGTTGGTGCAAATCCTGCTGGAATTGGCACCCCCTGAAAATGCGTTAATTCTGTATTCGTTGCAGCTTCAAGCATTGCCATCTTTCTTTGTTCATCCTCTGTTGCTTTTTGTGTTTCTTCCTTTGCTTCATTTGCTCTCTTCAAAATGCCATTTTCTCCTGTAAGCATTGAAATACTTACTCCTGCTAAAATTAACAATACTATTATTGTAATTACTAACGCTATTAATGTTATACCCCTATTTTTTCTTATTTTTTTCATTGGACTTTTTTCATTTTTCACTTTCCTCTTTTCTCCTTTCTTTGGTTTTTATTGCTTTTTTCTTTTTAAATTATTTCCATTTTTTATAAATTCTATTCCTTGAAAAGCTTTTAATACTTCTTTATTTATTATTTCATTATAAGGATATTCACTTTTCAAGGTTCTTTTTATAAAAAATAGCTAATTATTTATGTTTATATTATACTAATAGCATATATTTTTTGCAAGCTTTTTTCTTTTTGTAATATAATTGTAATATTAGTAATTCTATTATAAAAAATTCATATATTTTATAAAACCTATTGACAAAAAATAATTGATATAGTATATAAATAATAAACATGTAATATCAATATTACATAATGCAAAGGAGAAGTGAAAAATGGAAAGAAAAGAACTAAACAAAAGAATAAAAAAGAGAGAAAAAGGAATAACTTTGATAGCATTAGTGATTACTATAATAGTATTGTTAATCTTGGCAGGAGTAAGTATTTCAATGCTTACAGACGAAAATGGAATTTTAAATAGAGCAACAGATGCAAGTAAGAAGACTCAATTTGCTAGTGAAAAAGAAGCAATTGAATTTGTTATAAATGATATGAAAATTGGTAGCTATATTAGTGATGAAAGTAAAGTTACCATAGGAGAAAAACTTTTAGACAAGAAAATAGGAAATAGTGATTGGAAAGTTGTGTTAAATGGCGATAATGTTTATGGAACAAATTGGTACCTTGTAAAGAAGGAAACGGAAATATCTGGATTTGGAAAATTAGAAAAAAATTGGTTAATAAATTATAATACAGGAGAAATTATAGTTTTAGATGATGAAGATTATTCAATTATTTCAGCAACAGATTCGATAGCAATAAAAGACAATATTATTTTTAATTTAGATTCATCAGTTATTGATAGAAATATTAAAAATACTGAAGAAGATTTGGAAAATAGCTTAGGAAATGGGGTTAAATTAAATGGTTTTGATTTTAATGAAAATAGTGGTTTAACAGATACTTCATTTAAATTTGATGGAAACAATGATTATATAGAAATGCCATTTAGTAAAGACATATATAATTTTGATGGCGGTTTAACATTGGAATTTTACGGAAAAATATTTGGAAAAGGCAAAATTTTTGATGAGATAACAGGAGAAGAAATTGTTGCTAATAACGTGATAATGTTGCCATTTTTGGAAATTAGAAATAGTAGTACTAATAAAGGTAAAGTTGGATTAGCATTTGATGGAGATGATGATGTTGGGCATTCGATAAAAGCAGTTAATTTCAATTTAGGTACTACGTTTAAGAGAGCATATTCGAAGCCTTATATTGGGAGTCTAGATGGCTGGAACAGATTAAGCTTTTTTAAAGATTATGGCTTGACAATAAATTATTCTGAAGATGTTTTCTTTACGGTTTGTGTTGATGGAAATAATAATAAAATTTATTTATATGTCGATGGTAGTTTAGTGGAAACTAGACTTTGGGATGAAAGTGAAGACGTTTGGAATAATTTTATTACAAATAGTTTGGAACGGTTGCGATATAATGACTATAGGAAAAATGAGATGGGTTCAAAAACCAAAAGAAGAAGGAGGATATAATTGTCATAGTTTTTTAAATGCGGTAGCATATAGTTTTAGAATCTATGGAAGATGTTTAGATGATAAAGAAGTACTAAAAAATTGTGAAAAAACTAAAGATTTCCATAAATTGTTAGTAAATGGTAATTAAAGTATGTGAAGTAAAAATAAGAGAGAATATCGGAAAGTTTGTGTAAACTTTAAACTTCTTATGATAATTTTGAAAAAATTTAATAATTGAATTGACAAA
>CANQKH010000032.1 GCA_947624415.1 uncultured Clostridia bacterium | reverse complement strand
AAATAAAAACAATAAGGTACCAAAAATTAGGTTTAAAGAGTTTGCAACTTCCTTATGGGAAGAACGAACATTAGGAAGTCTATCTGATGATATATCATATGGCTTAGGTGCTCCATCAAAAAAATATGATGGATGTAATAAATACTTAAGAATTACGGATATAGATGAAACGTACAACAACTTTATATATGATGATTTAACTTCGCCAGACTGTAGTCTTAATGATTATTATAGTCTACAAAAAGATGATCTACTATTTGCCAGGACTGGAGCAAGCACAGGAAAAACCTATTTATACTCCAATGATGATGGTAAGGTATATTTTGCTGGTTTTTTAATTAGATTTAGACTTAAAATGATAAATTCAAAATATGTATATTATCAAACTAAAACAGCTAAATATAATAATTGGGTATCAATATATAGCAAGAGGTCAGGCCAACCTGGTATAAATGCTAATGAATATTCAAAACTCAAAATTGGAGTTTGTTGTATTGAAGAGCAAAACAAAATTGCATGTTTTTTGAGTGCTCTAGATGGTAAAATACAAACTATAGATAAAAAAATCTCGGTCCTTAAAAAGTATAAAAAAGGACTTGCTAGAGAAGCGATAAAAGACACGATTTTTTATTGGAAAAATGGTGCTGGAAATGCTACAGCTTTATCAAATTACTTAACAGAAATAAATGAATATTCTGAAAAAGATGGAACATATCCTCATGTTACTTTATCGACAGAAGGAATATCAAATAAATCAGAAAGATATGATAGAGATTTTTTAGTAAAAGATGATAATAAAAAATATAAGGTTACACATATTAATCAATTATGTTATAATCCAGCAAATTTAAAGTTTGGAGTTATATGCATTAATAGGTTTGGTGATGGTATTTTTTCTCCAATTTACGTAACATTCAAAGTCAAAAATATATATTTAGAATATCTTGAATTAATTGTTACTTCTGCTGATTTCAATAGATATTCTATGAAATATCAACAGGGAACAGTATATGAAAGAATGGCTGTATCTTCAGAAGACTTATGTAAAATAAAAATAGTTATCGCAGATGAGCAGAAACAAAATAATCTTGCTTTAACTGCAAATTTATTAAATAAAAAAATAAGTAAATTGGAATCAGAGTTAAATGATTTAATGCTGATTAAATCCAATTTACTTAATAATATGTTTATATAAACATAGAATTTAATAATTGTTTTTTAATTAGATTTAGGGCTTTTAGTGAATTTTCTAGAAGCTCTATTTTTTTATCAATTACATTAATAATATCTTCAATGTTATTTTCAACTGATTTAGAAATTAATGGAATTAAAATTTTATCAAATGTTGTTAATTTTATGTATGGCATTGCTCCTTTATTTGTTTCTTTTTTAATAACAGTTGAAATTTGATTATCAATACACATTTTAATAAATTTTGCATTTCTTTTGAAATTATATAAAACATACGTTCTTTGATAAGCGTTGAATTTACCTTTATAATATTTTGTTAGACCAACCTCTCCATTACCTGAAATTAATAAAGCTTCACAATTAAATGCATAGTTATTAATTGTGTAATCTTCACGAGAACATGTAAAAAATTTATATTTTCCGTTTACTGTCATAGCATTTGCATCAAGTTTTCCAGTTGTCACGTTACACAACTTAGAAAGTGACATTGAATCATAAGAATCTAGTTTTTTTAATATTTTGATTGATATTCCTTTTTTATACTTTTTAAGGGCTATAAATTTTTTGTTTACATATTTTATTTTTTTATCAATTAAATTAAGAAAATTTACGATTTTTTCCTGTTCAAAAGGATTATTAGGAATAGCAAGTGGCATTTTAAAAAATGATTCATCTTTTATACTTACTCTATCATCACGAGCCCCATTATCACCATTTAAATAGATATATTTATGCCATTTATTTGATTTAAAGAACCATTTCGCAAAAAATGCATTATTTTTATTCATTTTAAAACAAATATATAATGGGGAAACTATCCCAGATTCATATGACTCCAACATATTAATAGGTCCGTATGGAGCAAGCGCTGATTTTCTAGGATTATAAACAAAATCATTTTTATGAACAATGTAATATTTATTTGTGTTTTCTGAATTTGCAATATCCTTATCAAAAAAATCATTTTGAGGTATTAAGCCATTTTGTGCAGAATTAGTTAAGACAAGGTTTTCTGTTTCATGAATGTTTTTCTCTTTGATTTTTGATGTTATATTAAATAAATGATAAACGTTCCATTTATCATCAAAACTTTTAAATCTTAATTTTGGTACCTTATTGTTTTTATATAAGGTGTACTAGATAAACAATGAATTAAGTAAATTTTTCTTTAGATTCTTTAATTGTGTTAACTGTTCTTCAAGTGCATATTCCTTTTTTTCAATATTAATTATTATTTTAGATATTTTTTCTTTATTGTATATAGCTTTTGATGGAATAGATGCTTTAGAATAGTCACTATAATATAAATTTGGAGTAGTGCCAATTTCGGTATATTTTTTTACAATTTTTCTAAACATTATAGAAAGTGTGTATGCATATATGAATTGGACATCGTCTTTATCTAATGGGACTAAATCGGTCATTGTTCCAAGAATGGAATGATATCCTCTAGATACAAATGTTCTACCACAACCAGAACCATATTTTATAATTGAAATACTATCTTGAGCTTGTTGATAAAAATCGATATTTTTAAATACTTTCCCTGTAGCATCATAAACTGGATAAATTCCAGCATTTTTATCTATATCTTTTGTTAGCAATTGAGAAGGGTTATTTTCAACTAAATCATATAAATGAACGTCGCTTTTTATGGAGTCTTCAAACAAAAAATTACATAATCCTTTTTTATACTTTTTAAGGATATTTATTTTCTTTTGAAGTAAATCTTGTTTCATTACTATTTTATTTAAAATATCGACAATTTTTGCTTGTTCCATTTCATTTAAAGGATAAGCAAAATAAGCATATTTTAGTAAAGACGACTTAATAGAAAAAACCTTGATTCCTTCACAATATTTTCTAGCAAAATGCCTAAAAGATTGTGATGCTACAAAGTAGGCTTTATAGCCAGGAATAGTTTTGTTTTTCTTTTCACGTAGATGTATTGTATGCAAACCAGAGATTATATTATCATTATCAATATTTGATATTTCAATTCCTTTAGCTGAATCAATTCTATCTTCTGAAGTATCTGCAAGTATCAAGTCGCCACTTTCTACTAGTGTATAACGTTTAGGAATAGAATTATCATTTATAAATGGCAATTGATTTGAATCAACTATATTTTCCGAATTTGAATGAATTATTCCATAATGTAAATTTTTAATATTCCCAGTTTCATAATTTAATTGATCCCAACTTAATGAGTTTGTACTAAAAATATTGAAATGATCTTTGAAATTACATACAACCCATCTGTCATTAAAGTCTTTAAACCTTAATTTTGGTACCTTATTGTTTTTATTT
>CANQKH010000031.1 GCA_947624415.1 uncultured Clostridia bacterium | reverse complement strand
AAATCCGGCAAAACTGAGGAGGTACAGACGGAGGAAATAAAACTCGATATTGTAAAATTAGAACTACAAGAGGCAGTAGGTAAATTTGAAAATGTGCAGAAACAGGCGGATTTTGTAAAAGAACAGGCTGTGCAGCAGTATGAGAAGTACCGGAGGATTGAGCCGAGCGAAAGGGGAACCGCTATGTTTGATGATATGCTGCGGTTAAAGCGGGAAAATATGATTCTGAAGGACGAGAATAGGACTTTAAAAGAGAAGTTGCAGAAAGCATATGATTTCATGAAGCAGTTTACCATCAATGGGCTGAATATGCTGGAGCGTTTTCTGGAATCTATTGGCGAGAGGGTGCAAAGTTTTTCGGAGAATATTGGTTTTGGTGGCAGGAGCAGGTAGTTGTAGTGGAGATAACAGAAACAGATAAGGACAAAGGAAAGCAATCCGTTTTCTTTATCCGTACATAAGAATGGAGGCAGGTTATGAGTAAGGAATTAGCAGAGGTTATTGTGGATAATGGCACTGTGTATCGCTTGGGAGAACATGATTTGTATTATCCTGATTTGGGATTGCCAGAGGGAACACACTATAATATAGGGAAATACGGACTTATGCGGTGGGAGTATTTGAAAGACAATCATAAGGCAGAGTATTTTCATTTGTTGTTAGATGGCAGATTGAATGAATATCTGCATGAGATAGACGAGGAATGCCATGCAAAAGTGGATCAGCTTGTGGAACAGATGAAAGCAAGTGCAGGAATTACGGAAGAATTAAAGGCTAAAGAGCAGATGAAATGGGTTGGACTTATGAATAATGTGAGAGATGCAGCGGAGGAAATTGTGTTGAGGGAGCTGGTACATGTGTAAATGTGTGCGGGGCGGGGAAACTGCTCCGCTTTTGGATTGAGGAAAATGTGGAATTATATGGAATGGTGTGGTATACTGTTAATATTGTTGCAAATGACAAATTTGAAGTTGATTAAAAGGTAAGCAGTATGGAAGTTAAAGAGTTTATGGACAGCGATATTGATATTGTATTTGAAATACAGCAAGCGGCGTATAAGCCGTTATACGAAAAGTATCATGATGATAATACAAGTCCATATATGGAGAGCAAAGAAACTGTTCTGCAAAAATATACGAGAATGGGAACTAAAGGTTACCTGTTTATAAAAAACAGTGTTCCGGTCGGAGCGGTTAGAATCAATTTATATCCTGAAAGCAAAAGCGGTAGAATATCGGCATTGGGAGTACACCCACGTTATCAAGGACAAGGAATTGCTCAGCAAGCATTGTTGAAAATCGAAGAAATACATAGTGATATAAGACGGTGGTTTCTTGATACCATTTTGCAAGAGGAAGGAAATTGTCATTTGTATGAAAAATTAGGATATAAGAGAACCGGAAAGATTGAAGAAATAAATGAAAAAATGACATTGGTGTATTACGAAAAGGAGTAACACAAATTTTATTTTGTCTTTTTGATTTTCTAACGAAAAAAGTTGTTTTATTTTCGGACTTTGATATAATGAATATATGGCAACAAAAAATCAGTAAGCCAAAATAAATTGTGTAATTGAAGTAAAAAATCGGAATTTTTGCAATAAGACTTAAATAAAATAGTTTAGTACATAAAGTAGACTTGCCGAGTTCGAATAGTTCGAGAGTGTATTTTTTATTTTGTATGGTGGATGGTGTGTGAAATTACTTGTCTTATTTTATTATATAAAAGGTTGCCAAATGCAAGAATAAACATAAGGGAGGTGGAAGCATGGATGAAAATATGATGAATGCGGACGTTAGAGAAGGAATACATCCTTTTGCACAACAAAATATTGATAAATACTTTAGCGAAAAGGAAAAGAAGATTGTAAATGTTTTTAAAAGATATTGGTATGTTACAAAGGCAGAAAAAATTAAGATTGGAGCGAGTGATTATAAGTATATGTTAATCAAGTCGCCTGCATATTTAACAAACTTGTTCAATATTACTGCTGAAATCATAGTGATTTTTAGCAATTATGCTAATTTTGAACCACGAACATTAGATGCATATGACAATGTTAAATCTAGACTAGAATTGGGAAGGGTTGAAAATTTATGTGGTGTATTAGTGAGTAATGATGATTCAATTGAAGAATGCATCAAATTGTATAATAGTGATAAAGAGACAAGGACTATCGTTCCATTTTCATATGAAGAAATATGTAGTAATAGAGAGGACAGTTATTTATTTAGAAATAAATTTCAGAAATATTTTTATAAAAGAGATTTATTTTCATTTGATGATGCATTAAAGACGGATTTGTATTTTTTTGGCAGAGCTCAGTTGGTAATGGATTTAATAAATAGGCATTTGGCGGGGCAGAATTCAGGACTATTTGGCTTGAGGAAGACTGGCAAAACATCTATTATATTTGATGTTAAAAGAAAAATACGTTTGAAGGATGCTCTTGGAGTATTTGTTAGTTGCCAAAATCCAGGAATGTCCACAGGATCTTGGGTGGATTCAATGTACTATGTCGTGTCATGTATTTATGAAGAGGTGGGATTTGACAAGAAGGATATAAATAAAGAAGAATTTAATAATTTAACTGCAACAGATATTTTACTGAGAGAAATAAATAGAATTTATATCGAAAAGAATAGGACAATTTTGCTGATGTTTGATGAAGTTGAGCATATAACATATGGAAAGGGCGCTGATGAAAAATGGGGAAAGGGATTAGAATCGGTATTCTTTTGGAAAGCTATTAGATCGGCATATCAAATGCAAAATAGTAGATTTACATATTGTATTGTTGGAACTAATCCCATGTGCATTGAATACGCTACAATAGAACATATAGATAATCCTATTTTCTGTGGAGTGACACCCTTATATATTCCGGGATTTGAGGTCAATCAAACGAGAAGTATGGTTCGCAAATTGGGACGTATTATGGGATTGAAATTTGATGAAACCTTATATGCCAAAATGACAGAGGAGTACGGTGGACATCCCTTTCTAATTCGCCATATTTGTAGTTATATTGCAAATAAATATCCTCAACGACCTGTTCAAATTGATAGGATAAAATATGAAAAATGCAAGAAAGAGTTTAATAATACGCAAGGTAAATATTTTGATATGTTATTGGAGGTTTTACAGGAATTTTATCCAATCGAATATGAAATGTTAGGCTATTTGGCAGCGGGAGATATGGAAACATTTGAGTATTTTGCCACGGAAGATTATGCATTAGTACAGCACCTTATAGGATATGGGATAATTAGGGAAATTGATGGTAATTTTGATTTTCAAATGGATGTGATAAGAGATTATATAATTAAAAAGGAAAATATAAGTAAAAAACTAAAGACAAAAGAAGAAAAATGGAGTCATTTGTGTAGTGAACGAGGGAGATTTGAAATTGATTTACGTAAAATGGTGAAGCAGGTGCTTCTTTTTGGGTTTATGTCGCAAGGAGGAGAACAAGATGCGAAGGAGTATGTGATTTCAAAAATTTATAATGATAAAGATTCAAAAAGAAAATATTTGTCATATTCCTTTGGGGAATTGTTTGAACCGAAAAAGAGTAATATTTATTTGAAAAGCCTTACTACTCTAATTATGGGGCAATGGAATATGTTTAGCCCATTTATGGGGAATATTCAGCAAGAAGATTTTTTACATATGATGAGAATATTAAATATTGAAGGTAGATTTGATGCCCATGCAAAAATACCATGTGATGAGGACATGATTATTTTTGATGCGGCCATAAGAAGATTAGGAGAGATTTTAAACAAATATAATTTACTAATTGAATAATCCAGACGGTTTTACACCGCCTGTCCGGTGATAGGAAACCGCTTCTAACATAACCCAATTCTGTCTTGGTAAGTTTGCTTGTATTGCTGTCATTAATCAAGCCTGCTTCGCACCGTTCATGCGGCAAGGGCTTGATTAATGACAGCAATACAAGCCGGTGACATCTAAGCAGAATTAAGGCGGTTTCCGGTATCCGGAATACCGGTTTCCAATTTGCCGGAATGGTGGTTTCTTCGGGCAAGAATATTCATTAATGTCATAGAAAAAATTCTATGTATTAGTGGTAACATTTTGGCAACAGAAAATTGGCAAGTCAGAATAAATGATGTAATTAATGTTGTATAAATAGGCGTGTATTTACACAGAACTTAAACAAATACAATTAAGAACAGTGAAGGAAGCCCCGAGTTCGAGTAGGAGAAAAACGCTCAGAGTGCCCGAAAACACTGGATTTTTGGGAAGCGTAGTTGCAGATTGGCTGCAAAAATGTGTTATCAATTTGTTATCAAAATGATTTGAATATGTAAAATGTGAATTAAACATTAGAAAAGCATATCCACATATAGAACATCTATAATAGAGGTTTATAGTGGATATGTTTTTTTGCTTTATAGGAAAGACCGCCTTACGGCGCTCTCTTGAATTGAAAAAGCCCGTCTGGAGACGGGCACGGAA
>CANQKH010000030.1 GCA_947624415.1 uncultured Clostridia bacterium | reverse complement strand
AAGCCGGGATATGGAAGGTTACATATTTGCAACGAAAAGATTTAAATGACTCATGGCTACGTTCAGGTGGTGATGGTGAAGATGCTTATAGTGTGTCATTACTTGCTAGCTCTGGTGCTTATATAGATACAGGGGCAGATTTGGCAGATGGCGGGGGTACGTTAATAAACACCTATTCTGTTCGTCCTGCATTTCACTTAAATTTAACTGCTATTAGTGAATCATTATCGGGTTATGATATAACCTTTGATGGCAATGGTGGAAGGGTAAATGGGCAAACAAGCATAAATCACACTGGTCATGTGTATCGAAAAAATGAGGAATTGATTGTTTACGCTGACCAGGACAGCAGTTTCGATAGTGCAACCACATTATATATGTATAGAGAAGGGCATAAATTTTTAGGGTTTACCACAAGTTCATCTTCGCCTTCAACTACAAATAAATTGTATGAAGTTACAGATAAGACGTTCACAATTCCAGACTTGGGTAATGGTGGACGATTAACCCTCTATGCTCAGTGGCAAAAGGAATCTTATTATGTTACTTTTGATGGCAACGGAGGAACTATAAATGGTTATGAAAAATACCCGACATCATCCACATTGTATAGTTATGGAGACACGCTGACAATATATAAAGATAAAAGCACTAATGGTAGCAAAAATGTATTACATCTTTATAAAAAGGGTTACAATTTTACTTCCTTTGACCAAGGCAGTATTAGTGGCACGACATATACAATACCAGACTTAGGCAAAACGGGGCAGGCATACACGATTAAAGCAAACTGGACTCCAAGACAATACACGATAAAATTTGATGCAGGGGGAAAGACATTGAAAGGTTCATTACCTGCCTCTCAAACGAATAAATTATACACAGGGTCGATAACCATGCCTAAGGTTGAAAGTTTGGGGTATTTGTTTGCGGGATGGTATGCAAAGGATAGTAGTGGAAAAACATATAAATACAATCAAGAAGTATCTATAAAAGACATTACATTAAATCAGGAGGATAGTGATTCTATAACCCTTTATGCCCAATGGCAAGACACATGGGCAAATCACTACTCTGAGCCAAATCCAGGAAGTGATATAAAGGAAATATCAAAGCCAGAACATCTTGGTTGGCTTGCATATGAACTTCAAAAAGGAACGAAAACTTTTGCAGGGATTAAATTCATACAGACAAGGAATATAAACTTATATAATTATCCATGGCTAAGTGAAGGTGTATTCAAGGGATCATATGACGGCAATGGCTTCTATATAACAAATCTCAAAACCACAGATAATGCCAATGTTGTTTTAAGTGATTATGAAGGTCTTTTTGCCCAAACAGATGGCACTGAAAACCCTGTTCAATTAACCAACATTAATATAATGTCCGGGAACTTGAAGGGTGGATACTATGTAGGCTCAATAGTAGGAAAAGCGACAAACACAATAATTAGAAATTGTAGAAATAGTGCAAGTGTTTCCGGAAACAACTATGTTGGCGGAATAGTAGGGCAAAAAAAAGAAATGGCTTCAACAAACGCATCCGCAACTGTAACAAATTGTATAAATTATGGAAAGGTTGATGGAAGTAGTGCAGTAGGAGGTCTCTTTGGTGATATTTCAAACAGCACAATAGATGCCTGCTATGTTCGAGCAAATGTGAATGGCTCATCAAACACTGGTGGACTTATTGGCACAGGGACATCTGTAACAATCAAAAATAGTGCTTATGTTGAAAATACAACAACGCCAAGTTCTGTAAACTGGGTTGCAGGTTTAATGACCGGAGGTGAGGTTTGCGATTGCCTTATAAAGACATCGGGTGCAGAAATTTCCTTCCCAAGCAATGCAACAAATTGTGTTGGATATGTAAATAACGGCTCGCCAAAAACGCAACCAATGGGAACAATGAACTTTGCAAATTGGACAACAATTAATGGTCAATATTATCCTAAGGCCTTGACATGGACAGCATAATATTTTGTTTACTTAATTAAATAAAGGAGATATGTAGTTACATATCTCTTTTATTTTTCAAGCAATTTACCAACTTTTAAAAATAGTTGACAATATTTAGAAATTTTGCTATTATTTATTAGAATTTGTGGAGGAATAATGAATTTTAAGGAGATTGAAAAGAAGTGGCAAAAAAGATGGGAGGAAGAAGAAAGATATAAAGCGGTTGATTTTTCTAGCAAGCCAAAATATTATATTTTAGTAGAATTTCCATATCCCAGTGGGGTTGGGCTTCATGTGGGGCATACTCCAAATCAGATAGCCATGGATATTATTGCCAGAAAAAGAAGAGCTGACGGTTATAACGTTTTATATCCAATTGGTTGGGATGCTTTTGGACTTCCAACAGAGAATTTTGCAATTAAAAACGGTGTTTCTCCAATAAAAGCGACTGCGGATAATATTGCAAATTTTAAGAGACAGATAAAGAGTTTGGGAATATCATTTGATTGGTCAAGAGAAATAAATACAACGGATGAAAGTTACTATAAATGGACGCAATGGATATTTTTGCAATTTTTCAAAAAGGGGCTTGCATACAAGGCAACGGCAAATATTAATTGGTGTCCAAATTGTAAAATAGGATTGTCTAATGAAGAAAGTGAAGGGGGTGTATGTGAGCGATGCGGCACTCCTACCATTCAAAAGCCAAAAACACAGTGGATGCTTAAAATGAGCGAGTATGCCGAGAAACTTTTAAGTGGTCTCGAGGATACTCACTACTGGGAAAGCATAAAAACAATGCAAAGGAATTGGATAGGCAAAAGTGAAGGAACACTTTTGCATTGCAATTTAGAAAGTGGTGAAAAATTTGATATTTTTACAACCTGTATTGAGACAGTATTTGGAATAACTTACTTTGTTTTGGCTCCTGAGCATGAATTAATTGACAAACTCAAAGATAAAATCAAAAACTTTGATGAAGTTGAAGCTTACAGGCAAAAAAGTGCAAAAAAGAGTGAATTTGAAAGACGGGAAATGATAAAAGAAAAAACAGGATGCATCCTTGAAGGCATTTATGCCATAAATCCACTAAATGGCAAAAAAGTTCCTGTGTATATTGGTGATTATGTATTAGCAGGTTATGGAACTGGGGCAGTAATGGCTGTTCCAAGCCATGATCAAAGGGATTTTGAGTTTGCCACAAAATTTAATTTACCTTTTATAGAGGTCATATCAGGTGGCAACACAAAAGAAAAAGCATTTGAAAAGGAAGAATATTTAGGGAAAGGTTGTAAACTTGTAAATTCTGGTGAATATAACGGTTTGACAGTTGAAGAAGCCAAAAAAGTTATTAATGATTACTTAGAAAAAAGTGGAAAAGGTAAACGTATTTCAACATACAAAATGCGTGATTGGGTGTTTTCAAGACAACGTTATTGGGGAGAACCTGTGCCACTTGTTTATTGTGAAAAATGTGGCTGGGTTCCTGTTCCAGATGACCAACTTCCAGTAACTCTTCCAAAGGTTGAAAGATATCAGCCAACCGATGATGGCGAAAGTCCATTGTCAAGAATTGATTCTTGGGTCAACACCACCTGTCCTCATTGTGGTGGAAAGGCAAAAAGAGAGACCGATGTTATGCCAAACTGGGCTGGTTCGAGTTGGTATTGGCTGAGATATATGGATCCTCACAATGACAAAGAATTTGCATCTTTGGATAAAATAAAATATTGGAACACAGTTGACTTATATAATGGTGGAGGAGAGCACGTAACTAGACACCTTTTATATGCAAGATTTTGGCATAAATTCTTATATGATAATGGTCTTGTCTCTAATCCAGAACCTTTTGACAGAAGAGTGCAACAGGGAATTATTTTGGCAAGTGATGGCTCAAAGATGAGTAAATCAAAAGGAAATGTGGTTGACCCACTTAAATATGTTAATGAATATGGAGCAGATATTACAAGATTGGCACATATGTTTATGGGGGATTATGTGGAATCAAAGCCATGGAGAGAAGACCCATTTAAGCCATGCGAAAGATTGCTTAACAGGATTGTTCAACTCGCAGATAAGGTAAGTCAAAATGTTAAGACTCAAAATAGGCTTATTTTAGCACAAAGCATAAAGAAAGTAAGTGAAGATATTGAAGAATTAAAATTTAATACAGCAATTTCTCAAATTATGATATTAACCTCAGCACTTGAGAAAAATGAAAAAGTAAGCGAGGAGGAGTATAAAATTTTATTAAATCTGCTTTGCCCATTTGCGCCTCATATAAGTGAAGAAATGTGGGAAAGGTTAAAGTTTGAAGGTCGGGTAGATGACAAATGGCCAACATATAATCCTGAAGATTTGATAGAAAATACCGTTGAGATTGCAATTCAAGTAAATTCTAAAATAGTTGCAAGATTAAATATTAATCCAAGCCTTCCAGAAGAAGAGATATTGTCGTCTATAAAGGAAGCACCATCTATAAAAGCAATTATAGAGGGAAAGAATATTGTAAAAGAAATATATGTAAAAAATAGGTTAGTAAATTTAATAGTGAAATAATTCCTAAAAAGAAAAAAGGTTAGTTTTAAATCTAACCTTTTTTAATGTGTATACTATTCTATGTTATAGGCAATTTATAAAAAAGCACTAATCGGGGGTTGCCCCAAATTAGTGCCAGTTTAATTATTTATTTTCATCATCTCCATCAGGATTTTCTTCTACTTTTTTTCGAAGTTCTTCCAAGAATTTTTCAAATTCTTCATCTTCTGTTGAATCATCGTCATCATCAGTTGAATCTTCGTCATTTTCAGTAGGTTCTTCT
Source organism: uncultured Clostridia bacterium (assembly GCA_947624415.1). Taxonomy (GTDB): domain Bacteria; phylum Bacillota; class Clostridia; order Christensenellales; family UBA1242; genus Caccovivens. The sequence continues at coordinate 689 of CANQKH010000030.1, read as the reverse complement.
GTTTCTTGAGCCTCTTCCTCAGTGGTTTCAGGTTCTTCTTTTACTACTTCTTCATTAGTCTCTTCAACTTCTTCATTTTCTTCTTCAACTTCCTCTGTTTCTGGAACAACCTCTTCTTCAGTGTCGGTTGCTTCAACAGATTCTTCTTCGCTTTCTTCTTCAGCAGGTTCTTCTACTTCTGCATTTTCATCATCAACAACGATTTCCTCTTCATTTTCTGGGTTGTGGGCAAGGAGAAGTGGAGCCTTTTTGTCTTCAATTCTTGCAGGTCTTACATTTTGTTCTGCAAGATTTTCTTCATCAACGACTTCTTGTTCAGCAACTTCTTCTTGTTCAGAATTTTCATTTTCCTCAGCCTCATCAAGGTCTGAATGCTTGTTATAAAGTGCCTTTGCAACTGTAATAACCATAGCACAAATGAATAATGCAAGAATAATTGAAATAATAAGATTTAAAAGATCGTCATTTCTTAAGCCTTGAATGAAACTAAAAATTAAGAATAGCCAACCAACGCTAGCAATGAAAGGTGCTGTTAAAGAAAAGAAGATTGTCTTGATAAAAGACGTAAATTTCTTAGCATATTTTACTGCCAAGAAAGTGGTTGCAATTGAAATTACGGTGAAAGCGATACCTAAAAACAATGCAGCAATTTGAGAATAACTCATATAATCAAACATAATTCCTCCAAT
>CANQKH010000029.1 GCA_947624415.1 uncultured Clostridia bacterium | reverse complement strand
TGAAAAGTCGGTTGCTAAATTGAGATCAATTTCAGCACTCACCAAAGCAGGGAGGAAATAATTATGTATAGTGAAAAAATTATAGAAAGATTTGTAAATCCTAAATATGCTGGTGGCCTTAGAGGGGCAAACGGAACAGGAAGATGCGAAAATGAAGAATGTGGCGACCAAGTAAAATTATATATTTTAGTAAACGATGACGATGTTATCACTGATGCAAAATTTAAAGCATATGGTGGTGTATGCACAATAGTTGCGTTAGATGTTGCTTGCTCACTTATTGAAGGTCGTTCACTTGAAGCCGCATTGAGAACAAATTACTATCAAATCCTTGAAGAGATGGGGCAAATTCCAGAAGATAGAGATTATACAGCAAGCCTTGCCGTAGAAGTAATAAGAGCGGCTGTTGAAGATTTCTATAAAAGAAAGGAAAAAGAAGTTAAAAAATAAAAATTATCCCGAAAGGGATTTTTTTTAAGAACGCAAGAACAACGATGAGTTTACCAGTCGTTTCCTTACTAGAAAAATTAACTAAAAAATATAATAATTTTCAATTTTTAATGTAAAAATCGCAAAAAAATGCAAAAAAACTAAAAAATAATGCAATTTTTGATTAATTATAATAAATTTATCTTGCGAATGATTACTGTATAAATAGCAACATTTGGGACAAACTATAACTGAGGAGGAAATTATGAAAGACGTTTTAATGTTGCTTGGTTTCAGCATGGGGCTTGTAACGGGTGCACTTCTATATAAATATTCGGAATGTGCAAAACAAGCGGTTGACAAAAGCGAAAAGGCAGTAAAGCAAGAGGTTGAAAAGATTGAGCAAAAAGCAAAAAAAGCAAATAAAAAGAATGAGGAGAAATAGGCTGGTTATGCCTATTTTTTTCTTGAAGGAAAGTGTTTTTTAAGCAAGATTAAATGACTTTTAAATTGAAAAGTTGTATCATTTATTTAGAGGTTAAGAAAATGGGAAAAGGACAGGTAAAAACTCTTTCTAAACTTAAATTGGCAGGTCAAATTGCTTTTATATTGACAGGACTTGCTGGTGCAAGCCTTTGTATAGCAGGTTTGGTAAAGACTAGTGCCATTAAAGACGATATCAAATGGCAATATACAGAAACAGAAGTTTATCAAAGATATGCAGACGAACAACTTTCTGATATTCAAACACGTGAAGATAATGGAGAGTTAACAGAGGAGCAAGCCGCAAAGGAACGTGAAGGATTGGATTCATGGAAGTTTATAACAAATTCTAAATTAAAAGATGATTTAGATAATGCTCAATATCAAAAAAATGCTTGATGAATATAATAAATTTGATATTATGCGTTTAGTTGGTTTGACGACAGTAAACGCTTATAATATTTCTTTTTCCATTTATCAAATTGTAAGGATAACAAAATTAAGTAAGAAAGCAAAGAGACGAAACCAAGAGATGAAAGAAGAAATGCAAATGGAAATGGATAAGATTTTGGGAAACAACTTGAAGATTATAATGAAGAGTTAGAAGATTAAGCACCGGCAGGTGTTTTTTTAATAAAAGCAAGATGTATTTTTTTAATCAGACAAGAATAAACAGCCCTATTTTATCATGCAATTTGTCAAAAACATAGGCCTTTTTATTTTGTAGCCTATTGACTTTTTTTAAAAATAGTATATAATATATTTATAAATATTAATTACTTGTTAGAAAATTATTTTTAAATGCAAGAGACTTAAATGTAAAAATAGTGGTGTGAACTTATAGGAGAAAAAATGAAAAAATTTTGTTCGGTTTTGAAGATTATGGCAAATTTCATACCCGCTCTGGCACTCGGTGGATGTCTGGCAGGATTTACTTGTTGCTATGTGTCTGGTAATAATCTCAAAAACCAAGTCTATGAAGAGTTGAAACAGGAACAAGTAGTTCAAGACTTAATTGAGACAGAAACACAAAAAATTCAAGAAAAATACGATGAGGAAGAAATTTCATATAAAGAATATCAAGATTCTCTTAATTATTTAGATTCTAAAGATTTTCTCAATGATATTTTAAAGACCTCACCAGAAATAGAACAACAAAGTTATAACGAAAAATTGTCTCAAGCAAACCATTCACAAGATGTGTCATATGGACTTATACTTCCAACTATAATTAGTGTGGCTGCCTTTGGAATATGGTATTTCCCAGACAAGGGGGAATCTTTTGCTGGAGAATCGATAAGAGACGAAATAAGTAATTTAAGAACATATATGAAAGAGGACAAAAACAAGAAGAGGCAGAAGAAATTAGAACAAGAATTTGAAGAATACAATGAGGAGGTAGAGAAATGAAGGCATTTTTAAAGAACGTTAGAGGCGGAATTAAATATGGATTAACTTTTCTTCCATTAGCAGCAGCAATTGGAGGAACGGGAACGTTTATTTGGCTTGCTTGCCATGGATTAAATTATTACAACAAAGCCTTTGAAGAGGTAAGAGAATCTCCGGTCATACAAGAGGTAATAGATAGCGATACAGAAATATTAAAAGAACAACTTGAAAACAAAGAAATAACAATGCAAGAATATCAAGATAAAATAAGTTACTGGGACTCGGAAGAGAATTTGAGTAATTATCTCAAATCAGACAAAGAAGGCAATAAATATTATCTTGATAAGATAAAGAAGGGAAGTGATATGGCAACAGCAGGGATTGCTTTATCATTATTGTATCCTTTTGTTACAGGATTTGGTTCTTCTGTTTTTTATGGTTCAGAACTTTTTGATTCATTTATTGAATCTGCCAAGAATGATTGGTATGATGCAAAACAAATGAAGGATGAAGAACGAAGAAAACGAGAATACGACGATTACAAAGAGGAGTTAGAGTAGTGAAGGCATTTTTAAAAGATGTTAGCAGTGGAATTAAATATGTATTGTCAGGTCTTCCCGTTGCCCTGGTAGTTGGAGGGACAGGAACTTTTATTTGGCTTGCTTGTCATGGAGTAAATTATTATAATAGTGCTATAGAAGAGGCAAAAGAATCTCCAGTCATACAAGAGATAATAGATAACGACACAGCGATATTAAAAGAACAACTTGAAAACAAAGAAATAACTATGCAAGAATATCAGGATAAAAGGAGTTACTGGGAGTCGGAAGAAAATTTGCGTAAATATCTCGAATCAGACAAGGAGGGAAACAAATATTATCTTGATAATATAAATAATGGACGCAAAATGGCAACGGCAGGGATTTGTTTATCAATATTTTATCCTTTTGTATCAGCATTTTGCTTAGATTTTTATTTTTCAAATAATTTTAAAAAAATTATTGAATCTGCCAAAAGAGATCGACAGGAAGCAAAAGAAATTAAAAGCGAAGAGCAGAGAAATCGAAAGTATGATGATGAATATAAAGAGGAGATAGAATAAAGACTGCATATGTAATATGCAAAAACATTGCCATAAAAGATAAAGGTTAAATAGTGTCGTAGAAAAAGTTGATTTTCTGCTTTAAACGTTAAAATCAAGAAAGGGCAATTAAGCGAAGGTTTACAAAAAAGGAGAAGGAATGAAAGCGATTTTAAAAAAATGTCTTGGTTCATTAAAAGCAGCAATGGTTTTCGCACCACTTGTGGTGGTAGCGGGAGGAGCAATTGGAACTGGTATTTATTTTGCAGTAGATGGAGTTGACAAAATAAATACTGTAATGGCAGAACTCGAAAATGTTGAGGTATATCAAGAAACACAGAAAAAGGATTTGGAAGAATTAAACCAACTTTTTCAAAATCGACAAATTACAAGAGACGAGTATAATTTAGAAACACGTAACGTTGGTAATTTAAATTATGCATCAGAATTTTTAAAATCGAACGAAGAGTTTGAAGAGTATGAAAAATCACTTTCGACAGGTAATAACGAATTTTTTGGAGGATTGTTTGGGGGTATATTGGGCGGAACCCTCCTTGGTGCCTTTGGTGTGGCAATGTATTATAATTTTCGATATGATATAAAAGATTTTATTTCCGGAGATTTTAAAGAGGCCTCAGAAATTGCCGAAATAGAAAGGGAATATAACAGAAAGAGGAAGGCAAATAAGAAATTAGAAAAAGAATGTGAAGAATACAAAGAAGAGGTTTTATAACAGGAGAAAACATGGGAGCATTAAGAAAAACAGGTGCAGTTTTAAAGTTTATAACGGTATTATTGCCTGCTGCGACGACTTTGGGTGGCCTTTCAACATTTGTTGGGCTACATATTTCAAGTATGGTAAAATATGATAATGCGACAAGCCAATTTAGTGAAACTGCACAATTTCAAGATATAAAAAATGAACAAATAGCAAAAATCGATGCGAAAAAGGATTTTATTACATCAGAAGAGTATGACACATTGATTAAAAACGTAGAATCAAATGGTTTTTTGAATGAAGCAATGGAAGTAAACTACATAGAAGATGAAAATATAAGAAATTTATATAAACAAGGGAAAAAAGAAGACGAGACAGCACTATATTTTTGTATTCCTTTATTTGGAGGCATGATTGCGTCAATTGCTTACGTAAGCGATACTTTTAGAGAATTTATAGACATAAAACATAATATGAGGGACAATATTTTTGAAGAAGAGGAAAAGAAAAGAAAAAAGGAATTAAAGCGTAGAGAAAAAGAAGAAAGTTTTTATAAAGAGGAGGTTTTAAACAGGTAATGATAAGAAAAGTTACTGCAATTCTTAAATTAATGGTGGCACTCATGCCTGCGGCGGCTACGGTTGGCGGGCTTACCTCTGCTATAACACTTTCTGCTGTTGGATGGAATGAAGGAAATAAAGCCCTTGATCAATTCGCATCATCCTCGCAATTTGAAGAAATAAAAAAAGAAAAAATTGATGCACTAAATCAACAACTTGCCAATGATAAGATGACGCAAGAAGAATATGATTCTATAAAAGGCTATATAGAATCAAAAGATTTTGCAAACTCAGAATTTAAAGCCAATTTTATTGATGATAAAGAAATACAAGCCTTATTAAAAGATGCTAGTTTTAAAGAAACACTTTCATATTATATGGCGATTCCCTTTGGTGCGGGATTCTTATCATGTATTTTGTATTTATTTGACGGGTTTAGAGAATTCTTTTTAGTTAGGGAAAATATGCAAGAGACATATTGGGAAAAAAAAGAAAAGGAGAAAAAGAGAAAAGAACGTTTATTGAAAGAATATTCTGAAGAGATTATGGGAGAATAAGGTGAGAAAAAAAATGATGGCAATCCTTAAAATGGCAGGGGTTTTAGCACCTGCTGTAGTATTGGGATTAAGCACAATTGGAATAGGAACAGCATTTGCTGTTTATACAGAAGAGAGGTCAAGAATTTACAAAACTTATCGCGAAACCGATGAAGATTTTTTACGTGCACAATCATATCAAATGGAAATATTAAACAATGATTTAAAAAATGGAATTATAAACGATGAGGAGTATAACAAGAAGAAAGAATATCTTTCCTCTGATGACTTTACTCAATCAGTAATAGATTTGGATACAACTCTCGATGATGAAATAAAATCATTAAAAGATTCTAGAAACAGATTTTTAATTGCCACAGGCTCAATGTTTGGCTCACTGCTTGTATCTGGGGGAATAGCCTGTGCTATTTATCCTGATAAAGTAAGGGAGCTGCTTGTAAAACATGAAATACATAAAAATGCCAAAAAAAGTATTCCTCAAACTCCTCCGCCAATTATATATGATATAGACAAAGAAGAACCTGAAAAGAAAAAAGAAAGAAAAAGTTTGGAAGATTATCGCGAAGAAGTGGAAGAGCCATCAAAAAAATAAAAATTAATATTAAGTAAAAAAAAGAACAATATTTAAGGGCACAAACTTTTGAAACTAGTAAAAATTTAAAAGAATAGTTAAATTTGTTGACTATTCTTTTTTTTAATAAATTTTATTAATACCAAAAAATCTATACAAATTTTAGGAAAGTATGTTATAATAACTATAGTTTTATGAATTTAAAGGAATTTTAGAATGGTATAAATATAATAACATAGTCGGGGAAATACGAAAGCAAAGGAGAATTGGATATGAACTTAGAAGAAATAAACCAGGTTTGCAAAGAAAAACTTTCAAAACTCGAAAATTACGAATTGATAGAAAAGGTTATATTTTCTCAAGAAGAAACAATCGAAGTTGGCAAAAAGTTAGTTTATCTTTCAAGTTATATGTCATTTGCAGATGCATATGATTTTAAGGAAACAATAACAATTTTTCTTGTTAGCACTGCAAAGTATTTCTATAACGATAGAGAAGGCGGATTCTGGCAGGCAATGGAAAGATTGACAAATATATCACAACCGAATAAGAGGGAAATATTAGTCAATGTATTTGACCGCACAGTTTCCCTATATGGTTTGAACAAATTTAAAGATTTAAAAGAGGACAGTTACAAAAATCTTGCTCCAATTATCGCCCATTCTGGACTTCCCAATAATCTTATAAATAATTTTTTGGACAACCTCGAGCCAATGTTATCACAAGACATTTCTTATAATGATTTAGCCGAAGAAACAATATATACATTTCGATATTCCACTAAAAACGTAAAAAGATACGTTGATCTTTTAAACGAGAATGGACTATTAAATGATTTTATTTTTGAAATCATTAGTGCCATAAAAGATAAAAATGAAATAATAGATGAAACCTCGATCCTGCCAATTCCTTTTCAAGAAGGACTCATTAATTGGTGTAAATATAGAGCAAACATCTATAATAGGTATATATCTTCAATATATAAAAAACCAACATTGAGATTTGATATAAATATTAATAAAGTGGTTATTGATACACCAGAAATGACATTAAATAATACCAGTTATTGTGTTTGGGAGGTTTATGGCGACAATAGGGTTATTCAAAGAAAAATTTATGGAGAAAAAATAAATGGCGAATATTTTTTTAGAGCCTCAACTATTATTTTTGATGA
>CANQKH010000028.1 GCA_947624415.1 uncultured Clostridia bacterium | reverse complement strand
TACTAGCTCAGTCGGTAGAGCACTTGACTTTTAATCAAGGGGTCCCGGGTTCGAATCCCGGGTAGGCCACCAAGCACCATTTGGTGTTTTTTTATATATAAATTACAGTATTAACTATTATCTTACATAGTGAAAAAAATTTCAAAATTAAATCTTTTATATTAATTTTACAAAAAAACGCTTAAATTTCAATTTTTAAGCGTTTTTTTATTGTTTTTACATGAATTTTATTAAATTATTTAACAACAACATTTTCCTCGCCCAGCAAACCTATTAACTCATTGGTTAAATAATTATTTGCATCAACTTTTATATTAAAGGAAAATGCCGTCCCACTTGCCGTGCATTTTATAATAATTTGATTATTTCCTGGATAACTTGATGCTATTGATTTAACTTTATTATAAACTACAGGGTCTTTTGTGTTAAACCGTAAATAAACTTTAATATTTGTATCTATTTGCTGTGTATCCTTCTCCCATGGAATTATAGTGTCTGCCACAACACATGGTGATTTGCCGTCTCTAATCGATATCTTTCCCTTAACTGTTACAAGCCCATCTTCTACTGCTATATCTTTATATTTATTATATAATTTACTGAATAACATTACATCAAATGTGCCATAAAGATCCTCTATTGTAAGAAAAGCCATGTTTCCAGACTTGGTCATTATCTTTTTTACTGACTTTATAATGCCCCCTCCAACAACGTATTGCCCATCCTTGACAAAATTGTTGTCCTCTTCAATTTTCTCTTCATATTCATCTTCATCATTTTCAACTTGGTAATTATACTCTTCTGGAGCACCATCCTCCATATCACCTTCGCCATTATTAAAATCATCAGATGCATCCTCGGGAATCATCTCTGATGTGAAGTTGAACTTCTCATATTTATCAAGATAGTCATCGAGTGGATGACCTGAAAGATAAATTCCAACAAATTCCTTTTCATATTTTAAAAGAGTTTCCTTATTAAATTCTTTTATATCAGGAAAATCTATGTCATTTACTGCTTTCGTTTCCTCTGCAAAAGTATCAAAAAACGAGTATTGTCCACTAGCCTTTGCCTTTCTGTCGGCGGCAACAAGTTCCATGAATTTAGGAAAAACCTCCATAAGTTGCGACCTTGGATGTCCAAAGCAATCAAAAGCGCCACTTAAAATAAGTGCTTCCATTGATTTTCTATTTAAAGTGCTGACTGTAACTCTACGAACAAAGTCTTCAAAACTTTTAAATTCTCCGTTCGCATCTCTTTCCTCAACTATACTATCTATAAGTCCCGTTCCTACGTGTTTTAACGCTCCAAGCCCAAATCTCATGTTTCCATTTTCAACTTTAAATTCAGTATAAGATTTGTTTATATCAGGTGGATAAATGGTAAAACCTTCAATTCTTGCATAATTTGTGTATTTTTTTATTGAATCTGCATTACATATTCTATTATTAAGAACCGCTGTTAAATATTCAATCTCATAATGAACCTTTAAGTAGCCAGTTTGATAAGAAACATAAGCATATGCCGCTGCATGGGATTTATTAAATGCATATCCTGCAAATTTTGCCATTTGCTCAAAAACTCTTTCTGCGATTGCTTCGTCATGACCAAGGGCTAATGCTCCTGGAATTGGATTTAATTTACCCTCTGGGTCAACCCAACCGTGAATAAATTTTTCCTTCTCTGGTGGCAATTTTTCAGGTTTTTTCTTACTCATAATACGTCGCACATTGTCAGCACCGCCCAAACTAAATCCCGCCATAACCTGGAATATTTTCATAACCTGTTCCTGATAAACTATACATCCATAGGAATTATTTAAAATTGGTTCTAGACAAGGATCTTCATAGGTTATCTGGTCTGGGAATTTTTTACCTTTTATAAATTTAGGTATAAAGTCCATTGGTCCTGGTCTAAACAACGATATTCCCGCAATTATATCTTCAAGGCATGTTGGCTGAAGATCCTTCATAAACTTCTTCATACCTCCGCCTTCAAGTTGGAATACCGCCTCAGTGTTGCCAGAACTTATCAACTTGAATACTTCAGGGTCATCATATGACATTTTGGTAAAATCTATATCGACACCATGTATCTCCTTTATATATTTTACCGCCTTATGTATATCAGTTAATGTTCTAAGCCCTAAAAAGTCCATTTTTAAAAGCCCTAAATGCTCTAGTTCATTCATATCAAATTGAGTAATTTCATCTTCTCCGCTCTTTGCCATTGGAACGTGCTCATAAACAGGGTCGGGAGCAATCAAGACACCTGCCGCGTGCATTGATACATTTCTTGGAACACCTTCAAGCTTAATTGCCATATCAACAATACGCTGAATTTGCTCATCTTCATCATACATCTTTCTCAATTCAGGAATAATATATTTATCATTGTCGGGATTCCCCGTAACACCAAAATAATATTTCAAAACTGGAGGTTTTACAACTGGCTTTCCTGGTATTTCCTTTGTTATTTTATCAACCTCCGAATATGGGAACTTTAAAACTCGTGCTACATCTTTAATGGCATTTTTTGCCTGCATATTCCCAAAAGTTACAATATTTGAAACATGGTCTCTTCCATATCTTCGTTTTGCGTATTCTATAACCTCGCCACGCCTGTCCATACAAAAGTCAACATCAAAGTCGGGCATGGATACACGCTCAGGATTAATAAATCTATCAAAGAATAAATCATATTTCATGGGGTCAACTTGCGTTATTCCTGTTGTGTAAGCAACTAAACTTCCCGCTCCAGAGCCTCTTCCCGGCCCAACAGGAATATCATTTTGTCTTGCAAAGTTAATATAATCCCACACAATAAGGAAATACTCAACATATCCCAATTTGTTTATTGTGTTTAATTCCATTGTTAATCTATCTTCAAATTCCTTTGGAACAGGATTATATTTCTTTCTCAAGCCCTCCCACGCCATTCGCGACAAAAACTCATATGGAGTCTCGCCTGTATCTGGAATATATTTTGGAATAAAGTTTTGGGTCGCACCCAGTTTATCTTCTTCTGGAATGTTTGCTTTGCCGCCTTCCGCCGCCTCTCTTAATGATTTCGTTTTAATTGAAACATTACACTTTGCCGCTATCTCAAGTGTTCTATCCAGCGCCTCATCAAAACCTGGCAATGCCTCCTGCATTTCCTCATAAGTTTTGAAATAAAATTCATCGGTCTCAAACTTCATTCTGTCTGGGTCGTCAAAAGTTTTACCCATTTGAACGCACATCAAAACATCTTGAAGTTCGGCATCCTCTTTGTGTAAATAATGAACGTCGTTTGTCGCAACCAAAGGTATGTTTAATCTCTTGCTCATCTCTGCAAGGTGAACTAAAACCTCCTTCTCTTCTATTAAATTATGATTTTGTATTTCAAGATAAAAATCATCGCCAAAATGCTCTTTAAACCAAAGAGCAAGTTTATCGGCTTCATCATATTGTCTTTTAAGTATGAATTGTGGTATATGCCCGGCAAGACAAGCGGAAAGACATATAAGCCCTTCACAATGTTTCTCTAAAAGTTTATAATCAATTCTTGGCTTATAATACATTCCCTCAAGATATGCCTGCGATGAAAGTTTTAAAAGATTTTGATAACCTACATTATTTTTGGCAATCAATATTAAGTGCCCAGTATCACTTCTATTAGTTTTACTTTTCATATCATTGCAAATATAAAATTCTTCACCAATAATTGGTTTTATTCCATTTATAACACAAGCCTCAAAAAATTTGATAACTCCATACATATTTCCATGGTCTGTGATTGCAACTGATTTCCAGCCTCTCTCTTTTACCAATTTTATTAGTCCATCAATTCTCGCAAGACCATCAAGTAAACTATATTCTGTATGCAAATGCAAATGAACAAATTCCTTCATTTTTCCCCCATTAGTTTTCTTTTAAAAATTCAGCGATACGTAAAATTCGCCTAAATCGATGATTTAAGCCACTTTTTGTGAGTTTTATTGTCGAAAGTTTCAAAAGTTCCTCCATGCTTTCTTGAGGATTTGCAAGTCTTAAAATTGCAACCTCCTGCAAATCATCAGGCAAACTTTCCAAACCTATTTTGTTATTTATATAATTTATAGCACTGATTTGCTTTAAACTTGCTTCAACAGTTTTATTTATATTAGCATTTATACAATTAACTTGTCTGTTGACTGTATTCCTCAAATCGCGTTTTGCCATTTCATCTGAAAGGTCCATAACACATTCGTTTGCACCAACTAAGGCAAGTAGGTCTTTTATTGACTCGCTATCCTTAATATAGAGAACAAAAATCTTCTTTCTTAACGATATTTTTGGATAAATTTCGAAATTTTCAAGCATTTTTGATAAATTTTCCAAAAATTGACGTTTATGCGATGCAAATTCCACATGATAACCTGTTGTGGGCAGACGTGAACCAAGTTCACTTAATTTTATGCTTGAAGTTGCACATCCAACATAGGCACCCTTTATAAATGCCCTCTTACTTTCTTCGTCTGGAATTAAATTTTCATCAATATCGCCATCAAAATTATATTCCCCATTTCTTAATATTGAAGTATCCTTCAAAACTTGCTCGCTCACTTGAAGCGGAAAACTTATTCTATAATATGTTGTTTTATTAATTATATAATCATCTGAAATATCAAGAGTTAATTGCTCGCCATAAAGTTTTTCAATAAGTTTATTTAAAAAATCATATACATCTTCAAAATCAGTAACTACATCAACTCTTATACCCTCACTATTCTTTGTTAAACTTCCACAAGCATGAAGTAATCCCGATATAAATGCTTGGGCACATAATGCGTCCTCTATTGGCTCTTGTAATATTTCAACCTTACTTTTTTTTGCAAAACTTAGCATTCTATCCCCTTTTTGTTGAAAATTTTGGCAATTTGTCAATATTTACTATTTGTGATAAAGGCAGGCCTAGCCTGAAAATAGTGTTGAAGGCGTTGTTGCATTCGCCAACTCTATCTGCACTATGAGCATCAGAATCAACAATAAATTTCACACCCTCTTCCGCCATAGTTAAAAGCTCTTCATCTGTAAAATTTATTCTTTTTCCATTCAACTCGATAAATACTCCCTTCTCACGTGCCAGTCTTGCAACTGCTAGCGTGTCGGTTGGACATCCATAATTTAAATGTGTGATTATATCTATAGGATATTTATCAATTGCCCGCAAAAAAGCGGTAGTATTTCTATTTAATCTCTCTTTACTTGGACTGTATGGAGAACCTAGTGCGTTCGCTATATTTAATTTAATAAAATCTTGAAAGGTTTTCGCTTTTACCATTTTGTGATGTCCCATTAATAGTATATCTAAAAATTCAAAATCTCCTTCCTCTATATCCACATCACCACTGCTCGAAATCAAATTTGCTTCAACTCCAAGCAGAATATCAACCCCTGTTACTTCTTTTGCATTTAAAATATCATCTTTAACAGAAGGCATATCCTTCCGTCTAACGCCAAAGCAAATATGATTAAACCCATGGTCGGTGATTGCAATTTGTTTCAAACCTTTATTTAAAGCGTAAGATGCATTTTCAAGTATAGTCCCTTTTCCATGTCCATGTCGTGAGTATTTTGTGTGTGTATGATAATCACCAAATAATATCATATATTCTCCTATTTTACTATAAATTATTATAATATTATTTTGTAAAAAAGTCAATCTAAATATCCTTTTACACAATTAAAAAATTGGGTGTGTTAAACCCAATCTTTTCACACTCTATATACATTTTGAATCAAGCAAAATCGTTACTGGTCCATCATTTAAAACATTTATTTTCATATCTGCACCAAAAACGCCCATTTTAACGTTAATTTCTTGATTTTGCAGGCATTTTTGCATATATTTATATAAATTATCTGCATTTCCAGGTCGCTCAGCCTCTATAAAACTTGGTCTGTTTCCATGAGAGCAATCAGCATAGAGAGTAAATTGACTTACAAGTAATATATCTCCTTCCTTTTCTTTTATTGATAAATTCATTTTTCCATTTTCATCTTCAAATATTCTCAATTTTGATATTTTTAATGCGAGTTTTTCGCAATCGCTTTCGCTATCACCTTTCCCCACACCAAGAAATATAACAAGTCCGCTGTTAATCCTTGAAATTTCCTTGCCATCCACTTTTAAGTCTGCCTTTAAAACCCTTTGCAATACTGCTCTCATTATTTCCTCCCAAAAACAATAATTTTACAAAAATATGTGCAAAACACTTAAAAAACAATAAAAAATCACCATTTTGGTGATTTTTTTATTAAATTAATTCAACAACAGCCATCTCAGCACTGTCGCCACGTCTTTGTCCAAGTCTTACTATTCTTGTATATCCACCGCCTTGTCCTACTTCCTTAATGCGTGCTGCATATTTTGGAGCATAGAGGTTGAATATCTTTTCAAGGAGTGGGTGATTAATGTCTTTTGTTCTTGCTGTATAAGCCTCAATTGATTCTTTTGGCTTTCTTAATTCTTGTCTATCCATAAGATATGACATCATTTCACGTCTGGCTTGAAGTTTGCTTGGTCCGTCGTTTGTAACTGTTTTCTTTACTTTTACGCCATTTGAATCCTTAACTTCTTTTTCAACTTTTACTATATCTTCATAAGTATTTATTGCAAGAGTTAAGATTTTCTCTGCTTTTGCACGAACTGATTTTGCTTTCGCAACAGTTGTTTCTACTCTACCGAACCAAAGAAGATCACTTACAAGTCCTCTTAATATAGCATTTTTCTCTTTACTTGGTCTACCTAATTTCGCATTAGTCATTTTTTTCTCCTTTATAAAGTTTAATCTTCGTCCCTGCGAAGAGAAAGTCCATAACTTTCTAGTTTGTGAATAACCTCATCTATTGATTTTATTCCAAGGTTCTTTACTTTGAGCATATCTGCTCTTGACTTCTTGGTAAGGTCTTCCACTGTATTTATACCTGCTCTTTTCAAGCAATTATATGAACGAACAGAAAGATCCATCTCTTCAATAGGAAGTTCCATAAGTTTCACTTGTTTGTCTTCCTCTCTTGAAACTAATATATTTGAATTTGCAATTTGTGCACACAACTCAACAAATAAATTGATGTGCTCCATTACAATTTTACCTGCTAGTGAAACGATTTCTCTGGCTGGTGTTGTTCCATTAGTTTCAACTTCAAGTGTGAGTTTGTCAAAATTAACACTTTGACCTACACGTGTGCTTTCGACATTGAAATTTACCCTTTTTACAGGTGAGAATAATGAATCCATTGCAATATAATCAATATCGTCAAATTTCTCCTTGTTTTCATTGTTTGGCACATATCCTCTTCCGTTTCCTATCATAAGGTCCATATCTAACACTGCACCTTCATCCATAGTGCAAATGTGTAAATCTGGATTTAAGATTTCTACATCAGAATTTGGTGCAAAGTCATTTGCTGTAACTTCTCCTGGCGTGCTTTTTCTTATATGAAGATAAGTAACAAAATCTCTACTGCTATCTTTGCATTTTACTGCAAGTGATTTAAGGTTAAGTATTATATCAACAACATCTTCTGTAACGCCTCTAATTGTAGAAAACTCATGACTTACACCTGCTATTCTTATTGCTATTGGTGCTGAACCTGGTAACGCTGAAAGAAGGGTTCTTCTCATAGCATTTCCAAGTGTTATTCCATAGCCTTTTTCTAGTGGTTCAACAGTAAATTTTGCGAAAGATGAATTATCAATCTCCTCGCAAGATATTCTTGGTCTTTCCATTTCCATATTAATTTTCCTCCCTTATTATCTCGAATACAATTCGACAATAAGCTGTTCTTTGATATCTCCATCGATATCTTCTCTGCTAGGAAGTGTTACGATTTTCCCAGAAAGAGCATTTGTATCAAATTCTAGCCATTTTGGCATAACAACTTTGCTGCCTTTAAGATTCTCAAACATTTTGTTGTCTTGCTTGTTTTCTTTAACAGCAATAACATCTCCTGCCTTTACCCTATATGAAACAATGTTAACTCTTTTTCCGTTAACTGTTATAAGTCCATGGTTAACAATTTGACGAGCCTGCTTCCTGCTTGCTCCTATTCCCATACGATATACTACATTGTCAAGACGTCTTTCAAGTAATGAAAGCATATACTCACCTGTTACGCCTTGCTTCTTGTTTGCTTCTTCATAATATTCTCTAAATTGTTTTTCAAGAACGCCATACATTCTTTTAACTTTTTGTTTTTCACGAAGTTGTGTGCCGTATTCCGAAAATGCTACTCTACG
>CANQKH010000027.1 GCA_947624415.1 uncultured Clostridia bacterium | reverse complement strand
GGAGCGGAAGACGGGATTCGAACCCGCGACATTTGCCTTGGCAAGGCAACGCTCTACCACTGAGCCACTCCCGCATACTTAATTATATGCACTTTCCTTAAGCCTGCTCTAATACTATAACAAATTTTTTATAAAAAATCAACTGTTTTTAAAAAATTTTTATAAAAATATAAAAAGTATTTGATGGTTTTAAATAATTAAAAAAGCATATGAAATTCTAGACTTGGAAACTTGAAAATGTTAAAATATTTGTGTAACAAGAGAGTAAAATTAAAGATAAAATTTTGTATTTGGCTTTGGTTTATTGCCGATACATCAATAATAAAACAAAATTATATTTGTAATATAAAAATTAAACAAAAATTAAAGGCAGGCTAAGTTCCTCTTTTTATTTATATTTTACTTGATTTTTACGTTGATTTAGAGTATACTTTATAGAAGAAAACGAGGAGATAAAATGGAAAATACATATTCACCAGAAAAGTTTGAGCAAAAAATTTATAGTAATTGGGTAAATAATAATTATTTTACTACAGAACCAGATAATAGAAAGCCATATTCGATTGTCATGCCACCTTTAAATGTTACAGGAAAGGCACATATTGGACATGCACTAGACAATACTATTCAAGATATTTTGATAAGAACAAAAAGAATGCAGGGATATAACACTCTCTGGATTCCCGGAACTGACCATGCGGCAATCGCAACAGAACAGGTTTTGGTAAAAGATTTGAATAAAAAAGGTCTTACAAAGGAAGGTATTGGAAGAGAGGAGTTTGTAAAAAAAGGCTGGGAATGGTATAAAAATTATACCCATGTTATTTGCGATCAACTAAAAATGATGGGTGTGTCTTGTGATTGGTCTAGGCTTGCTTTTACGATGGATGAGAATTTAAATCGTGCCGTAAAACACGTTTTTTGCCAATATTACAAGGAGGGGCTGATATATAAAGGAAAAAGAGTCGTTAATTATTGTCCAAGTTGTAAAACAACTATATCAGATAATGAAAATGTCCATATCGAACAAAACACCTATCTTTGGTATATAAGATATCCATTCGCAGAAGGCGGTGGTGAGGTGGTAGTTGCAACAACTCGACCAGAGACCTTATTTGGAGATACTGCTGTTGCTGTAAATCCCAACGATGAAAGATTTAAAGAGCTTATAGGGAAGGAGTTGATTCTTCCGCTAACAAATAAAAAAATAAAATTAATAGGTGATGATTACTGCGAAATGGGCTTTGGAACTGGAGCGGTAAAAATTACACCTGCACATGACCCTAATGATTACGAAGTGGGATTACGACATAACCTTGATATAGTAAGTTGCATTGATGATGAGGGTAAGTTAACGGAAGTTGCCGGAAAATTTTGTGGCTTAGATAGAATTGAAGCAAGACCTTTAATAGAAAAAGAACTTATAGAAGGTGGATATTTAGTAAAAAAAGAAAAATACAAAAATCAGGTTGGAACTTGCGAAAGATGTGGAAGTGTAACAGAACCTAAGATTTCTACTCAGTGGTTTGTAAGAATGAGCGAACTTGTAAAACCTGCTATAAACGCAGTAAAAAATGGAGATTTGAGGTTTCATCCTAAAAAATTTGAAAAAACATATCTAAATTGGCTTACCAATATTCAGGATTGGTGTATTTCACGCCAATTATGGCTTGGTCATAGAATACCGGTTTATACTTGCTCTAATGGACATACGTTTGCAAGTGAGGAAGATAGGCCAAAGGTGTGTCCAATTTGCCATAGCGATTCATTAGAACAGGATAAAGATGTTCTAGATACTTGGTTTTCATCTGCATTATGGCCTTTTTCTACATTGGGTTATCCAAATCAGACAAATGATTTAAATTATTATTATCCAACATCTACATTGGTTACTGGCTACGATATTATAACTTTTTGGGTTTCGAAAATGGTTTTTTCGGGCTTAAAGTTTATGGGACAAGTTCCATTTAAAGATGTGGTTATTCATGGTTTAGTTCGTGATAAAAATAATGTTAAAATGTCTAAGCATTTGGGGAATGGAATTGATCCAATTGACATGATAGAAAAATATGGCGCAGATGCATTAAGATTAAGTCTCATTAATGGCATGAGTATGGGCACTAATATAAAATATTCAGAAGACAAGGCAAAAGAAGCAAAAATATTTATCAATAAATTGTATAACGCTAGTAAGTTTGTTGTCCAAAATCTTAATGATTTTAAAAAATGTGATTTGAAAAAAATGAATTTACAAGAAAAAGATATTTGGATTCTGGGTGAGTTAGACAAATTAATCAAATCGGTAAATAAAAATATTGAAAAGTATACGATAGGGGTTGCAACAGCAAACTTAATAGAATTTACAGTTTCAAAATTTTGTGATTGGTATATTGAAATAAGTAAAGTTGACTTATATGGTGATAATCAGGAGAGAAAATTAGTAGCCCAAAATGTTTTATATTATGTTTTTGACAATTTACTTAGATTATTTCATCCATTTATTCCATTTGTAACGGAATATATTTATCAAGAATTGCCTTATCACGAAGAAACCATTATGAAAACCAACTTTCCATTAAAGGTTAATTTAAAGATGGGGAATAGTGAATTTCCAAAAATTATAGAATTAATAAAGTCCATTAGAAATACAAGAGTTCAATTTAATGTGCCAGACAACAAAAGATGTTCATTATTTATACAGTCTGATAGTGATAATAAACAACTTCTTGAAAAAAATTTAAAAGTAATTGCCAAATTGGCTGGGGGAACTGAATGCTCTTTGGTAAACGATGAACCTACAGACAAATGTGTGAAAGTAATTAGCGGGGATATTAAAGTCTTCATTCCGTTAGGAGAACTTGTAGATAGAGAAAAAGAAAAGGAAAGAATTAATAAAGAAATAGAGGACATTAAATTTGAAATTAGGAGATCTGAAAAATTGCTTTCCAATGCTGGTTTTGTAGGAAAAGCACCGAAAGAACTTGTAGAAAAAGAAAAAGAAAAATTGATTAATAATAAATCAACGTTAGACAAACTATTTGTTGAATTTAAGAATATATAATTACACACAATAATATGTATTTTGTATGTAAGACATAATACAATATATGCTAATGAGGGGTGTATGAAAAAAAATTGGATAAAGTTTAAGGAATTCTCTAAAAAAGACAAAATTTTTCGAGTTATTATAATGTCAATGACGGCTGTGCTGCTTATTGCATCGCTTGCATATATGATTTATTATATTGTGAGTGGAAATACGGAGAAGCGTTGGTTTCCATGTGCTGGTTGCATGGTAGTTTATATTCTGCCATATCTGTATGAGTTGATTTTTAGAAGAAGAATTTCAAACATGATCATGTTTTTCTATATGTTTTATTCATTCTTGGCAGGGCTAATAGGGTGCGTAATAGGTTTATATACTAAGGTGGCATGGTATGATATATTTATTCATACGTTAGCAGGGTATACTTTCGCTGTTCTGGGGTTACTTGTAGTTTCCCGATTATTCGATTATAAAAAATTAAACCCTTGGGTCATAGCTTTTTTAGCCTTAATGATAACATTATGTGCTGAGTATATATGGGAAATTATGGAATGGTCAACAGATGTTATTGTAGGATTAAAATCTCAGGGTGAGCCAGTTCCTGGTTATAGAATTCCATTTGTTACAGATACAATGGAAGATATGTTATGCAATTTATGCGGTGGAATATTATTTTGTATTCAATTTTTAATTGGTAGATTCACAAAATTTTCTTTTGGAATAAAGTTTTATGAGCAAGAACTTTGCTATAAGCATTTTGTAAGAGATGAGTATTTAAGTGCTGAAAATAATCAACAAGATAATAACGACCAAAATATAAAATCAGATGACAGAAATCAGGAGATTCAAAATAAGTAAAAATTGGTTGTAGATATACTAAAAGGAAAAAATTAAAAATTAAAATTAGGATAGAAAAAGGCAATATCAAAATAGGGTGAATCCCCCAAAGATATTGCCTTTTCTGTCTCATTTTTACTCGTGTCGAAGTGATTCTACAGGGTCAAGTTTTGCAGCTTTTGAAGAAGGATAAAGACCCGCTATTACACTAATTACTACACTGAGTGCAAGTGCTTCAAAGAAGTAATACCACATCATTTTTAATGGAGCAAAGCCGAGTAGGGAGTTAAATATTAAAGTTAACACACCTCCTATAATTAGTGTAAATACTATGCCTGCAATTCCAGCCAATATACCAACTAGAAAACTTTCTGTGCTGAAAATAAGTTTTATATCCTTTTTTCGCGCTCCAATACTTTTTAGAACACCAATTTCTTTTGTTCGTTCTGAAACACTCATGTAAAGAACCACTAAAATCATAATCATTGCTACGGCAAGAGAAATTCCTGCAATTACAGTAAGAGCGATTGAAAATGTATCAAGCATTTCTGAGAACATTTCAACTAGTTGTTCCTCCACAGATCCAGATAAATCTTTTCTATTTGATTTTATATAATCTTCTATAATATTTTTTACTTTTTCGTCGCCTGTTTCTATAAATAACAACGTAGGAACTAGACCGGTTTGTTCATCATTTTGTTGCAATTGGGCTGCTTTTATGCTTGAATCTAAAAAATCATAATCTATATACATAATCATTGCTCCCGAGAAAATTGAAACATCGATGATAGCAGAAACCGTTACTGGTATGCGAAGTTGATATTTATCAAAAGCAATATTTAAGTAGACCTCTTTACCAACACACTCCTCAAGGTCTTCAACACCAAAGAATTCTGCGGCGGCAGGGGACAACATTATTTCATTTTCTTTACTAAGATGTCCGTTATCTGTAAGTAGTTTACTTTCTGTATAATAAGGTGGTGTAGTATATAAATATAATAATTTTGTTGAAACTTCTTTTATTTCATCGTTTTCATCTGGTTCGGTTGGAATATAAGATATTGAGCCCATTGTGAAGGCGGGAACACTAAATCCATAAGAAACATTTTTTTCTTCGCTGTTTTGATCATACACGATTCGGAAATCTGTTTTGTCTTTTAAGTAATTGTTAATATCTGTGGAAATTTCTTCGATTTCTTCATCGGTGAAGGCACCACTCATAATGGCCTGTGTATTAATCTCGTTACCTTGCTGTAATTTATCACCATTTTTATCTCTTCCACTTTTTGAAATTGTAACTATTGTAGGATTTGAATATTCAGCAGCCTGGTCAACGATATATCCAGTCAATCCCGAACCAAAAGAAAGCATTAAAATCATTGAAATTAGAGAAATAGAAACGCCTATTGCCATTAGAATATTTTTTACTTTGCTTGCCCACATATTATGAATGGATAATTTAATTGCTGATAGGAAAGAGAGGTGTCCTTCTTTTCTTTCACTTTGTCCTTCTTGAATTAATCTATTTTCTTTAACAGTTGGTATGTATGCTTCGTTTTTTTCATCTCTAATTATTTTTCCGTCTGATATTTCAACAATTCTCGATGAAACGGAAGCTACTTTCTCGGAATGTGTTACCATAATTACAAGTTTTCCGTCGTCTGCAATTTCTTTTAAAATTTCAAGAATTTGTAGAGATGTTCCGCTGTCAAGAGAACCTGTAGGCTCATCAGCCAAAATTATGTCTGGGTCGTTAATAAGGGCTCTGGCAATAGCAACACGTTGTTTTTGACCACCAGAAAGTTGAGTTGGTTTTTTCTTTAGTTGATTCTGCAATCCCAATTTGGTTAATATTTCAATTGCTTTATGGTTTTTTATACTTTCTTTTTCGTTTGAAAGTGTAAGTCCAATTGTAACGTTATCAAGCACTGTAAGGTGAGGAATTAAATTAAATGATTGAAATACAAAACCTATTTTTTTCTTTCTATAGTCATCTAATTCTTTTTCTTTAAAATCTTTAAGGTCGTGTCCGCTAATGTTAATGATTCCATTATAATCTGAATCTAGACCGCCAATTAGATTCATAAGAGTGCTTTTTCCACTTCCGCTTTCGCCTACAATAGAAACCAGTTCTCCTTTATCGAAAGAAATATTTATATTACTTAATGCAGTAAACTTATCTTTATTTTCAAGTTTATAATCTTTGTTTACATTTTTTAACTCTAAAATTTTCATTTTTCCTCCTTGTATCTAGTAAAATAGAGTGTGCTTAAAAATTTTAATTAGCAAATATACTTATTAATTATATGCGAAATATTTTTTTTAGTCAATATATTTAAAATATAAAATTTAATTTTATTTTTTTAAAATTTGATTGCATACATTTATTTTATATGCTAAAATAGTAAACGGAGGAAATATGAGTTTATTTAAAAATAAGGAAAAAGTAATAGATCCTATAATACATGATGAGGAATCAAATTTTTCACTATCTAGCGGTGTTCACATTCTAAATAAATGTCAAAATGTATCACTCTCAGGTAGTGCTGTTGTGCTTGAAAGTTTCAATTGCACATTTAAAGAAATATGTGGCAAGGCTGTTGTTCAAATGGTGGAGGACGGCGTTATTGATTTACTGGCAGGAAAGGCAAAAATTGGATTGTTTAAGAGCGGAAAAATAAGAATGGTTTGCGGGAAGGCCTCTATTACCACTATTAACAGTTGCGAAATAGATTACGTAAAAGGTAAATCAACCATTGGGACTGTCAACAATGGATTTATACGTTTCGTTGATGACAAGGCAGAACTCGCAACTTTGACAAATGGAAAAGTAATGTTTGTAAGAGACAAAGCCAGAATTGTTACAATGATTGAAGGTAGTATTGTCGGCTTGTATAACTCTTCTCATTTAGTAAGTATGCTAAACGGAGAGATAACATATTTGCTTAATTCGACAAAAGTCGGCACTATGAATAATGGAAAAATTGGACTATTTGCTGACAGTAGTGAAGTTTCTACTCTTAATAGTGGAAAAATTGATGAAATGATTGGTAAGGCTTTTATAGCTGCAAACATGAGTGGAGAGATTGGCTATCAAGACAAACAAACTCTAATATTATATTCGCCTCAAAATAGTGCAAAAAGAATGAATGAAATTAATCAAGAAAAAGAAGAGCAGGGCAATCAAGAACAGGAAAATGTCGACACAAATGTCCAAGAAGAGAACCAAGAGAGTGCCGAAGAAGAGAATGAGGCGACCGAGCAAAAAGAAGAACAACAACTTAAATTAAATTTGGATACAGAAGATAAATAGATTTTGAGGTTACCTTACGTATGGGAATTTTTTTAGATGCGTTATGGGATACAGTAAAAGATACTCTTATCATTTTACCATTATTGTATTTAACTTATCTTTTAGTAGGTTACTTTTCGCATAATGATAATGAAAAGTATTCAAAAATACTGCATCACACCAATAAAGCGGGGCCAGTGATTGGTGCTTTACTTGGCAGTATTCCACAATGTGGCTTTTCATCGGTAATGAGTAATTTATTTTCTAAGAAAATAATAACCATAGGCACTCTAATTGCCGTTTTTATAGCGACAAGTGATGAGGCGTTGCCGTTAATGATTTCAAGACCGGAATTTATTCCAAAACTTTTGTTGCTTATGCTTATTAAAATTATATTTGGAATTATTATTGGATATGGTTTAGATATTGTTGTTAATGCTTTTTCAAAACGGAAACAAATAGAACATGAATTTCATGATAAACACTGTCATGATGGCAAGGAAATAACATATCATGCAGAGGAATTAGATGTTCAACATAAACATCACCACGAATGCGAAGAAGAAAATGAAGGCCAGCATAATCATACACATTGTTGTGCTACAAATATCTTCCTAGATGCACTAAAACATACAGCGATAATTTTGGCATATGTTTTCGTTGCTACACTTATTATTAATCTTATTCGTGGTTATTGTGGTGGGTTAGAGCCTTTAAAGATAATATTTACTTCAAATATTTATCTACAAATTTTATTAGCAAGTGTTATTGGATTAATACCGAATTGTGCATCTTCTGTCTTTTTGGTTGAGATGTATATGGAGGGCGTGATTTTGTTCCCAGCATTAGTGGCCGGATTAAGTGCGGGTGCGGGTGTTGGATTGATTGTCCTTTATACTTGTAATTATAAACGATTAAAAATAAACCTTTTAATAACATTTATTATGTTTGTATTTGCGTTATTAATTGGAATAATTGTTAATTTTATTCCAATTTGGTAAAATTTCCAGATATGCACATAATATTTTGAAAAATATTATTAGGAGAACAAAAGATGAAATATGATGAGAAACAAATTGAAGACTTGGTTAAAGATTTAGGAGTCTTCGAACTACGAGCTATTGCCAGACAAATGGGTGTCCCTTCACCTACAACAAAAAAAAGAGATGAATTAGTTTTACTCATTAAAGAATCGGTAAGGAAGCGAGGAGCAATCGAGCTTGATCAAAAGAGGGGGCGTCCTTATAAAAAATTATTCACACTAGATGATTTAACCAATAAATTAAGTTTTGATAGTAAACCTTTTAAGCCTGAATATAATACTATTTTAGCATTTGAACAAGAGGAAAAGCCTATCCAAACGACAGAGGAAGAATCATTTTTAATGGAAGGTATAATTAGAAAAACGAATTCAGCAATTGGTTTTTTAGATTTACAAAGTGGAGACTTGGTATTTTTATCCAATTTACTTTACGATTACAATGAGTTAAGCACTGGGGATAAAATCAAAGTAGAAGCAAAAAGGGTTGCAGAGGCAAATTATTATTCATCATCTAAGATTATAGAAATAAATAATACTAAAATAGAGAATTATAAATTTAATATAAAAGAAGATGGTGAGGATATTATTGATAACAGATGTATACCTTTTGCTAAAAATAAAAACATAATGGTTGGCAGGAGGAATGTCTATCTGCTTGAAGAAGATATTTTTGAAAATACTTATTTTCAAAACCTTTATGAATATTGCAACAAAAATGGTTTTGAATTCATAACAATTGGTGCGAATATATCTTTTGAAAACAAAATTTTATTCAATAATTTAAAAATAAATAATAACTTCACGTCAGTTTATGGCACCGACACCGAACAAGCAAACAATAAAGTTATTGACGGAATAAATTATGCTGTAAGACAAAGAGAACTAGGAAAAGAAATTGTAGTTTTTGTTACTGATGTGGTTGAAGTTTTGAGAAATTTTGATAAAAGTTTTGAAATTGAATTTGGAGAACAGCATTCACAAAAATCTATAATGATTTTTCAAAAATTGCTTGGTTTTGCAAAATCTAACCGTAATCATAGTAGTGGAACACTTATTATGGGTTATTGTGAAGGTGATAAGGATGACACATTTTTAACGAATGACATTTTTAAAATAAGTAAAAAAATTTAGTATAATTTTTATAAATCGACACAAAATAAATATGTAAAGTGATTAATAAATCCTTTACAAAAACAAATCGCAAGGGTGAGTTATCAGGCTCTAAAAGGCGATTTGTTTTTTTTCTATTTAGTGAAATTGTTTGACATTTCATCGCAAAAATTATTATAATATCACTATGTTTGGTTTTTATGAAAAACATTTCACGTTGTTTGGTTTAGATATAGCCTATTATGGATTAATTATAGCGATTGGCATGGCGCTAGGCGTTTTTTTTGCCTGTAAAAATGCTAAGTATCGAGGATTAAAAACTGACGATATTATTTTGATTGCTTGTTATACACTTCCATTTGCCATAGTTGGAGCACGAATTTATTTCGTTTTGTTTAGTCTTGATAGTTTTCACAGTTTTTGGGAGATTTTTGAGATATGGAATGGTGGAATGGCGATTTATGGAGGAATTATAGGTGGTGCTTTAGGGCTTACTTTATATTGTTTAATTCATAAAAAAAATTTTCTGGATGTTGCAGATATTGCCGTTATAAGCATTGCGTTTGGTCAAGCATTAGGGCGTTGGGGGAATTTTATTAATCAAGAAGCATATGGAAGATATGTTTCAAACCCATCGGCACAGTGGTTTCCATTATCGGTTTATATAAAAAATTGTAATCAAGCAGGATGTCTTTGCGGTGGACATGGTTGGCATATGGCTACATTTTTTTATGAAAGTATGTGGGATTTAATGACTTTTGCAATTTTGATAATTTTATTAAGAAAAAATAAATTAAAACTCAGGGGTTCTTTAATGTGTTTTTACCTGATTATTTATGGAATAGGAAGAGCATGGATTGAAGGATTAAGAATGGATAGTTTAATGATAGGAGTTTTACGAACGTCGCAATTCTTGTCAATACTATTAATTATTTTTGCAATATCATTTATATTAATAAGTTATTTTTTAAATAAAAAGGGAAAGATAAAATCTTTGGAACAACTGGGACTGGGCAGTGGTGAAATAAAAAATCAAGAAATTAAAGAAAAAAAAGAGAAAGAAATTAAAAAGGAAAAAGAAAAAAACATAAAAAAGGATAAAAAAGAATAAATTTAGCCATATTATCTTCATGCAGGGAAGATTTTTAACTATAAAAAAATCGTCGTGGTTGGCTCTTTCATTTATTGTGAACATACTTTTTTTTATAGTGGGCAGTGTATTATCGATTATTTTGTTGCATCAATATAATTATTGGTTCTTTTTGTTTTGCTTTTTTATAGGTATACATCTTTTTTTTAAAAGTATAATGTTTAGATTCGATTCTTGTTGTTATTTTGGTATACTTTTATTTTTTATAGGTTTCTTTTATTTTTATTGTTATTTATTCGAAATATTTCAGTATTATAGTGTGTTTATACTTTTATCTTTTTGTCTTGCATCGTATATAACATCGTTTTTTTATTATCAACCATTTCAATTAGTTTTGGCGATATCGCTATTTTTCGTAAGTATCGGTCTAATTTTGTATATAATAAATTATATTTCTCTCTTTATTTTTCTTGCTTTTTTAACTGTAGGTGTGTTAATATTAGTAGTGAAATTTCTTACAATAAAATAGGAGAAAAAATGTTTTCATCAGAAATTTATGGATATCGCAAAGAAGAAGTAGATAAGTATATCGATGATTTAAAATCAAAACACGAAAAGGCGATTATGGAGGAAAAATTAAAGGTTCTTGAAGCAGAAAAACGTATTTTAGAAACTAAAGCAAAATTACAAGAAATGGAATTGCGTGAAAAAAACGTTTATAAAATATTGGATGCTTTTAAAAAATCGCAAAATGAGGGGAACAAGAATATAGAATTTTTGAGAGTAGAACAGTTAAGATTGGTATATAACCATCTACTTTCTTTTTTACAAGAATTAAATAGAAAAATTCCGGGATTAATGATGGATAATAATTATAAAAAGTTGACAAAAGAGATTGAATCAATATTATCGGCATCAGAAATTAAACGCGAGGAAAATAAAAGTGCAGGCACAGAGAATGATCCAATGAGAATATTATTAAGCAAAATGCAGGATAAAAAATCTGATTCGCCAAAAGAAATAAGAATAGAGAGGGCGGATGGCATCAGGGATAAAGGTTCATTGATTAGGCCTGTAACCGAAATGACCCTTGAAGAAGGGGATAAATATGACAATTTAGTTGATAAATTTTTGGACTCTAAACCTTCAGAGGATGAACCTAAGTCTCTTAAAATTCAATCTTCTGGGTTTGATTTGAAAGAGGCGATAAATCCAAAAGATGATTTGAGTGAAATAATGAAAGCTTTCGATTTTTATTCAAATGATGATAAAAGTAAATGATATCTAAAAATAAACTTTTAATATAGAAAAGAAAATAAATTCTCCATAATTCTGATGGAGATATTTTTTTGCACAAATAATTATCTGTAGAACTTTAAATCTGTTTTCCTTTTTAATTGTAAAAAAAACTATAAAATAAAAATTGCTATATGACACATAGTGGCATATAGCAATTTTTTTAATGGTGGGCAGAGGTGGATTCGAACCACCGAAGACGAAGTCGACGGATTTACAGTCCGTTGCATTTGGCCGCTCTGCAATCTACCCATAATTTAAGCACCTTTTTGAGGTGCTTGTTTGGAGCTGGTGAAAGGAATCGAACCTTCAACCTGCTGATTACAAGTCAGCTGCTCTACCATTGAGCCACACCAGCA
>CANQKH010000026.1 GCA_947624415.1 uncultured Clostridia bacterium | reverse complement strand
CCATTTCCGTCATATCTAGAAGAAAATATTCCGTCTGGGTTCCATGGATAATCGGTTAAATATATGTTCCTTGTTTGCTTAAAGGTATACATTGTGCTGTTAATACTATTTTTGAGTTCTGTGCTTCCAAAAGATATTGTCCCCATTAGCCATCCTAAATTCTCAGCACTTTGTATTAAGTAGGTTGCACCTTGTTGCACTGGTTTTGCCGACTCTTTGTGAGCAAATTTTGACCATGTAGGCTCCCATTGTGCATAAAGAGTAATTTCTTGGTCCTTGACATCGGTTAAATTATAAAAACTATCCAAAATAGAATATAATGTTCCCGTTGCACCTGCATTTGTTCTAAATCCCAAGAAATTGTAGCCATTGCATTCATAATAATAGTCTAAATCATATCTTTTGTCATATGTTAATATATACGTTCCATTTGAAGGAGTTAAACCTTGTATGGTTGGCGAACCTGTCGGAGTTGTGAAAAGTTTTTCATTTCTAATATCAATTGTATTTGGGGCAAATTTAATTTTATATGTGATTGGTGTCCAATTTGCAGTTAATGTTATGTCTGAAATATTATACACACTTTCTTGAGTTGAAATATTGAATAAATCTTTTATTGCTACTTGTTGCCCCAGCTGGTATATTTTCTTATTTGCTTCATTTTTCCAACCAGAAAATTCATAGCCTTTTGCTTTTAATACATTAGACGGAATTTGATATGTTCCTCCAGTGTCATCATAATTTAGAGTAACCGAACTCGGGACGATCCCTTCTGTCAATGTTTTACCCCCGGCATCATACGTTATACTATATTGTTTCGCTGTCCATTGGGCATACATTGGGACTATTGCACCATTTTCCCCAAAATCGATAACTTTAAACTGATTACCACTCAAATAGTATTTTGTGCTATCTGCTGTTGGATTTTGTTCTTGCGTAAAATAATTAAAATCGTATCCCGGTCTATCTACGACAATGGTTACACTTTCATCAAAACTTACTTGGTGAGTATCTTCTGTTCTAGAATTTACCTTTCCTCCATTGCCAATAAATCTTATATTGTAAGTCTTAGGCTTCCAATCCGCATGAATAGTATATGTTGGAGTATAATACCAAACACCAGTCGTCCATTGATTACTTACTAAATCCCCATTGCCATCATATAAGTATCCATGACCATCTGGAGTTTTGTAACCCAGAAAAATATAACCTTCTCGTTGTGGCACTGCTATCTTTGTTTGGTCAAAACTTGAATTGACATAAACTGAAATACAATCAGTTCCTCCAGTGCCACCGCCTTTGTCAAAAGATATCACACATCTTTTTTTTAGCCATGACGGATAAATTGTGCTTCCAGCTGAAACTTTAACACCTGTTGGCTTTCCCAAAATATACGAATAAACACTATTCCCCGAAGCGTCGTTCCAACACCATAGTGTTTCTGCATACCATGGAGGTTTTATACCAGGAACATCGCTTACAATAGTCGTTGGATAACTGCTAAAATGTTTATGTGCACTTAGTCCGTCCGCCGCTATAGTCCATCCGTTACTATAATTTCCTCCAGGAGTATCTGGTATAAAAGTCCCACCATCCGCCATTGCCGTAACCGAGCTAATTGCTCCACCGCCTTCTGCCTTCTTTTGATTAAATACTAAAAACCCCACGCCAATTAAAAGAGCCATAAAAGAAAATATAACAAGAAATTCAATGAATAAAATCTTTTTTATACTTTTCATCTCTCCCTCCTCTTAAATTTTTTATTTGTTCATCAATTTTTATGTTAATATTTTGTCGAATTTTGTCAAAAGTGTTAAATTTTATAATATGTTTTTAGGGTAAAATGCCACTTCGCTTCAATTAAAAATATTTTATATTATGCTTACATTTTAATTATAGCACTGCCCCCCCCCCATTCGTCAAGTGATTTCGAGTTTTTTTTGAAAAAAAATAATTTTTTTTTGATAAAACTTTTCATTGAAATTTATTTTTATATTAAGTATGCTTTGAACATAATTTCTACTTTATTTTGAATTATCTTTAAAATAAGATAAGAAGACGCCTCGTAAACTCACCATTGTTCTTGCGTTCCTAAAAAAACACAGATTTTAAATAGTCTGTGTTTTATACTTAAATTTTAATTGTAAAATTATTTTAATTCGTCATTTTTTACTATAAATTTTATCAAAATTCTTATTTTATTTTAGATTTTCTTTTTCTTATTTTAAATAATCTGAAAATTATTCCTGCCAAATATAATACCATTGCTGTAATCAAAAGCCATTGACGTAAATCTTTTACAAAATGAGTATAGCCTGTTGGAGAAAAAATTTTTTCTGCATCATATACAAATTTGCTATAAACATTGCCATCTATAACCTTTCGAGAAGATAATGCGGCAAGCAAATCTCTACCTTCTGTATATGGGTCCGCTGTTCCGTCAAACTCCTTAGAGTAAGAAAATGTTCTATGCATTTTCACCATTTGAATAAGCATATCATTCGGTATATCTGCCGGATTGGACACATTACTTCCCATAAAGTCAAAATTTGAATGCACTTTCATAACATAGACATTATAAACACCTGTTTGCGAATTTTCAAATTCAAAGTGGCATCCTGTCAACACCGACCCAAAGTTAAATTTTTCTATTGTCATATCTGGGGCTTGAACCATGGCGACTATTTTTGCTTCATCCTGCTCCAAATTAAAAACATTAACTCTTGTATGAAAATTATCTTCTGACATTGTAACTTCAAAAGAAATTTCTTCCTGTGGTTGTTCAACATTCATTAACAAAGATAAAACCATATTGCTTATCAAAGTCTTTCCAGTAGTTGTGGTTAATAAATCAGAAGACAATTCGCCTTCTAAGTCAATTAATATACTTCCAACCTTTCCCTCGCCATATCCCCATTCTGCATAAAGTGGAGCTCCGTTTGCACGTAATGGCACAGTTATTCCCTCATCTATTTTTGCTTTGCTTGGGAAGTATCCTTTTAGCATAAGATTTTGCAATTCGAGTCCAGTTATATTTCCTAATATTGGAGATTCCTCGCCCTTTTTAGGGCTATAAGTTTCATAAAATACATCATCAAGTTTTAAATCCGTTTGAAATACAGGTGCAACGCCGTGTTGTGTTCTATAATCATTTCCTCTTGGCAAAATTAAATGGTGGCCATGCCCTACTCCTGCAAGTTTATCCATATTCTCCACTTTAATATGATAACCTACAACATCGTAGGCATGATTGAAATAATACGTAACCCCGTCAACAATCTTTTTGCTCCTATAATAAGTTACCACAGTAATATTTATACCCTGTGAATTGTATGCATCCTCCATCGCTTTACCATAAGCATCAAAAGAATCACCAGGTCCTCCATCAGAAAAAAGTATTATGTGCTTACGAGCAACATCTACAGGAGCATTTGCAAGTATTCGTGTCGCCTGCTCAATCGCAGGTGCAAACTTGGTTGACGCATCCCAATTCCAATAATCTTCTAGTTCGGTTATAGTTTCTTTTAATTCTTCCTTCTTTGTAATGGGACTTAATGGTGTTGTCTCTGTATAGGACGTTTGAAGTGTTACTATGGCTACATAATCTCGAGAATCTAATACATTGTCTAAAATATAGCGTGCATCCTCTGCCGCCGTTTCTATAGACGATCCTGAACTTCCAGTCATTGATGTTGATATATCAAAAATAAAGACAACGGCAACAGGAGGATTATAAGATTCAACGCTTACTGGTAACATATCGGCAAGAATCGACTCTTTTAAATCGCTTTCTCTATAACTATGCATAAGAGGAACTTGCTCGTCTGGGTTGCTAGATTTACTTGTCATTATTATCTTCCCCTCTTCATCTTTTTCAAAACCACCTATAGTAAATAACCCGCCACCTCCTTGAACATAAATCTGGAGTTGAAGTTGAAAATCTTCCGTCATATCATTTGCTGCTGAATTATATAGAATTACTTCACTATATTGAGATAAGTCTTTCGCCGTCATTTCTTCCGCTGATTTAATATTATTTATATCAATTTCTATATTCCCTTTTTGCATAGCCTCATCAAGTATATTTTTAAAAACCGTTGATTCCTTGTCATAAGTTTCAAGAATGAGGATTTTATTTTTATCAGCAACCTCAAAGTAGGAACAAAATATATTGTTTTCTGTTTTTTCATCTATTACAGCATCCAACGTGAAGACAAGCTCATGAAAACCATTATTATCAAATTTATGATTTAGCGTAATTGTTTGTATTCCAGCCTGCAATTTGGTATTAATCTTCTCCTCTTTTGTATTGCCTTGTTCATCTTTATCTATAATTGATAATGTAGCAGTGTCTTGATGGGAACTCTTTATTTTTACCTTTATCTCAAAATCCTCACCTGAATATATTGTTTTTTCGGGATAAATTACCTCTAAAATAGATGTATCAGCAAGATAACTATCAGCATAAAAGGCGGTCTCAATTTGTATGCCTCCTCTAGCAAGTTCTTTCATCACATTTAATGAATCTCCATCAGTTTCAAGCCCATCGCTGAGTATTACAATTCTTGCTCGAGTAGGGTCAGAAATAAAGTTGTTAGCACCAGAGGTTGAGTTCCATACAAATCTAAGAGCCGCTCCTATATCTGTTGCATTTTCCAATGGCGTCCTCCTGGATACCTCAATATACTTTTGATAAGCCCTATCGGCTTCTTCATATGAATTACATTGAATCATGTCAAGTGCCACCTCTTGACCTTTTCCAAACAATACTACGCCCACTCGGCAACGTCCTACGCTTTGTTTTATAACATCATTAACAAAGTTGTCCATGCTTTCTCGTTGAGAACCAGCCGTATAACTGCTATCTACAAGCACAACTGCCTCCCTTGGAATATTTTTCTCGTCATATTCAATTTGCAATCCGGAAATAACAAATACAAATAATGAACCAACTATACATTGTAATATTGCCGATAAAATTAAATTTACACTTATACGTGAGCCTCTCTTCTTACGTGCAAAAACGAGGGCAAAAATAACCGCAACAATTGGTATTATTAAGAACAAAAGCCAAGGGCTTGTTGAAAAAGTTACAGATGCGTTCATTTCCCCTCCTTATAAAATATACTTAAATTGCAAAAACCATTCAATTACCATGAGCAATATTGATGCAATAGCAAGCCAAATGAAGAAATCTTTGCCACTTTCACCAGTAAGTTCCTTATTGTCAAGGTTTATATGAAATTCAGAGCGTGAAAAAAGTTTACTCTCTGAAGCAATTATGTGCACATATGCCTTTCGCACCTCATCTACCTTGTCTAGCCCATATTTTGTTGTAAATACATATGTGCCAACATCCTCGAATTTAAACTCTGCTGGAAACTCTGTAAATGATTTTATAACATCGTTATGGTCGACTTTTATAGACTTTCCTTTACAATTTATGTAAGTTGTCTCACCCCAATTAAAATCTGCTGACTGCAGTGTTCTTGGCATAAAATAATTAATCAAATTATACAAAAAAATTTGAAACTGCTCGCCATAAAAGTCCGACATATTTATACTAAAAGCAATAACTACATATTTTGAATTAGGTGTGTTTTTTACAAGCATTACAGGACTATTATCTACAAACAATATAGGCTCAAACTCGCTATCTTCATCTATACTTATTTGAGTGAATTGTGTGAGATGAATTCGGTCAAAATCCATATAATTCATAAGCGGATGGTTTTCCATATTTGTGCACGATGTAAGATTGCTTAAAGTAACCTTTTCATCAAAAGTAAGCCCAAGTCCAGTATCGTTCAGTGTCTCGTCTGGATCAACAATAAGAGTTACCCCGTCCAAAGGAAGTCCACTTGCAAAAATCTCTTCCGGAATAGAATGCTCAAAAATATAAAAATCATAGCCTGAATTTTCTGCTTTCATACCTTGCTCTTGATAAATTTCACGAAAAGTCATATCTCGATAGTCAACCATATTGTTTGCTAAATTATTAAAACCATATTGCCAAAAACTATTTGACTTTTTGCTCCAATACTCAGTTTTGATTTTATCTCTTATTCCACTATAAACGTAATATTGATTATCATCTGCTATTGAATCATGGAGATCTTGTATTGAGATTTTTACCTCATCGTAAGTGTCAAAGAACCAATCCTCTTGCCCTCCAAAATTATTATTTGTGGCAGTAACAGCTACTCTTTGCACCTGTTCAAATGACGTTGTATCAACTGAAAAAGTAACAGGGACTTCAAGATGAAAATCTCTTACAATTTTTCCATTATTTGCTCCCTTAATATCAACAAAAACATTGCATTTTCGTGTTATATCACCATATGCACCAAAAACTATTTCAAATACATATTCGTTATCAACAATCCCTGTCGTGCAACCCAAAATTGCAACATTTTGTTCGTTTTCTTTATCTGCAACGTTAATCGTTTCTACCGCAGAGCCTAAATTCCCAAATTGTGTATCAGTGTAAAGCAAGATTTTTGTATATGGATTGCTATTTAAACGATTCTCCGCTAGTTTTAATGCACTTTCAATGTCATTATCTTCTAACGTGCAGTTGATGTTGTCAAGCATCTCATTTATTTCTTGCTCATCTTCTTCTTTAAGTTCGGTAAATAAATACTTAGGCATTTTCGATGAAAGTATGACAGAAACGCTGCCATTGTCTGCTTGTGCGAAAAATTCATTTATCTTTGTCTTTGCTTTTGATACTGCACGCTCAAATCTTGTGCTTCCATCTGTTAGTGTTTTTGCACGCATACTTGCTGAAACATCAATAATAAGCACACATTCACTATCAGCCGCAAGCACATTATCAGAAAAAAAACGAGGTTGTGCAAAACCTACAGCAATAATTGCAAGCACAAACGCCTGCACTAAAAATATAAAAACATTACTTAAAATTAAATGCTGCTTTTTAGAATGCAAAAGAACGCGTTTCCAGATTTTGGTGCTGGAAATGCGTTTTTCTTTATATTGAGGCTTTAATAAATATATGACTAAAAGCACCGCAATTGCAATCAGTCCAAGAAAGCCCAAGGGTAAAAGCCAGCGTATTATCAATTTTTCTCCTTTTGTGTTTTTTAAGGTTTCAAAGTTCCATAATAGTCCCCTAGAATATCTTTTAAATCATCAGGAACATCTTTATTGTTAAGTTCATTTTCAAGTTGTTCGCGGTCAAAATTATCCCTATAATCCTGAGTGCCATCAATTACTTTATTATTTTCACGTCCTTCACTTTCGCCACCTCCTGCGTTACCTTGACCAGTTTCTCCGCCACCGACTTCGCCTCCGGACTCACTTCCATCTCCCTCATTTTTGTCTTGGTTTTGTTTGTCATCACCTTCGCCTAATTCACCATCACCATTGCCACCATCTTCGTTATCATTACGTTTTTCAAATAATGCATATATAATCATATTTTCATGCACATTGACTTCTGCACGAGGATTTGTTTGATTGGCAAGGCGATTTAAATCTTCATCAACCCACGCCGAAAATCGATAACCCTCAGCAGGAATAGCCATGACTTCTTTAGTATAATGTCCTTCTTCTACTTCTTGAACAGATTGACCGCTTATAAATCCCGTCCCTTCTTCATAGACCTTATATGTTACAGTGTAAAATTTAGTTTGCTCATCTTGAGGATTATCTATTTCGCTTGAATTAAATTCATTGGCGACTGTAAGCATCGACATAGTTGTAGTCCCTGTGGCAAAAACAACTCCAAATACAAGCAAAAGAATTACAGGAAGAGCTATTGTAAACTTTAAATTTTTTACAGAAATTCCTGAAAGCCTAGTTTTTGCATCTTCACGTTGCAAATTTGCCATTTGTGATGTATTTGCTCCACACTCCAACATTGTAATATATCTCTCATCTTGACCAAGAGAATCAAGTTGTTTGGCGATCATTCGTGGTGTTGGACGGAAAAGTTTAAAATAAAAAATTAATATCGAAATAATAAAAATTCCAAATCCTATTCCTAAAATAAGAGAAAGCGTTAGAATAAAAGATGGTTTTATTATCCAAGTAACAATAGAAAAAAGTCCAACAGACATCAATGCAATGGATAGAGAAAGAATGGAAGACTTAAAAATTCCAATATACATCAGTCTTTTGCGATATTTTTTAAATAAATCGTCCATATTTCTCTCCTTTTAATATTTTAATCATAATTTTTTATTATCTAACAAGATTATAACGTGTAAGTTCACCAAAAAGTGCTTTTTCAACTGAACTGGTTGTATCTGCGAAAAGGAAAGCCGCACTTCGTGATGAACAAAATTTTCTAATTTCTGCAACGTAATTTGCAAGTTCACTTTTATATGCCCTAAGAGTTGAATGTGTGATAGATAGATGTATATTGCGTTCATCACCTAATCCACTTCCTTCACAATCAATCAAATTCACTTTTCCGCTGTAAGAAGGTGAACTCTCTTCTTTATCCAATACTTGACAAATTAAGACTTGTTGTTTTTTAAATACGAAGTAATCAACTGCTTTTTGCCATTGATTGTCAGTAAGAAAATCTGAAATAATCACTGCCAACCCATCATTTGTGCTCATATCTGGTATATTGGGAATGGTTTTTGCAAAATCCGCATCTCCCTCAAATGTAACATCTCTTAATTTCCCCACTGCACTATAAAAGGCATTTTTCCCGACAATTAACCCAAATGGATTGTTAGATATACCATTTTTTATCAAATGAAATGACACTTTATCATTATTGCGAACAGCAAGATAACCAAGTGCTGCCGCAAGTCCTAAAGAAAATTCTGCCTTGTCGGGATAAAATCCCATAGACGCCGAACAATCAACATATATTCGAACGTGCATTTGTCTTTCATCGGTAAATAATTTTAAAAAATATTTGCCTAACCTGGCATATAAATTCCAATCAATTCTACGAATATCATCACCTGGCTCATATTTACGAAAATCCGCAAATTCTACAGTCTGACCATATTTATTTATCCGATGCTTACCTCCATAATACCCTGTAAGTGTTGTAGGCAAATTTAAAGCAAGTTGTTCTAATCTATCAAAGAAGTCATCAGTGAAATATCTTTCTTTCATTTACTTCTCCTAAATTTACCCTTCGTCTTTGTTTTTACCTCTATATTAGTTTCTGATAAATTTTCTTCAATATTTTTTTCTTTTTTATTACCTGCAAGTTCATCAATTATCATTTTTATAATTTCATCTGGTGTAATACGTGAAGAAATTGCTTCAAAATTAAGTTTAATTCTGTGTCGAAGTGCGGGATATGCCAACTTGTTGACATCATTATAGGAAACATTAAACCTTCCATTCATTAGTGCCAACACCTTAGCAGCCGAAACTATTGCCTGGCCGGCACGCGGACTCACTCCAAAACGCAAATATTTTTTTGCAGCTTCTGATGCATATTGCCCATCAGGATGAGTTGCCGAACACAATTTTATTATATAATCCATCACCGAATTTGTAACCAATATTTCATTAGCGGTGCGACGTAATTCGAGTAGTTGGTCTCCGGTGCAAGTTTTTTCGGCAACCTCTTCCATTGTTTTTTGCGTCATATTAATTATTGCCTTTAATTCGTCTGGTTCTGGATTCGAAACCAACAATTTAAACATAAAACGGTCAAGTTGGGCTTCTGGTAAAGGATATGTCCCATCTTGCTCAATTGGATTTTGTGTGGCAAGAACGAAAAAAGGCTCATTTAATTTTCGAGAAACTCCCATAACAGTAACCTTGTGTTCCTGCATCGCTTCAAGAAGTGCCGATTGTGTTTTTGGAGTTGCCCTGTTTATTTCATCGGCAAGAATAATGTTTGAAAATATAGGGCCTGGCTGAAATTGAAATACAGAACTCCCACTCTCATCTTGGACAATTATATTAGTTCCAGTAACGTCAGCAGGCATAAGATCTGGCGTAAATTGTATTCGTGAAAAAGGCAAATCGAAAACCCTCCCTAAGGAGCGAACCAATCTTGTTTTTCCTACGCCTGGCACACCTTCCAAAAGGACATTACCACCTGCAATCATAGCAATAATAGTTCCCTCAATTACCTCTTGTTGACCAATCACATCACGTCCTATTTGTGTGAAAATATTTTTAATCATATTGCTAAAACGCTCAATATAAAATTCAACAAGTTTTTTGCCGTCTCCTGAATTTGATTTTTCATCTTTATTTTGTAATTCTTCTTGTTCAACTGACATATCGCCTCCTGTGTCCCTTTTTATATCTTGAATATTATACTATACGTTTAATTATAAAATCAAGTAAAATATAAAATCCTTTAAAAATATTATTTGCAAGGGTATTTAATTTTTTCCAAAACAACATTTATTAATTATTTAAATTGAAAAAAAAGTCGCTTTTTAATTATTATAATATATTTTTATAAAACATCTAAGCATTTTTTACATTTTTATTTAAAAAATGTAAGGAAAACACCTTACATTTTTTGTAATATGATTTTATGCTGTCCAAGTAAGTCCCTTAGGGAACCACTGACCATTTATAGTTGTCCAGTTTGTATAGTCCATTTCTGCCGTTGTTTGTGGCGAGCCGTTATTTACATAACCAATACAATTTGTTGCATTATCTGGGAATAAAGTAAGTTCAGTAGTTGATGTCCTTACAAGGCAATCTTTTGCCTCAGACGCTCTGTCTCCCCATGCACAAATTCCGTTACTATATCCTGTCTGTATTATATTCCCAATATAAGCACACTGTTCAATTGACGTATTATTGGCTACTCCTATTAATCCACCAGAACAACCACCATCAGCTGTTATAGTTGCATTGACATAACAGCTTTTTACAACACCATTTTCTATATAACCTACAATTCCTCCTGCGTAAGCATCTAACAGTAAGTTGCCAAGGGCAACTTTACCATAATTAATACAATTTGACATAGTTGCAGATGCATTTGATAAATCGTCAGTTTTACCTCCTACTATACCTCCAACAAGATAATTTCCAGATACGCTCGCATAATTTATGCAATTTTTAATTAACGTATTTGTTGCAACCCCCACGATTGAACCAACGATACCTTCGTCTCCTACTAAGTTACCTGACATTATTGTTATTTTTTGAAGACTAGCACCATCGGATTGAGCAAATAGCCCCACGTATTCTTTGGAAATTATACCTTTATTTTCCTCTGTCTCGTTGTGCAAGTCATATATATAACAACCATTTCCGTCATATCTAGAAGAAAATATTCCGTCTGGGTTCCATGGATAATCGGTTAAATATATGTTCCTTGTTTGCTTAAAGGTATACATTGTGCTGTTAATACTATTTTTGAGTTCTGTGCTTCCAAAAGATATTGTCCCCATTAGCCATCCTAAATTCTCAGCACTTTGTATTAAATAGGTTGCACCCTGTTGCACTGGCTTTGCCGATTCCTTATGAGCAAACTTTGACCATGTTGGCTCCCACTGTGCATAAAGAGTAATTTCCTGGTTGCCAACATCTGTCAAATTTGATAAGGCATCTTTAACTTTATATAGTTTTCCTGTCGCACCTGCGTTTGTTCTATATCCTAAGAGATTATAGCCATTACATACAAAATTTTTGTCTATTGAATAATTTTTGTCAAATGTTAATGTATAAATTTCATTTGAAGGAGTTAAACCTTGTATGGTTGGCGAACCTGTTGGAGTTGTGAAAAGTTTTTCATTTCTAATATCAATTGTATTTGGGGCAAATTTAACTTTATATGTAATTGGTGTCCATTCTGCAGTTAATGTTATGTTTGAAATATTATATACTCCCGACTGAGTTGAAATATTGAATAAATCTTTTATTGCCACTTGTTGCCCCGGCTGGTATATTTTCTTATTTGATTCATTTTTCCAACCAGAAAATTCATAACCTTGTGTTTTTATTACATTGGACGGAATTTGATATGTTCCTCCAGTGTCATCATAATTTAGAGTAACTGAACTTGGCAACGTCCCTTCTGTCAATGTTTTGCCCCCAGCATCAAATGTAATACTATATTGTTTCGCTGTCCATTGGGCATACATTGAGACTTCTGCTCCATTATCACCAAAATCAGTTATAACCTTAAACTGATTTTCGCTTAAATAGTATTTTGTGCTATCTGCAGTTGGATTTTTTTCCTGCGTAAAATAATTAAAATCGTATCCCGGTCTATCTACGACGACAGTTACGCTTTCATCAAAATTTACTTGGTGAGTATCTTCTGTTCTAGAATTTACCTTCC
>CANQKH010000025.1 GCA_947624415.1 uncultured Clostridia bacterium | reverse complement strand
AGTATACCACGGAAAAGCCTTCATTTGCAAGGGATTTAGCGTTTTTACAAAGCGGGTTTACCGCGGGTTCCGTAGACTGACGCTCTATCCAGTTGAGCTATGGGCGCATAACTTGTTAAATATTATACAACATTAAATAAGATTTTGCAAATATTTTAACAAAAAACATTCTTAGAGTTTTATAATTGCGTTGATATTATTTAATTTTCGCATTGTTTTAAGGCTGTAAATTAGTATTGTTAAAGTTTAGCATCCTTAAAAAAATTATGAGAAAATAAAATTTTTCCCAATTTCGAAGCATAAATCAAAAATTACATTTTTTCGTTTTCTACATTATCTTCGTTTCTAAGATAAACTGATTGGAGATATTGTTTAGTTTCTTCAAGTTCCCTTTTTAAAAGGGCACTGCCTTGTCCTTCTGTAACATTGCTTAATTCCAATTCATTTAATTTTTTATTGATACTTAAAATAACTTTTTTCACAGCGGACTCTGTTCCGTAAATACCTTCCAGTTTAGTTTTATCATTCATAAATTTTTGGAAAGTTGCAGTTTCTGCAAGAACAAATTTATCTTTTTTTGCCATATATAACCTCACGTAAAGATTATAGCACAATTAATATACATTTGCAATAATTTTTCTAAAAAAATATTTTTTTAATAAAAGATTGAGAAAATATATAAGATTTGATATAATAGGAATATGGAAATTGTCGATAGAGTAAAATTATTGATTAAATATTATAAAGAAGGTTTACTTGGCGGAGAAAAAATGCCCGAAGATTGTAATCCTGGGCTTGATAAATTGTCCAATGAAAATTGTTTGTATTTTACACTGCCTATGGCATTAAATTATCAAAGAAATTCCTATAAACTTTGGGAAAGTGCGTTAAAATCATATAACGATGAGGACTGCCGTTTAATTTTCAATCCCCAAAAAGTTTTAAGCATGACAAAAGAGGAGCTGGGGGACAAACTGACAAAATATGGAGTTGCCCTTCAGCTCAACAAACAGCCGGCAATTTGGTTAAAACTTTGCCAAACACTGGTTGAAAATTTTGATGGAAGTGTTGTTAAATTATTTTCAACAAACAATTTTGACATAAAAAATATAAAAGACTACATTACGTCTAATAAA
Source organism: uncultured Clostridia bacterium (assembly GCA_947624415.1). Classification (GTDB taxonomy): domain Bacteria; phylum Bacillota; class Clostridia; order Christensenellales; family UBA1242; genus Caccovivens. The sequence goes on along the minus strand of CANQKH010000025.1, from coordinate 11,462 downwards.
AAACTTTTTCCATATTTATCAGGCACAAAGATATTAAATTATTGGCTTTATGTGTTGACAAATTACACAGACTTTAAATTTGAGGGCAGGGAGGAGATAACTATTGCCCCAGACACTCATGTTTTGCAGGCAAGCGTAAGACTTGGAGTGATAAGAGAAGAGGAATTAAGAAAGTCAAATATACGTGATATTACAAGCCAAAGATGGAAGGAGATTTTGAAGGGCAAAGAAATTCAACCCATAGATTTACATACTCCATTTTGGCTATGGAGCAGGAATGGATTTAATATAGACGTTTAAATTTATTCTGATAGTTTTGTTATTACGATGCTAACCATAGCAGATGCAAAATAAGATTCTGTTATAGTTTTTGTTATGTCGCAACCATTAATAAAAATAGGACGACTATTAAGATTGATAAGTTCAAATGGCGATGAAACATCGTCAACGACAAAAACGCCTTGACCAAACATATTTCTTGCTATAGGTGAATCGGACCAAGAGTTTGCGCCGGCCAAAATCATATCTTTTCCAACTTCGCGGAAGCCAACAGACACAAAATCATTTCTCGCATCAAAAGAGGAGGAGAGAGGGGTTATATAGGCATTAGTTGAGAAGAAAATTTGATAAACTCCCGTTGCATTAAAAGTTATAGTGTTATCTCCGGTGTTTATAGTTATAATTTCGCCATAATCGGTCTCCTTTCTCATGAGAGGAAGCCTTGCTCCAGATTGAATTTCAAGCCCATTTACTGGGAAAGTAACGGGATTATTATTGTATGAAGCGATGAACGCACTTTTGATTTGATAAGGTCCTGTTGCACCTCGTTCGCCACGTGGTCCTTGAGGTCCTGCCTCGCCACGAATGCCGGGAACACCTTGTATTCCGGGGTCTCCTTTTGCACCTTGAATACCTTGAGGTCCTTGAATACCACGTGGCCCTTGATCGCCTTTTTCTCCCTGTGGTCCTTGAGGTCCTGCTTCACCGGGCAGCCCCTGTTCGCCAGGAGGTCCTTGAATACCTTGTTCACCTTGTAATCCTTGTTCACCTTGGGGACCTTGTTCGCCACGAGGTCCCTGGATACCTTGCTCGCCTTGCACACCAGGAATTCCCTGTTCTCCCTGCGGAATAACAAATTCAAGATGATGAACACCATTTGAGAATGAATCTATAACAGTTGCCTCACCTGGTTGCCCCATTGAAACATTTGAAATGACAAAGTGTTCAACGGGTTGTGCGGGACCGGTAGTGCCTTGTGGTATAAAAAAGTTTAATATTGTTTCATTGCCATTATATTTTACTGTAACGGAGGCATCTTCACTTGCGGGAATAGTGGTAGTCGTGCCTACGACTATTTCTCCGCCACCAGGAGCACCGGTAGCCCCAGTAGCACCAGTAGGTCCAGTTGGGCCTGTTGGCCCAGTTATAGAAATTCCGGTTGGGCCGGTAGGACCTGTTATTCCTGTTGGCCCAGTAGGACCTTGTTCACCTCGCGGACCGACAGGGCCTTGCATTTCAATATTTTTAACGATAAAATTGCATTTATCAGGTGGGTAATAATTAAAACAATTAGCCATATTTTTCTCCTAATTACATTTTATTATTCAGGCGATAAAAGGTGAAAAATGCTTGCTTTCAGTAAGAAAAAATATTAAAATAAAAAAAAGAGGTAAGAGATGGTAACATTTAAAGAGGGGAATAACAAGTTTAATTTTAGGGTGGGTGCTATAATTTTAAGCCGCGACAAGAGAAGGGTTCTTTTGCATACAATAAAAGGATATGATTTCTATCTTTTGCCAGGCGGAAGAGTTGAGATGAATGAGGATTCCACAACTGCTATAAAAAGAGAATTAAGAGAGGAGTTGGGGCTTGAAGGCATTCAGCCATCACCAAGATTATATCTTGAAGATTTTTTCAAGTTTAATGGTGAGAATTATCATGAGTTTTCAATAAATTTTCTTGTTTGTTTAGAAGAAAAGAATGGGGACCTTGAGAATTGGGATGAGTTTTTTGGTGTAGAAGGTGAGAAATATATTTTTAAGTGGGTGGATATAGATAAAATTGATTCAATTTCGATGAAACCTTCACTTATGAAGAAAATAATAAAAAATAACAGTGACCAGTGCGAACATATAATTTTGCATGAGGCGTAAATTCTTTAAAATTAAGGCATGAGAAATTAAATATTAAGAGTATAAAAATGGATAAAAATTAATTGACAAGAGATTGAAGTATATTTTATAATTATTTTGATAATTTTAAAGGAGGTTTTATGGATAAAATTATTCGTGTAACAGGAGAAGGAGTGGTTTCAGTTCCACCTGATACAATTTGTGTAAGCCTTTCTATAAGAGAACTTGACCCTTCTTATGCAAAGTCGCTTGCAGCGGTTGATGAAAAGGTAATGCTTTTAAAGAAATGCTTGGCAAAGGTTGGAGTTGACGAGAAAAACATAGTTACCCAAGATTTTAGAATTTCACAGAGGATTGATAGGGTATATCAGGAATTGACAAAAAAATATAAAGATAAGTTTCTCGGCTTTGAAACAACTCACTTGCTTGAAGTAAGATTTGACTATGACACAAAAATGCTTGGCGAGGTTGTAAATCAAATTTCAAAAGCGGATATAGAGCCAAGACTGAACATTTCATTTGAGGTGAAAAAGGGTGAGGACGAGATAAAGGGAAAAGCACTAAAAATGGCTGTTGAAAAAGCAGAGAGAGATGCAAAAGTTCTTTCGGAAGCGGCAAGAGTTAAGTTGGGGGATATTTTATCAATCAATCATAGTTTTTCAGAAGTAAGGGTTTCACGCCCAGCACCTGCAATGATGGAAAAGATGTGCTATGAGGAAGCAGCAATTGGTTCTGCAAGCCTAGGAAGTATTAATGTAGACGATATAAAGTTTAACGCGACAGTAACCATCGATTGGGAGATAGAAAAATAAAAAAAACTTAAAAAAATTTGTTAAAAAACATTGTATTATTTAAAAATGTATGCTATAATACGAATAGGAGGAAAAATCATGGCAAAAAGTGGTAATGACTATTTTGGATTATCAAGATTAGTAAGTCTTATCCTTGCTATCATTCCTATCACCGCTTGGGTATGTGGTGTTATAACAAGAATTACCGAAGGTAAAATTGTTGCAGCAATCATTAGAGTATTCCTTGGTGGATGGATTATTTGGCTTGTAGACCTTGTTCTTATGATAGTAAACGGCAAGATTTTAAGATTGATTAATCTATAATCCTATTACAAAATCTCTCTTTTATGAGAGGTTTTTTTTAAAAAATGCAAGAACAATTGCGAGGCTACAAGACCTTTCTTTTAAGAGGAAAAACAAGAATTTCGATATGTTAACCCCCAAAACAAAAATTTTAAAAAATATTTAAAAATCACTTGACGAATGGGGGGGGGGCATACTATAATATTGATAAAGTCATTATATAAGCATATATAATGCTCTTTAAAAGCATGAAAATAGATTAAACAGTTTTTGTATAATAAAAGTTCTCGACAAAATATGACAAAAAATCTTGACATGAAATAAAATAAGACTTAAAATAACATAAAAGGGCAAAATATAATTAAGATGCTTGGAATTGGATAGGTGGTGGAAATCCCATAGAGGGGGCAAGCCATTAAAAATCGAAGGAGAAGAGAGTGAAAAATATAATAAGGAATAGGACATTTAAAATTCTTGCTATAATTGCCAGTATAATAATTGGTATATCTTCTTTATTAATAGGATTAAATTTTTCAGGGCTTTTAAGGCGTCGTGGCCGTGCTTATAATACAGTATTTCAAATAACCGTTAACGAAATGTGGAATTCTACTAACTCAAAATTTAAAGAGGATGAATTTAATAATCTTTTGAAAGCAATTAGTGGAGATCAAAATGTTTCTGTAACTAAAATGGACAAAATAAAAACTATGGCAACAGCCAGAACCACCTCAACAACAATGAAAAGCAACAACGGAAAGGAAATAGTAATAACGTTGGGTGGCTTTACGTGGACACCAACATATCTTTCTACTGATAAAAATGGGAATATAATTTTAACGCTTTGGCTTGCAAACACAAGTGAACTTTATAACAGAACATATGGAGATGGGCAAAAGTTTGACAGATATGGTCCAGTTAAATGGGCAAGTTTTTCCGATTCATCTACATCTGGCACATATCCATCCAGTATGTATGGAACATCATATATAAGGTCAGTTGTATTAAATAATGGTGGCTCTTATGCAACAAGCATTTCAGCGACACAAAATTTTGATAAAAAAGATAATTCATGTTTTGCTCCATTTACTTATCCAAAGGATGGGGCATTTAATGATATAACTGATTTTATTGTAACCCCCGAGAATGTGTCGTGGCAAGAAAGTCAATCAGCAAAGACTACATTAAATTATACGAATAATTTACCTAATGAAAGTTGGTCAAATTCAGTTGGTGATTCGGGATTTAGCAGCAGTGCATACAATTTTGCACATAAGACTGATAATGAAAATTGGAAAAGTGATTATTTGTGGCTTCCATCATTCACAGAGGTTGGAGAAGATGATTCCACGGGATTATGGCAGACTACAATAGAACAACGAAGATGTTACAGCCGTGTGTGGCTTCGTTCTGGCAGCAACACGAAGGCGGAGCAGGTTTGTACTTTAAGCACTACTTCAAGTAAAGGCACTACTCTTATTAAAGCATCAAATACTAAGGAATATAGTGTTTGCCCTGCTTTTCACTTAAACTTATCTGCAATTGCAACTCAATTAACAATGATTGAAGAGTTGTGGGACAATTCTATACCTTCTGCACCTAAATTTAATCTCACCAATTTAAATAATTTAATCACTGCGATAAGTGGTAAAAGCACTTATTCTGTTTTTGATATGAGCGGAATTGATACTATGGCAAAAAACAAAACAACCTCTAAAACCATGCAAGAAAATCATGGGGGAACGGAGATTGTAGTCAGCCTTGGCGGCCTTTTATGGACTCCGACATATCTCTCACAAGATGAGAATGGTAATGCAATTTTGACCTTATGGCTTGAAAATTCTTCACAACTTAGTGGAAAAGTATATAATAAATCCGGAAATCAGTTTGACAAAGAAGCAACTGCACAGTGGAATATTTATAACACCTATTCATACACTACTTATCCTTCAAATATGTATGGGACGTCATATATGAGGTGTGTGGTATTAAATAATGGTGGTAATTATGCTACAAATGCCACCACATTGTATACAGGTTACTCAAAAATATCAAATTCTGTATTTTCTCCATTTACATATGGGCAATCGGGTGAGGATATAACAGATTATATAGTTACCCCTCAAAATGTTTCGTGGCAAAAAAATGGAGAATTTGCATCACAATGTGGCGAAGCATATAATTTATCAAATGAGAATTGGGGTTATGTTTCTGATTCTGGTTTTTTCATAAATTATTATTCAACAACGGGCTATGATAATTGGAAAAGTGATTATTTATGGCTTCCTTCCTATTCAGAGATTGGCTATTATTCTACGAGTTTTAAAAAGAATTATGGAATTTGGGAAATATCACTCGAACAAAAATATAAAAATGATGTAAAGCGAACTTGGCTTCGCTCTGCTTATAATAATAATTATAAAGCTTATGGGATAGATGATTCAGCAAATGATACTTTTGCAAATTATGTTACAGATGCCTATAGTGTTCGTCCGGCACTGCATTTAAATTTAGATGCTGCGGCAATAAGTGCAACACAGACTGAAGTATCTCTGCTTAGTGGTTATGGGAGCAATTCTCAATTAGGGACGGTAACGACAAAATATAAGCAAACAATGGGAAAAGTAAGTGTTCCAACACGTTCAGGCTATACTTTTAACGGATATTTTACTGGCATGAATGGTGGAGGAAGGAAATATTTCAATAAAGATGGCAGTTGTTATCAAGCATGGAATGAACAGGGTGTAACCCAACTTTATGCGTCATGGGAGCAGGAAACATATAGTATAAGATTTATTGGCAATGGTGGAACGATAAATTCGAAGAAAGAGAATACATCTACAGTAAAATATAATGAAAGCATAACGATTATAGTTGATAGACCGGGATATAAATTTAATTATTTTACAAAAGAACAAAATCCAACGTCAAATAGCACAACGTATTCTTTAAGCGGAAATCAATTTAAAGTTACCATAGATTTTGGAGAAAATGGAGTAGAAGTTCCAATGTATGCCCAATGGACAACACAAAAATATAATATCACGTATGATGCCGGGGGCAAAATATTGACAGGAGGGACATCTTTGCCAAGTTCAGCAACGCTAAGTTATGATGACACTGGAGGAACTTCATATACAATTCCATCGAACACGCCAAAAACAACAGGCTATGAATTTTCTGGCTGGGCAAATATAGTGAATGGTAAGACATACACGCCGGGACAACAAGTGGCAATAAAAGATTTATTCAATATTTCAACTCAGGAAGGTGTGTATAATATTTCAGACATCAAGTTAACTGCAATTTGGACACCAATTAAATACAAAATTAAATTTAATGAAAATACAAAAGATATTAAAAATAAGGATCTTCTCACAAGTCCAACAGGTTCAGCAAGCATTACAGGTGCATCTCTTTCAAATGGATTATATACATTAACTTATGACGAAGAGTATTATATAGATAATAATTATGTATGTAATGGCTATAATTTCTTGGGATTTAGAACAAATGCAGGGACAACAGGAACGTTATACAAAAATAAAGACATCCTATTAAATTTGACAGATGTAAGCAAGCAAGAATATACTTTTTACGCACAGTGGGAGCCTACATGGTCAAAATTTGCCTACATAGATTCATCAAAGCCAGTGCAACAGGGTTCAACCTATTTAATACAAAGTGCTGAGAATTTAGGATGGCTAATGGGGACAATATCTTTTGGAAGCACAGAACTCAAAAATAGTATTAACAGCCCAATGTATACCTTTAAGCAAACAAGAAACATATATTTAACCGATTATCCTTGGAGTCCAGACGGAGAATTTGCATCTAAATATGACGGGAACGGTTGTCATATATATAATTTGCACACCGAGACAGATGATAATAAAGGTATAATTGCCTCCAATAACACAGGCTTATTTGCTGAGACAAATGGTGCTATTCTTAAAAATATAACAATAATGTCAGGAAATATAGTTGGTGCAGATAATGTAGGTTCATTTGTGGGAGCATCAACAAACACATTAATACAAAATTGCGTAAATAGTGCGAATGTATCTGGGAACACAAATGTAGGCGGAATTGTTGGCAAGAGAAATGAAACAGTTTCGACAAACGCATCCGCAACTGTAACAAATTGTATAAATTATGGAAAGGTTGATGGAAACAGTGCGGTTGGAGGTCTCATTGGTAATATTTCAAACAGCACAATAGATGCCTGCTATGTTCGAGCAAATGTGAATGGCTCGTCAAACACTGGTGGACTTATTGGCACAGGGACATCTGTAACAATTAAAAATAGTGCTTATGTTGAAAATACAACAACGCCAAGTTCTGTAAACTGGGTTGCAGGTTCAATGACCGGAGGTGAAGTTTGCGATTGCCTCATAAAGACATTGGGTGCAGAAATATCCTTTCCAAGCAATGCAACAAATTGCGTAGGGTATGTAAATAACGGCACACCAAAAACATCACAACCAACGGCAACAATGAGTTATGCAAACTGGACAACTGTAAATGGTCAATGGTTTCCTAAGGGACTTACTTGGCTTGCATAATTCTTAATAAAAATTGTAATAATATTGTCAAAAAAATAATAATTATTATATAATTTAAAAGATATGTTGAAAAAGCATATCTTTTTTTATCAAAAATATCAAAATTCATTTGACTAATAAAAGTATTTCGTTTATAATACAAAATAGCACAAATAAAAAGTGAATTTGTTATTTTCCCTTGAAAAATAAATTATTATGTGCTATAATGATATTAGGAGATTTATTATGACAAGTTTGCTTTGTAATTGGTTTGACGATTGGGGTCGTGCAATAAGTAAAGGTCTTGGGACTTTGGGATTGATTATAATGATCTTGTTATTTGCGGCGATTGCAATTGGTCTTATTTGGGGAATAGTAAGAAGGGGCCTAGGAATTTATATATTCAAGTCATATTTTTCATGGGCAATGATATTTCTCCTTATAATAGATGTGCTATTTATGATTTGGTTTTTGATTTTAGTATAAAGGAGATTATATGGATAAATTTTTATCAACGTTGCTAGATGGAGAAGTGGCAAGTGATTTTGCGACCAAAGTTTTGCCAGTATTGCGTTACGTTTTATTTGCAATAATTATTGCTTGTGCCGTTGTTTTAACGATAACAACCCTTATGCAGGACAACGATTCGCAGGACGGTTTGAATGCATTTACAGGTTCAAAGCAAGAAAGTTATTATGCTCAAAACAAAGGTGCATCACGTGATAGTATTTTAAAAAGAATTACTATTGCAATGGCAGTTATTATATTTGTTTGTGTTGTTACATTCTTTATAACAGAATTGATTGCAGGGAACAAATAATGAGAGCAAAAAAGATAATTTGGGAATTATTAAATAAAGATGGTCTTTCGATAAAACGGACAGACAATCTTTTTTCTTTTATAGGGATTACTTATGGAATTCCACTTAAAGAAATTAAGGAAGATTTTGCAGATTTAATCAAAAATGGTAAGATTTTAGATTATGAAAAGGATAAATATATAGCAATTCCTTCAAAAAATTATGTTCGAGGAACATTTATTGGCAATTCAAAGGGATTTGGCTTTTGTCAAGTAGATGATGTGGAAATGGAGGATATATTCATTCCTGCAAATGGGTGTCAAGGTGTGCTTGACGGCGATAAAATAATAGTAAAAATACTCTCTCAAAGTGATGAAGGCAGTGATGGCAGAGTTATAAAAATTTACAAACCATTAAATATTATAGCAGGTGTTATTGTAAAGCAGGGGAAAAATTATTTTATAGACCCTGACAATTCTCACATACCTTTTATGATAAAAGTGGCGGGAAGCGATGTTGAATTTGAAGAACAAGACAGAGTTACGGCACGAATAGAGCGAGACACAACTTTAAAAGCCCAAGTTATTGAAGTTCTGGGAAAAAGCGACGATGTAAAAGCGTTGGAACTTGCAATAATTCGCGACCACCAACTAATTGAAGAGTTTTCGCCAAGTGTTTTAAATGAAGTTAAACTTCTTCCGCAAGAGGTCTTGGAAAACCAGTTAAAAGGCAGAAAGGATTTGACTGGTGATGTAATTTTTACAATTGATGGATTGGACGCAAAGGATTTAGATGATGCTGTATCAATTAAAAAGGATGGAGATGGTTATTTGCTTGGTGTCCATATAGCAGACGTTGGCGAGTATGTAAAATACAATTCTGTTATAGACGAAGAGGCCTTTAATCGTGGAACAAGTGTATATTTTCCAACATCTGTCCTGCCGATGTTACCGCGAGAATTATCAAATGGAATTTGTTCTCTAAATGAGGGCGTAAAACGCCTGACTTTGACTTGCGAAATGAAGGTGGATAAAGAGGGGAATGTAAAATCTCATAAAATATATGAAAGCGTAATTCAAAGTAAAGCGAGACTTAACTATACAGATGTTAATAAAGTGTTAATGGGAGAGACTGCCGACGACAAAACCCAAAGTGTCAAAGAAGAACTTTTGCTAATGAATGAACTTTCTCACAAAATAACAGAAAAAAACAAAAAAGCAGGGTGTCTTGACTTTGAAATTCCCGAAGTTCAATTTATATTTGATGAAAATGGTATGGCTGTGGGATTTGCAAAGAGGGAAAGAAATGATGCACATATATTGATTGAAAACTTTATGGTGCTTGCAAATCAAACAATTGCAAAGGAATTTTGCGACAGAGAAATACCTTTTGTATATCGTGTTCATGACAAACCAAGAAAGGAAAAAACACAAGATGTTGTAGATTTTCTAAAAGGCTTGAACCTAAAAACGCCGCCAATCCCTCAAGATATAACTCCTGAATATTATCAAAATCTTATAAAACTTGCCGAGGGAGAAACTTACGCAGAAACGGTTAATAAGGTTATTTTGCGTTCTATGCAAAAGGCACGATATGCAAATGAGTGCTTAGGACATTTTGGATTATCACTCAAATATTATTGCCATTTTACTTCACCTATAAGAAGATATCCCGACCTCACTATTCATAGAATAATCAAGGAATGTCTGCATAAAGGGCAACTTAGCGGCAATCGTATTGAAGAATTGGAAAATTTCACAAATGATGCAAGTTTGCAATCAAGTGTAACAGAGAAAAATGCCGACAAGGCAGAAAGAGATGTGGATGATCTTTGGAAAGCATATCTTATGAAAGATAGAATAGGAGAAAATTTTGAAGGAATAATATCTTCAGTTACAAATTTTGGGTTCTTTGTAGAACTTGATAACACTGTAGAAGGTCTTGTTCGTATAGAAAATTTGCCAGACAGTGGAATTTTGCTCTTTGAAAAACAATTGAAATTAAAAGGCAATTCAATGACTTTTGCCGTTGGAGATAGAATAGAAGTAAAATTAACAGCAGCAAATGTCTTTACAAGAAAAATTGATTTTGATTTTGTAAGGTTTATTTCAAGAGTTAAATAGGCATCTCCATTTCGCAGCCAATAAGTGCTGCGAAAAGCACCTTAAAAAGGTGCTAAAAATCTGCGATTTTTGGAGATGCCATAAGATAAAAAACAACATAAATTATATAAAAAGTCGAAAAAAAACATTTAAAATACCAATAAAAGATAAAAAATTCAAGAAAAAATATAAAAAATTAAGATTTTTAATAAAAAATTGATTTAAGGTATTGAAAAATGTAAAAAATAGTGTTATAATAGGAGACGAGATGAAGATAATAACTAATAATAAAAAGGCTTATCACAATTTCTTCGTTTCAGACCTGTTGGAAGCGGGCATTGAACTTAAAGGTGGCGAGATAAAATCTGTCAGCGGTGGGAAAATAAGTTTGAGTGATAGTTATGTCGAGATAAAAAATGGCGAAGCTATCTTAAAAAATTGCTACATCGCACAAATTGATTCAACACTTGAAAGTTTGACCAAGCGACCAAGAAGGCTACTCTTACATAAAGTTGAAATACTGAAGTTAGAGCGTAAGGTCAAGGAAAAGGGATTTTCCATTGTTCCAACGAAAGTCTATTTCAAAGATGGCAAGGTAAAAGTTGAAATAGGGCTAGCAAAAGGTAAAAAACTTTACGATAAGAGAGAAGTCCTAAAGGAAAGGGCAATCCAGAGGGACATTGACCGAGTTGTGAAAAACGAATAACAATCTCACAAGGGGGCGTTATTGGTTTCGACGGGGAGCATTTTTTAAAACGCAAAGCATGTGGTGTGTTCTCACCTAAAACGGACAA
>CANQKH010000024.1 GCA_947624415.1 uncultured Clostridia bacterium | reverse complement strand
ACGTCAATTGAACAGTGTGCTTATATTGGGAATATAATACAGACAGGATATAGTAACGGAATTTGTGCATGGGGAGATGGAGACTCTGAGGCAAAAGATTGCCTTGTAAGGACATCAACCACTGGACTTACTTTATTCCCAGATAATGCAACAAATTGTATTGGTTATGTAAATAACGGCACGCCACAAACAACGGCAGAAATGAATTATGCAAACTGGACGACTATAAATGGTCAGTGGTTCCCTAAGGGACTTACTTGGCTTGCATAAAAGAATATTCAAAAATGTAGAAAGAATTTTTTCTACATTTTTATTTTGCTAGACAATTTTGAATTAAAATGGTATATTTAGAATATGGACTTCGACTTAAATAGTTTAAATGAACAACAACTTGCTCCATTAAAAGAAATTAATGGGGCGATATTAGTTACGGCTGGCGCAGGCTCTGGGAAAACAAGATTGCTTACGCACAGAGTTGCATATTTAATTAAGGAATGTGGGGTAGACCCTTATCGAATCTTAGCGATAACTTTTACAAACAAAGCCGCCGGTGAAATGAGGGATAGAATTTCAAGCATGGTGGATGGTGCTGAACGCGTTTGGATTTCAACCTTTCACTCAATGTGTGCAAAGATATTGAGAATGGATATTGCAAAAATGCCTCCATTTACAAAGGATTTTTCAATTTACAGTGAAAGCGACAGCGATAAAGCCATAAAGGAGGTTTTGGCTGAGAATGGGATAACAGAGGAAAGGGTAAAAAAATCTCTTTCCTATCATCTTTCAAACTGGAAAAATGGCAATCAAAAGTTGAGTGAATATATAGACACTCATGAAGACGAGAATGATATAAACAAGATTGGCAAATTAATTAGGGATTATCAAAGCAAGTTGGAGAAGAATAATGCCTTGGATTTTGACGACCTATTAACCAAGACTGTGGAATTATTTGAAAGGAACAAAGAGGTTCTTGACTATTATGCCCAGCGTTTTGAGTATATTTTAGTTGATGAATTTCAAGATACAAACCTAGTTCAATACAAACTTGTAAAGATGCTTGCAAGTGTGCATAAGAATGTGTTTGCCGTTGGAGATGAGGATCAATGTATTTATTCATGGAGAGGAGCAAACTTTCAAAATATATTTAACTTTAAGAGGGATTTTGAAGGTGCGAAGACATTTAAACTTGAAAGGAATTATCGCTCCAGTCCTGAAATTATAGCGGTTGCAAATAATGTTATAAAAAACAATACTTCACGGTTAAATAAAAAAATGTGGACGGAAAATGCGAGCGGGGATAAGCCAATATTATTCAATGCTTATGATGAGCGAGACGAGGCATTGTTTGTGGCAAAAACAATTACAAGTTTAGTGGTGAACGGATATTCATATAATGATATAGCCGTTTTAATGCGTGTCAATGCACTTTCAAGAAGTTTTGAAGAGGCATTTTTGTCTTATGATATTCCACATAGAATTTATGGTGGTTTTAAGTTTTATGAGCGAGCGGAGATAAAAAATATAATAAATTATTTAAGGCTTTTTGTAAATCCTAAGGATGATGTGGCTTTTGCAAGGGTTATAAATTTCCCAAAGCGTGGTATAGGCGAAGGAACTTTGGCAAAACTTGGGCAAATTGATTATCAATCATCTTTGCTTGAAAATTGCTTGTCGCTGCAAGACAGCAGTCCGCTATACAAAAAATTTTCATCATTTATAAATGCTTTTGTTGTAGCAAAAGGTTATTTATCTTTATCCCTTCCAGAATTTGTAGAAAAAGTTTTAAGCCTGTTTGAAATAAGAAAGGCTTACAACATAAAAGATGAGGAAGACATGAACAGGCTTTTAAATATTGAGCAGTTTGTGTCGTCTGTAAAAGAATATGTTGCCCTCAATCCAGAGGCAGACTTGAACGATTATCTTCAAAACATTACACTTTCGTCAGAGAATGATGAAATAGGTCAATCAGGAGCGGTAACGATAGCCACCATTCATGCTGTCAAAGGGCTTGAGTTTAAAGTGGTGTTTATAGTAGGACTTGAGGAGGGGATTTTTCCAATTTCTCGTTCATTTAATTCCAATGCTGAACTCGAAGAGGAAAGAAGGCTTATGTATGTTGCTCTAACACGAGCCGAAGAGAAGCTTTATTTATCCCATGCATCTAAGAGATATCTATATAGAGAAAGCCAATATCAAACGCCAAGCCGGTTTGCACGGGAACTTGGATTGTTATCATTGCAGGAATATAGAAAGCCAAGGGAAAATTCCTACTCATATGGTGATAATAATTATGCTCATTCAAGTTATAGAAATGAAATGTTTGCAGGTGGCGGTTCAAAATTTGCAAAAAACATTGTTGACACAAAATCGTTTTTCAAAAGTGAAGATAAAAAGGAAGAAAATACTATAGATGTGTCAAAATATAAAGTGGGGCAGAATGTAATTCATCCAAAATATGGCAAAGGAAAAATTGTTGAAATAACACCAGATGGGCTTGTTGGAGATATAATTTTTGACTCATTTGGGAAGAAAAGTTTAATGCTTGAATTAGCACCTTTGGAAATTATTTAAAAGCATTTATTAAGCCCATTTTAAGGGGAGAATAAATATTTATAAAAGGAAATAAAAATGAAAGAAAAAATAATTGAAGAAATGAAAAATTTAATAGAGGTGATAAATAAGCATAATTACAATTATTATGTTCTTGACAATCCAACTATTTCTGATGTGGAATATGATAAATTATATTACAGACTTGTCGACCTTGAAAATGAAAGTGGGGTGATTTTGGAAGGATCACCAACTCAACGTGTTGGTGATTATGTCCTTGATGGATTTGAAAAAAGAAGGCACACAGTCAACCTTTATTCTTTAAACAAGGTTCGTGATTTTACAGATTTGGAAAACTGGATCGACGATATGAATAAGGCGACTGGTGGAACACTATTTGCAGTTGAATATAAATTTGATGGTCTCCAAATTGTCATTGAATATGAAAATGGTCATTTCAAAAATGCTACAACAAGAGGTAATGGCACTATTGGTGAAGATGTTACATTGCAAGTAAAAACAATTCGTTCAGTTCCGCTTACAATTCCATTTAAAAAACGATTGATTGTCCAAGGCGAGGGCATGATGACAAATCCAGCCTTTGAGGAGTATAACAAAAAGGCAACTGAAAAATTAAAAAATCCTAGAAATGCAGTTGCAGGAGCAGTTCGAAATCTTGACCCGCGCGAGACGGCAAAAAGGAAACTCGACTATTTTTGTTATGGAGTTATGCTTTGTGAGGATAGGGTTTTTTCAAGTCAAGAAGAGATTCATAAGTTTATAGAGGAGCAAGGGTTTAAAACGGGTGGATTCTTTAAACTTTGTAAAGATGCAAAAGAAGTGGAAAACTATATAAAGGAAGTTGACAAAGAAAAGGCAAAACTAGATGTCCTCATTGATGGAATGGTGGTTAAAATAAACAATGTTGAGAAGCGTGATGAGATAGGGTTTACAGCAAAATTCCCACGATGGGCTATGGCATATAAGTTTGAGGCCCAGGAAGTCAGCACAATGCTTGAAAGCGTAACTTGGCAGGTGGGAAGAAGTGGAAGGGTAACTCCAATTGCGAACTTGACGCCTGTTGAACTTGCAGGGGCAACCATTTCTCGAGCCACACTTAACAATATAGAAGATATAAGGAAAAAAGACCTTTATGAGAATGCAAGAGTTTTTATAAGAAGGAGCAATGAGGTTATACCTGAAGTTATGGGGCTTGCTGAGAAATTTAATTATTCCAAGAAAATAGAAGTTCCACTTGTATGTCCATGTTGCGGACAGGAGTTGGAAAGAAGAGGGCCACTGCTATTTTGTCCAAATCATTTGGGGTGCAGGGAACAAGTTGTTGACAGATTATCTCATTTTGCATCACGAAACGCTTTTAACATTGAGGGGTTAAGTGAAAAAACGGCAAATTTATTTTATGAAAAATTAAATATAAGAAAATTGAGCGACATATTTTGTTTGACAGAGCAGGATTTGCTTACACTTGATAATTTTAAAGATAAAAAGGCAAAGAAAATTGTCGATGCAATACAAAAAAGCAAAGATGTAGAGTTGGCAAGATTTTTATATTCGCTTGGCATTGCCGAGGTGGGATACAAGACGGCGAAGGAACTTGCAAACAAGTTTCATACTCTTGAAAATATAATGAATGCCGACATAAAATCTTTATGCGAAATAGAAGATATTGGAGAAATAATTGCTGGGAACATTTTTGACTTTTTTAGAGATGAGGTTAGTATGCAAGAAGTCAAAGACCTAATAAATTGCGGTGTAAACATTTTGCAGTCTTCGACAACAAAAGGTAAGTTTTTAGAGGGAAAAACTTTTGTTATTACAGGCACACTTTCTCAGCCACGCTCCTATTTTGAAAAGTTGATAGAGGACAATGGTGGAAAATTTTCTAGTTCGGTATCAAAAAATACAAGTTATGTTCTTGCCGGAGAGGATGCAGGTTCAAAATTAGACAAAGCACATTCCCTTTCAATTCAGGTGATAAGCGAAAATGAATTTTTAAAAATGATAGGCGATGAGGGGTGAAAATTGGGCTACTAAGGGGGTAAAAATCCCTCTTTTTTTAAAAATAAAGTGAGTTGTTATTATTCCTAAATAAAAAGTCCTCTTTTTTTGGTATTGACTAATGCTAATAAATGTGCTATATTTAATATATATGAATATACGGACAAACAAATATTACGAAGCAAGAAGGCTTGCCAAAGATATGAGGGATTTTGAGTTAATTGAGGCTCAAATGCTTAATCATAATCTTTTATTTGATGAAAGAAGGAAATTAAATCGCGAAATAATGATATGCCATTTTCCAAGAAATTTTATGCTTATAGGTGGGGGAATAACTTTTCTTACATTCATGGGAGTTTTCTCGGGAATGGGAGTTGTTAAAAATATAACTGATATATTAGGGCCGGGGTTGTTTTTAAGTGGGCTAATAGGCAAAACGATGAACCTTGATGACATTTCAAGAGTGCAAGAAAGAATGGAAAGGATAGAAGAAATTGAGGACATGGTTGATGCTATAAGTGAAGAGATTGAGGAGCGATATCAAAAATTTTTGGAGAGTGAAAAGCCAGAGGAAGAAAAGGTTTTTGAAGAATTTTAATTTAGTTAAAAATTTTTAGTAGCAAACACAGAAGGAAAAGAGAAAGAGGTGCGAAGATATGGTAATACATAAACTATCGAATTTAGAAGAATTACACAATCCCATAAAAGGAAAACTGCCACAGGTGGCGGAATATTTTATCAAATTTTATGGCGAGGAACACAGAGAAAAAATTTCAAAAATTTTAAAAGATATTAAATTCGTTTTTGTTGACCCTATTGATGAAAATGGGGACACCTCATTTCAAATTTATTTTGATAGTATAAGAGACAATCTTTTTGCTGGATTAAATCTTCAGTTATCAACAAAGGGAATTAAAGTTGCAAACCAAAAAGAGTTTTTAAAAAATATAAAATATGCTGAGAGATTAAGCCAGGACATAAGGCCAGAAGATTGTCGACAGGTTATTGACCTTTTGTGTGCATTTAACACTCGCCATATGACAGAAAATCTCCAACTTCTTGCAGATAAAACAATAACACCAAAAGAGTTTGAAGCACTTTTGGGTGAAGAGGGGATAAAAAGCGACTTAGAAAAGTTTTTTCTAACGGTGAATGATGTTTATGTTTCAGGTAAATTTAAAGAAAATTTTGAGCAACTAGATAAAGACCAAAAGAGGCTTGGTTTTGACAAGAAAGTTGAATATGAGGATATTGCACAAAGAGCAGATGAGCAATTAGTGCGTCTAATGCTTGGCACAATTGCAAACCAATTCGACATACAAAAGACAGCACCTAATTTAATTAAAATAAGCAATTATCTTCCCGAGTTTATTTCATTTTTTAAAGGCAATGAAATAAACGACCTTAACTCTGAAAGATTTTATGAAATGTTTGAGACCTATTATCAACTTTCAAGCGACAAATCTTTTCATAAAGAATTAAGAGAAATGCTTGATAAAAGGAACTTAGATTTTTCAACTCCATATTTTAAATCTTTACGTTCTGCTTTTCCAATTTTTTTGGATGCAGCACAAAAGATACAACGATTGAAATATGAAACTATTTTAGAGAGATTTGATGACACACAGGATATTATTAAATTTTTCCAAGAAAACAATTGTGAATTTGATGACAAGGCAATGGATATGATATACAAATATAAATTTGCAAGGCTTGACAAGAATTCAGGTGTTGACAGTAATGGGGTTTGCGTTTACACTATAGGAAGAGATGAACCACATAGGCCACAAACTATAATTGTTTTAAATTCGTATTTGTTGCTTCTAGATCGCACCTTATTCCATGAAATCAATCACGCAATTCAAACGATTACACGAAAAACAGGGGAGAATTCAGCATTAATAAAAGTGGGAGTGCCTTCTGCAAAATTAACATTTGACGATGATGGAGTATGTAATGTTGAAAACACATTTGACGAAAAAGGCACTATGTTTAATGAGATTTTAAATGACTATTTAACAGAAAAAATATTTGCTCCAGCAAGAGGGAATTTGAGGATTGGCAATTTTGTTGAGGACGACAACGGTTTATATGCTTTAGGGTTTGATTTTTTGGAAAAGTTCTTTGAGAAGAACCTTGATGTTTTAAAGGAATGTGCCATAAGTGATGACCCTTACAGTTTTATAAAACATTTTGACAAAAATGACCTTATGAAACTTATAACATTGACTGAAAATTTAATGGAAGATGTAAAAAGAGATACTTCTGCATATAGTGAATTTGTAAGACAAAGGCTTTTAATGGAACTTAAACAGAAAGGTGCAATCTCACCAAGAGAATTAAATAGAGATGATTTTGATGCAGATTGCAGAAAGTTTGTCGATTATTTAAAAGAATTTGATACTTTGGCAGATGAGATTAAACCAATATCACACAGCACTGCTAAGAAAGAAGAATTATATGATGAATTTGATGATGGGAGGGACGAATGATAAAACACGACATATCAAAAGTGAATTTAGATAACCCACTTGAGGGTAAAATACCACAACTTATTGAATATTTTGTTGAGTTTTATGGCGAAAAATACAGGCAAAGAATTACAGACAGAATAACAAACACGACATTTGTTTTTGCAAACGTTTATCAAGGTGGAGTTGAAAAAGATTTTGATGGTATGAGGGCTTCATATGATGAAGATATTACTGAAAGGCTTGAAAAATTTTTGAGAGAAAAATATGATGCTAAGGTGTTGAATGAGGACGTCTTTTACTATGTTTTAGATGCAAAGGATTGGGCAAAGATGAGAACCAAAGCTGATAGACAAGACTTGGTGGAATATTTAAATTATTTTTCAAACTTTAAAGGCACAACCATCGAAGATTTACAGGATGAACAAAAGAAAGGGGAAATTAAAGAATTTTTAGATGGTTTTTTTGAACGCACTGATGAATTATTAAAACAGAGAGATGCCTTTTTAAGAGAAGAAAAGAAGGAATATGAAAAAATAATTAATGGAAAAATCCAAAAGGTAGAAAAAGAATTTGAAAATAAATTGAATTTGCTTATAAGCGAACATATATTTAAGACCTATAATATAGAATTCTCCCCTAAAAATGTTAAAGAGGTGTTAAAACTCGTTCCAACATATGTTGACCTACTAATTAAAAATCAAGAATTTGTTACCGATTTTGACAGAGATAAATATGGCTTTATGTTTTTCAAAATTCGTTCGCTTGGAGGAGATAAGTCTACTTCATATAAGCCATTAAGCATGAAACAAATATCGGCTTTAAAGGATGACGATGACAATATTCAACTTGAACAGGAAATTTCCCAACTTCAAGAAAGAAAGGCATTTGAATTAAGCAATATTTATATGCCATATGAAGAACTTGAAAATAAAAATGTAGTTGGTTATAGATATTTACTAGTTGACGCCATTAATACTTTAAAATGTGGTGATGCGGCGGCTTTGACTTATTTATCTGTAAGTAAGGATGACCCTAAAAAGACAAAAGCAATATGCGTTTTCAATTCTTTTTACAATTTAAGCAGCACTGATATAATTCATGAGTTAAATCATGTAATTGAAGGGGATGCAAAGATTTCAAAAAATACTATGTCGATAAAAACTGGTTTTCGTTATACAAAGCAATTTGCTGGTGGCGGGGAGTATGGAGATATATTTTATCCTGATTTAAAACATGATGCTACAATGTTTAATGAAATTGTCAACGATTATTTATCAGTAAAGATTAACGATATTCTTATAAAAGATCATTTTAAAATAGGCGATGTAAAATTGCCATCAACAAGTTCTGCTTATGCCGACTTATTTCCAATTTTTAAAGATTTTATAGAAGAGAATATGGATGATATTGTTCGTTGTAGAATGAGCAGCAAACCTTTACTTTTCAATAGGACGATAGGGGAGGAAAATTTTCAAAAACTTGCATATTACACTCAAAAAATTTTTGACCTCTACCGCAGATATGATATTGTAAGTCAGTTCCTCGAAAAAGAGCATATTTGTGAAGAGATAGACAGAAAACGTGATACACAATCAATTTTTGAACTGGCAAAAAATCCTGGAGATGATATTTCCGCAGAGGCGAAGGAAGTTCTTGAATATGTAAAGAAGATAGAAGGCGTGTTTAATAAAATAAAAAGAGCAAAAAACAACAGCAAGGGGAATAAAAACATATCATCTTATGGACAAGAAAGCCTATTTGAAAAAGACGAAATAATAAATTATGATGATATTGACTAATAAATAATAAATATTAAAATTAATATCAAAAAACACTTGACAACGAGATAAAAACTAGTGTATAATCGTGGGGTATGCTTCGTTGTCGGAGGCAATGCTTTAATTGGTTAGTCCAAAAGCATAAACAAACAGCAGGTGAAGTAATTTGCCGATTTGCAATCAATTTGCAAAGTTACACATTTAGGTGTAATCGTGCTTGTTCGTGTTTTACAAATTAAAAGCATTTTTCATGCACGACAACAATGTCGTGCTTTTTTAAAGACAAATCTACTTAAATATTTTTAAGTTTAAAAGGAGAAAACTATGCCTACATTTAACCAACTTGTAAGAAAAGGTCGTAAGGTTGCTGCAAAGAAATCAAAAGCACCTTTGCTTGAAGAGAACCCTCAAAAAAGAGGAGTTTGCCTTTCAGTTAAAACAGCAACACCTAAAAAGCCTAACTCAGCACTTAGAAAGATTGCAAGAGTTAAACTCTCAAATGGTTATGAAGGAACTTGCTACATTCCTGGCGAAGGACACAACCTTCAAGAGCACAGTGTTGTTTTAGTTCGTGGCGGAAGAGTTAAGGACTTGCCTGGTGTTCGTTATCACATCATAAGAGGCTCACTTGATACTGCCGGCGTTCAAAACAGGAAGCAAGCACGTTCAAAATATGGCGCTAAACGCCCAAAGAAAACAAAATAAAAAATAAAATTTTCAGTCTAAAAGATTGATAAAAGGAGAAAAATTATGCCAAGAAGAAATAGCGCCGTCAAAAGAGAAGTTTTGGCAGACCCTATTTACAAAAGCACTGTAGTAACAAAACTTGTAAATCAAGTTATGCTTTCAGGAAAGAAGGGACTTGCTCAACGTATAGTATATGGCGCGTTTGATATTATTAAAGAAAAAATGGACCTTGACCCTCTCGAAGTATTTTCTCAGGCACTTGAAAACGTAAAGCCTGTTCTTGAAACAAAGTCAAGAAGAGTTGGTGGTGCAACATACCAAGTTCCAATGGAAATCAGACCAGACAGACGTCAAACATTAGCAATTCGCTGGCTTGTAACTTTTGCAAGAAAGAGAAGTGGCGAAAGAGGAATGGATGCAAAACTTGCTGGTGAAATCATGGACGCTTACAACAACACAGGTGCTTCTATAAAGAGAAGAGATGAAATGCACAGAATGGCCGAGGCAAACAAGGCTTTTGCACATTTCAAATGGTAAAAGTTTGCTTAAATGCTTATATATTCAAAAATTTAAGTTAATATTAATAGCAAATCCAAAAATATAGGATATTTAAAAATAAAAAAGGAGAAAAATATGGCAGAAAATCTAGAACTTACTAGAAATGTTGGTATCATGGCACATATAGATGCAGGTAAGACGACAACAACCGAGAGAATTCTTTACTATACAGGTAAAAGTCATAAAATCGGTGAAGTTCATGATGGACAGGCTACTATGGACTGGATGGCTCAGGAACAGGAGCGCGGTATTACAATTACCTCTGCTTGCACAACTTGTGTATGGAAGGGACATAAGATAAATATAATCGACACCCCAGGACACGTTGACTTTACAATTGAAGTTGAGCGTTCGCTTAAAGTTCTTGATGGGACAGTCCTTGTATTGTCTGCACGTGATAAGGTTCAACCTCAAACTGAAACAGTTTGGCGTCAAGCAACAAAGTATCATGTTCCAGCAATTATCTACGTTAACAAAATGGACAGAGATGCAGCAGACTTTTTCGGTTGCCTTGAATCCATCGAGAGAAGACTTAAAACAAAGCCTCTTGCAATTCAAATGCCAATAGGAGAGGCAGAATCATTCAGTGGAATAATCGACCTTCTTACAATGAAGGCTGAAATCTATAAAGATGATATGGGAACTCAAATTGAAATCACAGAAATCCCAGCAGATTTAAGACCAAGAGCAGAAGAATTGCGTGCTCAAATGGTTGAAACAATTGTTGAGACAGATGACGCATTACTTGAAAGATACTTTGATGGAGAAGAAATTTCTATTGAAGACCTCAAAAAGGCGATAAGAAATGCAACAATTGCAAAGGTTTTAACACCTGTTATTTGCGGTTCTTCGTATAAAAACAAGGGTGTTCAAATGTTGCTTGATGCAATGGTAGAATACTTGCCATCACCACTCGACATCCCTCCAATTAAAGGTATAAACCCAGAAACAGAGCAAGAAGAAGAAAGAAGAGCAGATGAAAATGAACCTTTGTCAGGACTTGCATTCAAGTTTATGACAGACCCATTTGTTGGAGGTCTTACATTCTTCCGTGTATATTCTGGAAAACTTACTGCAGGTAGTTATGTTTACAACTCAAATACAGGCAAAACTGAAAGAGTTGGACGTTTAATTAGAATGCACTCAAATAATAGAACAGAAATAACAGAGGTAGGTGCAGGGGATATCGCCGCTATAGTTGGACTTAAAGATACAATCACAGGACACACTCTTTGCGATGAAAAACATCCTATCCAACTTGAAAGTATGGAATTCCCAGAACCTGTTATTCAACTTGCAATCGAGCCAAAAACAAAAGATATGCAAGAGAAAATGGCTCTCGCACTTGCAAAATTAATGAGGGAAGACCCTTCATTTAGAGTAACTACAAACCAAGAAACAGGTCAAACTCTTATTGCAGGTATGGGTGAGTTGCACCTTGAAATTATAGTTGACAGACTCCTTCGTGAGTTTAAGGTTGAGGCAACAGTAGGAAAACCACAAGTTTCTTACCGTGAAGCAATGAAGAAACCTGTTCGAGCAGAAGGTAAATTTATAAGACAGAGCGGTGGTAAAGGTCAATATGGACATTGTATTATCGATATCGAACCTCTTCCTGCAGGCTCAGGCTATGAATTTATTGATAAGACAGTTGGTGGAAGCGTTCCAAAAGAATATATTCAACCAATTAATAATGGTATTCAAGAGGCAAGAATGAATGGTGTTCTCGCCGGTTATGAGACAGTTGACTTTAGGGTAACTCTTGTTGATGGTTCTTACCACGAAGTTGACTCTTCTGAAATGGCCTTCAAAATTGCTGGTTCAATGGCATTCCAAGATGGTGCTAAGAGGGCAGACCCTGTAATCTTAGAGCCAATTATGAAGGTGTCTGTTGAAGTTCCAGATGAATATTTGGGAACTGTTATGGGCAACTTGACATCTCGTCGTGGTATGCTTACAGGAAATGAGAGTTCAGCTGGAGTTCAAATAGTAAACGCTGAAGTTCCTCTTGCTGAAATGTTTGGTTATGCAACTGACCTTCGTTCTCAAACCCAAGGTAGAGGCAATTATGTTATGGAACCTCTTCGCTATCAAGAAGTTCCAAAAAATATTGCTGCGACAATTATAGGCGAAAGAGCAAAACAAGAATAATTGAAATAATAATCAAAAATATTGCAAAAACGTTTTGCAAAATAAAAAAAGTATGTTAAAATAGAGTAGTTAATAAAAAAAGGAGATAAAATATTATGGCAGAAGTTTATGTAAGATCAAAGCCACACGTAAACGTTGGAACTATTGGCCATGTTGACCATGGTAAAACCACTCTCACAGCCGCAATTACAATGTTGTTCGGCACACAAAAAATGAGATATGATGAAATTGATAAGGCCCCAGAAGAAAAGGCTAGAGGTATTACTATTAATACCGCACACGTTGAGTATGAAAGTGCTACCAGACACTATGCTCACGTTGACTGCCCAGGACACGCTGACTATGTTAAAAACATGATTACTGGTGCTGCTCAAATGGACGGAGCCGTTCTTGTTGTTGCTGCAACAGATGGTCCTATGCCTCAAACAAGAGAGCATATCCTTCTTGCAAGACAAGTTGGTGT
>CANQKH010000023.1 GCA_947624415.1 uncultured Clostridia bacterium | reverse complement strand
CTTGAATAGTTATGATCTCTTTTCGCTCTTCGGTCATTTTATCACCCCCTTTTAGTTTAAATTTCTTTTTACTTATCAGATTTAATTAAATCATCTACGCTGCAGCCCAAAACGGTTGATATTTTTTGTAACATAGACAATTTTGGAGTGGATTTACCGTTTTCCCACATTGTTACCGTTGTTCTTTCGACTTTTAACAAATTAGCTAATTCTAATTGAGTCAAGTTTCTAGACACTCGAAGCTCTTTTAACCGCACATGATCACCTCCTTTTGTCAAGCATCTTGACATTATTTTAGCTTATATTTTTCAGTTTGTCAAGTATTTTGACAAATATTTTTAAAAATTTCTTGCTAAATGTCAAAAAATTTGACATAATTATATTGAGGTTATAAAAATGATAAAAATAAAAGAGTTAAGACTGAAGGAAAATCTAACACAAACAAAACTCGCAGAAAAAATTGGTGTGGCTCGTTCAACTATCGCGATGTATGAAACGGGAGCAAGCGAGCCAGATTTGCAAACATTAGAATTGATTGCAAATTTTTTCGGAGTAACCGTAGATTTTCTTATTGGAAGAGAGGTAGACAACAATGTCCGCGGTGCTAAGCTTACTCGTTCGGTTGTTAAAATCCCCGTATTTGGAACCATCCCTGCTGGCATTCCTATTGAAATGATAGAGGATGCATTTGTTGAGGATGAAGAAGAAATCCCCGCAGAATGGCTTAAGGGTGGTCATAAATTCTTTTGCTTGAAAGTTAAGGGCGAAAGCATGATGCCTAAATTTGAAGATGGCGACACTCTCATTCTAAGACAACAAGAAGATTGCGAAAATGGTGATTATTGTGCAGTTTCAATAAATCACACTGAATGCACTTTTAAAAAGGTATTAAAAAAAGCCGAAGGTATTACCCTTCAGCCGTTAAATCCTGCATTTGAGCCTATGTTTTTTTCTAATAAAGAAGTAAAAGAACTTCCTATCACCATACTTGGCGTCGTAAAAGAAGTAAGGAGGAGTTGTTAAATGGACGTTGGATTAATTTTATCTATAATATCTATAATTATAGCTACACCTCCTTTTATAAAATTTATTATTGATTCAATACTCTATTTTTTCAAAAAAAATTTGCACATGAAAATTACAGGTGCTGAAATTGGAAAACAACAATCTATATTATATTTACAAATTCAAAATCGTTCAAAAAATCCTATTTCAATTACAAATATAAAATTAAATGATAAAACAATTTTATTAGAAATAAATAAAAAATTACAAGGACCATTTGATGTTATGCTAACAGGCTATGAAAGCAAAATTTTAACATTAATTTGTCCAGATTTTTGTGAGGATAAAAAATTTAATATAAAAATTTACACCACAAGAAGGCTAAAATACTATAAAAAAGATTTTAAATCAATAAAAAACATTATATCAAATATAATAAATAATTAGGAGGAATTATGGCAAGTTATCAGCAAATGTTCTATTGTAAAAATTGCAAAAAGAATGTCCCCGTCAATGATAAAGGACAATGTATGACATGCCATTCCACTCAAATCAAAAAATCATGGTCAGTAAGATTTAGATTTACCGAGCTAAATGGCGAAAAGCAAAAAAGACTTACGGGTTTTTCAACCAAAAAAGACGCCGAAAAAGCATATATTGAATTTAAAACAAATTATATTCCCGAAAAATTTAATAATAAACAAACTTATAATTTTAGCGAAGTTTTGAATAATTATTTCCAAGTCTATTCTCTTGAAAATGAAGAAAGCACTATATATGAGAAAAAGAGAATTTTTAATAATTTTATCCTACCTACTTTTAAAAATAAAGATATCTCTACAATAACAAAAATTGATCTACAAGATTGGCAAACTAAATTATGGAACACAAAAAACACTCGAACAAAAAAACCGCTATCCTGGAAGTATTTAACTAGAATTAAAGGGTTCTTCTATAATTTTATGGAATATTGTAAAAACATTTACGACATACCAAACCCATTTGAAAGAATTAAAACACCTAAAAATATGACAATGAAAAAAGAAATAAGGTTTTGGGAGCTTAATGAATTTGATAAATTTATCGCAAATATAGATGATGTAATGTGGAAAACTTTTTGGATGACATTTATGTTTACTGGTGCAAGATTTAATGAAGTGAGAGCATTGTTTATTAATGATATATCTAATAACATTATTCACATTAACAAATCGTTAACAAATAAAAAAGTGAAAGGTAAACAAAACATACCCAAAGCAACTAAAAATCATAAGTGCATAGTTAAACAAATTCCTGATGTATTAGCCCTTCAAATAAAAGAATATATGAATTGGAGAACAGAAAATAAAATTACAGGAAATTATTTGTTTGGAGGCGACAAACCTTTATCTGAGGGAACAATCAGAAGAAAATTAAAAGAACATACCTTACAATCGCAAGTTAAATATATTAACCCTCACGGATTTAGACATTCATATGTAAGTTTACTAATTCACTTAGGTGTTTCTACAAAAGTAATTGCGGAACTTATTGGCGATACAGAAATGCAGGTTATTTCAACTTATGGTCATTTATATTCAAATGCTAAAGATTCTGCAATATTACTTCTTAATGAAAAAATAAGTGAACGAAATGTTAAAAATTTTTAGGCACATTTTTAGGCACAAAATTTTATTACTATAATAAAATGGTTAAACTTTAGGTCAAAATGATATTGCTTTTTAGGTGTAAAAAGGTCATAAAATCACTTTTTTAAAATCCTGCCCTTTGCGCCATATTATTTACTATATGAGAGTGTTTTATAAAAAAACATAATATAGGCCTAAACTTCCTAAACAAAAGAAGAATTTGATTTTGTATAACAATATTAATATTTTATTATCATATCGCAAAGTATATTTTATTAAAAAAAATAAAAACCCTAAAACTCATTTAAATTTAAGGAGAATTTATGTTAGGTGCAATTATTGGAGATATTGTAGGCTCTGTCTACGAGTTTAACAACATAAAGACTAAAGATTTTCATTTCTTTCATCCTTTTGGGCATTTCACAGATGACACAGTAATGACAATCGCCATTTCAAACGCCTTAATTAAAGCACAAAAAAACGAAAAATTACAAAAAGAAGCAATTTATCAAATGCGTAAATTGGGGAAATTATACCCTGACATGAGTTATGGCACACGTTTTGAAATGTGGTTAAATAGTAATCATCCTCAACCTTATAATAGTTATGGTAATGGGGCTGCTATGCGTATAAGCCCTGTGGCCTACTTCGCACATAATATTGACGAAGTCAAAAAATTATCCCGTGAGGTAACGTCTGTAACTCATAATAGCAGCGAAGGCATAAAAGGTGCAGAAGCAACAGCAATTTCTATTTTTATGGCTCTGCATGGAAAAAGTAAAGAGGAAATTAAAAAATTCATAGAAGACAATTACTATTCTTTAAATTTTGATTATGAAGACTTAAAAAAAGAATACAAATTTGACGAAACCTGTCAAGGCACTGTGCCACAAGCAATTTATTGTTTTTTAATTAGCAATGATTTTGAAGATGCCATAAGAACGGGCATATCTATAGGTGGTGATAGCGACACATTATGTGCTATTACCGGTGCAATTGCAGAGGCTTACTATGGGATACCAACCAAATTAAAAGAAATTGCTTTTACTTATCTCGACAATCAATTAAAACACGATTATGAAAAATTTATCAAACATAAAATTTAGAATATATTGTATTATGTATTTCATGCAAAATACAACATATAAAAAAATTCCATGTAATCATGGAATTTTTTATGCTCTTATAAATCCATTTGCTAATAAAATACCACCATCAATGCAAGCAGAAATTATTAGCCAAATAGTTGCAAGCAAAACTAGTATATATATTATTCTTTCAATTATTTTACTTCCCATGGAAATCCATGCAACTAAATTGAACTCGAATAATCCTACAAGTCCCCAATTTAATCCCCCAATCAAGAGAATAATAAGGGCTATATAATTTACAACTATCATTTTTTCCTCCTTAAATCTATTATTGCTTAAATTTAAGGAAATATACAATTTATTTAATTCTAAAACTTTTATCTATAACTCCTCCACCTAGACATATTCCTTCTTCAGTATATAAAACCACGAATTGTCCAGGAGTTATTGCCCTTTGTTTTTCTTTAAAATCCACCTTTATATGTTTCTCATCTAAAATTGTAACTCTTACCGCCTGGTCGGGCTGACGATATCTAAATTTGGCAAAACAACTAAATTCATTCTCTTCTGGTATTTCTGGGATCCAATTCATTTCACTCGCATATAGTCCTTCACTATAAAGACAGTCCTCATCCCCTTGAGTTACATATAAAATATTGTTATCTAAATCCTTTTTTACAACAAACCATCGTTCTCCATTGCCATCCTTTCGACCGCCAATACCCAAACCACGTCTTTGTCCCAATGTATAATACATAAGTCCGTCATGCTCTCCCACTTTATTACCTTTTAAGTCCAATATATCCCCTTTTTGTGCAGGTAAATATTGGCTTAAAAATTTTTTAAAATTCCTTTCCCCAATGAAACAAATTCCTGTGCTATCTTTTTTATCAGCCGTGGAAAGTTCGAGTTTTCTTGCAATTTCTCTTACTTTTGGCTTTTCTATATTCTCTAATGGGAAAATTACTGCGGCAAGTTGTTCTTGATTAAGTTGATTTAAAAAATAAGACTGATCTTTATTTAAATCATCGGCTTTTGCAAGATAAAATTTACCCTGCTTTTCTATTTTTTTTGCATAATGCCCCGTTGCTATTTTATCCGCCCCTAATTTCTTTGCCTGTTCAAGAAATGGACCAAATTTTACTTCTCTATTGCACAGAACATCTGGATTAGGCGTTCTCCCCTTTTTATACTCGTCTAGAAAATACTCAAACACTCTTTCATAGTATTCCTTAGAATAATTTACAGAAAAATATGGTATCCCTATTTTATTACAAACTCTTTTTACATCTTCGTAGTCTGTTTCCGCTGTGCAAGAGCCATCTTTTTCCTCCCAGTTTACCATAAATAATCCAATTACTTCATGGCCTTGCTCTTTTAATAAATAACACGCAACAGAGGAATCAACGCCTCCGCTTATACCAACAACAACTCTCATTTATCCTCTTCCTCTCCTAATATTACTTTTTCATCAACATCAATAGCAACTGGGATTTTAAATTTTTTTAAAATGACAGAAATCACATCATAAGCCCAAACCAATAGAAAAAGTCCTCCGATTGTTGAAAGTGCTGCTAATAATCTTCCCTCATCTAGGTTTACAAGATATTTATTAAAAATTACATAACTCATGAGTAATAATGAATTTATCAAAAACATAATTCCTCTTGAATATCTTCCAACATAAAAACAATGCCCACCAAAAACGCCAACAAAAATTGTAAGTAGTAACAATTTCACATAACTTACATCACTAGGTATATTTGTTGTCTTAATGATAAAATCCTTATCATGTCTTTTTATTTTTCTTTTTGCATCTTTGTTTGTGGCAATTTCAAGTCTTGAAAAAACAAGTCCGCAATCGGGACAACTTTCAGTTCCTGTCAAGCATTTAATTCCACATCTGGGACAAGCGAATGTCCCCTTGTTTTTAATTTTCATATAAAAATATTAGCACTTAATTATTCTTTATGTCAAGCACAATTATTTTATTTTTTCTCTGCTTCTATTAAAATAAATATAGCAACATTTATCTTTAGGGCAAATTTTAAGTGCCTGCGAAAAATATTCTTTGGCCTGTTCATATTTTCCCCCATCATACATAATAACACCTTTCTCAAAATTAGGTTTTGATTTTATCAACTGATTCGATAAATCCCTTGGCAAATTATCTAAATCCTCAAACAAAAACATTTCTTTTTCGTTCATTGTCATTTTCCCTATATACCTATATAAAAATTTATAATTCAAGGACAAATTGTCCAATGTACTTTTTGCAAAAATTATTCTTGATGACATATTTCGACATATTTCATCAAAGCGTTCCAGTTTATGCGAGTCATATTTCACGTCCGTTGAATAATCTCCTTCTTTATTTGACAAAGAAATTTCAACCTCTTCGGTATCTAAAACTATTCGAGGTATTACTAAAGGATTTTGCTTGTTTCGCCTATTTTTAATATTAATTGTCCTTGAAATTGAATGGGCACAGTCTATAGCATCCTCGCCTTTTAAAAAGATTGCCACAATTCCACCGTTAAAATGTTTATCGACATATCCATTAAATTTTCTAATAAGAGGTGAAATTACATTAAGATAGGAATTTAAAAAGTTATAATTTTCTTCCAGTGTAACTTCTTTTTCACTAAAATGATTGCTGCTAAGTTTTACTGAAATTATTGTTGCAATTTTTCTCACCTGACCACCAAGTTCCAATTCATCTATATCATTTTTGCCTAATAACCTTATAAACTGTTTTGACAATTTTGGTGAAACACTATCATTTATATTCTTTATAGATTTTTCTTTAAATTTATAATTGTTGTTAATTTTATTAAGTCCATGCTCAATTGAAACAAACTGCTTCCCTCCACCTATTCTTAATTTTTCATCCCTAACTCTTCCATCTCCAAGTCTAGAAACAATCCTCTCCACCTTTCCAATCGGCTTACATATAACAAAATAGTTAAAAAATAAAATACCAATAAATATCAATGTTAAAAGGACCGCCCATAAAATAGTATTATATAAACTATCTTGAGAAATATTTAAGAGGTATCTCATTGATTTTGCTGTTGTATTTTCAAATGATGTTAATTCAGCAAGCAAAAATAATGAAAGACCATAAAAAAGAACAAGAGGTGCACTTGAAAAAAACAGTGCCTTGTCTAATGGTTGACTTTTTATAAAACGAATAAATAAAATTGAGCCAAAAACGATTGATATAATCAGTAGAATCAAAGCAATTATACCTTCAATCTTAAATTTAAATTCAAATCCATTTTCTGTTGGAATTATACTCTGAAACAAATATTTCCCTAATACTAATGAAGGAATTAAAACCAATATATATAATATCAATAAAATTTTTGTCGATTTTCTCATAAAACTATTTTTTGCAAAACAATTATTTGTATACATATTGAATAAGATTAAAAAAATAGCACATATTTATTATGAGGAGATTAACTATGGACGAAAAAGAATTAAAAACTGAATACATTAATGCGGTTTATCAAAATACAAGAACCGCCATTCAATCTATTGAAGATATAATTACAAAGGTTCAAGACGATAACTTTAAAAAAGAACTTGCCTCTGAAGAAGACAAATATCTTCTATTAGAAAAAGAATGTGAACTTCTAGCAAAAGCAGAAAAAATTGATGGTATTAAAGACAACAATTGGTTTGAAAAGGCAAGATTATGGAGTTCAATAAATCTTTCGACTATGACAGACAAAACAAATCGTCATATTGCAGAACTTATGCTTATGGGAACTTTTATGGGGCTTATAACCTGCTATAAGGACGAAGCCGACCATAAAGGCATATGGAGTGAACTTGATGAGATCCTTTCAAAACTAAAAGATCTTGAAAGAACAAATATAGACAACCTGCTACCTTTTCTTGTCTAATAATATTTCTCTTATTGATTGATATAAAGGATAGCGTAATGACAATAATTTAATTTTATCCTCATCAATATATATTGTTTTTTCATTAGTCAAAACTATAAAAATTGTATATTTATTAGGCTCAATATGTTTTAGCAATTGACCAATATTTACTTCATCATTAACAGTTAAGAAAAAAGGCTTAGAAAAATTCTTTGTCTTTTTTTTATATAGTGATAAAAGTTGAAATTTACTTTCATATTTTGAATCTAATACTCCTAAAATCATAAATACGGCACATAAACATAAACTTGGATTAAAATTATAAAAACATGACATTATAAACAAAGCAAGCAATATTAAAGAAATTATTATATTTAATACAATAGTTATTTTTATAGCTTTTTGTCTTGATTGAGATTTAGATAAAATTCCAACAAACACCCTGCCGCCATCCAAAGGATAACATGGTAATAGATTGAATAATCCAAGCATCATCGATTGAAAAACAAATTGATATGTAAAAGAATATATTACTGGAATTATCCACCAAAAAGATATTATAATTACACTAAATAACAAATTTACCATAGGTCCAGCAATTGCTATTAGTATTTCGTCTTTTGTCTCAAAACAGTCTTCCTGATAATTTAGACAAGCTCCATAAGGTGCAATATAAAAAGATTTTAATTTATATCCCAATTTTCGTGCCATTAAATAATGTCCCATTTCATGGCTAAAAATTACAATTCCAAAGACAATAAAAGTATAAACATTATTGGTTAAAATAAACCAAAGAGCAAGCAGAAAAAAGCTGGGATGAACCGGTAATTTTTGTCTGATATGCTTTAATACCCTAATGCCCATAATAACCCCAAAATCAATTCACTAGCAAACAACATTACAAAGGCAAATATAATACAGTGCCTAATTCTAAATTTTACTTTAAATTTATTTTGATAATACCTTTTTCCATAACTTTTTTGTTTGTCCATACTTATTTTAATTTATGCCACTTTTTAATATTTGAGCACTTTTAGTATAAAAAAAGGATTTACTTCAAAATCCTTTATTTAAACTGCATCACCTATTGGTGTTTCTCCTTCAATTTTTGTTAATTCTTCACCCTTCAGAAAATCAGGAAGATCATCGTTAAACTCTAAATCATCGACATTCCTAAAAAGCGTGTCTCCCTGTTCTTCATTTTCTTCACTTCGGATTGTTTTTATCCTTTCAAGTAATTCCTCATAATCTGGCAATTCATTTACATCTTTTATATTAAATCTCTTTAAAAAGTTTTCTGTAGTTCCAAACATCAAAGGTTTTCCCACAGCATCTTTTCTTCCAACCACCTCTATCATACTTTGATCTATAAGAACTTGAACAGCATAATCTGAATTTACACCTCTAATATCTTCTATTTCCAATTTTGTGATAGGTTGTTTATATGCAATTATCGCTAAAGTTTCGAGTGCTGCCCTTGTTAACGATTTCTCTCTTATTGGATTTAAAACATCTGATATGAATGGAGCATAATCGGGATTTGTTGATAATTGAACCTTATTTTTATATTCTATTAAATAAATCCCACAATCCCCCGATAATTGTGCTTTTAGTTCTTGAAGCACGCCATCTAATTGTTTATTGCTAACTGCTAATTTTTCTGCTATAAAAGACTTCTCTATACCATCGCCAGCAACAAATAATATTGATAACACAATATTTTTTAAATTTTTTCCCATATCTACTTTTTCTTTTTCCATTTTTATGCCTCGTTTAAAATTATATTAATTTGTGCAAATATACCAACTTGCTCAATCCTAACTTTTTGCAATTTTAATAATTCTAGTAATGCAAGAAAAATATTTATCATTTCACTTTTTGTCATATCACTCAAGAACAAATCTTCAAAAGGAAATCTTTTATGTTCCATCGCATAATTATTAATTGAAATAATTTTTTCAGCAACAGAAAATCTATCTTTTACTATTTTCTTAGGTTCTTCTCGATCCTTTCCCCTAGCCTCTTGTTTTGCTAACAAGTTGGCAAAAGCATCAAGGAGTTTATCTAAAACTAAATCTTTTAAAATTATTTTAACCTTCTCAGTTTCTTTTCCTGGCGAACGATATAATTTATTTATATCCTCCATTTCTTTCATCCTTGCGCCTGTTTCCTTGAATAGTTTATATTCTCTTAAACGTTGTAGAAGAAGTTCTTCACTATTTTCTTCTTCAGGATTTTCTTCGGTCTCAACTGGCAAAAGTTTTTTGGATTTTATTTCTATTAACGTTGCTGCAACTATAATGAAATCGCTTGCTTTATCCATATCAATACTATTAATATCCTTCATGTAATCCAAATATTGTTCAGTTATATCGGCAAGTCTAACTGTCATTATATCAAGCTTTGAATCTTTAATAAGATGCAACAAAAGATCAAGAGGACCTTCGAAGTTCTCAAGTTTAAATCTAACTACTTCACCATCAAAATCATCTATTTCTTCTGCGTCAATGTTTTCTTCTATTTCTTGATTCTGCATACTTCAAAATTATACAATATATTTATTAAAAAATCAAGAAAAATTTTTAAAGATACAAAACAAACCAATTTTTTTCGACAATTTTCAAAAATTTTCTTCTTTTACTTTGAAATAATTTAATTTTTTGTTATTATAAAATATATGACTAAAAAATCGAGAACACTATATCTATGTCTTATATTAGTAGCGCTAAGTTGTATCTTTTTGCTTATATTTTCTTTGATTGATCAAATTAAAACCATCAAAATACGTGAAAATTTAACTATTAGCACCTCTAATATTTCTTTATATGTTGGAGAAGAGAAAACAAATTTTTATTATGTTTCAAATCAGAATGCAAAAATAGAATTCGATTATGACGAAACCATTGTGAGCATCACTCCGGATAGAATAATAGGATTAAAAGCTGGAGTTACTGAAGTAACCTTAACGGCTACACTTTACGATTTGGTTGAAACATCAAAATTTACCGTTTCTGTCTACGATTTAACTTACCATTATGTATTATCACCTTTAGAAGATTGCACCTTTGAAAATGGAACTATTTTCTGCACTGCAGATTCTTGCGTATTCGAATTAAATATTTTTGATTCACTAGGAAACAAAGTATTGTCGCCTAATTTACAATTTTCTTCCGATGAAGAAATTTATATTGATTATCAATATGGAATCATATGTTTAGAATGTAAAAATGATTGTGTAATAAATATCAAAACTGATTATAATTATAACTTTGATTTATACTTTAAAAAAATGTCATCTCTTGGATGACATTTTTTTTACCATGTTGTTACAACCTTTTCAAAACAATCTTTCAATGATACTTTTTCAAGTTTTTCATTTAAAATTAATTCAACTTCTTTTACTATACTTCCATTCTTAGAAATATAAACTTTTCCAATTACCTCACCTATATCCTTTGGTGCTGTAATTTTACTTGGACAATCAATAGAAACTTCGTAATTTAAATTTTTTCCTTTCTTAACAACAGCACTAAACCCTTCTTTTGCAAACAAATCGATTTTTTCAACTTTGCCTTTATTTACATTAATTGTTGTGATTGCCTTTTCAGTATTTAATATTTCCTTGTTTTCATAATTTGCAAAACCAAAATTGAAAAGTTTTGAGCATTCGTTAAATCTTGTTTGACTGTTTGGCGCTCCGATTATAACTGATATTAACTTCATATTGTTTCTTTTGGCAGATGCGGAAAGGCAACAACCTGCTTCATTTGTTGAACCAGTTTTTCCACCATCACAACCATCGTAATACCTTACAAGCCTGTTTGTATTTACAATTTCTGTTTTTCTTCCCGAAGGATGAACAACCTCATCCATCCAAATTGTGCAATATTTATGATATAATTCATGCTTACTTACCTCCCTCAAAACAATGGCACAGTCCACTGCACATGAATATTGCTCTGGTGCTGGAAGACCTGTGCAGTTTGAATAATTTGTGTTATTCATTCCCAATTGTTTTGCCCTTTCATTCATTTTATTAACAAAACTTTTTTCACTTCCACTTATATGTTCTGCCAGCGCTACCGAAGCATCATTCGCAGAAGCAATTATAACACTTTTTAAAAGAACCCCAAGACTATATTTCACATAGGGATCAATAAACACCTGACTTCCTCCCATTCCAGAAGCATTCTCTGTTGTGGTTATCATTGTCTCTTCCGTTAAATTGCCTTTATCAATCTCTTCTAGTGTCAATAAAATAGTCATCATTTTCACCATACTCGCAATTGGAAGATGCTGAGTGGCATCCTTTTCAAATAAAATTTCACCAGATGAAAAATCATACAGACAGGCACTTTTACTTTCGAGTTCAATTGCTTCATCTGCACTTGCATTAAAACTTAAAGGCGTATTTAAACAAAATGTTGTAGATAGTATGATAAACAAAATACTATATATAAAAAATCTTTTAAACATAAAAATCTCCTTTTGCTTATAGTTTAAACATAAGGAAATTTTTTATTCATATTTAAATTACAAGTATAACCTTAGCAGAAAACAAAGTTAATAAAATTGACTCAAGCACACATATTGTAAGCATAACTAATATTGCAGTCAAAATCACTTTCATCTTTTGATTTTTAATCTTGCATCCCCCAAAACTTTTAAAATCCTTGTTCGTTTTAAACATTAATATATAAAACAACGTTAAAACAGCAAGTGCAAGGAGTTGGCAAGGCAAGGCAACCATTAACGTTACTATAACTCCCGGCAACCCATATATAACAATCATCAGGCTTATATTTAATCCTAACAAATATGACCTATAGGCGAGAAATATAACTGCGATTGGCAATGTGTAAATTGTAAAAGAACATCCAAATAAAATTAAAGTCATAAGCAACATCGACAAAAGTCTTGTAAAAAAGGTTGTGGTAAGTCCCCCTGTTCTTATATCTACAATTCCAAAATTCTCAAAATGCTCATAACTAGAATGTGTTTTTGCCGCAATTATAATTCCTGTTAAAAAAGATATAAATAAAATTACAGTAATAAAAATTAATTTTATTTTAGAGTCTTTTATAATTTCTTGATCGAAACCTGTCAACTCTTTTAGTTGTCGATTTTTGTTTTTATATGTCATACTGTAATTTATTCTTTATTCACTTAAAAAAGAACTACATTTTAAAATATTAAGGAAAATATATAAGTATTACCTCTTTAATTAGTAACCTCAAATACTTTAAAATCCTGCAATATAAGATAAAAAAAAGATATGTCCGAATAAATCCAACATATCCTTTTTAATTCACGCAAGCCAAGTAAGTCCCTTAGGAAACCATTGACCATTTACTGTTGTCCAATTTGTATAGTCCATTTCTGCCGTTGTTTGTGGCGTGCCGTTATTTACATATCCAATACAATTTGTTGCATTATCTGGGAATAAAGTAAGTCCAGTAGTTGATGTCCTTACAAGGCAATCTTTTGCAGATGCTCCGTCTGCCCATGCACAAATTCCATTACTAGAACCTGGCTGTATTACATTCCCAATAAAAGCACATTGTTCAATTGTAACAGTTGTTGCCAAGCCTGCTATACCACCAGAAAGATTCTCATCCATATTATTTGTTATAGTTGCCTTAACATAACAGCTTTTTATATTACCATTTTCTATATAACCTACAATTCCTCCCAGATTTAAAAACAAACCATTGCTTCCGGCAACTTTGCCATAATTAATACAACTTGAAATAGTTGCAGATGCATTTGATAAATCGTCAGTTTTACCTCCTACTATACCTCCAACATAACCGTTCCCTGTTACGCTTGCATAATTTACACAATTTTTAATTAACGTATTTGATGCATATCCCACAATTGAACCCACATAACTTCTTCTATCCAAGTTGTTCGACATTCCAACTATATTCCCCGACATTATTGTTATTTTTTGAAGACTAGCACCATTTGTCTCAGCAAATAGCCCCGCACATTCGTTGATACCTATGTCTTTATTTTCCTCTGTCTCGGTGTGCAAGTCATATATATAACAACCATTTCCGTCATATCTAGAAGAAAATATTCCGTCTGGGTTCCATGGATAATC
>CANQKH010000022.1 GCA_947624415.1 uncultured Clostridia bacterium | reverse complement strand
CGCACGGGACTTAAAATCCCGAGGTGGCAACACCGTGTGGGTTCGACTCCCACCACCAGCACCATAAATTATTTGCTATATTCCACTTATCAAGCGGAATGTAGCATTTTTTATTGACATATTTTTTACGGACTGATTTTTGCTACTGAGGTCAAAAATTGTTTTTTTGGCAAAAAAACTGTGTCTAAAAGTCTAAAAAATAATCAAAAAATCAAATACAAATATTACAAAGTATGTTATAATACAAATTAGGTAAGTAAATTAAATATTGGAGGAAAAATGGATACAGCTTTCTACTGGGAAAAAGGTTTGCATGATGCTGACGTTGTCGATTATAAAGAAGTTACATTTGACTATAATATAAAAGAAAAAAATCCTGTTCGAAATTGTCTTGAACTTATTATAGATAGCAGCCATGCTTTGTATGATACAAACATTAAGGGAATAAAATTTTATAATTATAAAATCTTGTCTGATCTAAAAAATCCAAAAAATCTATGGTGGAAAGAAGATAAATTTGAAACAAAAAACAACAAACTTATCTTAACAATTTATGGACACAATAATGAAGTTTTTATTGTTAAATTTGATAAAGGAGAAACAATTAGATAATATGAAGTATATTAAAATAGATAAAGATGCTGTTTATAAAATTTTAAGAGAGCACTTTATAGACAATTTAAAACAATATTTTGATGAAAAAAATATTGAAAACAAAGTTCAATATTTTTATCTCGATAAAGAAATGAATTTTATTTGCGTGGAAGCAGATGACAATGTTGAAGTTGGAGACTTGGAAAAACTATCAAATAACTTGCCTATCACAACAAAAAGTGTTTTTTCTTCAAATAAAAAATATAAAAAAATTAGAAAATTTGATAAAGGAGAAACAAATGTTTCAATATAGAGTATCAAAATATAATCCTGAACTTAGAGATGAAAATCAAGCCTATGCAAAGGAAGAATGGACATCATATAGCGATATTGGCAAAGAATTCTCTGATGGGGTGCTTTCCGAAAAAGAATATTTGAAAGTCGAAAAAGAGTATATTGATTTTATTTATGAACTTTTTAATGAATTTAAAATTGAAAAAATAAAAATATTAAAACAAGAGCCTAAAAATTTTTTAAAAAAGACATCTTATGATGTAGATGATAAATTGCTTTATACCATAATCCAGAAAAATATTAGAGAAGAATTTTGGTGCAAGTTTAAAGTAGAAAAATTTGAGTTCTATATGGGATATGATTTCTATTTGCATATTGATTTTACAAATGATACTGAAAAACTCTTGGAACAATTAGCAAAGAAACACAGTTTATTTTTAGAAAAAGTTTAAAATACTTAATTTTTAACGGAGTGTATATGAAAAGAGTAAATATTGCTTATGATTACGACTATGACGAAGACACAGAAAAGACCATTGTCAACGGAAAGGTCGATATAATTGAATTGCCTGATGAGATCGTTAAAAAGATAGATTTTTATTTGCAAAAGTTTTTTGACTGGGCCGCTGACAAATCAAATGGTTGTTTTCATTATGACACTTCCCTAAAAAAAGATGTTTGCCAAATAATAAGTGCTGATTTTGTCAGATATATAAATAACGAACTTAGAATGCAAGCAAAAGTAATAGAAGTGAATGCGGAATTTAATCCAAATTTACCTATTGTTGAATTTTGATTTTCACAAAATCAAAATGCCTGCACAAATTAATAAAAGAGATTATATACAGAAAATGTTTACTTTTATCTTGTTTATAAATGATAATTTTGCTATAATTAATCATGAATAAGCATACCATAACAATTGTAATTTTTAAAACTCCCCGCGAGACGAAATAAATCAAATATAAAGGAAGTCATTTATGGAAGTAAAAAATTTAATTTTATATCAAGTAGCAACAAATCGAAATTATAAAGTTGGAGACAAATTAATTTTCGGCGAGAGTTTAAATGGGCAAGGAAATAGAGTATTAAACACAAAATTTTATGAAAATGATACTCCAATTGCCCAATTAGGTTTTGAATATGCAGAATCAAAAAAAATCTTTAAGAATAGCAATATAGTAATAAAATTAAGTAAAAACCTTGCAGAAAGTGATTTTGTAATTAGAGAACTCGCCATGGAAAAAGTTCGTCTTGAACTCGCTCCAAACGAGCCAAGCAGATTTAAATGTATGTTTTTGACTGCTAATAAAGATGAGGTTAAA
Source organism: uncultured Clostridia bacterium (assembly GCA_947624415.1). Classification (GTDB taxonomy): domain Bacteria; phylum Bacillota; class Clostridia; order Christensenellales; family UBA1242; genus Caccovivens. The sequence continues at coordinate 16,384 of CANQKH010000022.1, read as the reverse complement.
AAAGGAATAAAAATATTTTACAAAAAAGGATTTGGAGAATTTTTTCAAGCGGTCGCAGTTAAATGTAATGGCAAAATATTTGCCGCCAAGGATTGCGTAGGACGTTGGGGAAAATCTTATAAAGAATACATTCAACAAGCACAAAAATATTGGACACAAAAGGTCGAAAATATTAATGATGCTCGTGAAATATTGTTTGAAGGAGAAGCAGAAATTGTGGAAATTCTTGACGAACTAAGAATCAGCAGACAAAACTAATTTTTCTCCAAATTATCAAAAATAAATAATAATTTTTTATAAATATTGTAATTTTAATAAAAATATGTTACAATAAAATGAAAAGAAGGAATTTTATGGATATAAAAGAAATACATGAGGTTTTTGAGAGACAATTAAAACTTGATTTACCCGATTTAAGAGAGACGTATTTAAAAGCATACCTTGATTGCATATATAATGCACTTGATACAGGAATGCTTAAAATGCCTCAAAATAAAAAAGAATTAATTGAAGAAGCGAGAGATGTTTCTAAACATTTATTTAAATATTTAGATTTATCAGGATTTTTTAGTTTGTCGCGTGAAAATTTGAGGTTTAATGAATTAATAGGAAAATTTGAACTATCTTATAACGTCAAGGATGTTTTATCATCCGATAATGAAATACAAAATTTATCAACTAAAATTTTAAAAGAATGCACAAATCATACTTCAAAATCAATTACAAAATGGAAAGAACTAAATCAATTACAAATAAATTTAACTTTAAAAAAGGATGGAAGCCTTTATAAAATTGATGAATATTTCTCTAAACTTTTGACAGAAATTCAAAAACAAAAAAATATTAAAGTAGATATAACAATTAACTTTGGAGAAGGAATAATTAACAAAAATGATATTAGATATCTTTTAGACGGCAACCAAATAAAGAATTTGTCTAAATTACAACAAACATTACATAAGATTTGTAAAGGGAATTTATATTTTAATGAAGTAGCAGAATCGGATACCCGCTGGACATTGGATGATGTAATTAAAGCCAACACATGTATCAATGATTTAGCCAAGACTATAACGGATAATAATCTTTCACCTTTTGAGGCCCTTCTATTTGTTTGCACATGGGCACAGAAAAATATTAATTACCATGAAACCGATGACTTTGAAAAAACCAACACCATTGTTGCGGGTATAAATAATTTACGAATAACTTGTGTTGGATTTTCGCAATTTGTAAATGCTGTTATAAAACGTATTTCTCCCAATTTCTTATCCGATGATAACTTTATTATGTCTGACGGAACAATAAATGTATCTTATGGAAAAAGTAACATTATGAATAAAGAAATATTTGTATCTAATCACTCACAAGGGAAATATTACATCGCTGATACAAAATATAACATAGATGGCGAAGTAATTGCAGATGTGTTAGGATTTCCAAATTATGGAATAGATATGAGAAATTTAGGGAATATTGCACTCCTCTCAATGCGTCCAATAACAACTGTTTCACAACTCAAAAAATACAATGAGCTTTATAAGATTTTTTCTGGCAATATCGAACAATCATCAATTTCTAATAGATTTTTTAATATTTTTATTGATGGAAAAACTCAAAGTAAAATATTAAAAGAAACTCGACGAAATGAAAAGATATCTTTGGGGCTGGAACAACAAGAAATAGATTGGAATTTATATACAGAAGCTTATAAAAAGATTATTCCTCTTGTCTTCCCAGAAGCACAAACAGGAGATGTTATTGCTCCAAAAGTATTATTTTTTGATAAAGAAAAAACAAAATACGAGTATGATAAAACAATTTGTATAAGCGATAATGAGACTAAAACCTTCTGGCGAAAAGAAATTAATAAAAACTATAGCCCCGAAAATCGAGAAAATAATCAAGATGATAAAGAATTTACATTATAACTAAATGTTAAAATAAATAAAATTCACATTATAATTTTACAAATACGTTTCTATTTTATTAATTTTTATATTTAAGGCGACAAGATCTTTATTATTTCCATCAATATCCTTTATAGGCCAAGAAAAAACATATTGATTATAATTTCAATATGTTTTTTTATAATTCTTAATTTTACAATCATTTTTTAATACATTTAAATTAAGGAAATGAAAATCTCATCATCAGAGATAACTCTAACAACCTTAGTTCCAGAGTTAAATGTATATGGCAAAAGGAAACCAGGGCTTAACCATGCCACGTTTACATCTTCACTACTTCTTGCCTTTCCTTTTGTATCATATACCTCTAAAACAAATGGTAAGCCACTTCGTAATTTAAGATTAATCTCCCCTGTAATAGTAGTTAACTCTATTCCATCAAAAATTTCTGTGCTGTCAAAAACAACGTTAATATCTCCCGTCGTAGTCCTTACACTTAAATCATTTGCGTAAGTATGAACATTGATATCACCTTTTGTTGTTTCAATCCATGCACTACCATATAATTTATCAATTGATATATCGCCTTCAGTCCCTCTTATTTGTAATTGACTGCCCTCTTCAATTTTATCAAAATCGATTCGAGATTTATAAGCAAATGGTAAAGATACGCTTCCTTTTACATCTTTAATATAAATAGTTGCTTTTGCCATTCTATTTTCTGAATTATCCGAAATCAATGTTCCATTCAAAACATCCAAATCAAAATATCCGTTTTGTATTGATAAATTGATATCTCCAGAAAACTCTTTAGCATAGAATTTGGAATTACCCATATCCAGTATTGCGGTTTCACCTGTGAAATTTATTTTTTGCATTTCAAACTTTGCACTTGACGAGAAAATGTTTAAATTATTTATATTTAGGTCATTCTGTGCCTCAACAGTGCCTTTTTCTGTTTTAATAAATACATCTCCAAAATTTGAACCTGCATATTTGCGGAATAATACCTTGCCAGCCGTTTTTTTGATGCTTAATGTATTAATGTTTATCATAAGTGCATCACTATCAATAGTATAATCTGGCTTATCATTGTTGCCAATATAAATATTACCAGAAGTGTTTATAATGTCAATTGCTGTGTGTTCAAACGAACTTTTATACACCTCATTATGTTCATTTTGGATAGGAACATAAACGCAAATAGAAATGTTTTTACTTAAGAAGAATAAACCCTCAGGCTCATGAACAACAACATTTAATTCATCTTTTCCGCCTTGAGTAAAATATACATCATAAGAAAAACTTACATCTTGATCGGCTCTTGCAAACCCAACAGAATAATTTTCGAAATATAACGCGTGTTTATCTGTCTTGTCGCTTCTTTCTATTTTTACATCTGCATAGTTGCAATTAATATTAATTTTCTTTAAATTTTCAAAATTAATCAAATCTTCTTGCGAAGCTCCATCAACCTTATAAACATAGCTTTTCTCCTTGAATGAAAAATATTTAAAACCAAGTATATCCTTAAATGGAGAGAAAATCGCAACAACAACTAAAACTAAAAAAGTTGCAATAATAGCCATAAGCAATATTACAATATAGGTTGCAAAACCCTTTTTTACATTACCTTTTGCCATAACACCTCCTATTTATAATTTTATTTTAGCACAAATTTATTTAAAAGGCAATAATTATTTAATAAATTAATCAAGAATTGCTTTAATTCTTCTTATACCACTTGATGATGACTCTTCTTTTATTATTTTAAAATGATGTAAATCTCTTGTGTTTTCGGCGTGTGGACCACCGCAAATCTCTTTGCTAACATCACCTATCGTATAAACTTTTACTTCCTCTCCATATTTATTTGTGAAAATTCCTTCAGCACCACTATTTTTTGCATCTTCAAGACTCATTACCTCACAAACAACAGGAATTTCTCTTTGTATAGCCTTATTAACAAAATCTTCTACTTCGTCTAGTTCTTCTTTAGTCATTTTATGATCTAGGTTAAAATCAAATCTTAATCGCTCTGGTGTAATATTTGACCCACGTTGCTTAACGTCTTTTCCAAATTTATTTTGTAATGCAGCAAGAAGAAGATGTGTGGCCGTATGCAAATAAGCACTTTGTTTAGAACTATCAGCAAGCCCACCCTTGAATGTGCCGGCTGCTGCTTGTCGAGACTTCTCTTGATGCTCTTTAAATTTTTCTAAATAATCTTCCTCATCTACTTCATAACCGCGTTCTTCAGCCAATTCTTTTGTAAGTTCAAAAGGAAAACCAAATGTGTCATAAAGCCTAAACACCGCTTTCCCGCTTAATTTATTTTCAACGATTTCCCCTGTTTTTTGTGCAAATTCTTTATGTTTTTCAATGCCTTTTATAACTTTCTCAAATTCCTTATATCCCTCTTCAATCGCTTTTGAAAATTTTTCAACTTCCTTTAGAATTTCCTCTTTTATAAACTCTCTTTTCTGAGCAATATCATTATAATATTTCCCATATTTATCAACATACATATCTGCTATGTCAGCAAATCTTGCACAATCAAGACCTATAAATCTTGCACAATTTATCGCCCGTCTTAAAAACCTTCGTAAAATATATCCTTGCCCTACATTAGATGGAACAACACCTCTTGCATCTCCTAAAATAAATACTGACGAACGAATATGATCTGTTATTATTCTATAATATTTCTTTGATGTTTCATCGAATTCATAATTTTTTTCTGCGTTTGCATTAATATAGTTGATTACATCTTTTAATCCACCTATCTCATAAACACTTTTTGTGCCATTTAAAACACAAATAGTTCTTTCAAGTCCCATTCCTGTATCAATATTAGGTCTAGATAATTTTTGTGCTTTTTCACCTTTTTTCTTAACATTATATTGCATAAAAACGTCGTTCCAAATTTCAAGATATTTTCCACATGAACAAGCAGGGCTACATTCTGGGCAACATTTAGGTTTTCCTGTATCGTAGAACATCTCTGTGTCTGGTCCGCAAGGGCCTTCTCCACCACCTAAATCCCACCAATTATGTTCTTTTGGCAAATAAAATATTTGGGTGATTCCACACTCTTTCCACGCATTATAGGCTTCCTCATCCTTAGGTGCTACTTCATTTCCCTCAAAAACAGACACTGCAAGTCTCTCCTTTGGTATTCCCAAATAATTAGGGCTTGTCAAGAACTCATAAGATAAGTGAATCATATCCCTTTTATTGCATTCACCCAAAGTCCAATTCCCTAACATTTCAAATAAAGTTAAATGACTGTCATCTCCAACAGAGTCTATATCTGTTGTCCTAACACATCTTTGAATATCAAAAATTCTGTTTCCTGCAGGATGAGGTTCTCCGAGCAAATAAGGAACTAACGGATGCATTCCTGCTGTAGTAAACAATACTGTAGGGTCATTCTCAGGAATAATAGAATATCCCTCAATCCTTTTAAATCCTTTTTCAGTAAAAAATTTTATCCATAATTCTCTTAAATCTTCGTCTGTAATCATAATTTTCTCCATACTCTTTTAAATAATATCATAAACACCGATAAAAATCAATCAATATTAATAAATTGTTTCTTTTAAATATAATCCACTTGGAGGCATTGTTCGTCCCGCCCTCGATCTATCGCCATATTCTACAGCAATTCTTATATCATTAAGGGTTATTTTATTTAACGCAAAATCTACCAGTGTCCCTACAATAATTCTAACCATATTATACAAAAAACCGCTACCACTCACTTCAATAAATATAAAATCACCTTGTCTTTGAATAGAGATGCCAAAAATTGTTCTTACAAAATTCAATGTGCAGGTCTTAGAAGAGCATAATCCCTTAAAATCATGTTCACCGACAATTATTGATGCTCCCTCTTTCATTTTATTTATATCTAAATTCTCGCGAATCCATGCCGAACTTTTTGATAAAAATGCATTTTTATTTGGACTATTATAAATTTTATACAAATAGATTTTTCTTTTTAAAGAAAATCTAGCATGAAAATCTTCGTCAACTTCCTCTGCTTTTTTAATTACAATGTCATCGGGCAATGCATTATTAATAATATATGCCAATTTTGAAATAGGAACTTGTGCATTTAAATCAAAGTGAGCCGTTTGAGACAAGGCATGAACTCCTGCATCTGTTCTGCCACTTCCAAAAAGTTCAACCCTTTCTCCTATACTTTTAAAAATACTTTCTTCAATTTCACCTTGTATCGTTCTTTGATTTGGTTGTTTTTGCCATCCGCTATAATTAGTCCCATCATATTCTATCGTTAATAAAATTCTTCTCATATTAAAATTATAATATTATTTTTAAAAAAAGTAAAATGTTTAAGAAAAATAGATTGACTTAAATTGTCAAAAATAATATACTTAATTGAAGGAGACAATATGAAAAGTAAAATTATTGACGGAGCACAGGCTGTTGGAGAAATTGCCTATAAACTTTCACAAGTAGTGCCAATTTATCCTATTACACCCTCAAGTCCTATTGCAGAATATTGCTCAGCATTGAATTCAAAAGGTGAACATAATTTATTTAATCAAGAAGTAAAAATGATTGAAATGCAATCCGAAGGTGGCGTCGCTGGTGTGCTTCATGGTGCTTTATCATCTCACGCTTTATCAAGCACGTTCACATCAAGCCAAGGTCTTTTGCTTATGCTTCCCAATATGTTTAAAATTGCTGGAGAATGCTTGCCAGCCGTAATACACGTCGCAGCAAGAGCCGTTGCAAGTCATGCCCTCTCTATTTTTTGCGACCACTCCGATATTATGGCTGTAAGAAGCAGTGGTTTTATTTTTCTTGGTTCATGCACTGTAGAAGAAGCAAATCATATTGCCCTTGCATCCCATCTTCTTGCTTTAAAATGCTCATTACCTGTTTTGCATTTCTTTGATGGTTTTAGAACAAGTCATGAAATACAAAAAGTAAGAGTTTTTGAAGAAGAGGAAATAAAAAAATTACTTGGAAATGATGCTGAAAAATTTATAGATGGATATCAGGACAAACAATTTGGGACCGCTCAAAATCCCGATGTTTTCTTTCAAAACAGAGAGCGTAATAGCGAAAACTATTTGTCTGTAGAAAAAATTTTGAATGAAATTTTTAATTCAATTAATAATATCGCCGGAACACATTATAATGCCTATGAATATTTTGGTGATAAAAATGCGGAAAATATAATTGTTGCTATGGGGTCATCGTGCAAAACAATAGAAGAATACATTTCTGCTCACCCTGATTGCAACATGGGATTAATTACTGTAAGACTTTATCGACCATTTCTTGAAAAACAATTTGTTGAAACTTTGCCCAAAAATACAAAAATCATCACAGTTCTAGACCGAACAAAGGAAAACGGAGCAAAGCCTCCACTATTTCTTGATGTTGTTTCTGCCCTGCAAGGTAAAAATGTAAAAATTTTAAGTGGACGTTATGGGCTAGGTGGCAAGGAATTTAACCCAGATTGTGTCAATACAATATTATTAAATATGCTTTGTAAGTCTCCTAAAAATGACTTTACAATTGGCATCAACGACAACCTATTTAATTCCTCGCTCCAATTAAAAGAATGTAAAATCCAAAATGATAATTTCTCAATAAAGATGTTTGGGCTAGGCTCCGATGGCTCTGTTTCTGCCGGCAAATCAACAATAAAAATTCTTGGTGAAAATTACGACAAATACGTCCAAGGTTATTTTGAATATGATTCAAAAAAATCAGGAAGCCTTACAATTTGTCATTTGAGACTAAGCGACAGCCCAATTAAAAGCGAATATCTAGTAAATTCCGAAAATGTAATATCCATCAACAATTTTTCATTTGTTACAAGATATGATTGTTTAGCCGGATTGAAAGAAAATGGCATTGTAATTTTAAATACAATTTTTAACAAAGATGAAATTGGGAAAATTTTACCTAAAAAATATGTCGAAAAACTAAGACAAACACATTCTAGATTATTTGTTATTGATGGACAAAAAATAGCAAGAGAAAATTCCCTAGGAAGCAAGATTAATATAATAATGCAAACCGCCCTTTTTAAATGTGCAAATTTGCTAAACGATACAGAAATTGAAAAATATATTTCAAAATCAATTTCTTCATCATTCGCTGTAAAAGGACAGGATGTAGTCAATAAAAATATTGCTGCCATGAAAATGGCATTAAATTCTTCACAAGAAGTTGATGTGAACTCATTGCAAGGAAAGGAATATGATGATCAACAATTTATAGATGATAAATTTTACAATGATATAATGGTGCCAATGCGAAAATTAGAGGGAAATACAATACCAGTTTCAAAATTTGAACCAGATGGGTCAACCCCGCTTGAGACAAGTAAATTTGAAAAAAGAGGAATCTCTTCTAGGCTACCTCAATGGATAAAAGAAAATTGTATTCAATGTGGGCAATGCGTTATTGCCTGTCCACACTCTGCACTAAGAACACTTTTAATTGACGAAAAATTAGGCAAAGATGAATTTATAAAAGCAATCGGTCTTAATGGAAAACTATTCAAGATACTTCTCTCCCCTGATGACTGCACAGGTTGTGGCGTATGTGCAAAGACTTGCCCAGCCATTAAAAAAGCACTCGAAATGAAAGGGACAGAAGAAATTTATGACACTCAAAAACAACTTTATAACTCATTAAAAGATTTAAAAAACGACCAACAAACACTTTTCTCAACGTCAACTGCGAAAGGCTTACAATTTAACAAAAGTTTGTTTGAATTTTCAGGTGCTTGTGCAGGTTGCGGGGAAACTCCATATATTAAAATTTTAACAATGCTTAATGGAAGTAATATGATGATAGCGAATGCTACCGGCTGCTCTTCAATATATGGTGGAAGTTTTGGGGCTTGTCCATACGGAAAAGATGACAAAGGTGGCATATTTTGGGCTAATAGTTTGTTTGAAGATAATGCTGAATTTGGTTTGGGCATTCATCTTGGTAACAACTTTACAGCAAACAAAAATAAAAAAGTTTGGATTATAGGCGGCGATGGTTGGGCAGATGATATAGGATATGGAGGTCTTGACCACGTTTTAAATAGTGGTGAAAACGTAAACATTCTTGTCCTTGACAATCAAAGTTATTCTAACACCGGCGGTCAGGCCAGCAAAGCAACTCCTACGGGAGCAAGTGTAAAATTTGCAGATAGTGGCAAAAGTGTTGCCAAGAAAAATCTTGGACAACTTGCTTTAAATTATAAAGATGTTTATGTAGGGCAAATTTGTCTGGGTGGCAATATGAACCATGCTATAAAGACTTTAAGTGAAGCCCAAGAATACAATGGTGTAAGCATAGTCATCGCCTATTCACCTTGCATTAATCAGGGTTTTGAACTTTCAAACATGATGCAAGAAAGCAAAAAAGCAGTTGAATGTGGATTTTGGCCATTGTATAGATATAATCCAAATGAAAACAGACTTTATCTCGACAGTGATCTAAATGAAAATGAGTATTTCGATTTTTTAAAAAATGAAAGACGCTTTCAAATTACTATTGAAAAAGGAAAGCAAGACTTACTTGAAAAACAAAAAAATCAATCTTTATATGAATACGATTTATTAAAAATAAAAAGCGATAAAAAATAAAGGTTTATAATACAAAAAAGAGGATTTTGAAGTAGACCCTCTTTTTTATAAAGTCGATTAAATTACAAAAATATTGCATATTTACATTTGATAATTGGATAAAAATTTATCTATTGCCTTCTCATATGCCTTTGGATTCTTTTTATATGTTTCTAAGTGATCTGCATCGCTTACAACAAATGTTTGCCTTCTTTGTTCGGGAATTTGTAATGACATATTATACATCATTTCTAAAGGGACTAGCCTATCATTCTCTCCATGTATGAAGAGTATAGGAATTCTGCATTTTTGTAATTTTGAAATAGTATCTATTTTTGCTAAATCAATTAATTTCGTTTTTTTAGTGTAATTGTAGAATATTTTATATAAAGGCTTGCAAAATCGTTTTTTAGCAAATAAAAATTTATACAATTTATCAGCATTATCATATCCACTATCTTCAATTGCTAAAACAATATTTTTATAATTTTCACCGGCTGCCAGCATTACAATTGTTCCGCCCATTGAAACACCAAAAAGGACAATTTTTGAATTTGGTTTTATTTCAAGCATTCTATTAACCCAAAGCAACAAATCTTCTCTTTCATTTTCTCCCATAGAAAGTATATAACCTTCACTTTCTCCATGCCCACGATTGTCAATTATTAAAATATCATACCCTCTTTTTTCGAATATGGAAGAATATTGTTTCATTTCAAAGTGATTTGAGCCAAACCCATGAACTAATATTGCAAGTTTATCGCTTTTATTATCTTTATAGAAACCGACCAATTTTATTTTATCCCACCCATCTATTTCCAATTTTTGATAGCTATTAAATATCGATATATCTATTTCTTTAATCCTTTCAATAGATTTATTTTTAAATCTTTTAAAAATTTTTCCTTTATTTGTAAGAATAGATTGAAATAATATTTGCCCTAAAACTAAGTAAAGGGAAAAAATAACAAGCATTAATATCAATATTGCCAAAAAAATAACCAAAGAAATTCTCATAAGTCTCCTTAAACAATTATTGCCTTTACGCTTTCCCCGCTATCAGCATCTTGATAAGACAACCAATAACCAAACCCTTCAGGCTTGGATTGTTCAAGCGGAAACCAAATAGGATACCCAGAAAGTTCTCTAGGAGCATTCTTTTGATATACACCGGGAACTCCATAACAAAGATATTTTAAATCCGAATCCTCATAAATTAAACCCAATACATAATAATTACCATCTTCATCAATTGAAACTTTCACCCATTTTGAACCTGGAATAAGATTTTCTAGATATTCTTCGCTTGGATTATCCTCGAATAATTTATCTATTTGTGGCTTTAATTCAACATAAAATTTATTTTCTTTTATTGGAATATTTTCTTCAGTTTCTTCATTTTGTTCTTTTTCACTTAAAGCACTTGCTTTGACATTTTCAAGATAAAATTTTTTATATATACATTCCTCACAATTTTCACAATTCTCTTTTGAAATGCAATCATCAATTTGTTCTTCAATTTCTTCCTTATATTCATCGTCAAAATCAATATTATATTTATCTAAGGTTTCTTCTACATCTTTCATGCTTGTTGCCACACTTAAATCACCTATAACTTTGCTAAAAACTTCGCTTTGTTCTGCAAAACCATCACTGTTGCCATATAACAAAGGTGTTGGCTCCCCATTATAAAAATTAACGACCGCACAAGAAAAATTATCTAAACTATTATTTACCTGACACGCAAATGTGTAAAGCATATTCGCTGATTTAATCAACCCTGCTTTAAATACATTTCCATTGTTTATAAGTCCCAAACTTATAATTCCTCTTGGCTCTTCGGGGAAATTGTATAATCTAAGTTTTCCTTTAGCAAGTTTTCCATCGCATTCTAATGTGAGAACTGCTCGTTTTAAATTATCATTAACTCCCGACAAAACAATACTTTTCTTATTAAACATAAAAATCACCTCTTTATATATTATACAAAGAGATGATAAATCGTGTATTTATTTTGATGTCGAATTGTGTCGAAATAACGATAACATTGTCGATTTACTTAACTAAAACCTTGCTTATCTTTCTAACTATATCTCTGGTATTAAAACCGGCCCTAGTATAAACTTCCTTTCCATCAGCACTAGTTTGGTAATCTTTAACATTTATAATTATGCCATCATTTCCAATGTATTTATACCAAATATTATCATTTGATGCTTCTATTGCAACCTTTAATTTTGCGGCAGGTTGCAAAACTTTATTTTTATAAGAAGCCGACTGTTTCTCAAAAGTATCAATACTTGGCATAGATACAATGCTTACATCATATCTTTTTTCTAGTTCTTCATAAACATTTAATGCAAGTGCCACCTCGCTACCAGATGCATATATAACTATATCCGCTTCTTTTTGTGCGTGTTTTAAAATATATCCCCCAAATTGTGAATCTTTAAATTTCCCATCACACACACCAAGTTCTTGTCTTGAAAAAACAATAGCTGTTGGTCCTTCATTTTCAAGATAATGCTTATATGCCGCAAGCATCTCATTGCCATCACAAGGTCTAAAAACATTTAAATTTGGAATTAATCGTAGTTGAGCAAGTTGCTCTATTGGCTGATGTGTTGGTCCATCTTTGCCCACATATATAGAATCATGTGTAAATAAAAACAACGAATTACAATTCATAAATGCAGCCATTCTTATTGCTGGCATCATGTAATTCGAAAATGCCAAAAATGTAGAACAAAAAGGTATAAAATCTTCATACAAACTAATTCCGTTTATAATTGCCGCCATTGCATGCTCTCTTACACCAAAATGTATATTTCTTCCACGTCTATTCCCAAGGTTATAGTTCCCGCCTTCTTCTATATAAGCAAAGCTTGTTTGTATGACGTCTGCTGTCCCACCTACTACCTGTGGTAGTTTGTCGGCAATTTCGTTCAATATGATTTTATTTAATTCGCGTCCACTTTTGCCTTCCCATTTATATAGATTTCTTGATATCTTATCAAAATCAATTTTCTTTTTGTCAAAAAAAGTAGTAAATTGCCTATATAATTCTGGATTTGAATTTGCATAGACTGCCAGGTTTTGATTCCATTTTTCGTGGTATAATTTCCCTCTACGTGAACTTGCCATACACCAATCACGAACATCATTTGGTATATAAAAATTCTCAACAACACCCATCTTCTTATTATAAACTTTCAATTCTTCAGCGTTTAAAGCAAGTCCATGTATAGATGACGTTCCTTCCTTATCTGTTCCTATGCCAATTATTGTTTTAAAAATTATTATTGTAGGCTTGTTTGACCTTTTTGCTTTTGAAATAGCAAACGAACAAGCCTTATAATCATTCGCCCTATTACAACGTATAACATTCCACCCCATCGATTTAAACTTTTTAGCAACATTTTCTCGATTGCTTAAAGTTAAACTTCCATCCATAGTAACATCATTTGAATCATATAACAAAATTAATTTATTAAGATTTAGATTTCCAGCAAGTGAACATGCCTCTTGTGCCACACCTTCCATTAAACAACCATCTCCTGCCAAACAATAGGTATAGTGATTTATTATAGGAAAACCAACACTATTAAATCTCTCAGCAAACATTGTTTGAGCAATAGCCATTCCAACAGCATTTGCAACTCCTTGTCCAAGGGGCCCAGTAGAAGCTTCTACTCCATCAGTAATATTAACCTCAGGATGTCCTGGTGTTTTAGAGCCATAAGTTCTTAAATTTTTCAAATCATTTAGTGAAACATCAAAACCAAATAATGACAAAAGTGTATAATAAACAGGACAAGCATGACCTGCAGATAAAACAAATCTATCTCTGTTTAAAAAATCTGTATCTGAAATATCGAAGTTGTAGTGATCCTTGAATAAGGCAAGTAAAATAGCACTTACACCAAGAGATGCACCGGTATGCCCACTTCCTGCATTGGAAATGGCTTGCGCTGTCAAAGACCTTACATAATTTAATGTTTTATCAGCAATTCTCATATAATTCCCCCATTTTATTTATAATTTTGCTAACTGCACTAGCAACTTGACAATCTTCCATCTCTATAATGCTATCACAATGAGAGCAAAAAAATGTATTTCTATTTTCATATACAATTTTATTTGTAATTTTATCTACCTTATCTTCTGGCAACAACAAGTAAATTATTAATGACTTGTCAAAAATTTCATAATTTTCTTTAAAAAGTTCATAATTCATTGTAAGAACTGTATTATAATAGTCAACACATTGATTTAAAACAGCCCTTTCCCTTTTTTTAAAGTATTCGATACCGCACTTCTCTAAAACCTCCTTTGGGCTCATTAAATCGTAGACTATTAAATCATAGCAATCCGCAAAAAGCATATCCATTTTATTTGCAAGTTCCTCACTTACATTTTTGCTAAAATTATAATTCAGTGATACAATCATTATATTGATTACGTCTTTACTCATGGGTATATTTTAGCATACTTTTTTATTTTATTCAATTATTTTTTTACCTTTTATTGATTTGATTGCCTTAGTATTATTATAAACAGGATTTTTCCATACAATCGCAACCAAAATCGTTCCAATAGCAAAAATTAAAGCTAGATAATTTGGTTTCCTTGTTGCCTTCGCAAATTCTATCCCACTATCAGTTACCGTCATGGCAAAATTACCTTCATTTGCTGTAGATGCAATTTTTATATTCATATTTGACAACCTATCAATCACCTCATGACTTGGTAAAATAGAAGATCTGCTACTACATGAAAGAATTGCAAATTTAGGATTCACAATGTTTAAAAATTCTTGACTTGTTGATGTTTTAGAGCCATGATGCCCAACTTTTAAAACATCTGCATTTAATTCATCTTTGTAAATGCTTATTAAGTTCTCCTCAAATTTTTCTTCGGCATCTCCCATAAAAAGAAAACTTTTTGATTTATAAATTAATTTAAAAACAATGCTGTGATTATTATCATCTGTAAACTTATTATTTTCTAACCATAAAAAATTAATTTTGCACTCACCCAAAGACATTGATTTTAAATCGTTTGCAAATACCATTTGAATTTTATTGTCAAATGCATATTTTATAACATCACTATAAATTTCACTTTCAGTAATGATATATTTATCATCCGTCAATGAATTTGTTTCCTCAAATTTGGAATAAACATCGGGACGAATTATATTTTTAACATTATACTTTTTCATTATTGAAATTGCATTGCCTATGTGGTCTTTATCACTGTGAGTTAATATAAGATAGTCAATAGAATTTAATTTTTCATAATGAAAATATTGTTTTATATATGATTCAACCCTATCATAATATTTATCATCTCCAGTATCAACCATTATCGTTTCGTTATTTGGCATACGTAATAAAAACGCATCTCCATTTTCGACATTAATCACATGAACTTGAAATGGATTACCAACATAATTTTTAGCATAAATTATATTTTCAAAATATACTATACCATCAAACAAGAAAAATAGAAATATAAAAATGGAAATACAAAAAATAGTAAAAGTTAATTTTACATAAAAATCTCCTCTTTTGTAAAATGGATTTTTTAAGAACTTCCTTATTTTATATTTTAATCTTTGTCCCATTACATTATAAATGTTATATCCTTATTTTTTTCTGTTTTAACCTTCTTTCTTCTATTAAAAATTTCCATAATTTGAGGCATGGCGTCAACGGTCGCTTTATAACCCTCCTCAATCATTTCTTCCATGCCGTCCGTTTTAGTAGACTTGAATCTCTTTGTCTCAGGTGCAATAACAAGGTCGGAATTCACATATCCTCTTAATGCATTACTTCTCATCAAAATTCTTATGGAACATGAAACAACATCAATGAATTTAACACTGTCTGTCCCGTATGTCCTCGATTTGTTTACATCCACAGATATGACATAATCACAACCAAAATATTTTGGTATATCTGCAGGTATAGTATTTTGCAATCCTCCATCACACAAAATCATATCATCATAAATCACTGGTTGAAAAATACCAGGAACAGCACAGCTTCCCATAACCGCCTTAGCCAAATTCCCTTTTGCAAAACATATTTCCTTTGTGCTTTTTATATCAACAGCAACAGCAGCAAATGGCTTTTTTAAATCCTCAATATTTATATCGCCAAGATTATTAATTATTATATCCCCAACACCATCTATTTTTGAAGGAGTGAAAGGAATAATATTTTTCCGTATATCCTTTTCTTTTACATCTTTTATGGCATCATACATTTGTTTAAAAGTATAACCTGCAGAGTAAAAAGCACCGGCAAGACTGCCTGCACTCGTTCCTGCCACAAAATCGAAATCAATTCCAAATTGCTCAAAAGCCTTAATTGCTCCCAAATGACAAAATCCTCTAGTTCCTCCACCGCCAAAAGCAACTCCAACTCTTATTTTTTTACCAAACATAGTTTTTCCTCTATTATATTTATTAATTATTATTATAATCAAATAAAATTAAAAAGCAAATATATTTAATTTTTTACAAAAAAAACTTGATTTTTTTTTACTTAACTGCTATAATAGGTTTGTTAAGTAAGGCCTCTTGGTCAAGCGGTTAAGACGCTGCCCTCTCACGGCAGAATCAGGAGTTCGATTCTCCTAGAGGCTACCATAAGACAGATTTCTGTCTTTTTTTTGTTTTAAAACAGCCCAATTTATTAATTGGATATTAATAATCAATGAAAATTGGTTATTATGACTCATTATTCATTATTAAAAAAGGATGTCAATAACAATGTGTTAATGATATCCTTTTTAATATTTTTAATTTTGCTTTTCTTATGCCGTCCATGTCAAGGCCTTAGGATAATATTG
>CANQKH010000021.1 GCA_947624415.1 uncultured Clostridia bacterium | reverse complement strand
TTGAAATATTTCCTTCCTCCTCCATTTAAGCCTGTATAATATCCGTCAAAAATATATCCTGGACGTGTTGGAACACTCACTTTTCCCATTGTCTGCTTGTAATTAGTCGTTACCGTCCCCAGTTGAAAATTGTCATCATAACCACTAAGCAGAGATACCTCAGTCTCAGTTGCTTTGATTGCGGCATCTGTTAAATTTAAATGAAGTGCGGGCATGATATAAAAATTAGAATACGCATTAATATAGCCATTGTAGACGGAGGAGGCGTCTTCTAATATGTTTACTTCGATCGCATCACACCATATTGCCGAACGCAGAAATGTTCTCGAATATAGTCGTTGTTGAAGTGAAATATCCCAAAATCCCGATTTTGAATCACTTAAACCAATTTCAGTCTCTGATGGAAGCCACAAATAATCATCGCCCCAGTTGGTATAGCCCTCTTTTACAGTAAAATTAAGATCCGTTGATGTAAGACTATAAAATCCAGATGACGTTGTTAAATCTTCATTTGCTAAATTATATGAATCTCCAAATTGACTAATTGCAGATTGACTTATCTGCCATGAAACATTTTTTGGTTTTACAATATACTTTGTTAAATTTCCCTTTGTAAATGGAGCAAAAACCGAATTGTCTGTCTTGGTAAAATAAACTTTGTCCTTTCCGCTTGTCGTATAATTTCCACCATTATTTAGAACAACAGACCTCATATATGACATGCCATACATATTCTTTGGAAATGCATCTGAACAGCCCTCGCCAAATCTAATAGTTGACCATTGGACTCTACTGCTAGTTCCATCACCAACAGGTTTGCCATTCAATTGACTTTCATCCGCAAGCCAAAGTGTCAAAATTATTTTTCCACTTTCGTCTTTCGAGAGATAGGTTGGCGTCCATGTAAGTCCACCTAAAGTAACAATTATCTTCACACCAACTCGTTTGTCTTGCAAAACTTTGCCTGTTGCTTTTTTTGTTGCCAAACTATCAATGCCAGTCATATTATATGCTGAATAGCTGGTATCTCCGCCTATGGCAACCATTAAATCATTAAAATTAGTGAGATTAAATTTCGATGAGGAACTATCCCACAATTCGCCTATTGCCGCAACCTCTGCTGCAGCAACAGATAAATTTAAATGAAATGCAGGTCGTGCAGCGGCGTTTGCATCATAAAAATACTCTTGCGTAATACTATTGCCATTCCAACTAAGAGCCATTGCAGAATCTGCGTTCTCTGCAGCGCCCGATCTAAGCCATGTTCCATTACCATTTCGTCTTTGCCCCGTTGAAGTTTGCCATATCCCTTTTTTTGTAGAACTATATCCCGTTTCTGTTAAAGATGGAAGCCATAAATAATCGTATTTCCAATCATCACTATTTCGAAGTCGAGACCAATTGTATGACTTATTATTACTATCTTTATAAAAGCCATCAGACAAAGTTTTTGTCGACCAATTTTCATTTGGTAAATTATACGAATAGCCTAATTGAGTAATTGCAGATTGGCCACTTTCCTGCCAAGATACTCCCTCTGGCCTTATTATATATTTTCTTAAATCACCCATAGTAAATGGAGCATAAACCGAATTTTCATCTTGGGAACCGGATTTTAAATCATTCTTAGAAATACCCGTAGCATAAAAGCCACCATTATTTAAAACTACACATCTCATATAAGACGTTCCATACATACTTGATGGATGATAAAACCCTATTTCACTATCAGCGAAATAAGACCAACTATCAGTTCCATACCAACCATTTTCAATATCATCCTCAGAATCGAGTTGAGTCGAGTTTGCAAACCACAACGTTAAAATTATATTCCCGTATTTGTCTTTAGAAAGATATGTTGGTGTCCACAATAAACCACCTACTGTTACAACTATATCTTTTCCATTATTATTTCTAAACGTTTGGGCACTAGACTCAGTTATCGCCATACTATTTATTTTCGTCATATTGGAAGATGTTGCCTGTTTCCCACTTATTGCTTGGAGCAATTTGTCAAAGTTGCCTTTGTTAAATTTTGAATTGGTGGAATCCCAAATCTCGCCAATTGTAGTATAACTATCACTGCTATTGAACGCATCGCCAGATTCCATATATATGATTCCACAAAAGTTTAAGCCAATCATTAATGACGATAGGCTCATAAAAAGGCAGGTTATAATTACAAAAGTTTTAAAAATACTTGATTTTATAATCTTTTTCATATCCCCTCCTATTTTTGTATGATTTTATTTTTTTTACTAAATTTTCATATGTTTAACAATTTTTGCTTAATTTATTTTATATTAAGATATTAATTATATAATTATTGTAGACAAAGAATTTTTTTATGTCAATTTTATGTCAATATTTTGTCGAATTTTGTCAAAAATGTTGAATTTTATAATATGATTTTGGAACAAAATGCCCTTCCTTTGGTTCGTTTTTAAATTGAAGATATAATTATATTTTGTCTATACCTTAATTATAGTATGCCCCCCCCCCTATTGTCAAGCATTTTTTAGTGTTTTTTTTTAAATTCTTAACATTTTATCTTTAATGCAATTTAAGGGGTCAATAAAAAAAGGCAAAATTAATTTTCTTTGCCTTTATTTCTTCATTTCTAATAAAATCTTTTCAGCAAACATTTTTACATGCTCATAAGTTAAACCACCTTGGAAGTATGCTATATAAGGCTCTCTCAACGGACTATCACATGATAATTCAATTGATGCACCGCCTACAAATGTCCCGGCAGCCATTATAACTTTGTCTTTATAGCCAGGCATATCCCATGGCAAAGGTAAAACAAAGCCGTCAACAGGCGAAATGGTTTGAACAAGTTGAACAAATTTCACAAGTTCATCTGCATTATTGAAAACAACAGATTTTATTATATCTTGAGGTTTCTCATCGTTGGAAGGAATAATCTTATATCCCATATCCTCCATTATTTGACCAACCAACAAACTTCCTTTTAGACTTTGTGCAACTACATGAGGTGAAAGGAAGATTCCTTGATAAAACAGCCTATACCCCATTTCAAACGATCCTAGTTCTAATTTTAACGATGGGTTTGTATAACGAGTTGCAACAAGATCGATTGCTTTTTCCGTTCCCACAACATATCCTCCCGTTGGAGCAATTCCTCCACCAGGATTTTTAATTAATGATCCAACAATAACATCAGCCCCCACATCTGTAGGTTCGATTGTGTCAACAAATTCCCCATAGCAATTATCAACAACAATTAAAGACTCTGGCGATAATTTTTTTACCAACTCAAACAAAGGTTTCATATCAATAGGTGCAATTGCTTTTCTGTTACTATATCCCCGAGACCTTTGAAGATAAACAACCTTTGGCTTGTATTCTTCTACATATTTAGTTATTTTTTCATAATCAAATTCGCTATTTTCTAATAGATTTATTTGTTTATATATAACCCCGAAATCTTCAAGAGATGCATTTCCCTTGCCAAACAAACTTTCTTGAATTGTATCATATGGCAGACCTGTTACCGAAAGCATTACATCTCCACGACGTAAAATACCATACAAAACAGTTGTTATAGCGTGAGTTCCGCACAATAAATGTGGCGATACTAGTGCTTTCTCGCCACCAAAAATTTTGGCATACACCTTTGCAAGTGTATCTCTTCCCACATCGTCATATCCATATCCACTGCTTCCTTGAAAACATTGCGAGGAAACTCGGCATTCAATAAATGCGTTAAGCACTTTTTTCTGGTTATAAAATGCTATTTGGTCAATTCTTTTAAATTGCTCAGCAAGTTTTTCCTCTTCTTCCAATAAATATCTTTCTATTTCTCCTCTATCCACTCGTCTATCTCCTTTAATAACGTTTTAACTTGATTTTCATCACGCACATCTACGAATTTAATTCCTTCAATTCCCTTCATAAATGTTATCTGTCTTTTCGCATAATTTCTCGTGTGTTGACTTATTGTTTCTTCTAATCTCTTTAAATCTATTTCATTTCTCAAATATGCCAACGTTTCTTTGTATCCAATAGCATTCAATGGCTTACAAGTGCCGTATTTTTCATATAAATATTTCGTTTCTTCAATAAGACCATTTTCAATCATCTTTTTTGTTCTTTGATTAATTCTTTCATAAAGTTTTTCGCGAGGCATATTTAAGGCTATAATTTTAAAGTCATATTCTGTTTTTGACTTCGTCTTACTCCCTCCAAATGTCTCTATCTCTATGGCTCGAATTAATCGCACCTTATTACTTTTATCAATTGAATTATATGTGCTTTCATTAAGTTCTTTCAATCGTCTTTGTAAAGATTCAATTCCCTCATCTTCAAATTGCTTCTCAAGTTTCTGTCTAAATTCTTCATGTCTTTCCACACCACCAAAGTTATAACCATTTACAAGTGATTTTATATATAAGCCTGTCCCTCCCACAATCAATGGAATTTTACCCTTATTGTGAATTTCTTCTATCTTTTGAAGAGTATATTTATAAAATTCTTCACTCGAAAAATTTTCTTTGGGTGAAACGATATCTATTCCATAATGAATTATACCCTGTCGCTCCTCTTCCTTCACTTTCGCCGAACCAATATCAAACTCTTTATAAACAGACACAGAATCTGCAGAAATAATATCAAAATTATATCTTTTTGCTAAAGTGATTGAAAATTCTGTTTTGCCTATCCCTGTCGCACCCATTAGAATCATAACCTTGTTCATAATGTTAAACTATCCTTTTAAACATCTTCTCAAATTCATGTTTTGTTATAATTAATGTTATTGGTCTGCCATGCGGACAAAGCATAACTCCTTTTCTCACCTCTTCTATTAAATATGCACATTCGTCCTTTGTAATAGCGTCTCCCCCTTTAATTGCGTGTTTACAAGCACTTTGACATAATTTGCTGTGAATAAAATCACTGGCTTTATTTTCAAGCCCTATACTTTCGGAAACTATTTCATCAACAAATTTCTCTAAATCAATGTATGACAACAGCAAAGGTATAGCGTTTATTGAATAATTGTAACCTCTTTTATCAATATCAAACCCTATTTTGCTTAAATTCCCTAAAAGCAACTCAACATTTTGAGATTCCTTTGGGCTTAAAGTAAATGTATAAGGAACTAAAAGATTTTGTTGAACATTTGTCCCTTCATCTATTTTTTTCACAAGTTTATCATACAAAATTCTCTCATGACCTGCGTGTTGGTCAATAAAATATAACGAATCATCATATTCTACAAGAATGTATGTATTAAAAACAGTGCCTAATATTTTCATCTCCTCTTTTACATCAGCTTGTAAGAAACTTGTCGTATCTTGAATATCACGTGAATTTTTTACATTCTCAGTATCAAAATAAAATGTTTTTAAATCTTTCTTTTTCGACGATGTTTCGCTAGGCTCAGCATTGGGTTGTTCATCTTTATTTACTTCATTTTCCCCTTTCTCATACTCTGGAATATTAATATTAAATTCCTTAGGATCATCATTTTCATACAAGTCAACAGAGAAACTCTTGCCCTCGCTTTCACTCATTTTCTTTAAAGGCAAAGGATTATCAAAATTTTCAATAGTATTTTTTACAAGTCTTTCTAGAGCATCCCCTCTATCATCACTCTCAACTTCCTGCTTGGTTTCATCAAAGTGAATAAAACTTTGTATCTCATCAACTGCGTATAATGCCTTTTCAACTGCCCTCATAAACAGACCATAAATTTTACTTTGATTTTCAAATCTTACTTCCCTTTTTGAAGGGTGAACATTCACGTCAACACAATCAGGAGGAAGATTTAATGACAAAACATAGACAGGAAATCTTCCTTTCATAAGAAAGGACGAATATATATTTTGAATGCAAGTTGATATCATACTATTCTCAACAAATCTTCCATTGACAAATAAAGTTTGTTGCGTCCTGTTGCTTTTTGAAAATTGTGGCTTTGTTATATAACCATAAACACTATATCCATTTTCTTTATAATTCACTTCCACCAAATTTTTATAAACGTCATTCCCATATATCGTATATATTATGTCTTGCATACTACACGATGTTGTATTATACACCTGTTTCCCATCTGCATAATACTGGAACGATATATCGCTGTGAGATAGCATAAACTTCTCAACTAAATGCGTTATTTCTGCCTCTTCAGTTTTTGGTTTTTTCAAAAATTTGGCACGAACTGGAGTATTAAAGAAAATGTTTGAACAACTTATTGTTGTCCCAACTGAGCGTGCAATTTCTACAACCTGCCCAAAATTTCCACCATCTACTTTTAATGAATATCCCACCGAACTTTCCTGAGTTTTTGAAGATAATCTTACCTGACTTATTGCAGCAATGCTTGCTAACGCTTCACCACGAAAGCCTAAACTTGTTATTATGTCTAAGTCCTCCTCGCTTTTTATTTTGCTTGTCGCATGGGGCAAAAATGCCGTAACTAAATCATCTTTTTCAATACCGCATCCATCATCTGAAATTGTTATATTTTTAATACCACCTTCTTCTACCTCAATTCTAATTTTTTTTGCACCTGCATCAATACTATTTTCAATTAATTCTTTAACTATGGATGCTGGACGTTCTACAACTTCCCCTGCCGATATTTTATTGTAAATGTTTGGTGATAAAACATTAATTTTCATTTTTCCTCCTTTGCTTTTGATATTAAATCTCCCAATATATCAAACGCCTGAATTGGAGATATTCTATTTATATCAATATCCTTTATTATATTTAATAAACTAACTGCAAGTTTGGTGTTATCTTGTGCTTGTTTCTTCCTCTCTTTAAATATATTTAAATCAAGTTTTTCATTTGCCAATTCCAAATTTTGCGATATCTCATTTGCTCTGTTCAAAACCGACTGTGGAACACCTGCTAGTTTTGCGACTTCTATGCCAAAACTTTTGTTTGCACCCCCTCTTACAATTTTTCTTAAAAATACAACACTGTCATCGAGTTCTTTTACCGACACCTTGTAATTTTTTACCCCTTCAAGCACACCTTCAAGTTCTGTCAACTCATGATAATGGGTTGCAAAAAGCGTTTTCGCTTTGCAACTATCAACTAAATACTCCACGACTGCCCACGCTATACTTAATCCGTCAAATGTTGAAGTTCCTCTTCCTATCTCATCAAGAACAATCAAACTATTGTTCGTAGCATTTGCTAAAATATTTGCAACTTCACTCATCTCGACCATAAATGTTGACTGACCGAATGCCAGGTCATCACTTGCACCTACACGAGTAAATATCCTATCTGTTATTGGAATTACCGCTTCCTTTGCAGGAACAAAACTTCCAATATGTGCAAGTAATGTTATTATTGCAACTTGTCTCATATATGTGCTTTTCCCAGCCATATTAGGCCCTGTAATAATCATTACGCGATTGTCATCACAATCAAGCAATGTATCATTAGGAACAAATTGTCCACTTTGCATAAATTGTTCAACAACCGGATGTCTCCCGTCAACAATTTTTAAGGTCTTGTTTGAAGAATTTATTGTTGGTTTTACATAATTATTTTTTGCCGCTACTACCGCGAGAGATAAAATAGCATCAAGTCTTGCTATAGCCCGAGCAATTAATTGAAATGAATTCAAATATTTTAGCAACATCTTCTTTAATTCATTAAAAATATCGCTTTCAAGTTGCAAGGCTTTTTCTTCCGCTCCAAGCACCTTCTCCTCTATCGCCTTTAAATCCGCCGTAAAATATCTTTCGTTATTTGCTACCGTCTGTTTTCTTATATAAGTTAACGGAACTTTATCTTCCTGAGATTTATTTACTTCTATAAAATATCCAAAAACACTATTGTATTTTATTTTTAAATTTTTTATACCAGTTTCCTTCATCTCTTTTTCTTCAAGGGCTTTTATCCATTTTTCACTACTCTGTTTGATGTTTTTATATTCATCTAGTTCCCTATTAAACCCAATACTTATGTAACCACCATCTTTAACTAATGCTGTAGCATTCTTATCTATTGCCTTTAAAATAGTTTGGGTTACATCATTTACATCTACAAGGTCGTCCCTTATTTGCTTCAAGTAATCGCTTTGCACGTTTTCCAACTCTTTGCGTAATTTTGGAACATTATCAAGAGACTCTCCCAATGTGCGCATTTCTTTTGGATTTATATTTCCATAAGCAACTCGAGTTGTAAGACGTTCTATATCAAAAATTGAATTTAATTGCTCCGCAATCCTGTCGCGAAGAATTAATTTTTTATATAATTCCTCAACACCATTTAGCCTTTCATTAATTTGCTTACTGCTTTGCAAAGGCTCATCAATCATTTTTCGCAAACATCTTGACCCCATACTCGTTTTAGTTTTATCTAAAACCCATAATATTGAGCCATATTTCTTGCGTTCTCTATTAGATTCAACAATCTCCAAATTTCTTCTTGTGTTAAAGTCAATTGTCATATAATTGGAATTTTTAATTTTGTTTATTTTGTTAAGGCTTGCTATAAGTTTCTTTTGTGTTTCTTTAAGATATTCTAATAGTCCGCCAGCACTGCACATTATTTCATTGCAACCTTTTAAATCAAAAACCGCTTCAAAATTTTCACCAAATTGCTCCTTTAATAATTCAACTGCACTATTTTTGGTATAAGCCCACTCGTAATAAGGTTTCAATTTATTCAACGAGCCCAATCTCATAATCGGTAAATTATTATAAAAACTTTCCGCTTCCTCGTTTCCTATAACTTCAGATGGAGAAATTCTTGAAATTAAATCACTTATATCACATATAGGGTCGTTATCTGTATTCATAACATTAAATTCACCCGTTGAAATATCAACGTAACTTGCCGCTATCTTTTCTCCATGTTTGTAAACAGATAAAAGATAATTGTTCTTTTGACATTCAAGCATTTCCTCTTCTATTACAGTGCCTGGGGTTACAACTCTTATTACATCTCGCTCTAACATAATATTTTTGCCGGGTTGAGGTTGAGTTAATTGTTCACATATTGCAACTTTATGGCCATTTGCCACTAATTTTGCAATATATGTCTTCACCGCATGATAAGGCACACCACACATTGGTGCTTTTTCATCTAATCCACAATTTTTGCCAGTAAGAACAAGGTCTAACTCTTTTGATGCTGTTACTGCATCCTCAAAAAACATTTCATAAAAATCACCCATTCTGTTCAATACAATACAATCACTATATTTCTCTTTTACTGCCAAATATTGTTTCATCCCTGGAGAAATCTTTTTATCAATTATCATTCTTATCCTCCTTTTGGATTCCTTTCTCGACCTTTAATAATTTGTTCACTCTCAACCTTTTTGTATCTTCATCAATTTGCCCTTCCATCTTGCTTGCAACAGTTCCCTCTCTTGGCGAATACATGAATGCAAAAATACTATCATACCTAACCTCTTTCACAAGTGATACAGTATCATTAAATTCTTCCTCTGTTTCGGTTGGAAAACCAACAATAAAATCCGATGTTATACGACAGGAAGGTATCTTCTCCCTTATTTTCTTTATAATATCAAGATATTTTTCCCTTGTGTAACTTCTATTCATTAACTTCAAAATTCGATTATTTCCACTTTGTGCTGGAAGATGGATGTATTTTTCAATTTTATCTTCTTCTGCTATTGCATCAATTACATCATCGGTCAAATCCTTTGGATGTGATGTCATAAATGATACCTTAAAATCACCTTCTATTTTGCATATTTCACGCAATAATTGACTGAAAGAAATTTCATTTTCGTTATCTTTTCCATAGGAATTTACATTTTGGCCAAGTAATGTTATCTTTTTATATTTCCCCTCTCTAACTATATCTTCAACTTCCTTTAAAATATTTTCATGCTTTCGAGATTTTTCACGACCTCTTACATAAGGAACAATACAATACGTGCAAAAATTATTGCATCCCTGCATAATATTCACCCATGCATTATCTCCGCTCGTCCTTTTATATGGAAGGGTTTCATCTATATCTCCCTCGTCAAAAATTTCCATCTGTCTTCCCTTTTTGACAGCCTCTATATAATAACTAAATCTTGACAAGTTAAAAGTGCCGATAACTATATCGACAAAAGGAAAAGTATTTAATAATTTTTGTGCCGTTTGACTTTTCTGCGTCATACATCCGCAAACAGCGATTATTAAATTTTTATTTTTCTTTTTAAGTTTTTTTAAATTGCCGACATTTCCAAAGACCCTATCCTCAGCACCTTCCCTTATTGCACAGGTATTAAAAAATATAATATCGGCCTCTTCCCTTTTTTCAGCAAGAGTATACCCCATATTTTCAAGTATGCCCGCAATTTTCTCTGACTCATGCACATTCATTTGACAACCATAAGTAACAATAAAATATTTCATATAACCTCATCTAAAATCATTCACATATAAGTATACTATAAAATTGTAAATTTTTCAAATAAAAAATTACGAAATATGACAAATAATTTGTGAAAAGTTATACATAATAAAAATTGATGAAAAAATTTCTTAAATGGCTGTTTATTTCTTTATTTATAATAACATTCTTAGCACTTGCCGGTGTTAGTCTTTATATATCTTCAATTTATATAAATGCTTTGAATATACCTCTAAATGAAGAAATATTAACAAATTCTTCACTCACCTTAGATATATTCGATAGTGAAAACAAACCTATTAAAGAGCAAAACGAAGTAAATCATGCTTACACTAATATAGAATCATTAAAACAGCACACACTTGATGCATTTATTTCAATAGAAGACAAAAATTTTTATACCCATAAAGGGATAAATGTTAAAAGAATGGCAAAAGCAGGATTAAATAATATCAAATCACGTTCATTGAAAGAAGGTGCTTCAACTATAACTCAACAACTTATAAAAAACACCCAACTTTCAAGCGAAAAAACATTTGAAAGAAAAATAAAAGAAATTGCTCTGGCACAAAAGTTAGAAAAAAAATATGATAAAAACAAAATTTTAGAATTATATCTTAATATAATTTATTTTGGCAATAATTGCTATGGCATTGAAAGTGCATCCAATTATTATTTCTCTAAAAAAGCCGAGGAACTTGACATCGCCGAATCAGCAATACTTGCAGGAATGATAAAATCACCGGCAAAGTATTCTCCTATTAAAAATCAAGAAAACTGTGCTAATAGAAGAAATGTAGTTTTAAAAGAAATGGAAAAAGATGGGAAAATTAATATTGAAACTTATAATATGTTAAAAAACAAGAATATAGAACTTAATCTAAAAAAAGACAAAATCAATAAATTAAATTCTTACAGTCAAGCATCCATAGATGAAGCAGAATCAATCTTGGGTATACCGGCACGATATATAGCATTATCTGGCTACAAAATTTATACATACCAAAACACATACAAACAAAAAATTCTAGAAGATTGTGTGGCCGATATGAATTTAGATTGCGACAATTCAGCCATTGTCATTGATAATAATAAGAATGCAATATCGGCTTTTGTCGGCAATTCATCTTATAAAATATTAGAGTCAAAGCGACAACCGGGGTCATGTATAAAACCAGTTCTTGTTTACGGACCCGCTTTAAATGAAGATATAATTTACCCCTGCACTCAACTTCTCGATGAAAAAATAACTATATCTAATTACACCCCAAAAAATGTGGGCAATGTTTACAGAGGCTACATTAGTGCCAGAGAGGCTTTATCAAAATCTATTAATATTCCTGCTGTTAAAGTTTTATCATATGTTGGAATTGAAAAAGCAAAACAAACCGCACAAAAAATGGGCATAACATTCGATGAAAAAGATGACAGTTACACAATCGCACTAGGTGGAATGACTTATGGAGTTAACATTTCTCAACTCGCGGGAGCATACACAACATTTGCAAATAATGGATATTATAAGCCACCTCAATTTATTTCATTTATAACAGATAAAAACAATAAACTCGTTTATATAAACAAATCTAAAAGTGAAAAAGTTTTAAAGGAAGACTGTGCATATCTTCTTACCGATATGTTAAAAACATGTGCAAAAACAGGAACTGCCAAGAAATTGGCAAGTCTAAATTGCGAAATTGCATCTAAAACAGGAACAGTAGGAAAATCATCCTCTAAAGATAATTTGGACGCTTGGAATATCTCATATACAAAGGCACAAACCGTTGGAGTTTGGCTTGGCAATCTTGACAATACACCTATAAAATATGCCGGTGGAAACCAACCAACTGAAATTGTTAAGAAATATTTTGAAGAAATTAAAGACGATTCAAAATTTGACCGCCCAGAAAGCATTGTTGAAAAGAATATTGATGGTTTAGAACTTGAAGAAAATCATCGTGTTATGCTTGCAAACACATTTACCCCTGAAAGATTTACTCAAACAGAATTATTTTCAGCATTTAATCTCCCTAATGATATTTCAAAAAATTTTACCGATGTCGAAAAAGTAGTTTTATCAAATAAGGTTGAAAATGGTTGTGCTATAATTGAATTTAATGCTAAATCATATCAAACTTACGAAATTATTATTGATGAAAAGGTTTATAAATCAATTTCAGGGAAAAACGGCAAACAATCTGTTTCACTTCCCCTTA
Source organism: uncultured Clostridia bacterium (assembly GCA_947624415.1). Classification (GTDB taxonomy): domain Bacteria; phylum Bacillota; class Clostridia; order Christensenellales; family UBA1242; genus Caccovivens. The sequence continues at coordinate 7,282 of CANQKH010000021.1, read as the reverse complement.
CTAATTCTAAGCAAAAAATAATTGTTGAAAATTTTTATACATTAAATCCTGAAAACAGGGCTAGTCAAGAGATAAATTTTATCAAAAAAGAAAAAAAAAGCCAAAAAGATAAATGGTATATTTAATAAGATTTATATTCACAAAAAAAGTAGTGTTTTAATTTATACACTACTTTTTAACTATTTATTCGTCAATTCCCTCGTCGCCTTCTTCTTCACTAACAGGAGCTTCTTTCTCTCCACTCAAATAAATTTCCTTGATTTTATTAAATATTTCATTATATAAATCAGGATTTTTCTCTAAATAAGCCTTGACATTTTCTTTTCCTTGTGCAATTTTTTCATCATTATAAGAGAACCACGAACCAGATTTTTTAATTATATCACTATTTAATGCAAGATCAACAACGCAACCAGTTTGACTTATTCCTTGTCCATAAATTATGTCAAATTCTGCACTCTTGAAAGGAGGTGCTAGTTTGTTTTTAACAACTTTAATTGTTGTTCTGTTCCCTATTATTTCTGCGCCCTCTTTTATTGTATCTTTTCTTCTTACATCAAGTCTTATGCTTGAATAAAATTTAAGTGCCTTTCCTCCTGTTGTAGTTTCAGGTGAACCAAATAAAACTCCAACCTTATCTCTCAATTGATTGATAAAGATTACAGTTGTCTTACCCTTATTCATTGCACCTGTCAACTTTCTCAACGCTTGACTCATCATACGCGCTTGCAAACCAACATGATTATCACCCATTTCACCATCTATCTCCGCCTTTGGAGTAAGTGCGGCAACAGAATCTACAACCACTAAATCAACTGAACCTGATCTTACAAGAGTTTCACAAATATTTAATGCCTGTTCTCCATTATCGGGTTGAGAAATAAGTAATTCGTTTAACTTTACCCCTAATTTTTCAGCATATGAAGGGTCTAATGCGTGTTCTGCATCAATAAACGCACAAGTTCCTCCTAATTTTTGTGCCTCGGCTATAATATGAAGAGAAACTGTTGTTTTACCAGAAGATTCTGGACCATAAATTTCTACAACTCTTCCTCTAGGAATACCACCAATTCCAAGTGCAACATCCAACGTCAAACATCCTGTAGGGATAACATCTATTGTATCTCTAAAATTTGACCCCAATTTCATTATTGCACCTTTGCCATATTGTTTTTCTATTTGAAGGAGTGCCTGCTCTAATGCCTCTCTCCTTGCATCATTTACATCTTTTGCCATAATTTAACCTCTCATTAATTATTTTCAATTTTATTATTTTTATTTTCTTCTTTGAATACAAACCTATTTCTTATAAGATATCCAGCACCTGTATAAACTGTAAATATAGTTGTCGCAATGAGTAATACCATGAGAACAAACCTAACAACAGTTACAGCCGTTGTGTTTATCTCCGCAAGAAACTCAGTTTCTACAAAGGCAAAAATCATATAGATAGATATTACAATAAATTGAATTGTTGCTTTAACTTTTCCACCCATATCTGCTGCCAGCACCTTCCCCTTGCTTGCCGCAATTTGTCTTAACGCCGAAATTATAAACTCGCGTGCTAGTATAACTATAGCACAAGTAACTCCAAGCCATTCAACTCTAACAGCAGGATGCCCCAAAACTGGAACTGCAACAATTAAAATTAAACCTGTCATAATTAAAATTTTGTCCGCTATTGAGTCGAAAAACTTGCCTAAAGTTGTAACCTGATTATTTTTTCTTGCAAGGTATCCATCTAAAAAATCAGTCAAACAAGCAATTATAAATAAAATAGCCGAAACTAAACGTCCATAAGGAATAAATTCTGCCAAGTAAAAAAATATTATTACTGGTATCAATAAAAGCCTTATAAGAGTTATTTTATTTGGTGTGTTCATACAATTTCTCCTTTATAATCTTCTCCATTAAAATCGTAAATTTTTACCTTTACGAAATCTCCTATTTTTATATTACCATTATCCACAAATCTCACTCCAAAGTCAATCATTGGGCAAAGATTTTGAGAATGTGAGCAATATTCCCCTGTATTTTCATCAAAATAATCCACCAAGACCTCCATTTCACAATTAATAAGGTCTTGTGCTTTCTGGGTCATAATTTTTCTTTGTAATTTTAAAATCTTATTTAGTCTTTTTTTCTTGACGAAGTTACTTACCTGATTTTTCATATAATAACTTGCCGTATTAGGTTCTCTCGAATATGGGAAAAAGCCTGCATAATCAATGTAACCACTATCTATAAAATTACATAATTTTTTAAATTTTTTGCTATCCTCACCTGGATGCCCTACAATAAATGTTGACCTTAGGCGTATTTGGGGGTAAAATGTGTTTATTTTATTTATTAACTCCCTTGTTTTTTCTTCGTTTAAATGTCTACGCATTAAATTTAACATTTTATCGTCTATATGCTGTAAAGGTATATCGAGATATTTGCACATCTTATCATTCTGTGCTATGTAAGAAAGAAGTTCATCACTTACTTTCTCTGGATAAGCATAGAGAATTCGTATCCATTTTATTCCATTTATCTTTGATAATTTATCACACAATTTAATTAGACAATTTTCTTCATACAAATCTTCGCCATATCTTGTTGTATCTTGTGCAACCAAAATAATTTCTTTTATTCCTCTGTCTGCTAAGTTTTTTGCTTCATCAACAAGATCCCCAATAGGATAACTTACATATCTCCCTCTTATCCTTGGTATTGTGCAATATGAACAAACATTGTTGCAGCCATCTGCAATTTTTAAATATGCATAAGTCGAACCACTTGTTAAAACCCGTTGAAAAGTTTTGTTGGGCTTTGATGGTGCTAATTCATACAAACTCTCTAATTTCTCGCATATTTTATCGTTATCTCTTAATTTCAAGAATAAATCAACATTTGGAAAATTATCTTTAAGTTGTTCGTAATTACGCTCTGGAAAGCATCCAGTAACGATTAATTTTTCTATGACACCTTTTTTCTTATATTCTTCCATCTCCGCAATGCTTGCTATGGCTTCTTCCTGTGCAACTTGAATAAATGCACACGTATTAACTATTACAATATCTGCTCTTTCTATTTCCTCTGTTATTGAAAATCCATACTCCTTTAATCTGCCGAGCATTTTTTCAAGGTCAACCTTGTTTTTATCACATCCCAAACTGATTGCAGAAATATTTTTTTTTATTAATTCCTCTTTAGTCATATATATCTCCAAAAATCGAGTAAAATTCCTCTATTGAAATATAAACTGAACGTTGTTTTGAACCTTCGGCACTGGAAATATATCCTCGTTCTTCCATTTGGTCAACTATTCTCGCTGCCCTTGGATAGCCAATAGATAATTTTCTCTGAACCATGGTGGTTGACGCAACTCCATTATCAATGCAAATTTTTAATGCTTGTGGCAACAATGGGTCAACACCATTATTTTCGCCTCCATCCTTTGTATTTGCCTTATTTGGATTGTTTATAGCATTAAATGCTTCTTCGTCAAATACTTCCTCATTGTTTTCTATTATATAATTTACAACATCTTTTGTCTCTTGGGTTTCTATTAAGCATCCCTGCAATCTTGTAGGAGCAGCATCGGCAGGCTTGTAAAGCATATCACCGTGTCCAAGCAATTTTTCAGCACCTGGAGATCCCATAATAACACCACTATCAACAGTGCTTGCGACTTTAAATGCTATTCTTGCCGGTAAGTTTGCTTTCAAAGTTCCTGTTACAACATCGGTTGAAGGTCTTTGAGTTGCAAGAATAAGATGTATTCCTGCCGCTCTTGCTTTCCCTGCCAACCTTTTGATTTTATCCTCTATTTCATTCTTTGCAACCGCCATAAAATCAGCAAATTCATCAAATATTATAACAATATATGGTATTTTTCTCACCTTGTTTTCTTTTACTTTATCGAGTTGGTTGTATTCATCAATATTTCTTACACGTTCGTCAGATATTAAATTAAATCTTCTCTCCATTTCATCCACAGCCCATTGTAGAGCATTCACTGCTTTTGTTGGGTCGGTTATAACCTTTGGAACGACCATATGAGGCAAACCCTCATACATTGATAATTCAACTTGCTTAGGGTCTATCATTATAAATTTAACCTCATCTGGTGAAGATTTATACAACAATGATATAATAATTGTGTTTAAGCATACACTTTTTCCTGACCCAGTAGTTCCCGCAACAAGAAGATGTGGCATTTTTTGCAAATTACAAACTTTTACATTGCCTGTAATGTCTTTTCCAAGTGCAAACGTTAAAGCAGATGAACTAGATTCAAATTCCTTCGATGATAATATATCTTTTACGCTAACCTTCGCAATTCTTGAATTTGGAACTTCAATTCCCACCATGCTTCTTCCTGGAATTGGTGCTTCAATTCTTATCTCTCCATTTGCAGAAAGAGCATACGCAATATCAGCATCCATTGAAAGTATTTTTTTGACAGAAATACCCTCTGGCATCTCAATTTCATATCTTGTAACTGTTGGCCCTACAACAACATTTTGAACTTTTGCAGGAACTCCAAAATTCTCAAGGACATTTTCAAGTGCAACCCTCTTTAAAGGCATATCACTATTAAATGATGCTGGATCATCTGAAACTGTCGTCAATAAATCTATTGATGGACGCTTATATTTATAAGGTTTGATGATTTCTTCCTTCTTATTGTCATCGTCAAGACTTACAAACCTCTTTCTCTTCTCCATCTCATCAATAGGTTTTTCTTTTTCTTGGCTTTCAAACCTATCCCTATTAAATGGTTTTGAAAAATCTCCCCTTTCGTCATCTCTAGACGTTAAATAATTATTTCTTTGTGATTCTTCTTTCTTCTTTGGTGGCTCTTCTTCTATATCATCAAAATTAATAAATTCCTTATCTTCAACCACATCGTCTTGTTTATTACCATCTTCTACAAACTCTTCCTTAACAAATTCTGCTAGCGATCTTTCTTTTTGAGGTTTTTCTATATTTTCTCTATCAAATACATTTTCCCTGCCAGATTCACGATTTCTAGTTTTAAATATGTCTTCTCCCCTCTCTCCTGGTTCAATTATTTCGTTTTCCTCTTTGTCTTCTTCACTAAATCTACTTTCTCTAGACAAATTATTTCTATCTAAATTATCCCTTGTAAAATTCTCCCTTCTTGAAAAATCATTTCTGTCAAATGTGTTTCTTTCCTCATTTTTCTCTCTCTCAAAATTATTTTCTTCTCTTCTAAATTCTCCGTAATTATTGTTTTGTTCTTCTCGCTTTGAATCCTCTTCTCTTTCAATTTTCTCTTGCATAAATACCGAACGCACAATATTTTCTGCTTCGTTTGTTATCTCCTCGGGTTTTATGTTTGGCAAATTCACCTGCCATGTTGGTTGAGCATCCTCAACTGGCTGAGATTTTATAAGTTCTTCTTCCTTTAATTGAGAAATATTCGATTGAATTTCTTCTGGCGACGTGTTTATTGATTGAGTTTCTACCTGTTGCTCTTGTGGTTCATTGTTTCTCTGTTGATAATTTGAATTTGCCAAATTTATCTTTGTAATTTTCTCTTGCCTTTCTCTAAATTTATCTAAGTCAAGTTTTGGAGGTGATAAAAGATATTCTCGCATAGACATCCCCTGCGGAACACTTTCTTTCTCTTTTTTATCGGCAGGTAAAACAACTTCTTCAGGCCTGTAAGGTTGTCCAACTGGTTGCTTGTATCCACCAACCAAACCAAGTTTCTCCCTTGCTGTTAACTCGCGTTTCTCTTCTTGTTCAACATTCCCTCCATACATTACATTTACTTCTTCTCGTTTTTGTGCAATTTTAGGATTTTCAGTTGACATAGTCGCTTGGATTGGTTTTTCTATTTTTTTATCTTTTATTTGTAATTTAATTGGCTTTTCGCTTTGCTCTGTTTTACGCAAAGACATTATGGCTTCAACAAAAAACGCAACGCAAATGGCAAACATAATCGCCAACAAAATATAAGTTGCAACAAGTCCCATTAATTTAGCCATACATGATGGTAAAAAGCCTATGATTATTCCACCAGCAGTAAATTTCTTTGTATAATTTAACGCCAAATATTCACCAAAACTTTTACCATTTGGAGATCCAATTATAATTAATTGTATAATCATCAAAAATAATATTAAACTTAATGCCAAAAATATGGCATACTTTTTAGGCATAACATATCTTTTATCATTTAAAAGAGCAAGCGAAATAATAACTCCCAAGACCGTTAAAGGATAAATAAATACCCCTAATATACCCAAAAAGAATTGCTGCAAGAATGGCAACAATCTTGTTGCAGAGAATAAAAAGGTAAATGTCGATATACCTAATATTATCCAACCTGCAACCGCTTTTAAATTTCTATTTGTTTTGTTTTGCTTGTGTTTAGAAACTTGAAAAGTTGACATATATTTCCTTTTAAACGAATAATCGCAAACTCACATTAATTGTAGCATAAATAAAAAATATTCTCAAGTAAACTTTAGAAAAATTTTAAGAATATTTTTATATATAATTATATCGATTTCCTTTTTAATAAAAATAATAAATTTTTATGTGCAAAAATGTCAAAAATTGCTCTATTCTAAATTCAAATATGAATCATTGGAATTATTATTTTTATCGGTGGATTTTTTATCATCATTTTTAGGATAAAGTTCTTCAAAAGTAACATTATCAATCATAATTTCGTTCATTTTTCCATTAATATCCATGCTTGTTACACCAACAACGGCATTTTGACAACCATTAAGGTATTCGTCATAGGATCCCAATTTAGTCGCAAATATAATTGGCATTCCCGTCATATATTGGTTTAACATTTCTACCGGGTCTCTCTGTGCATGAGATTTAAAACTATTTATTGTGCTATCTCCAAATTCCCTTAAACAAGGTAGAGTCGCAAAAATAAAATCAAATGCTCTATCCTTGTGAATATGATGTGGCATATCCTTGTATCCATAATAAATATCAATTATATTTGGATTTCGCTTGTTTTCTTCCGCTTTTACAAAACCATAATTATAATAATACATATTTTTTCCCTTCTTTTTAAAAGTATAATTGAATTATATTAAAATGTCAATATATTGTTGAAAATTTATCACAATGCCAACTAAATTTTAACACAATAAATAAAATTTCATAATTTAAAAAATAAATTATGTTTAAAGTTTTAGTATTTAAGCAAACAAATCACAAAAAAAAAGACTGGCATTTCCAGTCTTTTTTTTAAATTTCAATTAATAGTAAAGTAAAGTTATTTGAGCGGGAGGTC
>CANQKH010000020.1 GCA_947624415.1 uncultured Clostridia bacterium | reverse complement strand
TCGGCTTCTGGTTCCTGCTCATCTTTTCCAGATTTTCCATCCTGTCCGTTTTGGCCATCTTTTCCATCCTGACCGTCTTTTCCATCCTGGCCATCTTTTCCATCTTGACCGTCTTCCCCATGTATAACAGGTGGTGGTGGCTCAACTACATCGTCTTCTCTCTCCTCTTCATCATCATCGTCTTCGTATGCCAATCTATTCATATCATAATCACGAAGCACTTCAGAAGGTCTGCTATCACGATTTTCAAAATATATAGTGCTTTCTTTAGGAACGCCATCTTTATCAGGCATATTTACTTTATAAGCAGTAGTTTTTTCTGCTCCTTCAGCATTGATTGGAGGTTTCATAAAAACAACATTACGAAGTTGGTCAATAATATCAATTGCCTCAGGAGTGAGTTGTCCTTCTCCATCAATTGGCAATTCATATTTATAGTGAACACGGTCGTTAGAACCAATACTAAAATCAATAATAGGTTGAACTTTTCCATCTCCTGTAGGTTCAGTCATAAGTCGATATTCATCACAGTGTTTAAAATGACCATTGACAAAAAGGAAATTTTTACGTTGACCATCTTTTATTTGAGTTATAAAAGCAGGGGGACGACGTTTGCCATCAGGATTAAGTTCAGTTCCTTGATTAGCAAGGAGACTTATATAATAACCATTTTCTTTTTCGCCTGTAAAATCAATAGTAGTTCCAGGTTCCATAGATTGAACGAAGGAGGCAAATAAATCTACTGAAAGAGATCCTTCAGGGGATGATTGCATAGTTGAGAGTAGTTTGTCGTTTTTATATCTAAATTTACACAATTTTTTATCGGGGTTAAGAAATTCCTCCATAAATTTAGGGTTAAGAACAACACCGACACCTTCTTGTGTTTCATTTTCTTTTACTGGTGGAATGCGATAACTAAAATTTTTAGTTCCTTCGGCATCTGTAACGCTAACTTTAATGCCAAAAGCACCAGTTGTTATAACATATTTTTTATCGCCTTCTGCATTAATTTCAAATCGCAATTCCTCTGTTTTATGACTCATTGTGATTGAAGCGGTTTCAGGGTCGAGGGCAATTTCTCCATTTTCGCCAAAACCAGCGAGAACGTTTCCGTCCTTATCTTTAAACATTTCTAATGAAGGTATGCGGAGGCTGTATTTGCCATCTTTTTCATCTACGTGGAGTAAAGTATTGTCGCCAATGTTAAACTGAATAAGATGGTCAGCCTTGGATGTTAATTTCACTTTTTGTTGGGCTGTTCCGCCAACGGCTTCACCATTTTGTTTAAGTCTGACGTTTTTACCGAAACCTGAATCGGATAATGTAGTTTCATTTAATCTTTTTGCTTTTTCCATATTCATCTCCTATAGATATACTTATATCAATTATATTATACCATATAAAAAATATTATGTCAACCCAATATTATCAAATATTTTTTGAAAGTGCCTTAAAACAAAGCGAGGCAATTTTTTAAGCACAGGACGTAAGGCCTTTAGGACATATGAACATATTATATTTTTAAATATAAAAATTCTAGAAATAACAATAATCTATATTGAAAAAATTATCGCTTTTTTCCATAGGGAGAATAATATAAGACTTGACACCAATAGTTTAATATGTTATAATTCAATGTAAACAATGGAGAGTTAAATGGAAAATTTAAAATATTTAAAAAAGATTATTGATGAAGAACTAAAATTACAAAATGACAAAAATAGTAAAAGAATAAAAGAAGCATATGGCGATGATCCTCCTCCAATTTTAAAATTTTCAAAACCAAGACAATTTAAAGAGGGGGAAATGCTTGCAACTCCCTCTTTAAAAAATCTTTTTGTAGAACTTACTGCAGATACAGGTTTTGAGTTTCATTCTGCAATTGTCTACAGCGACCACATTGCACTTGTTGGATATCGTTATCCTGTAATATCAAACAGAGAGTATATTGACCCTTGCATAGAAATAAACGATTTTGGAATTCTAAGAGCAAGATTGAAAGTAAACCTAGACAGCGAAAATATAACAAAGGATGAAAATAGTGAGAAATGGAAGTTGCTTGATTCTTTGAACTATAAATTACGAATTTTTATTGGGGAAAGACTTTCATATGAAGATGAAAAATTATATGTTCAAGATATCAAAGATTATACAATGCCTGACAAAACAAACAAAACTGAAGAGTGGAATGGCAATTATATAAATTTGGATTAAGGTGCAAAGTTAAGCACCTTTTTTAAAGCTTACAAGATTAAGGGTGAGAGAGTGAGGTAATTTCATATATTTATTCGTGGACGTTCATCATCAATTAAAACGCCTAAAAATTTTAAATCGACAACATTTTCGATTTAATTTTATTTGTTGATAAAAATATTTTGACTTTTGGCAAAAATTTGATAGAATAATAAAGATTCGTTATTTTTTCGATAAAAGGGAATAAAAAAATATATTAAGGAGACGGAATGGGACTATTTGGAAATCAAAATAATGCACAATTGAAAAAATTAAGAAAGATTGCCGACAAAGTAATGGCACTAGAGGAAAAGTATAAAGATTATAGTAACGAGCAGTTGCGTGCTTGCACAGATGAATTTAAAAACAGATTAAATGTGGGAGAAACATTAAACGACATTTTGCCAGAGGCATTTGCAGTTGTAAGAGAGGCATCGGCAAGAGTTTTAAATATGCGACATTTTTACGTGCAGGTAATGGGCGGAATTGCCCTTCATCAGGGCAGAATTGCCGAAATGGCAACAGGTGAAGGTAAAACACTTGTAGCAACTCTTCCTGCCTACTTAAATGCTCTTACAGGAAAGGGTGTTCATGTTGTTACCGTCAATGAATATCTTGCAAAGCGTGATGCCGAATGGATGGGCAAGGTGTTTAAGTTTTTGGGACTAACAGTAGGTGTATCACTTGTTGGGCAAAAGGATGGTGAAAAAAAAGCAGCATATCTTGCAGATATAACATATTCAACAAACAATGAACTTGGCTTTGATTATTTAAGAGATAATATGGCAAATAGCAAAAACGAAAGAGTGCAAAGAGGACTTAATTTTGCCATAGTCGACGAAGTGGATAGTATTTTAATTGATGAGGCAAGAACACCTTTAATTATAAGTGGAAGCGGTGGAAAATCATCTGAGGGATATGAACTTGCTCAAAAGTTTGTAAAAACCCTTAAAAAAGAGGGGGATGTAGAGATAGATTTAAAAACAAAGCAGATAAATCTTACTGAGAGTGGTGTGGCAAAGGCAGAAGCATTCTATAAAATAGAGAATCTTGCCGACATAGCCAATATAGAAATAAGCCATTATATCAATAATGCCTTAAAAGCAAATTTCATTATGAATATTGATGAAAATTATGTTGTTAAAGATGGTGAGGTAATTATAGTCGATGAATTTACAGGCAGACTTTCAATTGGAAGAAGATTTAGTTCTGGCTTGCATCAAGCAATAGAGGCAAAAGAGGGAGTTGATATTAAAGATGAAAATCAAACTTTTGCAACTATAACATTCCAAAACTTTTTCAGACTATATTCAAAACTTTCTGGTATGACTGGAACTGCAAAGACGGAAGAGGGTGAATTTAGGACTATTTACAATCTTGACGTTGTTGTAATACCTCCAAACAAGCCAAGAAGGAGAATTGATTATCCTGATATTATGTATTTAAGTGAAGATGGAAAGATAAAAGCGATAATCGAAGAAATAAAGGAGTGCAAAGAAAAGGGTCAACCTGTGCTTGTAGGCACAATAAATATTGATAAATCAGAAAAAATCTCGCGTGCCTTAAAGGCGGCAGGAATAAAACATCAAGTATTAAATGCTAAAAATAATGAAAAAGAAAGTGAAATTGTTGCTCAGGCAGGAAGAAAGGGGGCTATAACTATTGCCACAAACATGGCGGGTCGTGGAACAGATATTTTGCTAGGCGGAAACCCAGAGTTTATGGCAACCCATGAAATGAGAAACAACGGATTTACTGACGAAGAGATTTCTTATGCAACAGCATTTAACAATGTCGATGACGAAAAACTAAATAATGCCAGGGAAGAATTTAGAAGATTATATGAACAATACAAAAAAATAACCGATGCTGAGAAGGAAGAGGTAAGGGAACTAGGCGGTCTTCATATTGTTGGAACGGAGAGGCATGAATCAAGACGTATTGATAACCAGTTGCGAGGGCGTTCAGGACGTCAAGGCGACCCAGGTTCAAGTGTGTTTTTCTTATCTTTAGATGATGATCTTTTCCAAAGATTTGCGACAGATAAATTGAGAAAGGTGTTTTCATTCTTTAAGGTTGATGATGACACGCCAATTCAAATAAAAATGGTTGCAAAACAGATTGAGGCATCACAAAAGAAAATTGAACTTCAAAATTTTGGTATAAGAAAGTCAGTTTTGCAATTTGATGATGTTATGAACAAACAAAGAGAGATTATTTATGCTGAAAGAAATAAGGTTCTCGATGGTGAACCAGTTCACGAACAAATAATGGGAATGTTCCCAGATGTTGTAAGAAAAAGTGTATATAAAGTTATAAGTGATGACAAGCCATATTATGAATGGAATTTGGAGGAATTGACTAAGGAACTTGAAAATGGCTTAATAGAAAAAGATTGCAATTTAATAACAGAAAAATTTGTAGAAGAGTGCGAAGTTGATGACGTTGTAAATAAGATTCTTGAAAACATAAACAAGAGATATGATGAAAGAATAAAATTAGTCCAAGAAATGGGAATAGATTTTTATGATGTTGAAAGAAATGTTCTTTTACGTATGGTTGATATAAACTGGATGAGCCAAATTGAAGATATGCAAATTATGAAAGATGAAATAATTTCCCGTCAATATGGCCAACAAGACCCAGTTTTGGCATATAAAAAAGAGGGCTTTGAAATGTTCGACAGCATGATTGAAAAAATAAGAGAAACAACTTGTAAAATTTTGCTGAATGCCCAGATCCAGCAACCACCACAAGAACCAGAGCCAAAACACGTAAAAGTTACATTTACAGGGAAACAACTCACTCCAGAAGAGAGGGCAAAACAGCAAGAAAAGAAACAACAAAGATTGCAAGTTCAACAAACTGTTGTAAATAAAGAGCCTCGTATTGGAAGGAATGACCCATGTCCATGTGGCAGCGGAAAGAAGTATAAGAATTGTTGTGGGAAATAATATAAAAAGTATAAAAATGTTTGGCATTTTAAGACACTATAAACAAATGACGTTTATAGTGTTTTTTAAAAGAATTAATTTTGTATAAAGTATTTTAAATTAAAGGGAAATTATCTTTTATACTTGAAAATTATAAACATTTGTGATAAAATTATTAAAAGGAAGACTTAATGGAAAGATTAAAAATAAAAAAGATAGACAAATACAATGTTTATATTCTTCAATGCGGAAACAGGACATATTCTTTCACACTTGAATTTTATAATATGCCAAAGCCTAGAGTGGGAGATGTATTAATTTTTCCAAAAAGTTACCTAGACATAAATTCTGCAGATTTCGTATATTTTTTATGTTTTCAACCCTTTGATGGAACGATTACAAAGGGAATAAATAAAAATGATATAGCAGGGTTATGCACGAAAGATAAGAATTATTGTTTATTAAGGATTTATGGCTGATGGATAATAATGATTTAAGATTTTTAAAAAGACATTATGGTGAGAAATTTGCACATTTGTGCAGAGAGCTTTTCCCTACCATACTTGAAGAAGAAGGCTTGCTCTCAAAGATAATTTCTGATCATTTTGCACCAACAAAGTCTTTGTATGATGATGTTGTGTCGATAAAAAAAGAATTTAAAGAATTTATTTATGGTTGTGTAAAATTAGACAAGGCAATTGCTAGCGAAATTGCAAAAACGCCAGAAGAACTTATGGATGAGGCGGGATATATTCTTTATCCAGAGTGCAAAAGCGAGGAGGATATCCAATCATTTAAAAAATATTGGGCAAAAGGCGAGGAACTTTGCACTTTTCGTGGTGGTAGGCTTGATAGTTGTCGTGTTTGGTTTGCTGTAAAAAAGAATGCAGATGAAATTAAAAGGAAGAATTTTAACAATCCTTCAAGACAAGATGAGTATGGAACAAGCGTTATAAGCATACAGTTTTCGAGGGGGTCGGGCAGCACATTGTCGATTAAAAACAGATACAATCATACCGTTTTGTCGCCGGATGCAACATTTGGAAATAATCTTGATAATATTATACCTGGTCTTACTCAATCGTTTATAAAAACATATGGAATAGATTTGTTGAATAATGGTCGAGAGAGCATTTATATTCCCGATTATAGAAGGGGAAACGATGGGAGATATTATAGAGTAAACGTTGAGAACTTTGATGTTTGCTATTGTGAAAATAATGTAATGTTAATCGATGGTCGTAAACTTGTGTTAGATAAGGCAAGATATATTTTGGCGGAAGATTACATAATAGATAAACAGGCAAAAACTATAAGGGCGGCATATGCCGAGGTGAGCAATAGTTTTCCTAAGAGCATTGGTGAGATAAAAGATATAGAAGTAAAGACTGATGAAAAAGGAAATAGAGTAATTATATGCACTCCAAAAGAGGGTGACGATGTCGAAATAACATTAAACGCGCAAAATTCCATCATTGGCTACAAAAATCCAAATGTAACCGAAGTTGAAGACGGCTTTTTGGAAGATAATATCGCACTTCAAAATTTAGATATGACTAATCTACAACACATAAAAAAAGAATTTTTGCGTTCTAACAGAGGCTTGACAAGTATATCGTTGCCGAATTTAAAAAGCATAGATGATGACTTTTTGTGGGCAAATAGAAAATTATCAAAGATAAATTTACCCAAATTGGAACAGGTGGGCGATTACTTTTTAGAAGGAAATTGGGATCTTAAAGAACTATCATTGCCAAGTTTGGTAAAGGCGGGAGAAAATTTCTTGCCGACTAATCATAATATTAAAAAATTGAATTTGCCTAATTTGACGGAAGTTGGTAATTATTTTATGCTGAATAATCATATTTTAAATGAAATCTATGTTCCAAAGTTGAGAAAAGCGGGCGACTTCTTTTTAGCACACAATGAAGGTTTGTGCGAATTAAATTTGCCAAACTTGACAGAACTTGGTGAAGCGTCTTTGGGAATTAATAAAACTCTTAAAACTTTTAATGCTCCAAAACTAAAAAAATATCCTGAACTCTTGAAGGTGTTAAGGACAAATAACGAGCAGGGAATTGAAGATGAAAAAGAGTGAATGACTATTGCTCTTGTATAAAATTTATATCATGATTAATGAAAATATTGCGTAAGTGTGGGCGATATATAGCAAAAAAACCTCTTAAACGAGGTTTTTTAAAGATATTTTCTTATATCAAATTCTTGGTTGTCCATAAGACGAATCAATTTTTTTGCCAACGTTTTTGCATCGTCGTTTGCTTCTTTAAATTCATTAAGATATTTATTTAAAGATTTAACTCCCATATTGCAGCCTTCGGTCATCAAATCAGCGATAGTTTTATCGTTGTCATTAAAAGTAAGAGTTAATCCTGTTTTCATTTTTGTCATGCCTTTTGCAATAGGATTTGGTTCTTTGCCTTCCTTTCCATATTTATTAAGCAAACCTTGTATTTCATCTTGAAGATAATTGTAATCTTTTTTGTAATTGATAAGTTTGCTTTTAAATTCTTCATCTTTAACGTGTTCGATTACATTATCAATGGCTTCAATACCCATTTTAATTCCCGCATCGCATTCTTTAAGTAAATTAATTGTATCCGACATAAAACACCTCACTTTTTAAATATTTTGCGTAAAAATATCAAATTATATTCATAAATGAATTAAAACCGGAGGCAAAAATATTTCACAAAATATTTGAAAATTATTAGGATAATATAAAAATATTAAGCAAAGTTTCATAAAAATTGCATAAAATATTATAAACTAAAATATTTTCAATTTAAAAAATAAAAAAAAACTATTCAATTTGTTTTGAAATTTTAGTTGTATATGTTAAAATATACATAAGGAGTTTTGATGAAAAGTTATATTTACCCAGCAATTTTTATAAGAGATGACGAAGAGGGGGTATACAGAGTATTATTCCCAGATTTGGATTTGACGACGGATGGCGAACTTATTGAAGAGGCTTACATTTATGCTAAGGAAATGCTAAAAGCATATTTTACATACATAGATAAATATGACTTGGATTTTAATTTGCCAACAGATTATGAGATAGTAAAACGTTCTTGCGAGAAAAATGATATAGTTTTGCTAATAGATGCAGACGTAAAAACAAAAGATGAGTAAATTCGACTTTTAATATAAAATATTAATATTTTTTTCTCAATAAATAGTTGACAATAAAAAAATAATATGTTAAAATAAGGCTAACATCTCTTGTGAGGTGTTAGTTTTTTTGTAGGAGAAAAAGAAATGGCTTTACCAAAACGCAAAAACATTATTCTGGCTTGCACAGAATGTCAAGAAAGAAATTATGCGACAAGCAAAAACACAGCAGCAAATCCTGAAAGAATTGAAATGGTAAAATTCTGTTCAAGATGCGGAAAACGCACAGTTCATAAAGAAACAAAATAAGCGGAGGAATGAAATATGTCAAAGAAAAATAAAAATGCTTCTGGCGATGTTCAACCTCAGGTATTAAATGAAACTGATGCAAAAAAGCAAAAACCAATAAAACAAGAAGACAAAAAGGGACAGCAAAAAAAATCTAAAAAGGCTCAGCCAAAAGAAAAGGGTAAGATTAAAAAGAAAGCAAAGGAAACCCTTTCAGAACTTAAAAAAGTTACTTGGCCAACCTTTGGAGAAGTTTGCAAAAAAACAGGGGTTGTTTTAGTCGTTGTCCTTGTTTTTGCAGTGGTTATTTTTGGAATGGATTATGGTCTAGGTGCATTAATGCGTCTTCTTACTAATAAATAAAGGAATTGAAAATGGAAGAAAAGGATACATTAAAGGAGTCTGAGCAAACAAGCGAAGACATACAAAATTTAGAACAGGTAGCAGACGAAAATCAAGAATTAAGTGAAGATGAAAAAGCATACAAGGAATTTGTTGATTCTTTAAAAACGCAATGGTATGTTCTTCATACTTTTTCTGGGTATGAAAATGTAGCAAAGGAAAATCTTGAAACAGTTGTTGAAAAGTTCAATCTTCAAGATAGAATTTTTGATATAGTAATACCAATGGAAGAAGTCCCAGAGGAAAAGAATGGGAAAAAGAAATTCGTTCAAAGAAAGACAATGCCATGTTATATTTTTGTAAAAATGAAATATGCAGATGACATTTGGCACAACGTTATAAGAACGAGAGGTATTACAGGTTTTGCTGGTCCTAAAGGTCGCCCATTGGCACTCACAGATGAAGAGGTAAGAAAATTAGGCATAGACGGACAAGAAACAACGGCAAATATTGATATAGACTTTCAAGCAGGGGATCAGGTTGAAATTATCAACGGCCCTATGTATGGAAAAATTGGCTCTGTAATATCTGCAAATGTAGGAGACGGGACAATTTCTGTAAGTGTTGAGATGTTTGGAAGAGACACACAAGTTGAAGTTAAACTATCTCAAATACGTAAAGTTGGTTAATAGTATGAAAATACTTTAACATAAATCATGCCCAAACCCTAAGGGCAAGGGCAAAAGTAATGTGGGAGAACGGAACTGCAACCGTTCATACACCACAAAAAGGAGGAAAAAATGGCAGAAAAGAAAATAGCAGCAGTTGTAAAACTACAACTCAATGCAGGTAAAGCCACTCCAGGACCTCCAGTTGGTTCTACTCTTGGACCACATGGAATCAACCTTGGTGCGTTTACCAAAGAATTTAACGAGAAGACCGCTTCTCAGGCAGGACTTGTAATTCCTGTTGTTGTAACAATCTACGCAGATAGAAGTTACTCATTCGTGCTCAAAACCCCACCAGCAGCAGTTTTAATTAAGAAGGCTATTGGTCTTGAAAAGGGTTCTGCAGTGCCAAACAAAACAAAAGTCGGAAAAATAACAATGGCTCAAATCAGACAAATCGCCGAAACAAAAATGCCAGATTTAAACTGCACATCTATTGAATCTGCAATGTCTATGATTGCTGGTGCCGCTCGTAGTATGGGCGTAACAGTTGTTGACTAAGGAGGAAAAAGATGAAAAAATTAGCAAAAAGATATGCACAAGCAGTAGAAATGGTAAATCAAAAATCTTATGCTATTGAAAGTGGACTTGACACATTACTTTCACTTCCAAGAGCAAAGTTTGATGAAACAGTAGAACTCCATGTTAGATTAGGAGTTGATGGGAGAAATGCTGACCAACAAGTAAGAGGAGTTTGTATTCTTCCTCATGGAACAGGAAAAAGCCTTAAAGTTTTAGTTATAGCAAAAGGCGATAAAGCAGATGATGCAGTAAAAGCAGGTGCTGACTATGTTGGAGCAGAAGAAATTGTTGCAAAGATTCAAGGTGGATGGCTTGATTTTGATGTATGTATTACAACTCCTGATATGATGGGACTTGTTGGTAGAGTCGCTAGAGTTTTAGGACCTAAGGGACTTATGCCAAACCCAAAGAGTGGAACAGTTACTATGGATGTAACTAAGGCTATTCAAGATGCAAAAGCAGGTAAGGTTGAATATAGACTAGACAAAACAAACAATGTTCACGTAATAATCGGGAAAATAAGTTTTGGTAAGGAAAAACTTCTTGACAACTTTAACACAGTTATCGAAGCCCTTATTAAAGCAAAGCCAGCAGCAGCAAAGGGACAATATTTTAAAAATGTTTCAATTGCTTCAACAATGGGACCTGGAATTAAAATTAACGTTGTTATGTAATAAATAAAAGACAAATAATTTTAAATAGTTATTTGTCTTTTTTTACACTAAAATACTATAAATTTCATTTAATTGAAATAAAACACACATTATAGTGTTTTAAATTATATACAATTTTAAATATTTAAAAAAGTGGAGATGGTCTTCACTTTTCTTTTATGCTTTCCTTATTATGTTAATTTATAAACTTTCGTCAAAGTTTAGCAGATAAAAAAAAGAGTTGAGATACAATTTCCCAACTCTTTTTTCTTCTAATTTCATAAATTAGTAAACGAAATCAGTCTTTTATTTAACTTTCTGTTTCTTTCTTAATAGAACAGTTATTGTAATAATGGCACCCGCACCTAAAACACCAAATATAATTGCTATAATTGCGAAAGCATTTAAAGGTTCAGTTTTAATTATTTTATAAGAGAACAATAATTGTCCGCTAGCAGAATAAACTTGAACGAAGTATGTTCCAGATGCAATTATATTAATCACGTCAATTTCGCCATAAGAAGAAAGGTTATTAGCGAAATATTCACGTCTTAAATCTGATACGGTAAGGTAGCAATCGCCAACTGAATTGTAGAGATTATTAACATTTACAGAAATTCTAATATCGTCAGTTGTTTTTTCACCTTCTTCAACTGAAATAATAACAGGAGGTTTTTCCATATTAATCCAGAAATCAAAGGTAAATCTTTCGCCAACGAGGTTAACGATATAAGGGTCATTTATATTTACAGTTATTGAATAACGGCCTTTTTGAGTTTTTTCATCTTTATAGTTTATGTTTATTTCGGCGAGATGTTCAACTCCGTCAACAATTATTCTATCAAAGTTTGTAATATCTAAAAGTCTTTGAGTAATATCGTTTCGAACTTGTTGTTCTCCAACGCCTTCAATTTTTTCTACTTTTTCAATATAATAGGTAGAATATTCAGTAAATTCATAAGCATAACGTGATTCATTTTCGTTTAGGATAGTAAATGAAAATTCTTGTTCCCTAATAGGAATGCCGCCAATACTTGTAGCGGAGAATTTTATTGTATAGAATCCAGGTTGTGAGAAGACATAACGTCTGTTGCTTAAAGTATCGTAACCTGTATATTCATTGCCATTTAAAGTAGCATAAATTTGAGGTGTTCTGGATGCTTGATAATAACTTGAAACATTTGTAGGTTGAATAGTAACACTTCCATTATAAACTGCCTTATCAATTGGTTCAGTTACCGTTGTAACGGCATTAGTTCCACTGCCTTTTGTTTGGCTTATAATGAAAGGAACATAATCAAGGAAAGTCAAATTGAAGAATCTGCTACCTGCGAATGTTTGAACATTGGCAGGGGAGCAAGAGTCATAAATTCTAATTCTATAAGAGCCTGCTCTACTTAGATAAATAAATGAAGAGGTATCATCTTTTTGATAAACTTGGCTTTTAATTTCAACATATTGGCCATTAAATAATTTTTGAATTTCAATATTAATCTTATTGTTTTTAATACCATAATATGAAGAGAATGTAAGTTTAAGCCTATCATAATTTGCTTCTGTATCTTTATTTACTGCAATAGTTTCGGTATTTCTATCTTTAAGTGAATCTGATTCAGCCCCGGAAGAAGATTCATATGTGAATGTTTGGACTATATTATTTGTTTCTGCAATGTAAATAATTGCAAAATAGTTTTCGCCGGTGGTAGAAGTGTAATAATATTTTTCAACTATAACATCGCTACCAGTATTTTCAACGTCAAGCAATCTAACTTCGCCTTTCAACTCTTTATTTTCTGTAATACGCAGTCTATTTACTTTGTCAGAGTAGTCTACAGAAACAATATAGTTAATTTCATATTCCTTATCTTCTTTTACAGAATAATATTTTTCAGTGTTTCGTTCAACAATGTTGCCATCAACTGTTATATAATATGAAGCGGTTGATGAATCAAGGATTGTAATTGTATAAATACTGCAAATATCAGAGAATATCTTGACACCATCATATACAACATCATCATATTTGATTAAGATTTTATAATCGCCAATTCCAGCAATGGTATAACCGGTATAATCGGAATTTACATTATTTATATTTTCCCAAGTAATACCATTATCGCGAGAAAGGTAAACGGTGTAAGGATAACCATCTTGATAAGAATAATTTCCATCATAATTAAGAAGTCCTCCATCGTAGAAGCGAAGTGTAACATTACGAGAGAATGTTGTTATTGTTTCGCAAGTTGCAAAGTAGTCTTTTCCATCAAATTTTACACTGTAATTAGGAACACTGCCAATATTTTCTTCTTCGATAGGGTTATGGTCTTTATCTAAGAATATAATTCCACCATTTGTAACTTCTGAGGTTGTATTAGTTCTAAATGGGAGTTTGTTATATATTCTAATATGTAAAGTTCTTAATTCTTCATTGGATTCTGAATCATATATAACAACCTTATAATATTGATCATAGAAGTGTTCTGGATGAGTAAAGGTAAGTCTAGTTATATTAGTATTGTAATCGACTGAAGATATAATAGAATCTGATTGAAGGGAATCATCTAAAATTTTAACTCCTTGCCTGTCAAAAACTGCAACTTTATAGAGGAGTTGATTATATGAGAAGTGAATATTGTCGGATGATAGATAAGTAATAGTTGTGTCTTCGCTTTCATTAATTGTATAAACAGTGGTTTCGCCAGTGATTTCGCGATAACTTACTTCATTTGCTAGTTGGATAATAGTTATATTAAATCCAAAGTTATCTTCAATAATATATTTTATTTTTTGTGAAGCCCTATCACCAAGGTTTATAACAATTCTAAGTATAATTCCTTCAGGATAAAAATGAATAAATGATGTATTAGCCTGGAAATCAAGTTCGGCAGGCCAGTTCATATCTTGGGCTTTGTTAGCAACCATTATTGCTTTCCAAGGTGTGTCCGCACTTTCTGAATCGAATTGGAATATTGATATTTTTACAGGGTAGATATAACCATATGTTGTGCTTGCTAGTTGTGCTTGGGTTGGAATATCAATAATCAAAATTGCAGATGTTTGTGTTGCGTCTTCACCTTTATGCCAAGCAAGGGTGGCATCCATAATGGTGATGTAAACTGTTATGTTATTGCCGGTAATTCTATCAGTTAAAGTAAGTGAATGTTTCTTGTTTGAAGATTCAACATTTTCAAATAATGAAGATAAATTAATTTGTGAGAATGCCAGTCCTCCATTAGGGAAACTAAGTCTGTAAATTTGACTATTGTCTAGCCAAGGTGATTTCATATATCGAACAGAGTTTCCATCGGCAAGTTGAAGGGTGAAGAATTCCCAACTATCTGTCTTATAGTTAATGCTTGTTATATTAAATCCGCTACGTGAGTAAATGTTGGCACCATTATAAATTTCACTTTCATCAACTGTTTTCTTTTGACCTTCTTCCTTCAACAAATTGTTTTCATATGTGAAAGCCTCAGTTGAAGCTCCTGAATCTTTAGGGTCAGTAGAATTTACAAGGTTGACAATATAAACAGTCATATTTCCAGCGTAATCTGTTTCGATTATTTCGTAGTAGCCTCTGTTTAAAGTAAAGGCATCGGTTGCAGTTACATATTTATAATCATTTTCTGGGAATGAGTCTTTATCAACTTGAATGTAACTATTTAAGTTTGATATTTGTTTATAATAAATTTTTTGAGTATTGTAATTATCACTTGAAGCATTTACAATTGTTTGCCTTAAAGTATTTTCAAAGAAATCTGTTGTTACATTATAACTAAAGTATTTAAAATAACCAGAATCAAGTGAGTATGTGTAACTCATATTCTTAATATCATTCAAATCTCGCAGAGTAACTTCTTGGCCATTATAATCGTAGTAAGCCCTCATGTAAAGAAGTTGATAATTAGTTGAGATAGTTCTATTAGTTGCACTTTCAGTAAGGTTCATAAGAGATTGAAGATTTTGGATAGGGGCACTTTTATCAAAGTAAACTGTTTTAGTTAATGTAGAGTAGTATTTTGAGTTGTGTCCATAATATTGCATTGTTACTGATATGCTTGATTTTTCAATATTAAGAAGATTTGAGACATCTATTGTAAAGTATTTAGAACCATTATTATCTACTATATAATTTCCTTTTCCATCATTAGAAGTAAAATTATATGACACGCTACGAGGGTTAGTAGTAATTGTAATATGTTCTTCATCAATTCTTGCTTGATATTCATTGGTTGGAATTTGCCAAGAGAATGTAAGAGAATTTGAGTTTGTATAATAAATATTAGGTTGAGATGTGTTATTCAATGCAATTCCGTCAGCATTCAATATATCGAAACTTGGTGCTTGAGAAATAATTTCAAAGCCAAATTTATATAATGTATAGAATTTGCTTGTTGTGCCGGCATTGCTAGCCTGATAAATTGTTACAACATAAGTTCCTTGTTCGTAAATTTCTTTAAGTTCTCGAGTTGTATTAATTAAACCGAAATGACCATTAGCCTCATAGAATCTTAAATATCCTTTTCCATTTTCGGTGTAATTTGATGAATCTGAGGCGTAATATTTTGGAATATTGCTGTTAGGAGCGGTATAACTAATTTCAGCATAGATTTGATATTCAACAATAGAAGAAGATTTAACATAGTTTTGAGCGGCAGTTTCGCTTGCAAAACGCTCAACAACTATACCTTCAACAAACACTTCATATTCTCGCAAATCATTATTAAATTTATAATATGTATTGCCGTAAGTAGAAAGGGCGTTGTTGTTTTCCACTTCATATCCTATTGTTCCATTTTTATCGGAGCGAACACTTGCAATGGTGTATTTATATTTAGGAATATAAAGGGCCATAGGAAGTTTATTACCAGAGATTGAGAATCTTTCAATAGTATCGGAATCGTTAAATGAATCTTTAGTATGGAAAGACCCCACACTTAAACCATTATCTGGACTATATTTAGGGAATGAAACTTCAATTGCAGAGTTACCTTCTCCACTATAAAGGCTTAAAATAATATCACCGCCAACAAGACTTTCAAGTGAGCCAGTGTTATCAGCACCGGTAACTGATTCGAGAGGAGAAATCAAATTATTGTTATCTATAATAATTGATAATGTTCTAAGATAATAATCATAAGTTCCTACGCTAGAATTTTCCTTGTAAGTTCTTTCAATCACATATTTTCCTGCAGGAGGGAAGGTTTCATTTCCAAGTTGTAAAGCGAAAGTTTTAGGTTCGTCTTCAGTGAAATTGTCGCTGTCAGAAGCTTGGAATATATTTATTGTTTGGGTAGCCTCTTCAGAAAGGGTGTAATACCAATAATAATTGCTGTCGCCATATTTATTTTGTTTGGTATCTTCAGCAATAGGTAGGGGTGTTTTTATATAAGGATAGTATTTAAGGTTAACATTTTCAAGTTTTGAGCCATTTTTAGCAACAGGGATATAACTGAGATATAATTCTTCCATGCCATTAATTGGTGTGTAGTATGAGAATTTATAACTTTTATTAGTTTCAGTGTATTCAGTTTCGCCATTGCTAGAATTATAAGTATAAATTGTGTTTCCATCCTCATCTTCATAAGAGTAAAGTTTTCCATCAAACGAGAAGCTTGAGAATTCAACATTGGAGTCATCTGCTTCAAATTTCAACATCATCTTAGAAGCGTCAGCGGTAACATTGAAAGATACAAAAGCACTAGGATAATTTTTATATTGTAATTCAACATTTGTGGCAGTTTGAGTGTTTGACCTGTCGCGAATTAATATTTTAAAGGTAGTATTATCTGCACTTTTTCCAGTTTCATCAAAGAATTTTACTTGATATCGAGTTCCATTAAATGATGAGTAATCGCTTGAAAAACCATTTTTAATATAGGCTACGGTTGAAACAGGTATTACAAGGTAATATCCATTATAGTTATCGATTCCAACATGGTTTTCTCCATTATCTTCCTTTGCACTTATTGATATATCATCGATGTTTTGGATGTTATCATTATTGTCAGTTTTAAAGAATTCATTTATTAATTTAGACAATTTTTCATTTGCACTTTCAACATCTATGCCATACTGATAGGCTTTTAATTTGTAAACTTCTTCCAAATGATCAAGATAAATGGCTTTATAAGCAGTCCAGTTTATGTAAACAGATTCATCATCTTCTGGGATTGAGATGCTTTCACTATTTGTCAAAATTTTATTTGTCGAGCCAAATTTACCTTCAATTTCTTCTACAAATATAGGTGCACTTGAATCAATCATAAAAATTTTGAAGTCGGAGTTTCCTGCATCGTCATAAACTTCAAGGATATAAAAACCATCACTAGTTTTAACATATGTTGCAGGTATAGTAGTAGTATAATTAATTGAGTTAGGTTGTTCTGTCCATTGAGAAGCCCCTTTAAAGTCTATGCTATATGAAACAGGTAAGATATTGTGAGTTATAAATTTTGAAAGTAACTCTTGAATTCCGTTATCATTTTTGGAGTAATAATTTATTTGTTTGGTAGGGATATAGGTAACAAATCCATAAGTTTTTGCTCCGCTTGCCTTTTCATCCCAAGATAGAACGATAGGTTGGTTTGTATTGTAACTTGTAAAGGTGTCTCCTATTTTATAAACAGTGGAGGAAACAAGGCTAACATTTCTGGAAGTAATGTTTTCAATTTGATTTGTGTCAATTGTAAATGTTCTTGTGCTTGGAATATTAGAATTTGCAGAGATAATTTTAATAGTGAATTTTGAGTTTGCAATTGAAGAGGAGTTACTTATGAAAATTCCATACTTGTTTGCAATAGTTGAGTTATATTTTGAAGGTTCTTCTTCATACTCTCTTTTGCTAAACTGTGTATATTGAAGTCCAAAACTTGTCAAGTTTTTAATGTTTGTATCTCTAAAATAATATTGTCCATTTTTATAATTTTGAGCGGTAAGAGTGATTGTAACTTCTGCATCGAATATATTATTTTCGGCATCATTTAAAATATAAACACTTTTGTTAGTAAAACCGTTAGTATAAATTTTTTGATAGTCGTCATTTATAACTTCTACAGTAGGAGAGGAGTTTGTTATAGTGAAGTAGAAGATTTGATAGTGGAAATAAGAATTTTGAAGAGTTCCATTTGTTGACATAAAATTATCATAAGTATATTGTATTATGTAAAGATATGTCCCTGCTGTATTTTGATTAAATCCTTTGAAACTTTGTGCATCGTCAAAGTCTTGCCATTCTTTTGTGCCACTTTCACTAAGAGTCAGGGTATATATTTTTGAGAAAGCCTCTCGGTTTACTGCGTTTGTTAAGAATTTTATAGGAGTTTGGTTTGTTGTAACAGGTTCGAGATTTTTGCTTTCTATTGCATCTTGTGCATATTTATATAATGCTTTTTGATCATATCCATTGCTTTCATGAGTAGAAGGGTTTTGTTGTTCAATAGTGTCCTTAGGGTTTTGTGAGGTTTCATCAGTTACAATTTTATTGGCAGTTAAAATATAATTGTTTACAAGACTTGTTATGTCAGCAGATTTAATATATTTATCAAATTCGTCAAATGTTTTAAGGTCTACGCTTCGAGGTTGATTTGTAGAAGGGTCAATGTCTGAGTAATTTGAATACGTTGCTTGATAACCATATATAAACAATCGTTGTTGTTTATTTTGGAAGTTTGAAGCACTTAATGTAAGGTTGCCGTCAACCATTATTTGTTTTACAAGTTTTTCAAATTGAAGGTTGTAAGTTTCTGTTCCCGACGATGTTTCAACCTTGTAAAGATAAGATATACCAATGTCGTATGTTCCAATTTCAGAGAAAACAAGCATTGCCTTGTCATCTTTTAAAATGGATTTTATAAACTTATCGCTTTCATTAAGTTCGTTTCCAAGGTCATCTAATTGAACAAGTTGACCATTTTTATATTCAATAGTTGCTGAGACCATTTTATCATTTATATCAGTAAATGCAATTCTAATTTGGAATCTGTCTGGGTCATAACTTAAAGTTGGAAGAGAGTTTGTTTCTTTAGAATAAGAATAATTGTAGAAATAGTATGCCGAATATGAACTTGAAGAAATAAGAGAAGATTCTTGAACATTAGTTGAGTGGTCAATTTTAGGTTTTGATGAAGAAGTTTCAAAGTAAGTTGAAGAATTAAAAATCATAAAAGAGTAGTAAATTGTTCTTTCAGACAACATAAAATTAAGTCCGTTGTTATTAGTGTAATATTCAAGTGTAGGTATGGCAAGAGTGTAGAGGCCTTCTCTGTGAAGGGTTACAACTTCTTGGTCGAAGGTATCGTTGCTTGCAAGAGTGTTGAGTTTAAATGTAATTTTAAATTGTTTTGGTGTCGTTGAGGTTGTGCCAGATTGAAATGGATTGGTATGCGCTCTTGCGTAGTTTGCAATATCTTTATCTCTTAATATATTGTCTGCTGAAATATCAGGCTTAACATCGTCAGCGGTAATATTGTAATAAAGAGAAAGAGAACTTGTAAAATCAAAATAATAGAAAACCTGATCCAAATTTGGGTCTGGGAAGTAAGCATAGTTCTTTTTTTCTTCGACGTCGGGTTGAGCCAAAGGATCGACTTTTTCTCCATCTGCTATAATTAAGGAATTAAAACTATCTGGTTGAAAAAGATAAACTGAGTTGTCAACATAGTTTACCTCTGTTCCCGTATCAGTTGAATGAACAAATTTTACATAATCTGGCAAATTATTTACAATTTGCTTTTGTGGAGAAAATTCCGCATTGACATTAAAGTTTTTATTTGGCAAACCAAATCCTATTCCCATACAAATCAAAGCCAATATGGAAAATGGTATAGAAAGTTTTTTTAAAATACTATTAAATATTTTCATAGACACCTCTCTGTTATTTTTATTTTATCACAAGGCTTAAAAAAAGCAAAATAAAATTAAGAAATTATTCTAATAATTATAATATTTATAATATATATTCTACTCAATAAGTGGTTTTTTAAACTTTGAAAAGAAATTATTGTCAAAAATAGTGAAAAAAACATACATAGAATAAGAGGTGGTTATGAAAAAACTTTCTTTGTGTATGATTGTAAAAGATGAAGAAAAAAATTTAGATAACGCACTAAAAAACAGCAAAATTTATGCAGATGAGATAATAATTGTAGATACTGGGTCAAAAGACAGGACAAAGGAAATTGCCTTAAAATACACCGACAAAATTTACGATTTTGAATGGGTAAACGATTTTTCAAAGGCAAGAAATTTTGCTTTTGATAAGGCAAATTGCAATTATCTTATGTGGCTGGATGGAGATGACTTTATTTTAGACGACTCTGCAAACAATATATTAAAATGGAAAGAAGGTGAGGATGACGCCGATGTTTTAATGTGCCCATATGTTTCATCGTATAGCGATGATTTTGCTCCAACATTTCAATATTTACGTGAGAGAATAGTGAAAAATATACAGTCCTTACGTTTTCATGACAGAGTTCATGAGGTTATTATCCCTAGTGGAAAGGTGATAAGTTGCGACAATATTAAAATTTATCATAACAGGTCAAACAAAAAATATACCCCACGAAATTTGATGATTTACAGACAAATGCTCAAAGAGGGGGAGATTCTTTCACCAAGAAGTCAGTTTTATTATGCACGTGAATTATATTTCAATAATTATATAGATGAAGCAATACATGAATTTTCAAGATTTATTTTTGATGGTGGCGGATGGAAGGAAAATAATATAGAAGCCTGCCTAAATTTAGGAAAGTGCTATCAAATAAAGAAAAAATATGATAATGCATTAACAGCACTTTTTGGATCATTTGTTTATGATAATCCAAGGGGAGAGGTATTGTGTGAAATAGGCAACACATATTTATGCCAGGAAAAATATGACAAAGCAATCTATTGGTATAAACTAGCATTGCAAAGTCAAAGCAATATTTCAAGCGGGGCATTTGTAAACATAGACTGCTATACTTTTATACCTGCTTTACAACTTTGTGTATGCTATGATAAACTTGGCGACAAGGTTAAAGCCCTTACATATCATGAGTTGTCAAAGGCCTTCAAACCGAACGATAAAGCAGTCCTTCATAATCAGGTATATTTTGATAATTTATAAAAATATAAAGAAAAAAGGCAAAAAATTACGTTTTTTGCCCATTTTTTTGATTTTTTAATTAATTTTCTCTAAATTATTATAAAATTTAATTTCTGTTTAACTTAACATTATTAAATTTCTCAAGTTTTTCATCAAGCAATTTTAAGAATTTTTCTCTGTTTACACCTATGACAAGGTCAACTTGCCCATCTGGATTTGGAGTGGCTTGAGTTTTGCCGGGATGATCTTTTACATCAACTGAAATGTCAACTTTTTCAGTTTCAAAGATTTCTGGATAGATGAGATAAAATAGAGCACAACTATCGTTTGTCGCAATGCGTTTATCAGCATATCCTGGCTCCCAATACTTAGTATACATTTCATAAAGAAGATGACCGGTTTCGTTTGCATCCTTCATCTTATTGACATATTCCTCTGTTAAATATGCTTTATTTCTGCCAATATTTGATGGAACCATTGCAAGTGGTAATTTTGTGTCTAAAGTAAGTTTTAATGCTTCAGGATCAGAAGATGCGTTAAAAGATATATAATTTGGCTTGCCATCCATACCAAATGGAGCACCTCCCATAAACACAATGCGAGGAATCTTTTTGACTATTTCAGGGTGCCTTGCAAGTAATGTTCCCATATTTGTGTGAGGGCCTAGCAAAACTGGAATAATGTCGCCATCGCCTTCACTTAAAACGCGATACATTGCATCGGCAGCATCTTCATCAAGAAGGTTATGCTTAACATCTTTTGGAGGGATATAACCGCCCATTCCTTCTTTTTGATGGATGTGCTCGGCGGTTGGACTTATGCGATACATTGCATGATCACTGCCTCTTGCGACAGGGTAATCTTTTCCAAAAAGGTCAAGAATATGCAGAATATTTCTAGTTCCAGTTTCTATTTTGACATTGCCCACAACAGAAGTTATGAGTTTGATGTCGATATTTTCATCAAATAGTGCATAAATTATGCAGGCAGAATCATCGACCCCAGGATCGGTGTCGAGAATAATTTTATATTTTTTATCCATAAACAAATTTCCTTTTAAGTAAAAATTTTAGTTGCAAATTTTGTTTTTTAACAAATTCTACAATATAAGTATATACCAAAGGGAGACAAAAAGCAAATAAATAATAAAATTTTTAAGTAATAAGTAGATTTTTGTTGATAAAATGGGTGAAATATGCTAAAATAGGTGGTAGAATGGAGATGTACCGAAGAGGTCGCACCGGGACGCACTCGAAATGCGTTTGTCGTGAAAGCGGCACATGGGTTCGAATCC
>CANQKH010000019.1 GCA_947624415.1 uncultured Clostridia bacterium | reverse complement strand
GAATAACTACAACTAAGCATTTCCATCATGTCTTGAATAGTTATGATCTCTTTTCGCTCTTCGGTCATTTTATCACCTCCTTTTAATTGACAAATAAAATAATTTTTTGTATACTCCTAAAAAAGGAGTTTTTATGGCAATTCAAATAATCTCAGTTGCAGGTTCTATTGTTTTAGCAATTGTTTCAGCCTTAATTCCCTTGTTTCAGTCTTTGCTAAACAAAAAGTCCGAAGAAAGGAAAATTAAAATAGAAAATTTATATAAGAGTAAATTGGCTGCATATCAAGATTTGATGGTGGCATTTGGTCACTATAGAAAAAGTTATCTTGGTTATGTTGATGAATTTTTAAGTTGTCTATGTAAAGCCATGCTGTTTTGTAATGACGATTTAAAAGCACAAATAAACCTTGTAATCGACGAATTATCACTTGATGAAAACCACAAGCAAGCATACAACCACTTTGAAAGCATCATTCATCTTTTTTCATGGGAAATTGAATCAATACAAAATGAACTTTTGCTTTTAAATAAAACAGGAAGTAAGAGAAAAAACAAAACTCAAAAATCCAAAGATAATTCCACCAAACACGAATAAAACATACTTTTTATTATAAAATTGTTTATCTTTTTGCAATAATTGAGCAATAATACAAGTTATAGATAAAAATGCTAAAATCCAACTTATCACTAGAAATATCAAATATTCTTTCATTTCCCCTCCTTTTAATTGACAAAGCATTCAATGATTTTTTCAACATCTATTCCAAGAAAAATAGATATTTTTTTTATTGCTGCTAAACTTGGCTTGCTATAACCTTTAACCCAATTAGTAACCAATTGAGTAGAAACTCCTAACTCGTGAGCAATATCAATCTGTTTGATTTTATGAGTTTTTAGAAGTTCTTTGAATTTCACATAATCACCTCCCTTTATACACTTTTCGTGTAGTTTATGACCTTATTATATAAACAATCCGTGTAGTTGTCAAGCATTTTTACACAAATAATTGAAATTTTTTATTTTTTTTGTATAATAAAATTAAACTATATGTGTATTTTTTAGGAGGCATATTTATGAATAACGTTGAATTTTCAAATAATCTTAAAATATTAAGAAAACGCAGAATGCTTACGCAAGCCGAAATTGCGAAACAGTTAAACTTAACATCAGCGGCTTATTCTAATTATGAACAAGGAATAAGGGTGCCAGATATATTAACATTAAAAAAATTAAGTGCAATTTTAGGTGTTAGTCTAGAGGTTCTATTAGGTGATAAACCCTATGAACCTTTAAATTCTGTAAAAATACCTGTTCTTGGCGTCATACCAGCAGGAACACCAATTGAAGCAATTGAGGATATCTTGGACTACGAAGAAATCTCCGAAGAAATGGCAAGAAGCGGAAGTTATTTTGCCTTAAAAGTTAAAGGAGATTCGATGTCTCCTACAATTCAAGATGGAGACATTGTAATCGTGAGACAACAAGAAAATGCAGAAAGTGGACAAATTTGTGTAGTTATGATAAATGGATATGATGCCACATTAAAGGAAATAAAAAAAGACCAAGAAGGGCTTTGGGTCCTCCCTCATAATCCAAATAGCATATTTAAACCAACATTTTTCACAAAAAAAGAAATAATTGAGAAGCCCGTTCGCATAATTGGCGTTGCCATAGAAATTAGGAGAAGTTTATAATATCTATTTTAGGAGAATTTAATGAATAAATTAAAAAAAGAAAATTTGATGAAAGAGATACTTGAATTAAATCAAGTATGTAAATTTAATACTGAAATAGAAAATGAATATGTGTTCAAAGTTCACTGCTCGAACGAACTTGAATTTAATCGGTTTCGAAGCAAAGCACACGCACGGACAATTATAGGTAAAGATTTCTTTAACTGGAGGCTTCTAATTCAGATAGCAGAAGAGAACAACAGAATTTACAATTGTTATGTGAAAGAATTTACTAAAATAAAAGTAAAATATTATGACATATTAGACGATGCTATTTTTCAGGAATTTAAAAAAATTTATTGCCAAAACCTGTAACCGAACCCAAGATAATTATAACTGCCGATTACATAAGTTCCAAAACAGGCAAAACTTTAACAAAAACTCATGAACTTAATTATTTTGAAATAAAAGAAATACTTCCTTACATGATGTGGCCAGGTGAAAAAGTAGGAGCAAACAATTATGAGACCGCTTTAAAAAATTATTCAATAACAAAAAGTTTTGAAAATGATGGTATGGAGATATTAGACAGGTTAAAACCTTTTGAATTTGAAGAATGGGTAGCAGAGTTTATGCGAAAATGCGGTTATAACGCTTACACAACAAGTAAAAGCGGTGACTATGGTGCAGATGTTATCTTAGAAAAAGATGATAGGCGTATAGCAATTCAATGCAAACTTTCGCAAAGTATTCTTGGAATTAAATGTGTTCAAGAAATAATAGCAGGAGTTGTTTATCATCACGCAAATGAGGGATGGGTGTTTTCAACTGCCCCCGGCTTTACACCTCAAGCCTGCCGTCTAGCAGAGTGTGCTAATGTTAAATTATTTATGCGACCCACTCTAGAAGCCTTTTTAAATTCCATGTTAGGTTATTATAAAGTTTAATGTTATTAAGGAGGGTTATTTATGGCAAGTTATCAGCAAATGTTCTATTGTAAAAATTGCAAAAAGAATGTCCACGTCAACGATAAGGGACAATGTGCCATTTGTCATTCCACACAAATGAACAAATCGTGGTCTGTCCGCTTTCGGTATGTTGAGTCAAACGGCAAAGAGGTGCAAAAAAGATTAAGCGGATTTTCTACTAAGAAAGAAGCACAGGCGGCAGAATTAGAATTTAAGGTTCAACATAAAACAAATTATAAAAAATTAGACCAACTTTCGTTCGTCGAACTTTTTAATGATTATGAAAAATTTATTAAAACGAGAACTAAGGCAAGCACACATTATGATTTTAAATCAAAGACTGAGGGACATATCTTACCATACTTTAAAGACTATAACGTTATAGACATAACACCTAAAATTATACTTGAATGGCAAAACACCTTAGAAAAATTCAGTTATAATTATAAATGTCATCTTAGAACATGCTTATCAGGTATGCTGCGTTACGCAGAAAAATATTACGATATACCAAATCAATTACGAAAGGTTGACAATTTCAGAAATTTAGAGCAAGAACAGGAAATGTCTATTTGGACACCAGAAGAATTTGAAAAAGCAATGTCTTTTGTTAAAGATAAAGAATACAAAGTTTTTTACACCGCCCTATACTTGACTGGTGCAAGAAAAGGCGAAATGCTCGCAACCAGTTGGAATGATTGGGACTTTGATAAAAAAATATTAAATATCAACAAATCAGTCTCAAAAAAAGTTACTGGTGCACAATGGATTGTAACCACACCAAAAAATAAAAGTTCAAACCGAAAAATAAGAATACCTGATTATTTAATTGAAATAATGAAGGATTTATACGTAAATAAACTTAATGAGAATAAAATAGGACAATTTGTCTTTGGCAACGAAAAACCATTGCCTGAAACTTGTATTTGCAGATACTTGACAAAGGCTGCAAACGATGCCGACATTAAAGTTATAAGAATCCACGACCTAAGACATTCCCATGCAAGTTATTTACTCAGCAAAGGAATATCTGTTGTAGCGGTTGCAAAAAGGCTAGGGCATAGCAATATAGAACAGACGTTAAATACATACGCTCACCTGCTTCCGGAAGACAATGAATCGCTTATAAATCGCTTGGAAAATTTAGGCACATTTTTAGGCACAAAAAAAACAAAAAGTGTGTAAAAGGGCTAAAAATTTAAAAAATCATACCAATTTTGCTATATTTTAGCATATAAAACCGCAAATTTTTCATCAAAAACACTCCTTCCACCCCTGCCAAGGATAACCTAAATCGAACCCTCGGTTTAGGCTTTTTTATTAAGCGGAATCGAACCCCCGGGTTCGAGACTGTCGCCCGGACCGCGATCAAGTCGCTCCCGGCTTTGGCTAGAAACAAGTCCACTGGCTTGTTTCTAAACGCGTCGCCCCTTCCACCCCTGCCAATTTTATAAACCACAATATGCTGTTTTTTTAGACTGTTTAACAACACTATATATCGTGGTTTTTATTTTTTAGGCACATTTTAGGCACAAATTGTATAAAAATCAAGATGCTGTGTCTATATTTTTTAGCAAAATGCTTGATATTACAGCAAAAATAATGATATAATCTTTATGCAATGGACGGCTTGTTTTGGAAACTAATATGCAAATTTAAATAAAAGGAAAAGAAATGAATAATTGTATTTTAAAGTTATTTAATAGTGAAGGGAATGAATTGCAAGACTACATAAAATCACGCATTTCCATCCTCTTTTCAGAAAATAAGGAAAAAAGTATTAACTGTGTCAAACCATATTATAGTTATAAACCAACTGCATTTAGATATCCTTTTGACGAAAATAAAACAGAAATCTATGTTGATTCGGGATTTATGAGCCCCTCCTTTTATTATTTTGATGCTACAGAAGAACTTTGTGATTCTTTAGTCAAAAAAATTAAAAATCAATTCCCACAAACATTTGAAGAAACTTCAAAATTAGTGGCCAAAACAATTTTTGAATATGTCGGTGGAGCGGAAGTTTTGGGAACTACTAAAGACAGGCTTTCTCACGTAAAAAATTTGGATGTTTTGGGCGATAATGAAAAGAACTATATTTCTGCCTTCAAAGGAACACAAAATGCTTGGTGTATGGAAAGAGCAAGCATGGCACATC
This sequence comes from uncultured Clostridia bacterium, assembly GCA_947624415.1. Lineage (GTDB taxonomy): Bacteria > Bacillota > Clostridia > Christensenellales > UBA1242 > Caccovivens. The sequence goes on along the minus strand of CANQKH010000019.1, from coordinate 19,248 downwards.
AACTCTTCAAATTTCTTGGCTTTGAAAGTGAAATCGTAATTTCTCCTGTATTGGTTGACGGGAAAAATGATAGTCATGCATTTAATCTTATTAAATTAAATGACAGAGTTGTTATGTTTGATTCAGCAATGTTGAATTTCTCAAATGGTAAATTAAATGAAAATTGCATAGTATTTGACAATTTACCCATTTCAACATTTGATGAAGTGAAAAATATCCCAGAGCGAGTATTTTATTCTAAAACCAACCAAGAAAGGCACTGCAAAATTAACCCAGAAAATCAACCTGCAATAATAAGACCTAAAATTGAAGTTGAGAGTGAAGCCGACTTAATTTGATAAAACATAAAAGTCAGTTTTCATCAATTCTCAAAATATTATAAATTTTGTATATAATGTTTAAAAATATTTGATAATTATTGCAATTTTAAGAAAATTATGCAAAAAAACCAATAAAAATCGCAAAAATCAATATAAAATTTTACTTAAATTATCAAAAATTAGTTATTCCTGTTTTCCTAAAAAAAACGCCTTTAATGAAGCATCCTTCAAATAAGACGTTTTTTTAAAATCCCAATGATATTAACAATGCCCTATTAACCTCCTTCATCTTTTCTGGCGACAATGTCGTAATTTTCTCTTGAAGGCGGCGTTTGTCTAATGTTCTTATTTGCTCTAATAAGGCAACTGAATTTTTAGGTAAATTTGATGATTCAGCAGATAGTTCTATATGTGTTGGAAGTTTTGCCTTGCTTAGTTGGCTGGTAATTGCCGACACTATGACAGTTGGTGAATACTTATTTCCTATATCATTTTGAAGAATTAAGACAGGGCGAACCCCACCTTGCTCACTTCCTACAACTGGACTTAAATCTGCATAATAAATCTCACCTCTTCTTATTTGATTGTCATAATCTGTCATTATTAAATAAATCCCATAGTTCGACTTTTTCTAGGAGAGAAATTTCATCTAGCAAAGGTTTATTTTTATAGAATTCTAAAATTTCTTCCCCTACAAGCATTTTATGCGAATCTTCATCAATGTTTGCAAACAAAATATCATGCAAAATTTTTTCATAATTGTTTGCAATTCTTTTTTCTTCCTCTTTTAACTTTTTTTCATATTCGCTTTGCTTTGACACGATTATCTCCTAAAAATCATATTTTTAAACTATTTTAATAAAAAAAGATGATTTTTATTCATCTTTTGATAAATTAATCATCAATTATGGCTATGGCGACCGCGACTTTTTCTATATGCGACAACGAAACATAAATCTTTTTTGAAGGATAATCTTTATCCAACTTTTCTTTTGCTTTTCCGCAAAGCGACACCATTGGTCTTCCACTTTCTTCATGCGATAATACTATATCCTTAAATACAACTCCACTATTTTCACCCATACCTAATGCCTTCATTACAGCCTCTTTTACCGAAAAAAGTGCTGCAATTTTTTGCAATCTTAAGGCAGGATTTTTTGTTAAATTTATATAATCAATTTCGCTTTGACAAGCAATTTTATTTAAGAATTTTTCATTATCTTGCACTCTTGTTACTTCAATTATATCAATCCCTATCATCAACAATTTTCCTCCACGCATTTGCTATATCACTATACTCAAATCCCTTGCTTGCCAGGTGATTAAACATTTTTTGCTTGTTTTTTATGTCTTTTTCGCGATTTTTCATGAATTTTATTGCAAAATTTAAGCATTTTTCACTTTCATCATCGTCTAATCCATCTTCCAACATATCTTCTACAAGGTCTTCTCCTATGCCCTTTCCCAAAAGTTCAAGTTTTAATTTTCGTCTGCTTCTTATATCTTTGTATATTGAAATATAATTTTCACAAAATGCTTGGTCATCTATATAGCCATAACTTTTAAGTTTTTCACACGCTCTTTGAATGCACTCCTTGGGATAACCTTTTCCTTTAAGGTAGTCTCTTAGCATTTTTTCACTCTTTGCTCCCTTTTCAAGGATACTTAGCCCCTTATCAAAACAAGTGAAATCACCATTTTCAATTTTTAAGTCTTCAAAAAAGTCATCTTCAAAACTTTCACCACTTTTTAGGCAATGTTTGGCAAGAATTTCCGCTTCAAAAATGCCATAAAACTCGCCATTTAAATAAAGCCTATATCTTGCCCCCTTCCCTATCTTTTGAATTTCTGTTATTGTTTTCATTATTCTCTCCTATTTGAAAAGCAATGATGCGACATTTGAATATGCTCGCAAAAGCCCGCCTGCACCAAGTTTTATTCCACCAAAATATCTCACAACCACAACGCATGAATTTTTAACATCCTTCTTTTGCATTACATTCAAAATTGGTCGTCCCGCCGTTCCACTTGGTTCACCATCGTCAACAGCCTTCTCGAAAAAGGGAAAACTTAAACGTGCAGCCCATACAATATGAGTTGCTTTTTTGTTCTCTTCTCTTTGCTTTTCAAGAATCGTTTTTATGTCGTTTTCATTCTCACATTCGTATAAAAAACCATAAAATTTTGATTTTTTTATAATAAATTCAACAGATTTTATAAATTTCATTAAATTTGCACCTTAATAAAGTTTTTCTTACCCTTTTTAAGTAATAACGAATTGTCTTTAAAATCCTCTCTTGTAATAGTCAAGGCATATGATGACACCTTTTCCCCTTTTATAGAAATACCGCCACCTTCAATAATTCTTCTTGCCTCACTTTTTGAAGAACATAATTTTGTCATTACTAACAAATCGCAAATATTTACTCCATCTCCCAAATTGTCGAGTTTAAAAACTGGTGCATCGTCTCCGCCTTCAGTAAACAGGTTTTCACTCATCTTTTGTGCAAGTAACGCATCTTCTTCCCCTCTAACAAATTTTGTAATCTCAAAGCATAGTCTCTTCTTTGCAAGAACAATATCTTTCTTAATCAGTTCCCTTATTTCTGGCATTGGCAAATCGGTGAAAAGAGCAAACATCATTTCCACGCAAGCATCTGGAGTTTGATAAATTCCTTGATAAAAATCATATGCAGAAATCTTATCTTTATCAATCCATATTGCTCCTTTTTCAGTTTTTCCCATTTTTTTACCTTCAGGAGTAAGCAAAAGTGGGTTTGTTGCCCCTACCATTGCCCTTTTGCCACCATCCACATAATTCAACTTTCTTGCAAGTTCAACACCTGCGACTATATTGCCCCATTGGTCTGCACCACCCCATTCAAGTGTGCAACCTTTATCCTTGTTTAAATGAACAAAGTCATATGCTTGCATAAGCATATATCCCATTTCAAAAAATGTAAGCCCTCCTTCCTTTATCCTGTTTGCATAAATTTCATTTGTAAGCATGGAATTTACATTGAAATGCACTCCAACTTCTCTCATGAAATCAATGTAATCAAGCCCGGTGAACCAATCAGCATTATTTACTATTTCTGCTTTGTTTTCACCTTCAAAATCAAGAAAAACCCTTAAAGAATTTTTTATCTTCTCTATATTCTCTTGAATTTGTTCTTTGGTCATAAGTGTTCTCATCTCACTTTTTCCTGTTGGATCTCCAATGCAAGCCGTTGCTCCACCCATTAGAAGATATACTTTATGCCCCGCCTGTTGAAATCTCCTTAAAATACAAAATGGCACGCAATGACCTATATGAAGGCTGTCCATTGTGGGATCTGTCCCTTCATATAATGCAATAGGTTTTCCATCCTCAAGCATTTTTTTTAATGCTTCTTCATCTGTTGACTGATAAATCAACCCTCTTTCCTTTAATGTGTTAAATAAATTTGTGTCTACCATTTCTCCTCCTAATTTTTTATCTATATTTTAAAAAAGCACGCTCCCCTATTATTAGGACGAAAGCGTGCGTTCGTGATACCACCTAATTTCAATTAAGAAATTCTTAATCCTCATTATAGTCATTCGTTGACCCTTACGCAAAACTTGAAATAATTGTAATTCGTCTATCATTCTTTATGAGTTTTCACCATCCACTCACTCTCTGCAAAAGTTTATGATACACTACTAGGGTTATTCCACCATTTTGATTACAACCATTTTAACAAACTTTTTTGCTTTTGTCAACATTATTTTATTAAAATCTGTATTGACTTTTATATATAATTTTGTTATAATATACTTATAATTATTGGGGAGGAAAAATGAAAGCATTTTTAAAAGATGTTGCCGGTTGTTCAAAACTTGCATTGTTACCATTGCCATTTGTTCTTATAGCTTCTGGAATCGGCGGCACAGTTGCAAGTTCAATAATTACAAAACAAGATATCGATGCCGCATATAGTGATTTTAGAAACAACGAAATTGTGCAAGAATATATAGCACATGAGGCAGATATACTGGAAAAACAATATCAAGAAGGTCAAATTAGTTCTCCAGATTACCTAAGGCAAAAAGACTATATAAAATCAGATGATTTCATATATAAATTAATACACGCCAATGATGAAATGAAAGAACTTGCCCAACAAGACACTTCAGCAAGAGCCCAAATATTTTACATTATTCCTTCTTTGCTTTCTTTCTTTGGCGGTGCTCTTTCTGCAACAGCCATGTATACAAATAGTTTTTCTAAATTTTACTCAGATGAAAAAAAATATAAACTTTTAATTGAAAGTGCTAAATCAGATTTTGAAGAAGCAAAAGAATTGAAGGAATCAAGTAAAAATTCAAAATTATTGAAAAAGAAAGAAAAAGAAGTTGAAGAATATACAGAGGAATTAGTATAGGAGAAAAAAATGAAAAGTTTTTTAAAAAAATTAAAAGGTTGTTGTAAATTATCCACCCTTGCACTGCCATTCGTTCTTACCCTTGGTGGCATTGCGGGAATCACAGGAATTGCTACTTCTAGCAATCACTCTTCTAAGGCCGTCCTTGACGAAACGAGAAGCAACGAAGTTGTGCAAGAAATTATCCAAGAAGAAGAAAAGTCTATTGAAGAAAAACATAGCAATGGAACTCTTTCGCTCGAAGAGTATAATGAGCAAATGGATTATCTTAAATCAGATAAATTTATAACTGATTTATTTAAAAATAATGAAGATTTAAAAGAATTTGCCGATAAATACAATTCGGCTTCCAACAAACAATGGTTTTCTCTTTTATTTTGCCTCCCTACCTCAATAGGAATGGCTTCTGTTCTTCTTATGTATACAAATTTATTCAATGACAATTATTATGACGGAAAATTGTATCATGAAATTATTGATAGTGCCAAGGAAGATTTTGATGAGGCAAAAATGATTAAATCAGCAGAGTTACAAGCCAAAGAACTTGATGAATACAATGAGCAATTATAAAGGGAAAAATAATGAAAAGTTTATTAAAAAATATTAAAGGTGGATTAAAAATGATTTTGCTCGCTCATCCTATAATCCTTACTGTAGGTGGCATTGCAGGAATAACGGGACTTATAACAGATGGTGTTGTTAAATATAATAAAACTTTGGATGAAGTTCGAAACACTGAAATTGTCCAAGAATTAATTGAAAGCGAACAAAAAACACTTGATTTACCTTTTGAAGAAAGTGGTCTATCACTTGAAGAGTGGACAGCAAGAAAAAAATATTTAGAGTCAAATCAATTTTGCCAAGACGTTTTAGATAAATATACAGAATTAAAAGAATATAAAGATAAAGGACAAAATGCAACCACTGAAGCCCTTTGCTCCTTGGTTTTTGCTTTACCAACCGTTTTTGGGGTTATGCAATGTTTGACTTTTTATTCACATTTTTGGGACGGATATAATAACCCAACTCCATATGAAAGATTACGCGATAGTGCAAAAGCAGATTTTAGGGAAGCTAGACACATCAAAAGAAAGAAACGAGAAGAAAAGGAAGTTGAAGATTATAAGGAAGAATTAATATAAAATTTAGTTAATTATTCACCTTCTCGAAAAGCATAGAGTGCAATATAAAGGGAAAAATAATGAAAAGTTTATTAAAAAATATTAAAGGTGGATTAAAAATGATTTTGCTCGCTCATCCTGTAATCCTTACTGTGGTTGGCCTTGCAGGAATAACGGGACTTCTAGCAGATGGTATTGTTAAAGGTGAAAAAACTTTGGATGAAGTTCGAAATACTGAAATTGTCCAAGAATTAATTGAAAGCGAACAAAAAACACTTGATTTACCTTTTGAAGAAAGTGGTCTATCACTTGAAGAGTGGACAGCAAGAAAAAAATATTTAGAGTCAAATCAATTTTGCCAAGACGTTTTAGATAAATATACAGAATTAAAAGAATTTAAAGATAAGAAACAAAATGCACTTAATGAAGCCCTTTGCTCCTCGATTTTTGCATTACCACTCGCAGTGGGGATTGCTCAATGTATGACTTTTTATTCACATTTTTGGGACGGATATAATAACCCAACTCCATATGAAAGATTACGCGACAGTGCAAAAGCAGATTTTGAAGAAGCAAAAAGACTCAAATGGAAGAAAAAAGAAGAAAAGGAAGTTGAAGAATATAAGGAAGAATTAATATAAAATTTAGTTAATTCTTTTTTTTATCTTAATTATAAAAAATAATTAATTTAAGTAATTTTATTAATATTCCACATTTTTTTGCTTAAAAAACATTATTTTATAAGATTTTACTACTATATTCTTAAATATTGTAATAAGAATTTTAAAAATTACAATTTTATTTAGAAATGTTTAAAATTTTTTAATTTTATTTGCAAAATATTATTGTTTTAAGTAAAATTATACATGGAGGAAATTTTATGAGTTGTCCAATTAATATGAAAGGGTTTGGACCTTCCCCTATTCCAGAAGAAGCAAATTGGGTCCAGTTAAAAGATATAAAGCAAGTGTCTGGGTTTTCGCATGGTTGCGGAAAATGTGCCCCTCAACAAGGAACTTGCAAACTCACATTAAATGTTAAAGATGGTATTATAAAAGAAGCTTTGGTCGAAACAATTGGTTGTTCGGGTATGACCCACTCCGCAGCAATGGCCGCCGAAATCTTACCTGGAAAAACCTTGCTTGAAGCATTAAACACCGACCTTGTTTGCGACGCCATTAATGACGCAATGAAAAATATCTTCCTTCAACTTGTTTATGGAAGAAGCCAATCTGCATTCTCTGAAGGCGGTCTGGCCGTAGGCTCTGCACTTGAAGACCTTGGAAAAACATTAAATAGCAACGTGGGAACAGTTTATTCCCGCGAAGGAAAAGGAACAAGATATCTTAATCTTGCAGAAGGATACATTACAAAAGAAGCCCTTGATGAAAATGGTGAAATTATAGGTTATGAATATGTTTCAACTGGCTCTCTTATGAAATCTCTTAGAGAAGGAGTTGACCCTGCAGAAGCAGTCAAAAAAGCGACAAAAACTTATGGCCGCTTTAATGACGGAGTTTCAATTATTGACCCAAGGAGGATTGATTAATGGATTTTACAGTAAAAAATACAGGAATTCAAGAAACTTTAAAAAAATATGGCTTGTCCTCGCTTGATGAAGCAAGAAAGTTATGTCTTGATAACAATATTGACGTTGAACAAATAGTAAAGGGTATTCAACCTATATGTTTTGACAATGCAGTAAAAGCATATGAACTTGGTGTCGCTATTGCTCTTAAAACAAACACTAATAAGGCAAGTGATGTTGCATTATGCCTTGGCGAAGGTTTGCAGGCTTATTGTGTAAAAGGCTCGGTCGCTGACGAAAGGCAAATTGGCTTGGGGCATGGCAGGCTTGGAAGTATGCTGCTAAATGAAGACAACAAAAGTTTTTGCTTCCTTGCAGGACATGAAAGTTTTGCCGCCGCAGAAGGTGCTATTGGTATTGTAACCTCAGCAAATAAAGTTCGTAAAACACCTATCAATGTCATTTTAAATGGACTTGGCAAAGACGCTGCCTATATAATTTCAAGAGTAAATGGTTTTACCTTCGTTCAAACAGAATTTGACCATAAAACCGGCAACCTTAAAATCGTTAAAGAAAAAGCCTTTTCAAATGGAGAAAGAGCAAAAGTTAAAGTTTATGGAGCTTATGATGTGCCTGAGGGAGTTGCCATTATGAAACATGAAAAAGTCGATTTGTCTATTACTGGAAATTCAACAAATCCTATGCGTTTCCAACACCCTGTTGCAGGCATTTACAAAAAATGGTGCATGGAAAACGGAAAAACTTATTTCTCTGTTGCTTCAGGTGGCGGAACAGGTCGAACACTTCACCCTGATAACATGGCTTGCGGACCTGCAAGTTATGGGCTTACTGACACAATGGGAAGAATGCACTGCGATGCACAATTTGCAGGCTCTTCATCAGTTCCAGCACACGTTGAAATGATGGGCTTCATTGGAATGGGAAACAACCCAATTGTTGGTGCAACTGTCGCCTTGGCAGTGGCAGTAGAAACAAGAAAGCAGAATTAAATTCTGCTTTTTTCTTATTGTAAATATTAAAGATTTCTCTTTAAATTTTACCTTAAATTGTTTTGACAATTATGACAAAATATATTAAACTTTATATATGATAAAAATAACAAGAAGTTGGTTTGAACTTTTGAAGGATGAATTTGAAAAAGATTATTTTAAATCCCTTCAAACATTTTTAAATAGTGAATATAGCAGATATGAAATTTATCCACAAGAAGATAAAATTTTTAATGCAATAAATCACCTGGCACTCGAAGATATTAAAGTGGTTATAATTGGACAAGACCCCTATCATGAGCCTAATCAAGCACAAGGTTTGGCTTTTTCTGTGCCTAGCGATGTCGTCATTCCACCATCTCTCGTAAACATTATGAGCGAAATTGAAAGCGACCTTGGAATAACCTGTCTTAAAGATGGCAATTTGGCAAGATGGGTAAGACAAGGCGTCCTTCTTTTGAACACAGTTTTGACTGTTAGACGCGGTCAGGCAAACTCGCACAAAGACAAAGGTTGGGAGATTTTGACAAGAAAAATTATAGAAATGATTGGAAAAAGAGAAAAACCTGCCGTTTTTATGCTTTGGGGCTCTTATGCTCAGGGATATGCTGATTTGATTGGAAAGCAACACCTTGTTTTAAAGGCACCTCATCCAAGCCCTCTTTCTGCATATCGTGGCTTTTTTGGATGCAAACATTTTTCAAAATGCAATGAATTTTTATTATCTCACAACGAAACACCTATAAACTGGGAATAAAAAATACAAAAAAATATATTGGCCATGCTAATATATTTTTTTTATTTAGAAATCGATTTTATATTATAAAAGAAGATAATTTTACTTTTTTTATTAAATTATGCTTGTTTTTTGCTGTTTTTTATTAAATTTACGTTAATTTTATGAAAATTATTGTTATATCAGACGTCGAACCTCCAGAATTTGTGCCTTTATATGCAACCTTCAATTTATCGTTTTGGCTCAAATTTAAAAATGTTCCATGATAAAAATTATCATACATTCCTCTCGCAACTGTTACACCACTCTCATATACATCACCATTATTGACATTTAAAGATACTGTAATTGCATCATCACTTGTCTGAATAGCATCAACATAGCCCTCAACTATTATATAATATAACCCCTCATTATTTATGTTTATATATTCCTCTTCAACTGTTAAATCAGTGGAATCAATTGGCAAAACTAAACCATTTGTATAACCTGTAAAAAAGCCATTATGAATCTCAGTTGAATAAATATTTTCTATTAGTTTTAATGGGGATGGTCCAATAGGACCTGGTAATCCTTGTGGTATTGAAAATGATAATTGATGATTATTTCCAATAATTACATCCTCAACACTTGCTGGAAGTCCTGCATCAAGTGTCTTTGTTTGCCCTATAGATATAGTTTCACTTATTCCTGTTGCCCCTGTTGGTCCTATCGGTCCTTGTGGCCCAGTCGCACCGGTAGTGCCACCAGCCGGACCTCGTTCCCCCATTGCACCCGTTGGTCCAGTCGCACCCGTTACTCCCATTGCTCCTGTTGGACCAGTTGCACCAGTTGGTCCAGTCGCACCCGTTGGGCCAGTTGCACCTGTTTCCCCTTTTTCTCCCTGCGGACCTTGTGCACCTTGCGGAAAGTTTATTTCACCTGAAAACATATTTGGATTGTTTTGAAGCATACTTAAAGGCATGATGTTGTTCCCGCTTATACAAATGCTTTCGGGATAATTATTTTGACAAAAACAATTTCCTTTGTTCTTCATATTATTTCTCCTCATTATACATTCAATAATATGAAATTATTTAAATTTTTGTTAAATAAAAGTGCGTAATTGAACGCACCCCTATTTTTTATTTATTTTTATAGTATGACTGATACATCTGCACCCATATCTAAATATATCTTATATGTTTTCACATCTTTTCCAAGTGAATATGTAAAATTGTAAGTAACTTTACTGTCATCCTCTGTCGCCGTTATACTTGAATTTGCAACATTTTGGCAAGTGTAAAAGATATAATAACAATTTGTATCATTATCAACACAAAACTTAATTCTTTTGTATTGACCACTATTATTTGGCATTGCAATAAAACTTTTTTTCAATTCAAGACTGAAAGATACATTATTATCTGTTATTTCCTTGTCTAAGATTACTTTTGCCTTGTCATCTTTATCAATCTTAGATTTTATTTGCAAAAATCCAACATCTTCATCATTGTATTTTATCGCCCTCCTTCCTTCGCTGTTATCTTTGTTTATAACTAAATTTATTGCACTTCCTTCCTTTGTGCTAAACTCAAGCGTTGTTTGTTTCTCTTTGCCACAAGCAAACATTGTCAGTCCGCATAGCATAATCAAAGCAAAGGAGAACATTTTTAAAAATTTCTTCATATTAACCTCCGCCATAATTCTACCATAAATTCAACATTGAAAGTTAGGCATATATTGTTTTATATTGTCAAAATTTGTTTTTTTAATACTTTTCACTAACAGATTTTAGCCATTGACCAATTTTATAGTCGGCATTATCTATGTCTTCATCATGAACTGAAAAAACATACTCTTCAGCAACTTTGCCATTTGGCACCATATCTTTTATTGTTTGCAAACTCCTTCCACCAAAAGAACTCCCCAAATGAGTAAAGAAAGGAACTATGACCTTCCCTGAAAAATCATACATTTTCAAAAAGGTGCAAACGGCTCTTGGCAAATCTTCCCACCAAATTGGAAAACCCAACAAAATCGTATCATATTCTTTCATTTTTTCTATGCTTAAAACTTTTCTTAATTTAGGATATGTTTGATTTTCAAGTTGTTTCTGTGCAATAAGAGCCAAATAATTAAAGTCTTGTGGAAACTCTACTTCAGTTTCAATCCCAAATACATCACCCCTGCATATTTCACCTATCTTTTGGGCAATTTTAAAGGTGTGATTTTGAATGGAAAAATATGCTATTAAAATTTTTTTCATTGTCTTTCTCCTTTAATATTATATCATTTTACCCGCTTTTAACAAAGAAAAAAGGAAAAAATATATTAATTTTCTCCTTTTATTTACTCTAAATCTATATAATCCTTATCGCCGCTGATATTATTGCCCCCTTCGTCTTCTTTCTTGTATAAATCTGTTTCATAATTGGGATTATTCTTCTTCTCTTCTTCGACCTGTTTATCATAATTTTCTTCTGTCTTCTTATCAGCAACCATTGCTATATAATATGGTATATCGGTGTCAATTAATTGAGTTAAGCAATTACAGCAAGGACATTTTATAAAATATCCTTTTTTAAAATAACCCCCTTCATATTTTCCTGTCGTAAAAACATCGTTAATATTTATTTTAAGGGTAGCGCCACAAGGTGCATTCCCTCGCTCTCTATTAAATTTTGATGTCAGACTACCACCTCTTCCGCATACAACATTTAATCGCCATGTTTTTTTATAATCTATACCAGGTTTTATCACTAACATTTTTAATGGTTCCATAATATCTCCCTTCTATTCTTGTAAAACAGTTTCTTTCTTACATTAAGTATAATAATTTTACTAAATTATTGAAAAAACTTACTTTTTTCACTTAAATTATATAACTTTTCATTGTTTTTGTCAATATTATTCTAAAAATTCGTCATTAGCATAATATTGGCTGACTGGCCTGTTTTCATTTTGTTTATTAAATTTATCACAATGCTGTTGAACTTCACATATAAGTTTATTTATTTTTTCCACACTTTGTTTGATTGTTTTTAAATCCTCTTCACTTGCAGGACAATCTTGATTTAACACCAATTTCACATAGGCAAATAATAATCCTTCAGATTTACGGCAAATATTAAATAAATTTTCAATTTCATTCGATAACGCATACATATTTTCGCCAAAATATTTATATGTCGTCTTAATGTCTGGATTTCTGCTTGCATTCAAAAGTTGTTTGAAATTTTTTTCTATAAAATTTCCCAATAATGGAAATAAAAGTCTATATGTCGCTGGCACTGGCTCAACAGGGCAAATATCTTTTAATCCCCGTTTTTCTGCAATTTCATATACCTTTGATGTTGTATATTCATTGATTACTTCATTAAATGTTCTATTCAATGTTTTTCCATTATCTACATAAAAAATGCCACTTTTATATGATTTGCCATCATCAAATGTGTTTATCGCATGATTTAATTCATGCAAAACTGAATTTAAATCAAGTCTAAAATATGAAAGAAAGGTGCATATGTTGACAACCTTCCCATCTAGTGTTCTTACTCGGCTGTGCATCCCAGGGCAAGACATATCGTTTAAAAATTTATCAGCCTCTTTTTCAACATAATATTTACCGCGAGCCGACAAATTCAATTTTTCAACAGCCTCTAATGATTTATTTGCAACACCCTTAAAATTTTTTGATATGTATTCAATTAATTGATTTCGCTCTGCCAATTCTTCTCTAAAATGTGTCCCGATATCTTCTAAGGCATTTTGAAAATTCTTTTCGTTTATATTTTTAAAAATGTATCTTAAATTGGAATAAATCTCATCTTTATTTTTTAACTCTGTCCCCTCGTTCTCAAAATAATCAAACAATTCTCCTAAATAATTCCTGTTAAATTCGTTGCATTTATCCTCTATTAAATTGTCATCATGGTCAATTTTCTCATTAAATGCCACCTCAAAAAGGGCTAATAGGTCGGTGTTTGATTTTAGGCTTGCCTCCTCCAAAAATTTTGCATCTTTATTTATTATGTTTTTGTCAGAAATTATGTTTTCCCTATCTTCAATCAAATTTTTTAAACTATAATATCCGTTATAGGTTTGATTTTTAAAGTAATTTTGTAGTTTTTTTGCCAAAACCTTTGTTTGCTTAAATTTTAATGGATCTTCAATAAACTTATTGACTGAAGAATTGTCAAGTCCAAACATACTTGAATATAAATAACCTATTTCACTTTTTAAACTCTCACCATTTTTATCTATATCACTATCAAAAAATTTCTTTAACCGTGAAAGTGATACTTTTGGAGTTTCTGTTTGAGGCGATACATTAACTTGACCGCACGCATACTCATAAAACTCACGAAATGTTGAATTTATTAATTCATCTACAGTTTTTAATCGCTGAGTCGCAAATGCTTCTCTGTCAATTGTTAAGTCATCAATAAAAATAAATGCTGTTTCCTTTAATATTCGTGTGATATCCGCCCTATATTTTTCTCCATAAACGTCAACAAAGCATTCAATAAATTCACCCATTCTATCATTGAATGGATTTGGAGGATTTATATGCTTGTCTTCCGTTACACTCATGTTTTTCTTCCTTTTTTATATAGAATCATCAGATTCAGTTTCAAAAATGCTTTTATCCTCTTTCATCTTTCTGTAATTTTCACAATGCTGTTGAACTTCACTCGCCAAACCCCTTATTACATCTATACTAGATTGCACTTTTGAAAATTCATCGAATGAAACATCAAGATTAGCATCAAGCATAATTTTTACGTAAGCGTGGAATGTTTCTCTATTCTTACTAAATGCTGAATATAAATATTCTAATTCATCCGCAAGTTGGTTGAATTTTTCTCCAAAAATTTTAGATGTTATATCTTTATTGGTCGACCTGCTTGCCTCAATAATTTCCTTGAAATCTTCCCGCAAAAGACCCCCTAAGAGTGGGAAAAATAGTGCATAATCTGCACAAGAATCTTTAGCAGGAAAATCTTGTTTTAATCCCCGTTTCTCAGCTACTCTTTGTATTCTTAATGTTATATATTCATTGAATACTTCATTTATCAATCGATTTTGTAATTTGTTATTATCCCTATAAGCCACACCCGTTTTGTATCCTTGATCTTTGCTTGTGTTTACAGCATGATTAATCTCATGTATTATTGTCATCAAAGACACATTTAAATGCGATGGGAATATACATAAATTGACTAGGCTGTCATCCTTTTGTTTTACTGTATAGGTTATAGCCTTTTCTCCTCTTGACATTTTTTCTAAAAACTCGTCAACTGTCAATTGAATAGAACGTCTTGTGCTGTTTGTTAAATCCAATCTATCTATTGCTTTTAAGGATTCATTTCCCAATCCTCTATACTTGCTTAAAACGTCATCTACTTCTTGATCTCTCTGTTTTAATCTTTCTTTTACTCCCCCTCCAACTTTTTCCAAAGCATCCTTGAAGGTGTCTTCATTTACCTCACTATTTTTAAACATTAATTTTAAATTTTGAAATAGCAAATCATCCATTCGTAAAGTCTGGGCATCACCATTAAAATATTCAAATAAATTTTTAGTAAAGTATTGTTCAAACACGGAACATTGGTCATCGATAAAACTATCGCTTCGATCTAACTTCTCTCCAAAATATTCCTCAAATCTTGATATCATTGAAGAATAAATTTCTTGTTCACACTTGTCAAAAATTTCCTTTGTTAAACTATTTTTTCTTGACGTATCCTTATCGCCAACAAGTCTTTCCCTTTCTTCCATCATTTCTGAAAGGCTGAATGTTCCAGCATACAAACTATAATTAAAATAATCCTGGAAAACCAACATTTCAATTATTATTTTATCAAATATTATTGGATTTTTTAATGATTCTTGTAATTCCTGCTCTTTCAATCCAAAAATACCAGCATAACAACTTACAATCTCGCCTTTTAAAGTTTCTGCGTCTTTTTCTATGTCCTTATTAAATAAGTCCTTTAATCTTTCCAATGAAACCGGTGGAGTTTGGGGTTTTGCATCTCTTCGAGTCATATTACAAGCAACTTCATAAAATTGTCTGTATGCGTCTTCTATTTCCTTATCTAATGTTTTTACTTGCTCTTTGTTATACTCCATTTTATCTAATGTAATTTCGTCAACAAAAACTGGGACAGTTCTATACAATGTTTGTTTTATGTCCTCCCTGTATTTCTCTCCATACACCTTAACAAAGCACTCTAAAAGTTCATCAAGTTTGCCCTGCAATGGGTTTGCAAGTGATGTGTCAATTATACTCATATCTCCACCTCATAATTTAATTATAGCACATATCTAATTATTTTTCAATATTAAAATTTGTTCTATTTTTAATCTGCATGAAGTTTTATAATCTCGCTTGCCACATCCATATCCCTCTTTAATTGTTTTATATTTGGGAATATCAAAATCACCTATGTAAGCAAGTGCGGCAAGCCCTGTTGGTGTGATAAGTTCGCCCTCTACATCCAATTTGTTATAACTTAAATTAAATCTTTCTAATAT
The DNA here is from genome assembly GCA_947624415.1 of uncultured Clostridia bacterium. Classification (GTDB taxonomy): domain Bacteria; phylum Bacillota; class Clostridia; order Christensenellales; family UBA1242; genus Caccovivens. The sequence continues at coordinate 3,605 of CANQKH010000019.1, read as the reverse complement.
ATTGCAAACAGCGGGAGTTGGAATGGGCAAAACACCTACGCGTGTGTTTATTTCCCCATATCCCTCGCTTAAATTTTTAACATAAACCTTTTCAATTTTTAAATCTTCAATGCACAATGCAAAAGAGACAATGTCAATTTTTGAATCCATTGCCCCATTTTCATGAAATATCACCTCTTTTCTGTCAATTTTATGGGCTTTGGCTTCAGCATCGGCAATAATATTAAAAATTCCCATTGAAATTTCTATCTCTCTTTCATTCAGCATTGAATTTCTTAATATTTCTTCAACTGCCACAATATTTCTCTTTATCTTAATCTCAACTTTTGCTTCACTCTTCCCATAAAGATAGTTCATATCGTGGTCATGATTGTCATCCCTCAAAATTACATTAAAATCGGTGGCGGGTTTGCCATTTTTATTTATTCTTGAAAAAATAATGTCAAAACCCTCTAATTTTAAACTTTTTAACTTGTTTTTTATATAATTTTCATTGGCACCAAGATTAACTAGGCCACCAACAAGCATATCTCCGCTCACACCATCTTTGCAATCAATACAAATTATCATTTTTCCTCATCTAAATTTACAAGTTCATACTCGCGTTTGCCTAGTCCTATCTTTTCACCCCATTCTACAATGTGTATTGCGTGCTTTTTGTTCATTCGGTTAACAAGAGATGTTTTGCCCTCGTCAGTAGAGTTCATAATTTGGTCATAGCAACATTGGTCAAGTGCAACGGGATCTAATGAGGCAAAAACACCAATGTCCTTCATTTCTGGATCTTTTGGATTTGAATCGCAATCGCAATCAATAGAAAGTTTGTTGGCTACGTTTATATATACTATATTCTTTGGTGTAAAGTAATCAATTACACCTTTGCATGCCTCTGCCATACTTTCAAGAAAGCCATCTTGGTCGCCTGTAAAAAACCACATCTTGGTGGTGCTTGTCGTCTTGCCAACAGAATGAATCCATGCCTTACCATTTCGCGATGCAATGCCTATACTCATATTTTTTAACGCACCTCCAAAGCCTCCCATAGCATGACCTTTGAAATGCGACAAAATCATAAGAGAATCATAATTTTTTAAATGTGAGCCTACAAGATTGTATCCACTAAGATGATTCTCACCTTCAATAGGCAATTTTATCTCACCTTCTTCATCCATAATATCACATGGTGCTATATCCAAAAAACCATGATCTTTTATTGCCTGCCAATGGCTTTTTGGATTATATCGCTTTCCACGATATGCCGTGCAACATTCAACGATTGTTCCATTTACAGAATTTACAAGTGGCTTTATGAGTTGGGGATTTAAAAAATTATGACCGCCTGGCTCTCCTGTAGATATTTTTACAGCAACCTTTCCAGTCAAATTTTGTCCCAAGGCTTGATAAATTTTCACAAGGCTATCCCCTGTTATTTCCTTTGTAAAATATACTTTTGATTTCATTTTTCCCTCCAAATATTTTTCTCTTAATTTATTAAAATTATAACACAGTTTTGCATATAATGTAAATTGAATATAGTGCTTTTAACAAATTCTTTTTAATGAGCAAAAAAAGACTATCAATGTTTTATCTTTATATTTGATAGTCTTTTTATAGTTTTACTTCAAATTTGTTAATTTTTGTATTCTGTATTATAGCCTTCATTCTCCTTAGGACGCAAATTGTTTGGAAATTGAATGTCGGTTTTTATATCCAATACTATTGTCTGCAACTTTTCTGTTAAAAAATATGGGTCTTCAAGGTCCTCAAGCACATGACGTCCATTAGTCGCCACAATATGTATATCTCCAACTTTAAATTTTCTATCTAAATAACCAACATTTAATTTTACAGCATTTATATCAGCATAATATATGCTTGCTACATCAACTATTAAGCCTGTTTTTATTATTATTCGTTTGTCAGTAAATGCATACTCTGTGTTTTTTAATTTTATCGATGCTGTTACCACATTATAAATCCAAACCCATACAGGAGTTAAATGGACACAAAAGAAAGGTATTATAAATGCTAATGTAAACATTGGCATATTCCCATTTGCATATTGAAAACCTATTACAACCAAAAATGCACAATCGCATATAAGCCAAAATAAGGCTAATGGCATCATCTTAAAAACTCTTTCTATAATATAAATTTTCTTATTGGGTTTTCCCTTCCACAAAAGTTGTTCGTTTCCACCCTCATTTACAATGTCTTCTATACTTCTTGTGCTTCCATCATAATCTTTTGGCTTTGAAAAATAATTTTTATCTAAATTCATTTCTTTAACCTCGCTATACATTGTATCATAATTTCTACAAAAAAATCATCTTTTTTATTAATTTTTTCTTGCTAAACAAAAAAAGAAATGACTATATGCCATTTCCTTTTTATTTTTAATTTATCGAGTTCGCAAAACTTATTTGCCGTCAAGATTATTCAGCATCTGGGTTTTCTGCTTTCAATCTTGCAATTGCTTCTTGAATATCTTTTATTTCACTCTTAATTTGTGCATTTTGAGAAGTTAATAAATTGTAAATTTGTTCAAGTAAAGGATATCTTTCTTGATTCTTTTCCATAACTTCTTGGCAATGTTGAACTGATAATTTAAGTCCGTCAAGAAGGTCAAGGTCTTCTGCAAGTTTTTGTGCCTTTTCCTCATCAATGTCAGCATAGTTGTTTACACCATATAATACAACTTTTTGTTTTGCAACTAATGCTTCCTTTCTTCTCAATTTGTTTTCATCACTTTCAAGTGTATTTTTTACTCTTCTAAGAGGAATAAACTCTTTCTTGTTTTTACGAAGATCTTTCTCGTTTTGCTTTAATCTTTCTTGTTCCTCTGCAAGTTTCTTCTCTAATTCTTCAAGAGTAAAGTTTGCAACAAGGGCATCAACACCTTCTAAGTTTTGAGGAGCAGTAATTGTTACTTGTTCTGTTTGTTCTTCTACCTGCTCTTCTGCTGGTTCCTCAGCTGGAGTTTCCTCCTCAGCTGGAGTCTCTTCAACCGTGGTCTCTTCGGCTGGAGTTTCCTCTACAGGTGTTTCCTCTTCTGGCTCTTCCTCAGTCTCTTCCTCAACGGCTTGTTCTTCTTCAACTTCCTCTTGTTCATCGCTAAGATCAACTACGTCAGATTCTTCTTCCTCTGCTGGCTCTTCTTCGCTTTCTTCTTGCATTCTTGCAAGTCTTTCAAGGAGTTCCTTTCTTCTTTGTCTTATGTATTCTGTTGTATCGTCAACTTCCTCTGTTTCTTCTTGAGGCTCCTCATTTTGTTGAACTGGCTCTTCTTCTGGCTCTTCCTCAACTTCCTCTTCTTGAGTTTCCTCTTCTTCGCTTCCGTTATATAAAACTGTTGCGATTTCTGGATCTTTTCTTACTTCATCACTGTTTTCAAGAGCATTAACACGATCCTCTAACTCTTGTTGCTCCTTGCGTTGTTTTTCTTTTACAGCGTCAGAGTCTTTCTTCTTCCCAGAAATGCTCATTAGTAAATCGCCCATAAAGTAGAGAAGGAATCCTCCTGCTACAATAATTCCAAGAACAACAACTACTGCAATAATTACTGAACTCATCATAAATTTTACACTTCCTTTTAATAAATTTGG
>CANQKH010000018.1 GCA_947624415.1 uncultured Clostridia bacterium | reverse complement strand
ATTCGCCATATATATTATTATAGCAAATTTATATTATTAAATCAAATAAGATGCACAAAAAAGGTTGTTTTATTTCTTTAGATAAAAATTATTTTTATTTGAAATATATAAATATTGTTAATTTTACTGTTTGCAAATACCCCTAAAATTTGTTGCAAATATTTTTTAACTGAATTTTGGCAAAAAAATAAGGCGACAAAATGCCGCCTTGCGTTCCTAATGCCCGACAAGTGATGAATTTTCATTTGCGGTCATAATCTTTCAAAAACTGCCGTAAACTCTCACATTTGCAACAAATTGCAACAGTAGTTATATTTTTTTATCTATATTATCTTTCGCGTTCATCGTTCTTCATATCGCTTACAACATCTTGTGGATCTTCGCCAGCACGTATACGAGCTGAAAGTTCGCTTGTATATCTTTGAAGTGCTTCGTCATCTTCTCTTTTTTGTTTTCTCTCATCTGTAACTTGCTTAATGATTTTATCATAATCGCCTGCAACTAAATGGGCATCTGCAATTTTTTTAGCCTCCGCAGGTTTAACCCCAGATTTGATAAGTGCTACGATTTCTTGTTCATAGTAAAAATTGTTTTTGTTTTTTGACATGATTTTGTCCTCCTTTTAATTTCCTTGGTTTTGATTATCGTTTTGAACAGCCATAGCAATCTGCTGCACACTCTTTTCTATGCCAATAGAACTGTCAATAGATAAGTTGTAATTTTTTGCCTCTCCCCATTCTTGCCCTGTGATGTTTTCATAAAATTTTGCACGGCGCTTGTCTGCCTTTTCCATGTTCACTTTTGCCAAATCATCGCTATCACCATAGTTTGCCATAATTCTTTTTTGCTTAAATTCGTTTGATGCATAGATGAACACTTTGAAAGGATTATAATCCTTCAAAACAAAGTCGGCAGCACGCCCAACAATGACGCACGAGCCTTTTTCTGCAATTTCTTTAAGCACATTCTCTTGTGCTTTTATTGCTGTTTGATTTGCCTCTGTTGAAAGATATAAGTCATACAAAATTGAATCTTGTTCTTCAATTTTTTCAATATATTCTTGTGCAAGTCCGCTTTCTTGTGCCGCCAAGGCCGTGAGTTCTTTGTCATAAAATGGCACGCCAAGTTTTTGTGCAAGTTTTTGTCCAATTTCTCGTCCACCGGCGCCATGCTCTCTTGAAATTGTTATGATAACACCTTTATGCGAAGGCAAAATTGAAATGTTGCTTTCTTTTCTTGGTGCCTCTTGTTTTGCCATTTGTTTGAACAAAAGAGCCAAAAGCACGCCTGCAACTATGCTTGTCAGAAAATCACTGATTGGTGCCGCCCAATAGAACGGATAAATAGTTTTTGTTATCATTGGAAGCAAAATCGTCAGTGGCACAAGAAAAATAAGATCGCGTAGCATGGCAATAAGCGTTGATTTTATCGGGGAACCGATTGCTTGGAATAAAATTGACACAACTTTTGTAAGACAAGTGAGCAAAATAAAACCAAGATAAATGCGGAAAATGAGCATTCCAAATTCTGGAACTTGTGAATATCCGAAAATAGCCAAAATGTATTGCGGACAGGCTTCAAAAAGAATGGTTGCAACGACACCAACAATAAGTGTTGTAAGCATAATATACTTAAAGGCCTGCTTTACTCTATCATATTTCTTTGCACCATAGTTGTAGCCCAAAATCGGTTGCCCACCCGAAGCAATACCCACTGCAATACTGACAACAATACCAAATACTTTGAAAGCTATTGTCAAAAGCCCAATCGCAGCAGTATCCCCGGGAAGATATATATTCAAAATGTTGTTTGTGATGATTGAGATAATGACAATTGAAATTTGTGTGAGAAAACTTGATATTCCAAGTTTTAGGCTTAGCCACAAGAGTTTAAAGTCGGGAATAAAACTTTTTAATGTGAGTTTGAAATTCTTAGATTTGAAAAAATACACCACACTTAAAACAAAAGTAACAAGTTGGCCTATAAATGTTGCAAGCGCAGCACCATTCATGCCCATTTTGAAAGCATAGATGAAAAGTGGGTCAAGGGCAATGTTTGTGATTGCACCCAGTGCCATTGAAAGCATGGCGTATTTAGGGCTTCCGTCTGCACGAATAATTGGATTTAACACGCACGCAAGCAAGAACAATGGAAAGCTAATTATTATCCAAGTTGAATATTCTATTGAATATTGCAAAACTGACGGCTCTTTTGCACCAAAGCCGACCAAGATACCATTTCTAAAAATAAAACTAATTGACACAAGAACGGCACTTACAATCAGCCCTATTGTTATGCCTGTGCCTATTGTTTTGTGGGTATCTTTTGTTTGATTTCGCCCTTGATTTATACTTATGCAGGCGGCACTTCCATCACCAATAAACAGCCCAAGAGCAAGTGCAATAACTGTCAACGGATAGACAATGCCGGTTGCAGTGTTGCCGAGCTGACCCAAGTTAGAATTGCCAATAAAAATTTGGTCAACAAGATTGTAAAGCGCCTGAATGATAAGCGAAAGCACGCAAGGAATTGAAAACATTTTCAAAAGCTTTCCTACTTTTTCTGTTCCCAAAAATTTGTTGTCAGTGCTAGATTTTTCCATATCTTTCTCCTTTTTGCTGCATAAAAAAACAGCAAGTTTATCTTGCTCTTTGCATGGAATTGCACATTCCAAAGTGATGAATGGATAGTCTTTTTTCAATTCCAAAACAAGTTCGGCTGCAATCATGTCAAATCCAATCGCCATGCACCAATAAAAAAGTAAAGAGGTTTAAATTATATGAATAAAGAAATATTATTATCAAATATTGATAAAATTCATACTACTGAAATGGGTATTGATAGAATTAAAAAAATCTAAAACTAAATACAAGAGATGTAGTAGAATATTGCAAAAATAAAGTTTTAGAAAAAAAATTGTAATATATTTAAACAAGGAAAGAATTGGTATTGTTATCATTATCAACCTACTTTTAATTTTTCCTTTTACAAACTTTTTCCAAACTTATAGGTTTCGAGCATATATTGTGAATTGGCTGTCATACTTGGCGTTCCACAACCTTTGCCCAGTATCATGCCCTGATCTTGCATCTGCAAATATCTAACAAGCGTTTTGTAATGGTTTTCAAGTGCTTCAAATGTCCAACTATCACTATTCCAGGCTACCGATATTAATGCACTTTTTATGTGCTTGCGTGTTAGGCTACTGTTAAAAAAGCAAAATCTATCAACAGCCCTTTTTAATTGTGCGGTCATTCCGTAGTAATAAAGTGGAGTGGCAAAAACTATCATATCAGCATTTAATATGCTTGCTTTCAAATTTTGCATATCATCTTTTTGAACACAAGGACCTTCATACCCACAATGAACACAGCCATAGCAACTGCCAATTTTTGCTTTTGTTACGTCAAAAATTTCCACGATATGACCTGCTTCAACTGCACCTTTCTCAAATTGTTTTACAAGCAATTTGGTAGAGCCATTTACATTTGGGCTACCAAACAAAACTATAATTTTCATTTGTTTTCTCCTTTTAAAAGTTTTTTCGCATTGGATTTGTATATATTTTTTAACAATTCTTTATGTTTCGTTATTATCTAAATGTTGTTTCTTTGATTGGCCTTTATACTTTGCTCAAATCCAATCTTCAACTTTGTTTTTTGAAGAACGGACAGAAGAACCGCGAATTGCAAGCCCACTTAAAACTTCGCCGCCTTTACATATTGATTTTAATTGATTTGGTATGTTCCCAAGTCCTGAGCCTTCGTGTGTTGTGAAAGGTCTGACAATTTTGCCTTTCCAATTCAATTTTTCAAGTTGTGAGAGCATAGGCTGTGGCAAATCTCCCCAATAAACAGGCGCACCGACATAAACCACCTCATAATCGTCAATGGAAGGCAAAATTTTAACAAGTTCTGGGCGTTCATTTCTTTCTTGTTCGATTTGGGCTTCCTTAATGCAAGAATTATAGTCCTTTGCATAAGGCTTTTTTCTTTCAACCTTAAAAAGGTCTGCACCTGTCAAATCCCTAATATATTCGGCGATAACTTCGGTGTTGCCTTTGTCAATATAGCCCACTGCATAATTTTCATCCGCTCTTGAAAAATAAATCACAATGCTTTTTTTGTTTTTTAAATCTGTCATTTTTCTACTCCTATTTTAATTTGTTATAATCAATTTTTAATAAATTTTTCAATAACATTTGATATGTTTTCAACCGAAATACCATTTTCTTTTAAAAGTTCATCAGGATTGAAATCTGTATGGAATGCTTTGGATATGCCATAATCCAAAACCTTCATATTGCTATTACCATAGAATGATGCAATATTTTGTCCATAACCGCTCGTAACTTCGCCGTCTTCTATTGTGATAACAAGTTGATGAGATTTCTTTTTTGCGACACCACTACTCATAGCAACCATATTTTCTTCGGCAATTCCTACATCAATGAATTGTCCTCTCTTTGCATATTCTTCTCTTACTCCTTTAACCATTCCAAGCCCCATTATATTTTTATAATATCATATTCATTGAATTAAAGCCAATGAATTTTAATCAATAAATAAAAAGTTTTCATCTATGCCAAAATTGGAAGATTTAAAGAATAGTTTTGTCCTTTATTTCTTCGCTGTATATTCGTAGTCCTTATTTATGCGAATTAAGTTTATATTACCCCAAAAGAATGTCATTTTTCAAAAGGATATTTTATTATTGCCGACGTGTAATATTCAAAGCCACACATGTCCATCAGACATCTTGACATATAAAAAATTTTATGTTATATTATAAATTATATTTGGAGGAAACAAAATGTTTAGAAAGGAAATTAAACAAAGAATGGACGGTTTGGATGCTGCGTTACAAAAAATTTATTCACAGATTTTGGATAACTTTATGCGTGTGGACAGTGAAGAACGGGAAATTCAAAACACCCAAAACCAATTTGATACCTCTTTGATTAATATGAGACATGATATAGACGAGATAAAAAAACATATCGAAGAACAGATTGGTAAAAGTGCTGATCAAAAGGAAATTGAGGACCTTCGCACCTTAGTTTTGACAAAAATTCAAAGATATGAAGAACTTAACAAAGAACTTGCCCAGCTTGCCATTAAACAAAAGGAATTTATTAAAATGGCGGCAGTTGATGCGGTAAAAGAGGTGCTTAAGGGGCAAATTAAGCAGATGGTTAAAGAAACTATCGCCGAAGCGGTAAAAACCCAAAGCGAGGAGGCTTTGCTTGATGGCGACAAGAGCGTACTTGGAATTTCAAGAGAGATTACCGGGGAAATTATAGACGAACTAAGTCTTAAAGTTCCCAATGCAATTATAAAAGAAGATAGCGATGACCAACCATCGAATGAAGAAGAAGCAAGAAAAAAGGATGTTCTTTCCCTTCCAAAGCATGAAAGTTTCCCAAAACTTCAAGCAACCATAAAGGCAGGACTTATGCCAATGCTTGTCGGCCCTGCCGGAACGGGCAAAAGCACCGCCGTTGAACAGGCCGCATTTGACCTGGGACTTAAATTTTATTCTGCAAACCGTGTTCAAATGGCTTTTGAATTGACAGGTTATCAGGACGCATCAGGTCAATATCAGCCAACTCAATTTTATCAGGCATATAAAAATGGAGGAGTATTTTTCTTGGATGAAATTGATGGTTCCTCCCCTGAAGCACTTGTAACAATTAACACTGCCATGGCCCAAGGATATATGAATTTCCCTACCGGCAAGGTTTATATGAATAAAAATTTCAGGCTGGTTGCAGCCGGCAACACCTATGGAACGGGAGCAGATGCTCAATATGTAGGAAGAAATGAACTTGATGCCGCCACCCTTGACAGATTTGTTGTAATTCGTTGGGACTACGACAAAAAACTTGAAACAAACATTATTAAAGATACAGATCTACTTAAATTGGGGTGGAGTTTGAGAAAGGCTTGTGAAAAACTAAAACTGCCAATTATAATCTCAACCCGTGGACTAATAAACGCATACAAACTATCAGAAAGCAAAACATTTCAAAAGGAAGAAGTTTTGGAAAGCGTGCTTTTCGAGGGTGTCGATGCTCACGATCTTCTAACAATAAAAAGAGAGGTTGAGGAGAGCGGCTTCACCATGCGCAATCAGTGGTATAGCGCACTTTCAAACCTTGTTTATCAACAACTCTCTCAGCGTGGACTAGAATAATCAACAAAAAGGGAGACAAAATTTTGAAAAGAGAATTAATTAAGACAAATGGTGAAACCCTCACCGGTTACGAATTTGATTCAATGCTTGAATTTCTGCATTTTATATCAAACAAAAATCCTATAACCAGTTCAAGAAGCAGCCAAACTGGGGACTTCATATTTACAGGCACCTCCTCATTAAAAGAGGCGATGGACATGTGCCGAAATGGATATTTTGATAGGGATGTAGAAAATTTTCAATATCAATTTATAAAGGTAACAAAGCAGATAAATCACGCAATAAGAAGAACACAATTAAAACAAGACTTTTTAGGTTTTGCCCCAAATGTTCCACTCTACCTTGCGGGCCACCCCAAAAACATGATAAATGTTGACCCTGTGGAACGCGTGAAAAAACCTCTTCCAATACATCTTCGCTTCAATGTTGCAATTTCTGCAAACAAAAGTAAACAAACAATCCAAAAACGTGGGCTTGCCTTCCTCTGCCTTTTTGAAATGCTAGAACAATTTGGTTGTGATGTCGACCTGCAATTAAGCCAATGTGCTAAATCAAATTGCTTCCATTTGTTTTACACAATTCCAATATTAAAAAAAGGCGAGCCTGTAAATATATCAAAATTATATTTTCCACTCGTTCATCCATCGTTTTTGCGAAGACTATGCTTTGCCTTTGAAGAAAGATGCGAAGACCTTGAAGACCGACAATATTGGTTCGGTGGCTACGGCACTCCAGAACACCTTTCCGACTTCTTTAAACTAAAGGGAGAAGAAGTTGAAGACAAAACATGTATAAACATTTATTCAGACGACTTTAATTTTGATAATGACTTAAAGCAAAGTTTTAAAAATATAGTTCTAGACCTTCAAGCAAAGGGGGTAATTAACTTGCCAAAACAAAAACTCGAAGATTTCTTTGGGGAACTTGACCTGTCGGCGATATATGAAATAGCATCCGGTCGCAAATATGGTTGGGATGACGAAAGGTCATATTAACCCCAATACTGGTCAACCTTGCGAAAGCAGTATTTAATAAAAATATTAACGAGTAATCCACTCACCCAACCAGTAGAAGTTTTTATCGATATTTTTACTTAATCACCTAGATAGACTGGATGATTAAAAAAAAGACTGTTATAAAAATATTTACAGTCTTTTTTTATTGCAATATTTAAAAATAAATTATTTTTCCATGTCTTCGTTTAAAAACATATTTTTATTTTCTTCAAGTTTTTGATTTAGCATATCCAAATATTCTTTTGGCAAAACCTTTCCTCTTCTTGGGTCATCCAAATCAAGTGATGATACAAGGTCGCTAATTTTGTTTAACATTTCTGTATTTTCTAAACTTACATTAGGAAGTTCTTTTTCAATATATTTTATTGCGTTTTTGCGTTTATATGGGCTTGTCGCCAAACTTAAACAAATATCTTCTTTAAGTGTTGACACCTTATATGTTTCTTTGTGTGAAAATTCATGGTCATCATAAACTTCTTTTCTTATTTTCATAATTTTTATTATCCTTTTAGTAAATTTTTATATATTAGTCTGTTTATGCTAAATTCATTTCCCCTTCATTATCTCTGTCTATTTTTTCTGGGTCAATTTCTTGATCAACGCTTTTTGTTTCTTGTCCTTTAACATTTTCATGTGTTTCAGGCAAATATTTTTGTTTTAAATCATCAACATATTTTACATCTGCTTTTGTAAAAAACGTTCCGCTAGACTTTTGAGAATTTAATTCACTATCTAATTTTATCAATCGATCGTTTTCTATAATGGCTTGTAATCGTATGAGTTCATAAATCTCTTTTACTTGCTTTTTTAAAGCAGGCAACTCTTTCTCGTTTTCTTTGTTTTTTGGAAGATCACTAATAAATTTATATTTATCATAAGCATCGCTTAGACATGCTAAAACATCTCTATTGTAGCCATCAATTCGATAGTTTACAAAAGTATTTATATCTTTTTTTATAATATCTTCCAAACCTTTAACAGTGCCTGGCAGCGTCTTATCATAAATTTGTTTCAATTCTTCAATCATACGTTCAGCACATTCGACTTCCAAATTTTTTGTTATGTTGTTTCTCTTCACGCATTCTTCATAAAGACTATCTTTTTTAGAGTCGATTTCATCTAAAAGCTTGCTATATTTTTTAACATATTTTTTTACTTCTGGATCTGAACGCATTTCTTCTAAGGTATTTGCAATTTTTTCTCTCAACATTTTGGCATCAACAGCCGCCCTTAAGCCAACCTCTTGTTTATATTGGATCGCATCTGTATTTGATGATAAACTACGTCTTTCCAAAGATTCAAGTGAATCTTGTAATGACCTTGCGTAGGATGCAATTGGGTCAATTCTATAATATGCACTATATCCGTTATCCTCTGAATATCTATCAAAAATTCGTTCAAGGTGATCATAGATTTTTGTTAATTCCATAATTTCTCTCCTTTTATATATCAATATTATAACACAGATTTTTAAAAAGTCAATATTAAGCAAAAAAAATTTTTACGTATTATGATAAACAACGCGAAAGTTGAAGGGAATTTTTTGAAAGATATATGGGACAAAACAACCGAGAGATTGTATCAAAAAATTTTATTTTACAAAACTAAAAATAAAAATCCGCAAGTTATAATACAAACCTTTAAAACTAGCAAAAAGGGCATAATGAAAAATGTCCTTTTTATTTGTTTTTTATATATTCTTCTAAATCATTGTAACATTTCGTTGATTTTTTTTTAAAATTAAGTTAACATATATAATGCTTAATAAAAGAGTTTTTCTTATAAAAGAATGATTATTGTCAGGCAAACAAGCATGAAAAGAAATAGTTGTAATGAATTATAAAAGGAGAAAATAATGAGTAGTAAATCAAAAGAAATTTCTTTATTTATGATTGATGGTGAGCCATCAAGTAGAATAAAATGCACAATGAAAAATAGGCTAAGTGTTATTTATAAAATTCCTCGCTTAATGTTGGAAAATTGCAAAGAAGGCAATGGAGACATTGTAACACACTTAAAACAGACGGGAATATACTTTCTCATTGGTGAAAATGCAGAATCAGGAAACAAAACAATTTATATTGGCCAAGCAGGAATAAGAAAAAATGGGAATGGTTTATATTGCAGACTAAATGAACACATAAAAAACGAGAAAGAGAATTATTGGTCAGATTGGAATGAAATAATTGCGTTTACAACACAAAATGATTCCTTTGGGCCAACTGAGATAAGTTACTTAGAAAATAAATTTACAAAACTTGCAAAAGATGCTGGCAGATATGATGTAATGAATGGGAACGAGCCTAATCAAGGCAACATAACAGAAGAAAAAGAAAGCGAATTACAAGATTTTATAGATGATGCTTGCGTTATGATTAGTGTTTTAGGATATAAAGTTTTTGAACCATTAGTGAAACAAAGAACCGAAAACACTCAAAAAAATATTGATAATACCCCACTTTTTATATTTCAAGGTAAATATGATGCTCAGGCCATAATAACCAATGAAGGTTTTGTTGTGCTAAAAGATAGTGAAATAAGCCCTGTAACAAAACCAAGTATGCCAGAATCCTGTATTAAAGCACGCGAATTGAACAAGGACAAAATTTCTCAGGATTTCAAACTCTTAGATAATATCTTGTTTACAAGCCCATCCGCCGCAGCAGGATTTGTAAGCGGTTTAAGTTTGAGCGGAAATGTGGTTTGGAAAACAAAGGAAGGAAAATCACCAAAAGATTTTAATTTTTAATAATCTACACGCAAAACAAAATGGCTTTAAATCAGCATTTCAATATAAAATGAAAATCAAACAGGACATATCCGACAATGAACAAAAGCAGAAAGTTTTAGCACAACAACAAGAAAAATACCAACGCGATTTATCTGAAAATCAAGAAGAATTGAAACGTTTTTGTTTTACAAAAATGTTTTGGAATTATTATATATTTGTGATATACTCATCTTAGGAGTTTAAATGAAAATTATAGAAATCGAAACGGCAGATAAAGTTACTCTGTATGGCTGTTTATATGGAGAAAAGTATAAAAACACTTGTGTGATAATAACAAATGGGACATGTGGAAATGTTTTTGAAAATAAATTTTTAAGAGTTGTAGGCGAAAAATTAGAACAAAATAATATATCCTTTATTTATGCACACAATAGGGGTGCGTTCCATAGGATAGATACAAAAACTGCAGACAATAACCCTATTGGGAATACCTATGACCTTTTTGACAAGTGCGTTTTAGATTTGCAGGCTTATATTGATTGGGCAAAAGCACAGGGATATATACATATAATACTTGGCGGACATTCATACGGAGCCAATAAAGTAGTCTATTATTTATCTAATCATCAAAACGAGAAAATTGATAAATACATTTTAATTTCTCCAACGGACACGAGTAAGTTTAAAGATCACGAAGAAAAAAGTGCTGCCAAACTTATGCCACTTGCTTTAGAATACAAAAGAGCAAACAAATTGAATAATATACTTCCCATTCCTTTTGATAATTATAATTTTTATACGGCTAAAGCATTTTTGGATTTCGTTGGCAATAAACATGCAAAAAATCTTCCAATTTATTCGCAAAACGGAAATTGGAATCAATTAAAACGAATTAATCAGGTTGGCCTATTTATTATGGGTGAAAAAGATGGCTTCGCATTTAACAATGCAGCCAACCACCTTCAAACAATCAATCAAAATAGCAAAAACAAAAATAATAAAATAAGAATAATTAATGATTGCGGGCATACGTTTGCCGACAAAGAAGAAGAGCTTGCAAATGAAATATTAACTTTCATACAAACTTGCTAGCTCTTCGCCAAATTCAAAATATACTATATATTGTGGTATATTTTTTTAATTGTTGATTTTATCTGAACAACTCCTGTCGCGATTTTTTATCTGTGTGTATTTGTCTTGGTCTATAGCATAGTTTTAAATTTGTTCTTCAAATACTGATATCAAATTGTTTATCCACGCTTTATCCTTAATTTTAACAGCCTGCTCAGCAAGATAATTAAACTGATAAACGGCAATCCTTTTTTCAACGTTTGGAATTTTAAACATTTCTGGATAATATTTTTTCAGTTGTGGATAGATTTCTACATAATCAAAATCACTAACTTTAGGCTCATCGGCTTCACTTGCAAATTTGCTTGGATTATCACACATCGTTTTAAAAATAAGCATTTCGTAGTCGATGGGAGCATAAATTACCCTGTCAAAATCAACGAGGCTCAACTTCTCATCCAATATAAAATTATCAAAATGGGCATCGTTATAAACAAGTCCATAGAAATTGCTTTCAAATAATCCATCCATGTCTCTGTCAAGAAAATCTTTAATTTTATGTGTGTCAAAACCCATCGCTGTTAAATCGTCCAACCTTGTCGACAACTGTTGTTTAATAAATTTTTGCCAATCCGTCAGTTTATACTCATCATTTAGGAATTCCCCGTTTTGATTATTAAAGGTTTTTAAAATTTGTGCAATTTCCTTTATGCAATTGTTCCTCTGCTGTTTAGTAAGCAAATGCCAGATGGAGAATAAGGATTGTCCTTTCAGTTTTGATATAATCAAATAAGTTACATTTTGAAATTTTCTGCCCGCGATAAATTTAGGAATATAAGGCAAATGAATATTCCTATAAATAGAGATTTCTTTTTCAAGTTTCTTTTCTGTATTAACATCTTTGGAAATTTTTATCACCAAGTCATCATCAACATAATAAACAAGATTGGTAAATCCAGACGATGCTTTTTCTATTTTTGAAAAAGATATATTTTCTTTTTTTAATATATTTTCAACCATAAAAAGCATATTTATATTACCTTTTTTATTTAGTGTTTGTCAAAACCATTTTTGTTTAACTAAGTCCAAAATTGTAATTGCGTAAATCACCATATTCCTTATCATTTAACAAGTCGTTTTTATATAAGAACCAATAAAATGGAATTAGAACGTAATCAAATATAATTTCCTTTGGCAATCCTCCCATTATACGATCTACACCTAAAGCCAAAAAGTTTTCTTTCATTTCTTCGTCGAAAAATTCATTTGGAATATTTGCCCTAAAACTTCTTTCTTGTGTGATAAAGATTTCTATAGTAGTTTTTCCTTGCTTTGATGCATTTGAAGAGCCCATCGTCTCTTCCTTAATATATCCCATCAATTTTACAATGAATTCACTTGTCAATTTGCAATCTACCGCCAAGGGTTTGTTTGTTTTTTTACAATCTGAAATATATTGGTTTACAATGGTATTTAAATTAGAATCTATTACATAATTTTCTGCATCAATTAATACGAGTTCAAAATCAGCATTCATTTTAATAAAATTAGATACAATAAAGTCCAAATTCTCATTTAGCACCTTTAATTTGTCCCAATCTACTTTGACAATCATTGTCTTTTTGTTTTTCATAATTCCTCCATAGTATAAAAATTATAACACAGATTTACTTTTGGGGTCAAATTATATTGTATATATTTTATGTTAAGCCATTTGCTCAGTTTGCGGAGTTAAATCTTTGTAAAGAAAGCGATTAAAAAATAGTAAAAATTTTATTAATTTTTTTATGCTTAATAGGATTTTTATGTTATAATATAACTAAATCAACTTTTGGAGGAGTTTTTCATGAATTATTGGACAAAATTAAGTGTTGAATATGCTAATCAAAAAAATTATTTAGATTCACTGTTTAAAGTTTATCCAATGTCCGCAAATATACGCAGAAAAATTGATCAGGTGAAATGGAACAAAATAGAAACTTCCTTTATTGCTAGAAACAATGAAATCTTAATCAAAGAATTATTAAAGTTTGAATTATTCCCTATAAAAGATTCATATGTCGCATATTTAAAAAGAGATGCCTCATCAATTTGTAGAAATCCTAATACTATAAATAGGCTGGCAGGGGCTCTTTATGAAATAGGGCTTGATAAAATATATGAAAAATGCACACAACCAAAAGAAACAAACCGACAGATAGGCCCCCTTTTTAAACGATGGGTGTCTATGGGCACTTTGGGTGCTCCAGTATTTAACGACGCAAACTCTTTTTTGAATGCAAAAGGAAATGCTATTCTTAATACATCTGATAATGAAATGGAAAAATTTGCCAGAAAATATTTGGGATATAATCATGAAAAGGGGCTGGATTTTGTCGCTCGCTTTAATGATAAATATATAATTGGCGAGGCAAAATTTTTAACAGATTTTGGTGGTCATCAAGAGGCTCAATTTGCAGATGCTATATCAACAATAAATTCCACCTTAAACCCAAACAAATTAAATGTTGAAGTTATAAAAATTGCTATTTGTGATGGAGTTTTATACATTAAGGGAAACAACAAAATGCATAAACATTTAATAAGCAACGACAATGAAATTGTTCTTTCAAGTTTACTCTTAAGAGACTTCTTATATTCTTTATAAAAAAGGAGACAAAAATGGAATTACAATACCCTAATAAGATTTCTTACACTGAAATACTATCAAAAGCCGAACATTTTGACGCTTTTGACGATATTAACAACAATTCATGCCTTATTTTCGGCGAAAATTTTAATGCATTATCTTCCCTATTAAAAACACATAAGGGAAAGATTGATTTAATATATATTGACCCTCCTTTTAACACTAATCAAATTTATACGGTTACACAGACTCGTAAAAACACAATTAGCCGTTCTCGAAACAGTTTGATCGCATATTCTGATAATATGTCTAGAGATGAATTCTTAGAATTTATACGAGAAAGACTTATTCTGCTTAAAGAATTATTATCTGAAAGAGGAAGTATTTATTTACATATTAATAATAAGGTCGGACACTATATAAAAATTTTAATGGATGAAGTTTTCGGTGAAAAAAATTTTAAAAATGACATTACCAGAATCAAGTCAAACCCTAAAAATTTTTCGCGTAAAGCATATGGAAATGAAAAAGATGTTATATATTTTTATGCAAAAAATCATACAAAAAATATTTGGAATGAAATTAAAATTTCCGTTGATAACGAAAAATTAGCAAAAAAATTCCCCAAAATTGATAAGGATGGAAGAAGATACACCACTATCCCATTACACGCTCCAGGAGAATCTAATGGAATTACAGGACAACCTTGGAGAGGAATAAATCCCCCAGAAGGCAGACATTGGCGAACCGACCCAGCGGAATTTGATAAACTTGACTTCCTCGGTTTAATAGAATGGTCTGCTACTGGAAATCCGAGGATTAAAAAATTTGCAGACGAATACAGTGGCAAAAAAATGCAGGACGTATGGACTTTTAAAGATCCTCAATATCCAATTTATCCCACTGAGAAAAACATTGAAATGTTAAAATTTATTATAAAACAATCGTCTAACCCCCACTCTATTGTGCTGGACTGTTTTTGTGGGAGTGGCACTACATTGCTTGCCGCCCAAGAATTAGAAAGAAAATGGATAGGAATTGATTCTTCTAAAATCGCAATTGACACAGCAAAAAGTAGAAATCTAAAAAATTATAAGTATTATGAGTGTTAATAAACTACTCGCTATTTTAATTAATTCTTTCTCAAAAAGTTCGTCTCGTGCAAAATAATAAGGAGATTTTATGAAAATATTTTTAGCAGGTGCTGTATCTTCGGCATCACAAGAACAATTGAGCAAATACAGTGTTTATAACAAGGCCATTTTAACAGCCCTCCCAAACGCAACCTGTTAGCAGTATGATTTATAGTGCATTTTATAATTCAATTTTCATCGAATATCAAACCATTGACGATTTAGACAGGCAATTAACCTATGCATTAAAATCAACATTAATATAATAGCCATTTACAAAGAGAGTGGTGCCAAAAGTTTTGGTTTGTTTTTTTTATATTTTCAATCCCCCTAACAGAGATTAAAAATTTTTGCAAATCGATCCTTCACTAGCACTTGTATTATAATCTTTTATTGTCCAATTTGTCATATATGGCTTGAAAAATAAATCTTGACTTATTGTAAAAAAATATATATAATTATAGTGGAGAAAAAATAATGTTAAAAAACAAAGATGCAAAATTAAAACCCTCAAAGAAAAATGGAATTCCCGCCATGCTGCTTGGTGTATTAATTGGTTTGGGAGCAACTGGTGCTGTAGGAGGAATTGATTATGCTGTTACATATAATCAAGGTGAAACTTATATGCCCTTCTCAGAAGTTGTGCAATTTTGTGATGACCTAGATTTAAATACTTCCTATTTTTCTTACGAACAATCGCCTAACAAACAAAACACAAGGGCTGTTTTTCCAAAAGATGGGATTAAATTGAATATTTTTATAGATAATTTAACTGAAGAGCAAAAAAATGATATGCAACGTGCCGTTGATGATTTAAATGCCATTTTTAAAGTTATACGTCCTGAAAACAAATTCATTTTGGAATTAAACCCTTCCCTTGGCGACAAAATCAACAAATACAATATTGATTTATATGAAATGCCTGAAGCAAGTTCTGACAAAACAGCAGGGCAATGGAACCCAGGTTATAAAGCTCACAACAAAAACGGATTGATCACCTATCACAGCAAAATAGAGATTAAACGTGCATTTTTGAACTATAACTGCTTCTTGCATGAGATTTTTCATCATTTGGGCTTTGGCGATGCTTACACCAACCTTGAAGCACTTGATTCTTATACAATAATGATGGATGCAAATTTGCGATCAAAACATATGCACAAAAATGACGTCGCATTGCTTGTGGCAAGATATGGCGACTATTCAACCCCCGAGAAAAAACAAGAACTTATAAACTATATAAATAATTATGAAAGCCAACAAGATTGGTATGAAGAATATAAGGTAAATGCCGACAGGCTTGCAGACAAACTCGCAGATAATTTAAAAATAGACAGAAGTGAAATAGAGTTTGATTTGGCGGGAAAAACATATATTAAACATACTAGCAATAGTCTTGATTTGAAACAAAGTTACAACATGATTTCATTTGATAATCAAAAAATGACAGATGAAAGCATGGAAATTGCATTAAAAACTTCCTCTGATAATATTTCTTCCTCTTATAATCAAAGTTCATATTTTCAATTTTTAGACACGATAGATGGAATTAATTATACTGATATATTGGAGCCAACAATTTATTGTGAAGTTAACGGATCTCTTTATGTGGTCTCGGAAACTCCCCCTATCGCAATAGGAAAACTTGCAAGTGCACAAGATATAATAGAATATGTAAATGTTCAACACAGATGGGAGCAAAGCGACAGTTCAACACTTATAAGCGAAATAGCCGATACAAGTTTTAATAACCTGTCTAATTATATCCCAAATGTTGAAAAAACAATATCAAGTGGCGACAAACTTAAATTATACAATGAAGATTTGGGAGAAATAACAATTGACAAGAAAGCAACAATTAAAGGTGCAAATCTAAATTTTGCTTATTACAAAGGTGGAATTTTTATACCAATATCATCATATGATGCAATCTTTATTTTCCCTGATTATTATAACAACTATATTTATATAAAAGCGGACAGAATGGGAAGCAATGTAAAATACACTTTTTATACTTTGAAAAATGCTGACGAGGTTTCAGTCTCAACACAAAATCAAGATATTGACAATGACCTTTAAAAATATTTAGCCCATTGCAAAGACGACAAAAGGGAGTGTGAATTTACACCCCCTTTTTTGAACACAAAAATAGCAAGTTTGTTAAATTTTCCCTCTTGACTTTATACAATATCAATTATATAATATTATTGGAAAAATGGAGGGAATATGTTAAAAAGTGTTTCTTGCAGTGGGCAAGATATTAACATTGATAAAAAAGTAGAAATTTTAAAGAAATATTACATTGATTTCTTTGGCGAAAAATATGCAAGTCAAATTGAAGAGAGATTAAACAAAATTGTATACATTGTTTACAAGCCTTTTCAATTTGGAAAGAAATTTAAAGAGGAAATGGTGGAATTTATTGATGCCTGTGCCGATGATGGAACTGTGGCAAACGAAGTTTTAAATGAACTCTTGGGCAGTGATGACGACAAAATTCCAAAAGAAAATGATGTCGCCGAAGCAGTGATAAAAAAATGTATGGCGGAAGATTTTTCTGTTGTAACTCGCATACCTATAAAACCTCTCATTGATTATGTTACTTTGCCAGGCGTTCCTGGAGATGCAAAACACGTTATGCAAGCACAAAAACTTCACAGTGTGCTTAACGACTTTGTTTCTTACAGACTGAGAAGAACGCAATTCTATGAAAAACTTAATGCAACAATACCCGAAGTCAAAAATGCTATTGCCTCACTGAAAGCACTTCAAACTTACATTGGACATAAGCACTTTATTGACGACTGCGGCCCAGCAATAAATGCATTGCGTGCACCATTCTGTGCCGAAGGCAAAAAAATTGGTGAAAAGGTTATGGAAGATCACTATATGGGCAGATATACTGGAATAAGCGCTTCAATCCTTCAAATAAAGGAAGGCAAATATGTTGTTCCATTTTTACTTATAAAAGAAGGCTTCCCTAATAATATTCTAGTTCACGAATTACTGCATGGCATAACCACAATAAAAGAAGGAGATTCTTACAAAGTGGGCGTCGCACCAGGATTTGGCGAAAGCAAATATGTCGCATTCAACGAAGTGTTGACCGACTATTTTTCAACAAAAATTCACAATAAAATGAGGGAAAATGGTGAACTTGTCGGCGATCCAAAAATTCCACTTTCATTTTACGCTTTGGCATTTGGCTATCTTGGAAAAATAATCGATAATAATGTTGAATTATTCAAAGATGCAATGATGAGCAACGACCCATTCTATCTTGAAAAGAAAATTGGAAAGGCAAACTGCGAAAAACTTTTAGCCATTGCAAATTGTATACTGGGCAAAAATCAATATTTCAAACCATATAATCCAAATGATATTGATAAAAACAAATCTGGTAACTCTGTTGACACCAAAAATCTTCGCGGAGAAGCAGAAAGACTTTATCAAGATATGCTACAAATTCAAGATGCAAGCGAAAAAAATTAAAGAACAAAGCAAACAAAAAGGAGTGAGTATTGCATTCACCCTTTTTTATTAAATTTAAATAATGTGTTGAACTTTCTTTAAAAAATTGATATAATGAAATCATGAAAATTGAAAATAAAATTAAAGATTGTAATTTGTGTGGCAATCTCCCCAAACTCATCGAGCCATCAATTCAGTTTGGCAACACCCCTTTTATAATTATAGGTGAAAGCCCTGCCAAAGATGGCTGGATTCAATCAAAAAAGGCTTTTTACAATTCATCTGGAAAATTACAGGGAACAGGGAGAGTTTTAAACAATTTATTAAAAAATATTGACTATTCTATCTCCGACATATATTTTACCGAATGTTGCAAATGTGTGATAGAAAACAGAAAAATGTTAAACCAATGTTCATCAAATTGCTTGCCAATACTTTTTCAACAACTTAAACTTATTCCATGTAGAATAATTGTTACTATGGGTTTAATTCCCACGCAATCCCTTTTGCAAACTAAAATCAAAAAGTTTGCCGATGTGGTTGGAAATATTTTTGAATTGGAAATTAATTCAACAAATTACATTTTATTGCCAATTTATCACCCTTCACCACTTAATCCACGTGGATATAAAGACAATATAGCAGTTTTTGATAAATTAAAAAATTTAGTTTCAGTCAGAAATATATGGGGAAATTAGCAAAAAATTAAAACAAATTTATACTTAAAAGTGTAATAAATAAAGGAGAAAAAATGTTGGAAGTTGGAATAAACACAAACAATGAATGTGGAAAGGATATAAAACAAATTTTAACAAACATTAAAAATGCAGGTTTTAATAATGTTATGGTGGCATATAAGGTGGGCAAAGCAGAGGAAACATTGAAAATAGCAAGAGAACTTGGGTTAAACATACCTTTTGTCCATCTGTCTATATCAAACAATTTTTGGGCAAAAGGCAAGGAAAATGAAATGTTTATTGCCAACTTGAAGGAACAAATTGCCCTTACAAAACAATATAATATTCCAATTGCTGTTTTACACGCAACGCATGGGAGAGCAGAACAACTCGCCCTGCCTCCAAGTGAATTTGGATTGAATTGTATATGGGAAATTGTAAATTTTGCAAAGAAAAACAACGTAAAACTTGCTCTTGAAAACTTAGACCAACCTTCATTTAAACATTTCAAATATGTAATGGACAATATTAGCGACAACAATTTGGGGTTTTGCTATGATGCCGGACACCACCAATTATACTTACCTCACATCGATTTGCTAAAAAAATATGGAGATAGAATTCTTGCCATTCATTTGCATGATAATTTAATGGATTGGATGTATGGATATGACTGGACAAGGGACTTGCATATGCTTCCATTTGATGGAAAAATCAATTACAAAAATATTATAAAAAAACTTTCTGCCACAAATTATCAAAATGTTTTAATGCTTGAACTACACAAGGATAATTGTGGAGAGCCACGGCTTTATGACAATATTACCGACATTGAATTTTTAAAAGAAGCAAAAAAGAGAGTTGAAACCCTTGCCGAAATGATGGAGGGTTTAAGAATGGATAAGATTAGAAAAGACAGCAAATTAAAATATTAGCCATTGTAATTCATGTTTGAAAATGGTAATGATTTCTATTTATAGAATTTATTTTCAAAAATTGTTTTGAAATTTTGCTATGGCTATGATACAATGATGGGTAAGGAGATTAAATGGACTACCCTATTTTATCAAACTATAATGGCAAAAACGAAATAGTTTCCCCTCAATCATTTGCCAAACATATGCCCGATTCATTCAAAGAAGTTGAAAAAATAAAGCAAAAGGGCATACATAGAGCATATTTAATTTTTTATGATGACCCTAAAAACAACAAATTTTTAGGCAAACTAAAAGTTGTTTTTCTTTTTCATGCTGGCAGTCTAACAACAAAAGTTTTTGAATATAAAAATTCTTTGATTGCCATATCACCTCTTGGCGGACCTGCCGCCGCAAGTCTTATGGAGGAATTGTCGGTTTTTGGCATAAATGAATTTATAGCAATAGGTTCTGCAGGCTGTCTCGACGAAAATGTTAAAAATAAATTTTTATTGGTTCAAAAAGCGATAAGAGATGAAGGACTTTCTTATCACTATTTAAAACCAAGCACCTTTGTGTCAACCAACCCACAATTAAATAATAGAATTGAAATTTATCTTAAAAAAAATCAACTGGAATACAAAAAATCCATTACCTGGACAAATGATGCCTATTACAGAGAAACACAAGAAAAAGTTGAAATGGCAAAAAGTTTGGGTGCGGTCGCAGTTGAAATGGAATGCGCCTCTTGGTGTGCAGTAGCAAAATATCGAGGTTTTAAATTTTCACAAATATTATATTTTAGCGACCTTTTAAAGCAAGAAGGTTGGGATATGTTTCTTAAACAAACAAAAGGATATTACAACGGGAAAAGAGATGTTGTCGTGGCTATCGTGAAAGATATGATTGACAAAGATTTATAGCAAAAATTATATTTATAAAGGTGGCGGAATGGAATTTAGACAATTAAGTGAACAAGACGCAAAAGAGTCTTCTCTTCTTATTGTAAATATGTATGGCAATCTTGATAATTTAGAGTGGTTTTCCCCTATGCCCTACGATGAAGAAAATGTAAAAAATATTTTAACAAATCCAAGATATTTTGTTCTTGGAGCCTTTGAAGATAAAAAATTATGTGCTTTAAGTTCACTTGATTTTAAATGCGGAAAACTTATTGGGCAAAGTTGCATCCCTCCATATTGTTCCATTGAAAATACTGTGGAGATTGGCTTTACTATGGTTAATTCAAATTTTTTGGGACAGGGAATAATGAAAAGGCTTATAGAGCAACTGGAAAAGCAAGCCCAATTATTAAATAAAAAATATATTTTTGGTAAAGTGCATATTGACAATTTGGCAAGTTATATTTCATTTATTCATAGTGGATTCAAGGAATATTCAAGGTTTGACAAAGAGGTAAAAAGAGAGGATTTTGAAGCATTTTTATCTTCTGGACTGCTAAAAGCAACAACTTTAAATAAAGCAAAAAATTCCCTATTTCATGCCACAAACAATGTGATTGTCAAATATGCAATTTTAATAAAAGAAATTTGATAATATTTTAAAATGGAGAAATTATGAACAATTTTGAAAAAAGAATAAATTTAAATATCCCATTGAAGGAACTTGCAATAAATATTTGCGAAAAATACAATCTTGGTGAATTTAAAAGTTGCAAGGTAATTAAAATTGGATATGAAGATTTTAATTTTATCCTTGCTTCCCGCAATGGTAAATTTGTTGTAAAAGTTTTCAACTTAGATAGAAAAGATAGTGATTGTGTCAATCTGGCAAAACGTGCCTATCTTGCATATCAAAAAGGTGTCATCTGCCCCAAAATTTATAAATGCGGAAAAGATTTAATTTACAAAGTAACCTTAAACAATGTAAAATATCGTTTGCTTGTTATGGATTACGTAAATGGAAAAAACTTTTTCACTCTTAAAACATTGCCCTCCGATTTTGAACTTGAACAGATTGCCTGTCAAATGGCAAAATTGAACAGCATTGATTTTCGTCCTCCATTTATTTATGACCACTGGGCAATAGTAAACTTTGCAAAAGAATATGACATCAACATTGGCCTTATAACAGACAACAAAAAATATTTAGACAAGGCACTAAGTTTATTTAATGAAATTGATTTTTCAAAACTTAAATATGGCTTTGTTCACGGCGATATAATAAGAACAAATGTTATTAAGGACAATAAAGGAAAACTTTATTTTATAGATTTTTCTGTTTCAAATTATCTGCCACGTATTGTCGACATTGCCGTTACAATTGGCGACTTGTGCTTTGACGTGAACGATAAAGCAGAAACAATGCGTAAATCAAAATTATTTTTGTCTGCATATGAAAATTATTCCAAATTACTTCCTTACGAGAAAGAATGTCTGCCAAAATTCTTGTATTGCCATCAGGCGATCTCCCTTTTGCAAACAACTCGCGAAAGGATTTTGGAAAATAATAATAGCATAGAAAATCAAATGTTTGCAGAAGAGAGCAAAAAGGCTTTAATTCTTTTAGACGATAATTAAAAAAAATCCACGGGTAAACCCCCTTGTTCTAGCGACGCGTGAACGCGTAATCCACTTTGCGTATCGCGAATCACTTATTTTTTTTGAAAAAGGATCGTTCCGTTCGATAAATGTAAAAACAAATTCATAAATTGCTGATATATTAATAGCCATGCTTTTTCCTTTTAAATATCCCATAAACCCAGACACCGAAAGTTTTGGTGGTATCTCTACAATCGTTTTTGTCCAAAAAATACTTTTCTTCGTTACATAGGTGCAATACGATATGATACTTGCCATTCCAAGTCGCATGTGCTTTGGCTTGTGTCTTTCATGACAAACCTCCTGTGTTAATTTTTATTTTTTGTGTGGATTACAAACTATATCTTAACACAGGAGGTATTTTTATTCAAAGGTATAACCACAATTAAACCCCGGGACTATCCCGGGGTTTTCTATTACAAAAAAATACCACAAGATGTGGTATATTTTAAACTTGGCGGAGGCTTAGGGATTCGAACCCCAGGAAGCTGTTAACTTCAACGGTTTTCAAGACCGCCGCTTTCGACCGCTCAGCCAAACCTCCTTCTTATATGCTTTTCAGCATATATTATTATACATATTTTTTTTATTTTTTCAAGTGTTTTTAATAACTTTTTTAACTTTTTTCCTTTTGTATATGCTTTTGTGATGTTATCGCACTTCCTCCTAGGCATATACCAATCGCTGATGCTATGCCCACACCAAACAAAACAGGAAAGGTCGGTATTATCAAAAATGCAACTGACGCCACCGCTCTCCCTCCCGCAATATACACATCTCTATAAAACACAGAATCATGGAAATAATTCTTCCCCATTTGGTCTGTTATAAATTTATTAAATATTGAGACGAACATCATTTGATGAGAAAAAGAATATACCAAGACAAACGCATAAACGACATACATTTGGCTTACAAGCATTACCACAATTAGTGATGAAACATAAAGGAAAAAGCAAATAACATTTATCCATTTTGCCCAATTTTTATTTGCCAAATATCGAGACAAAAAACCACCAAGGATATTAACTAGATATTGCAAGGCAACAAGCACACCGATTGAAGAAAATGCTATGCCTTTAATATAAAGATAAAGAGGCATAACGGTCTCGGCTATAACAGTCAAAGCACCATTAAAAAAATGAACCACGCTAAATTTTAAATTATCTTTAAAAACCTCTTTAAAATTTGTTTTAGGCAGATTGCTTAAGTCCTGCTTTAATTGTTTATACTTAAAACAAAGTGGAATTATACTTACAATATACAATATGACAGAGGCAATTACGACAAATGTTACAGAATTTTTCAATTCGCCTAAAACATAAGCACTTAAAATTGAAAAGATGATCAGTCCCACATACTGACCAGCCTCAAATTTTGCAGTATTCGCATTTGAGTCAAGGTAGCCAAAAATCAAATTTAATGCTTCATAATAAAATGTAGAAGCGATTGCGTCTAATATTGCCAGCAAGAATATCAGCCACAAATTTAGATTTGCTAGTAGGATAAATTCTGCAATAATTATTGGAAAAATATGTAAAATGATCGATAATATGCTAAATTTTTGAATAAATTTGCGAAAAATCAGCACAAATGCACCCGTAAAGACATAATCAATAAAGCAGTAAACAAAACTTAAAACAAGGTCGCCTGTTGCTTGATATATTAAAAGAGGGATAAAGATTTTTATAGTTGAATCTGCAATTCCCTTGAAAATTCTATGTAAAAAAAGGTAAGATGAGTTTTTCATATTTCTATCTTACCATATTTTTCATTAAATTCAAAGTAATTTTATCATGCGACCACATCTTTAATTGTTTCACTGACCGTGGTTAAATTTAAGCCCTTGGCTTGTAGCTGTTCTATTATTCGTGGCAGTGCTTTCATCGTGCATTCAGTTGGATGCATTAAAATTAAATCTCCTCCCTTCGCATTTTTTATCGCCCTTCCATATATTAGTTCACTGTCTTGGTCTCGCCAATCGATGGTATCACGAGTCCACATAATTGTTTTATAGCCAAGTGAAGTTGCAACTTCCACTGTTGTTTTATTATATGCACCGCTTGGTGGAGCAAAAAGATTCATCTCAACACCCAAAAGTTCTTTTATTATTTTATGGGTATTGCTTATTTGTTTTAAATTTTCATCTTTACTTATTTTATCATGGTCTTTATGATGATAACCATGGTTTCCAATTTCATGACCATCTTCGTATATCTTTCGTAAATAACTTTCATTCATGACTGCCCATGTTCCACCGATAAAAAATGTTGTCTTAACATTTTTCTCCTTTAAGGTTTGAAGCATTTGGTCAAGATATTCTGTCCCCCAATAAACATTAATCATCAAAGAAACATTATTGCTTTCGGTATTCCCACTGTAATATGCACCATTAACAACATTTGTTGGAATTGCTTTTATCCCAGCAACAACCGCAAAACTGCCTACAACACCTAATATTAGTGCAATGATTAGATTAACTACGTGCTTTTTAAATTTTATAACTCCAAAATGTATTTTTTTCATATTACATTATATGAATTTATAAAAAAGTTTAGAACGCATTGTATAAAATTATTCCAAATCAATATAAGATGAGGCATCAGTATATTTTATCAATTGAACTTTCCCTGTGTTAATCAATTTCTCCCCTATGATTTTTACGTTATCCTTTATCACATACGCCCCATTTATCTTTGAGTCGATGATCTCCACATTATCGTCAATAATAGCGTGCAAATAATCCTTACCTATAATCTCGCTTTCCCCATCAATATGGACACTTGAATAAATCTCTGTGTTTTTTATAAATGGCTTACCAGAAATGGTTGCATGATCTGAGATGTTAGAATGAATTATTTTAAACTCACCTTCCAATTTCGCCCATCCATAAATCACTGAACGATCTATGTTTGCATTTTGACCAAAAATTGTTACATTATTTCTTATTATACTATTTTTAAAAATGTGGCTTTAACTTTAATTCTAGTTAATTTGTATTTTTTCATATCTTCTCCTATTTAAAATTTATATTATTTTATATATAAATTATACTTTAAATATTTCAGGATGTCAATATCTTATTGTAATGATAGCAAGCCCATGCGAAAAAGATATTTTTATGCAAATTTAATGAAAAAAGTGTAAAAATGAGTGTTTTTTGCTAAAAAAACGCTATTTTTACAAAAAATTCAACAAATTATTATATTACAAACTTAAATATACACAAAAAAAAGACTGGCATTTCCAGTCTTTTTTTTAAATTTCAATTAATAGTAAAGTAAAGTTATTTGAGCGGGAGGTC
>CANQKH010000017.1 GCA_947624415.1 uncultured Clostridia bacterium | reverse complement strand
ACTTAGTTTTCATCAGTAGCGAATTAGGCAATATTTAAAAGAAATTTATTTCACCTTCTTTTTGAAAACTTAGTTTTGAAGGCTTAGTCTTCATCAGTAGCAAATTAGACAATATAAAAAATCTACTTTGCTTTTTATATATTTCATCAAAAAAAACTATGGCTTTAAGTCATAGTTTTTACATATTGTCAAGCAGTTTTTTAAAACTCTCCAAAT
Source organism: uncultured Clostridia bacterium (assembly GCA_947624415.1). GTDB lineage: Bacteria > Bacillota > Clostridia > Christensenellales > UBA1242 > Caccovivens. The sequence goes on along the minus strand of CANQKH010000017.1, from coordinate 28,605 downwards.
CTTTAAATTGGCGATAAACGGAAGCGAATCTTACGTATGCGACTTCATCCAAATCTTTAAGTGCATCCATAACCATTTCGCCAAGTTGGGAAGATTTAATTTCCTTTGTAAGTTTATTTTGAATTTGTTTTTCTATTGTAGAAACAATATTTTCAATTTGGCTTATGCTTACAGGTCTTTTTTCGCAGGCTTTAATTATTCCTGCTTTAAGTTTTTCGGCAGAGAAAGATTGTCTAGAGCCATCATTTTTAATAACTAAAATAGGTGTTGTTTCAATAGTCTCATAAGTTGTAAAACGTCTTCCGCATACAAGACATTCTCTTCGTCTTCTTATAGAGTTTGTTTCATCACTATTCCTGCTGTCAAGGACTTTGCTTTCTTCACCGCCGCAGTAAATACATTTCATAATAATTCTCCTTTGTTAGATACATTCTATCATATTTTAAATAAATTTCAAATTAAATTTACAATATTTTCAAATTTTGTAATACCGCCACCCGTTGGCAAATAAAATATGCTATGAAAATGCTTTGTAATCTTAAAATTGGGCAAAGGGCAAAAATAATGGGAATAAGCGAAAAAGCGTCATTAAAGTTAAGGCGAAGATTGCTCGAACTTGGTTTTACACGTGGACAGGTTGTGAAACTAGATCGAAAATCTCTTTTATCGCATGCTTTTTTGGTTGAATTGCGTGGCTATGTTTTGTCGTTGAAAAGAGAAATTGCAAGTTTGATAATGGTTGATTAGAAGGAGAAAAAAATGATAAATGTTGCACTTGTGGGAAACCCCAACACCGGCAAAACCACACTTTTTAACACCCTTACATTCTCAAACGAGCATACAGGGAATTGGCATGGGGTTACTGTCGAAGAAAAGGCAAAAGTTTACAAGGTAAAGGGCGAGGAGATAAAATTGGTTGACTTGCCAGGAGTCTACTCTCTTTCTCCAATGAGTTACGAGGAAGAGGTAACTTTAAACTATCTTTTAAATAAACAGGTTGATGTAATTGTTAATATTTGTGATGCAAGCAATTTGAAAAGAAATCTATATTTAACCCTTTCATTAATGGAGTTGGGCAAGCCTATTATTTTAGTTATAAACCAAATAGAAAGACGACAAATCTTTAAAATTGATGAAGTGGAATTGCAAAAGATGTTGGGGATAAGAGTTGTAAAAGTTACAGCAAAGAAAAAGAGCGATGGGAAGATTGTAAATGATGAAATTTTAAATTACAGAGAAGATAAACCCATTTTGCCATATATAAAAAATTTACCAATTGAAAAGGTGGATGCTCCCGGTCAACCTCTTTTCTACAAGATTAAACTTTTAGAAGATGATGAGACAATAAAAAAGAAATTGAATATAACCAAGAATTTTGGCGAAATAGACAGGGTGGCAGAAGTTCGTTACGATTATATAGGCGAGATTGAAAAAAGGTGTTTGGGAGATAATTTACGCACTTATGGCAGGTCCAAACTTGACAATATTTTGCTTAATAGATTCCTGGCAATACCAATTTTTATCTGTGTTTTGGCACTTATATTTTATCTTACATTTTTCTCAATAGGGGCAATTTTAAGCGATGGTTTGAATTTTCTTTTAAATAAATTTATAGCCAATCCTCTCTTAAATATTACAGCAAATTCCTTTGGAGAAATGTCATGGATTTACAGCCTTGTTGAGGTTGCTTTAGTGGGCGGAGTAGGGTCAGTTCTATCATTTTTGCCACAAGTTGTATTGCTCTTATTTTTTCTGTCTCTGCTTGAAGAAAGTGGTTATCTTTCACGCGTTGCATTTATAAGCGAGGATATACTTGGCAAGGTTGGGCTGTCAGGGAAGAGTGTTTACACGCTTTTAATGGGTTTCGGCTGTTCCACATCGGCAGTTTTGACGGCGAGAAATATGGACGATAAGAATTCAAAGATTAAAACAGCCCTTTTAACTCCTTATATGAGCTGCTCGGCGAAGTTTCCCGTTTATTCTGTGCTTGGTGGTGCTTTTTTTGGTGCAAAAAATATATTTGTAATAATTGGTCTATACTTTTTGGGCGTTGTGCTTGCTGTAATAATGAGTTATATTTATGAAAAGACAATTTTAAAAAGCAAGGCGCAATCCTTTATTTTGGAATTTCCTGCCTATAGATTAATGGACGGGAAAACAACTCTAAAAAATATTTGGAAAAATGTCAAAGATTTTGTTGTGAGGGTGGGCTCGCTAATACTTTCAATGAATGTTATTGTGTGGCTTCTTTCCAATTTTACAATAAAATTTTCATATATTGGTCAGGGTGAAGGCATAAGCATTCTTGAAACGGTGGGCAAGATTATATCGCCAATTTTTTGGCCGCTAGGCCTTAAATCGTGGGGCATCTCTTCAGCCCTTTTGGCAGGCCTTGTTGCCAAAGAGGTTATAGTGTCATCAATCGCCCTTTTAAATGGGGTGGACGAGGCAAACTTTGAAAGTATAGGTTTGTCAACAATGAAGAGTTCTTCCGCCGTTTACTTTGCAAGTCCAAGTTCTGTGCTAAGTTTCTTAGTCTTCTGCCTTCTATATATCCCTTGCATTGCATCAATTTCAGTTCTTGGAAAAGAGGTTGGCAAAAAGTGGTTGCTAATAGGCGTAGGGATTGAATTTTTAATGGCTTATATAGTTGCATTCATTGTCTACAATATTTCATTAGCCATTGAGAATTTTGGTGTTATGCCTGTTGTAATGATTTTAGCGGTTATTGCAATTATTATATGTTCATGCATAATAATATGCAAACACCTAAAGGGTAAGAAGTGTCCTTACTGTAAAAATTGTGATAGGGAGTGCGACAAAAGAGAAATTCAGTAACATTTTGAAGCCAAATTGAATAAAAAGTAATATGGAAAAACAACAGGAAAAATTTAAAATAATTTGCATAAGAGCACCTAGATGGCTGTCCTTTTTCTTGCGAAAGATATGCAAAAAGAGCAATTAAATACATAGGAGAAAAATTATTGACATTTGGCTTCTTTCATGATATAATATTTTTGAGAAAATTTCTCGATATCTATATAATCATGGAGGTTTTTTTATGGGATGGTATGGAAAGAATAACTTAAAATTCCTTTCTGTAGCCACCTAAAAATTCTTCAATTTTTTACTAAAAATAGTAATTACAATCTTTGCAACCTTAACAAATCTTTCCTTATTTTAAATTGGGGGAAATGCAAAAAAAAAGACAAGAGATTAAACTCCTGTCTTTTTTAAAGTCTAATGTGCCTGCACCTTGAAAGGCTTAAAAAAAGCGACTTTAAAAAGTCGCATAAACTATGCTTTCTTTAAAGTTCTAAGACATTTTGTGCAGGCTGTAACAGTTTGCTCTTTACCATCAATTACAAGAGTTGTCTTTTGAAGGTTAAGGTCATACTTTCTGTTATATTTTTTATTTGAAAAGGAAACATTCTTTCCAGCCATTTTACCTCTTCCGCATATATCACATACTTTGCTCATAATATTCCTCCATTCTCAAATTTAAATTCTTTGCTTAAAGATTATATCATCTATTAAGGCAAAAATCAACTCTTTTTTGCAAAATTTATGGCTTTGAAGGGGATTTTTTTTATCTTTTTTTTGTTAAATGTAAAAAAAATGTTGTTTTTTTCTTAAATATATAGTATTATATATAAAGCGAGAAGTCTAAAAAAGGGGTAATATGACAGTAGATACAAACAACTATTATGGCAATATTTCTATTTCCGACAATTCGATACGAATTGTTGCGGGCTATGTCGCGCTTGATTGTTATGGTGTTGTAGACCTTGTAAATAAATCTATATTAGACAGCGCAAGAGAATTATTTAAAAAAGAATCTTATTCCCGTGGAATTAAGATTAGTCATATCGACAACAGAATTTATATTGATGTTTACTGTATTTTGAAATACGGTGTTTCTATTAGTGCCGTTGCTGAATCTTTAAGAAAGAGTGTTAAATATAGTGTTGAAAACTTTACTGGTATGCTTGTTGATGCCGTAAATGTTCATGTTGTCGGAGTTAGAGTTTAGGAGTCAAAGTATTTATGATAAAATCAATTAACGGGGCTACCTTCCGCAAGATGATTGTTGCGGGTGCTAGTCTTCTTGAACAAAATAAAAAGTATGTCGATTCACTCAATGTTTTCCCTGTTCCAGATGGGGACACCGGGACTAATATGTTTTTAACAATGAAGTCGGCTGTTAACGAGGTTTCGCAATGTCCCACTTCAAACCTTGATGGTTTAAGCCAAGCGTTTGCGAAAGGTGCGTTAAAGGGTGCAAGAGGCAATAGTGGTGTTATAACTTCACAAATTTTCAAAGGTTTTTGTGGTGAAACGGCAAAGCATAAGGAAATCACAACAAAGATTTTTGCAAAGGCAATGCAGGAAGGGGCAAACATAGCATACAAAGCGGTTACAAAGCCAAAGGAAGGCACTATTTTAACTGTAATTAGGGTTATGGCAGAAAATGCTGTAAGTGTTGCCAAGAAGTGCGACGATTTTGAAGAGTTTTTCAAAAAAGTGCTTGAAGTTGGTGAGGAAATTTTAAAGCAAACCCCAGAAATGCTCCCAGTTCTTAAAAAAGCAGGCGTTGTTGATGCCGGCGGAAGGGGAATTATTATAGTATTTACAGGTTTCTATAAACTCATTGTCGGAGAAGAGGACTTTGAATTCCAATTTGAAGATGAGAAAACACCTCAAACTGTTGACGATGTCATTGCTGATATAAACAACCTTGAAGAGATTCCTTTTGCTTATTGCACTGAGTATATGATTATTCATATGAAAAAGAAGACTACAACCGCAGATATTGACAAACTTAGAGAAAAACTTGTTGAACTTGGCGATTCTGTTATTTGTATTGGCGACTTAAATCTTGTAAAAGTTCATGTTCATTCAAATGAGCCAAACAAGGCACTTGCTTATGCACTTGAACTGGGCGAGTTATACAATATTAAAATTGAAAATATGAGGGAGCAAAACAGGGAAATCAAAAAGAAAGCAAACGTTCTTGAAGAAACAAAAGAACATGGAATGATTGCAGTTGCTCCTGGCGAGGGGCTGAGTGCAATATTTAAAGACCTTGGCGTAGATGAAATTATTGTGGGTGGACAAACTATGAACCCATCAGCCGCCGACATCGCCGCAGCCGCCGACAAAGTTCCTTCAAGAAATGTGTTTGTATTCCCAAATAATAAAAATATTGTCTTGGCAGCACAACAAGCCAACGACCTTACAAATAAAAATTTGATTGTAATTCCTACTCGTTCAATACCAGAAGGCATATCGGCTACAATTTCATTTAATCCAGATGGAAGCATTGAAGAAAACACTGAGGCCATGAATGATGCAATCAAAGGGGTTAAATCTGGTTCTGTTACCTATGCTGTTCGAGATACCCATGTTGATGGCTTTGACTTAAATGTTGGAGATATTATTGGACTTGACGATAAAGCAATTCTTGCAAAAGGAAAACTTGTTGCGGAGACAACTGAAAAACTTGTTGCAAGCATGATGAGTGATGATGTTATGAATATTACACTTTTCTATGGTGAGGATATAAGAGAAGATGAGGCAAACGCACTTGCCGAAAAACTCGCAAAAATTTATCCTGATTGCGAAGTAACAACTGCAAACGGAGGCCAGCCGGTTTACTATTATCTTGTAAGTTTAGAGTGATAATAAAATTATAAAATAAAAAATATTTTTCTAAAAACACCAATTTTTAATTAAAAAAGAGTTAAATTTAAACATTTTAACTCTTTTTTTTAGGTAAGAACAATGGCGAAGATGTTTTCTAGAAGATGTTTTCTAAAAGTTATTTAATTTCATCTGAAAAATCAAAGTCTGGGGCAATGTTTTCTTTATTGTCCTTCTTTAAATCATTTGGATGGGGTTTTGATTGAAGAATGCTTTTATTTTCTAACAAAAGTTTTTGAAGTCTCAGTTTGTTTGTAACATAATTTGCTTGCCTAAAATTATTGATGTATTTATCTTCATTCTCATTCAATTGAAGGTTGTCAATGTCAATAATTTTATTTATGTCATCAATTCCATATCGACTGGTTAATTCCTCAAAAATTTTGCTTGAATCCTTATTTATAAGGATATTTTTAGTTGCATCTGCAAGCATATCGAAATTATCTGCACCTATAATATTTGAAATATTCTTATTTTTGTCCATTAGACAATCTATAATATCGGCAAGGTTGTCATTTATAAAATCTTTTAGGAGTGGAAAAGCCTTTGAGAAAGTTGAAGGAGAATTGTTTAAAAGGCCAATGTTATTGTTATCATATTCAAATTCTTGACAAATTTTTAAAGCGATATAATCATTAATAACTTCATTTACAAACATTTTTTGTGTCGAACCAATTGAAATATTAAAATCTTTGTCAAAATTGGAAACTTGCAGTCCTGTTTTTACTACAAAACAATTTTCATTGTTTGAAATCATATTGCTTACTGCTATATGATTTAATTCGTGAAATATTGTGTAATCATTTGCGTTAAAAATTGTTGGCAGAACACAAAATGAATAAAGTGTGCTTGGGTCGTTTTTATAAAAGGTTGGCTCAACAAAGGCAATAACGTTTGAACTAGGAGTGCGAATGTAATTTTCAATTGAAGACAGAATTGTTCCCTTAAAAAGTCCCTTATTGTCTATTTCATCCATAACTTTTTTAACAGATGGATATGACGATAAAAGATTTTCGATATAGTCATTATGTAAAGATGATAGTTGTTTAATTAATGCTTTGTTATTTACAAATTCGTCGAAGTTTTCATGTTTAAGAGAGCGGTTACTTTCTTGACAAATATGCCAAAATTTTTCCATTGTTGTCTTGTCTTCCTGTGTTCTAAAAGCAGGGTCTTTAATTATAATTTCACAAAAATCACTTAAAATTGGCTTAAATTTGTCAAAATTTTCAATTTTTAAGGTGTTTTTTAAATAATTTTGTAAAATTTTACTGTTTTCGTCATTGAAATTTAAAAGCAGTTTTTCTCGCAAATTGCTTTCCTCATAAAGTTTTTCTTGCAGTGCAAAAAGTTTATCAAGGTCGTTTTTGCATTCATAATAATTTGTCAAATGGTTTTGCAATAAGTCAATAATCATTTTCTTAGATTGTTTCGAATCCAAAGAGAAGTAAGTGTTTGACTGACTATATCCCAAATATTCTTGAACAAATTTTGAAAGCAATGGTGGAACTTTATTTTTATTGCGTAAATCTTCAATCCACTTTTCAAAATCAAGTTTAGGGAATTCATCTATGCTGAAAGAATCTAAATTGTTGTCGTTGTAATATTGATAAATACGGTCTTCTCGTATTTGAGCCAGAGCCATTTGAATATTTTCGATTTCCTCTTCTGGTTTCTGGACATATATGAAAAATGTATTGTTTAAATTGTTTGTAATTTTTTCTCTATATTTTTCACCATAAAATTTTACGAATGATTCAATAAGTTGAGGCAAGCGTTCTTTAATAGGGTCATCGAGAAATATATTATAGTCAATCATAATTATCTCCTTTATTAATTGTTTTTCATCTCATTTTCGATGTTTTTTTGCGAATTTTTTGCTATTTTTATCTCATTTATAATATTTTCTGCCATTTTTATATTTTTTAAGTAATTTAATGTTGTTTCTGACCAACCATCGTTTAGGTCTATTTTACTAAAATCACCACTTGGATTTTTTGATAATGTTTCAGCCTCTATGTTTTTGATTGTATCTGAAAGGGAATCCTCATTTGCAATGTGTAGCAAATTGTAAGCGACAAGTGAGAGTTTGTCAAAATTATCTCGTCCAATCTTTTTTGCAAAAGCATTTGGGTCTTCGCTCATTCTTGCTTTAATTATATCCTGCAAATTTTCCTCTATAAAATTTTCAAAGGCTGGAAAAGCAAATGAATAGATTGTTCGTTTATAGTCTATATCGCCCATTGAAAATCCATCTCGCTTCATTAGATTATAAATTTTCAAGGAAATGTATTCGTTAAATATTTCATTGATTTCCACATATTTTACAGATTGACGTCCTTGTGCAAGATTTTCCTTTGCTTGAAAAAAGCCTGTTTTAGAATAGAATGTTCCATTCTCCAAGCGATTTGTGCTTTCAACAATATGATTTAATTCGTGAACGGCACAAGAATCTGCCAACGAGAAATATGTGTGCAAAACACAAACGTTGGTGGTTTGATTTTCTTGGTTAAAGTTTATTGTTGGATAAATATATGCCTCGGTGCAAGAATTATAGTTTATAAATTGAGAAATTGAATTAAGAATATCATTGTCAAACAATAGGTTGCTATTGTAAATTTTTGCGAGATTTTCACTATGCCCATTCAAAAAGTATGATAATTCTTGGTTTTTGTTTTCTTCCAAATCTAGTAGTTTTTGTTTGTTTGAATCCGAACAGAGGCCGTCTCTCATTTGTTTGAAGTCTATATTGGCTTTATTTTTCATCAATTGCTGAAATTTGTTGATTTTTTGAATTTCGTATTTAGTCAACGAAGAGGAATCATATAAAATCCATTTTTTTATAACAGGCAAAAATTCTTCTATATCACTTTTTATGTAAAATTTAAGTTGATCCCTTAATAAGTCAAATGAAAGTTTATCGTGGCTATTTGTTGTATCATTGAATTTTTTTTGATAAATAATTGGTGGAGTTAAAACACTTGTTTTTTCTTTATTAAGGGCTATAAATTCTTGCTCATATTTGTCTTTGTAGAGTTTTGCAAGTGTTTTTATTGTTGTGTTAATTTGTGATTTATGCAAAAAATATGTTTTTTGGAAGGTTTTTTCCATTTTTTTAAATGAAATATCAGGAATTTTCTTTCCGCTCAGCAATTTAAAAAACATATAAACTCTTGGGTAATCATCTTCCTTTATTTCCTTTGACCATGATTGTAAATCTGCGAGAAAGGTTTGGGGAATTTGAGCAATATCCTTTATATGTAGGGCTTGTCCAGCATCAACTTTAAATTGATTTAAAAGCATCTCTTCTCTTTCTTTAAAATAGTTGTTTGCCAGGGTTATTCTGTTTTCGTTTGCATCATCAACAAACACGAAGATTGCATTTCTTAATCTATCTGTGATGCGTTGTCTATATTTTTCGCCATAAAATTCAACAAAATACTCGATAATTTTATCAAGTTTGTTTTCAAATGGATTATTAAGATTTATTCCATTTAAAGAGTTTACCATAAATTATGAGTCCTAAGTAGTTCAACAAAGTCTCTATAATTGATTGGGAATTTGTTGCGCCCTTCATATGTGTAAACCTTTCCATCTTTTTCTACTTTAACGTAATAACTTTCCCCATCTAATATCATGTCGTTTATCATTTTGTGGTCCCATGATGAAATGATTGTAAGCAGTCTGCTTGCAAAAGGTGGAATATCGAGGTCAATTTTTTTTCCGTTAAAGGTTGCCTCATTTTTTTCATCATCCAATACAAGGTATTTGCTATTATACATATTAAAAATTGAAACTGTTATTTTCATACTTACTCCTTATTAATAAATATATCAAAATTAGGTTTAAAAGTAAAGAATTTTATAAAATTATAATATATTTTCATGATTTGAATCTTTTTCATGCATAAAATTCGTTATATTTTCTGTTGCAGTTATTATTTTTTTGACCGCATTTAAATAATTTTGGGTTACTGGGGTGGCCTTGTGTCCTTTAAAATTTTTAATGGCATCTACATCATCAATTCCAATTCCCAGTCTTTTAAGTTCTGCATTGACAATCTTCATTGCAATTTCCAAGTTATACTTATACGCGGTGTTTTTGTCAATATTTATAAGATGTTTTATTCCATCTTCAAGCAGGTCAAGGTTTTTCTTTCCAAACTTTTCAACAACCTTATTGAAGTCATTATCGAAGCGGACTTGCACAATATCATGCATATTATCTTGTATAAAATCTTGCACAAATGGAAATGCGATTGAATATGCAGAAGGTGTGTCTTCAATTGCTCCCAATGTGAAATTGTCATTTTTCATAAGAGTTGAAACCTTAGTTGCAAGAAAATCATTTATAACTTCATTGGTGTATTTGTATTTTATTTCAGTTGGAGCATATTCTTGAAGATAATTTTCAGGTGTTATTCCGCTTAGGTCTGATGTAATAAGGTCAAATCCGCATTTGTTTATAAATGTGTTGTTTTCGATTTGAGAATCATTTTCAATAATATGATTCAATTCGTGGACGGCACTTAGTGTTGTCAAACCAAAATATGAATTTAAAACGCATATAGTTTTAAATTTATCTTCTTTAGGAAAGTAGGAAGCGAAAATAAAACCTGCAAGACTATCGGCTTTCATATAATTTCTTACTGCCGACATAAATTCTTCTTTAAAATACATATCAAAATTAGAGATTTTTTCAAAATTTTCTGAAGAATCACTTAAAATTTTGCTTTTTTTGATGTTTAAAAGATAGGTTTCCTCTTTTATTTCCTTTTTTAAGTCATAATTTTTAAAAATTTTCATAAATTTTTCGTCGGCGAGAAATTCGCTGAAGGTTTTATGTGGCTTAAGATGGAACACCTTTTCAAAATTTTTAAAGAGTGAAAAATATTCATTTCTATCGTAAATGCTGTAAAAATCAGGCTGTTTTAACAAAAAATCAATTAAAATAGGTGAATTATCCAAAATTAGAGACATTTCTTCCTTTGATTTATGTGTTTTAAATGCAGTATTAAAATAATTTACAAAAAAATCATCAAGCCCGTTATAAAATTTTTGCTCTAATATTTCAAGTTGGGGTTGAGGCATTTCTAATAATGAATTTTTCTCATCTAACAAGTTTTCCAGCCTATTTTTATATTTTTTGTTAAATAAATCATTAAAATTTCCCAATAATTTGATAATTAACTGATTTTTGTCGGGGTCGTTTAGAGCATCGATGAGAGCATCCTCTTGTTGAATGTAATTTTTTTTACTTGCAGGATTGTCTGTTATTATGCGAAAAAAATTGGCAATATTGTAAAGTTCATCGCTATAAATTTGAGTTGCCCATTCTTCCAAATTAAAAAGTTGTTCAACATTAAGTTTAATGTTATTTTTGTTTTGGACATGATAAGGTAAAAGAGTTTGGGCTTCCTTTTTAAATTCCTCTAAAATATTTGAAATTTTTTCTTGATATTGTATTTCTATTGAATTTACTCTTTCATTTCCTTTTTGGTCGATAAAAACATACTCGGCATTTTTAAGCCGCGAAGCAATTATTTGTCTATATTCTTCACCATAAACTTTTACAAAATAATCTGTAATTTTATCAAATTTACCTTTTAGGGGGTTGTTAATAATTGTTGTATCCACAAAAATTTACCTCTTTTAATTATTTTAACACATTTTTATTTATTTGTAAAGGTTGAGTTGCTTTTAATTTTTAAATAAGTTAAAATAAAAGCATGAAAAAAAGAATAGATGTGCTTGTAAGCGAAAAATTTAATATGACAAGAGCAAAGGCTCAACAGATTATAGAGCGAGGATATGTTAAAATAGGCGAAGTGGTTTTGCAAAAATCATCCACACTAGTTGAGGAAAATTCTTTTATACAACTCGAAGAGAGGGAAAGGTATGTTTCAAGAGGTGCTTACAAACTTTTAAAGGCCTTAGACTTTTTTAACATTTCCCTCAAAGATAAAATTGTTCTTGATATGGGTTCGTCAACGGGAGGCTTTTGTCAAGTTGCTTTGGAGAATGGTGCTAAGAAAGTTTACGCGGTTGATGTGGGGCAGAATGTTTTAGACGAAAGTTTAAAAACTAATTGTAAAGTAGTGAGTTATGAAAATAGAGATATAAGAAATATAGGCAAAGAGGACGCTGAGGGGTGCAATTTTATAACAGGAGATTTGTCTTTTATCTCTCTAAAACTTGTTCTGCCATATATAAATTCAATTTTAAACGGTGTCGAAATGGTTATTCTTTTTAAGCCTCAATTTGAATGTGGCATTCAAATTGCCAAGAAATACAGGGGAGTTATAAAGGATAAAGCAATTCACGTGAATTTGCTCAAAGAGTTTATAATTTTTTTGCACTCTATGGGAATTAGAATTTCCAATTTGACATACTCACCAATCAAAGGAAAGGGTGGAAATATAGAATATTTATTTCATTTAAATGGAAAAGACGATGTTAATGTTGATGTTTTGAAAATCACAGAGGAGGCATTTAGCAAATTAAAGTAAAATTTTTTCTTGCAAAATTTTTAATAAAAGTGTTGCGTTTCTAAAAAAAGAGGCAAAAATTTAAATTTTTCACCTCTTTTTTCATTAATTTTGTTAAATTATTACAATCTTGTGATTTGTGCTGCCGTTGGATATAGTGGCAAATCGTCAAGTCCAGGGCAGGCTTGAGATGCTTGGCAGGCTTGACATGGTGGAACTACAGGGTAGCCATATGATGGTAATAATAAATCGACAACCGCTGTTACTTTAATAAGAACTTGAAGACATCCTGTTACTGTAAACACATTATCTCCCGAGAATGTTCCAATTTGGCTTGAGAATAATGCGTTAACTTTTATGTCAACAGGCGACAGGGATGGTTGTGGCACAAAAAGCATACTACACTTTTGCACAACTATGCTTGAACTTGCTGTTCCTAAAACCCCGTTTGCATCTCGATAAGTTACTGTTACTGGGATTGTTATTGTCATGGAGACGTTGGCATAGTTAGGAGAGCCCTCAATTCTGTCGATAACAAGGTCGGTAACTGTTGTGCTTAGGCCAAGGGAAGTTTGAGCAGATATATATGTAAGTGGAAGTGCAGGGTTTGCTGGATTAAAACCGCTAACAGGCAAAATTATTCCTGTTTCTGTAGATTGAGAAACACAGGCGTCAAAAACCTTGGTTGTTTCAATCAAAACTTTTTCACAAATCCCATTCAAAGGATTGCCTGTCATAGGTCCTGGGCGAACAGGGTTTGTATTATTAATATAAAATGACATTTAAACCTCCTCATTTTATGTATTTAAGAGTATACAACTCAGCATACATTCTAGTATATGATTTTGCTTGTAACAATTGTGCATAATTCTTCCCAACAAAGACATTATTTTTTATCAGCATTCTTGACAAAAGACAAGCAATTTGTTAAAATTTTAAAAGAGGTGAAATATGATTATAGAAAACGTAAAAATAAGACTTGACCAAATATGGGAAGAAATAAATTTTATAAAGGAGTGTCTTTGACCGCGGTGATTTACACAGCAAGTTGAAAGATTTGCAGGCACAGCAGGAGGAAGAAAACTTTTATCTTGACCAAAAACGAGTTTTGGAAGTTAGTAAAAAAATAAAAAGTATAGAAAATAAGATTAATTTAATAAAATATCTTTTTTCATTATATGATGATTGCAAGGTTTATCTTGAATTATATGAAGAATCGCATGATGAGGAATTTGAAAAGGAAGTTCAAGACAATCTTGTTCTTTTAGAGAATGAAACGTCAAAAGCAAAAATTCAAACACTTTTGAAAGGGAAATATGACAGTTTTGATGCAATTATAACAATTCATGCCGGAGCGGGTGGAACAGAGGCACAAGATTGGGCAGATATGCTTTTTAGAATGTATAAAATGTATTGCGAAAAATCAGACTTTTCTTTGACGGTGCTTGATGCACTTGCAGGTGATGAAGCGGGGATAAAGTCAATTACTTTTGAGGTCTGTGGCGAAAATGCGTATGGCTTTTTGAAGGCTGAGAAGGGTGTTCATAGACTTGTGCGAATATCTCCTTTTGACGCAAATGCAAGGAGGCATACTTCTTTTGCAAGTGTTGAGGTTATGCCAAAGATTGAAGAAAAGCCAAATATTGAATTACGACCTGAAGATTTGAAGGTTGACACATATCATTCATCTGGTGCAGGTGGCCAAAATGTCAATAAAACAGAAAGTGCTGTAAGAATAACCCACATTCCAACGGGGATTGTGGTTTCATGTCAGGTTGAGCGTTCTCAGGTTCAAAATCGAGAAAGAGCAATGCAAATGTTATACTCAAAACTTGCCGAAAAGGAAGAGCGAGAGGAACTTGAAAGGCTTGCAAATATTCGAGGAGAAGTTAAGAAAATAGAGTGGGGAAGCCAAATTCGCAGTTATGTATTTTGCCCTTATACATTAGTTAAAGACCATAGGACGGGATATGAAAACACTAATATAAATTATGTTATGGACGGAAACATTCAAGATTTTATAAATGAATATCTTAAAAAGATTTAAGGGGGCTTTATGAATTATTATCTTCGAATGAAGGAAAAATTTGAAAATTTAAGACAAAAAAAAGATGTTTTGATATTAGCGGTTGAATCATCTTGCGATGAAACTAGCATTGCAATTGTAAGAAATGGGCGTGATGTGTTGTCGAATGTAATATCTTCACAAATTGAAATTCACAGGCGTTTTGGAGGTGTTGTGCCTGAGGTTGCATCGCGAAATCATGTTCTTGCAATCTCAAACGTCTTTGAAGATGCAATAAAGGAAGCAGGAATAAAAAAAGAAGACATTGATGCTGTTGCGGTAACTTATGGGGCTGGACTTATGGGGGCACTTCTTGTGGGTGTTAATTTTGCTAAGGGTTTGGCATATAGTTTGGATGTTCCGCTTATACAGGTAAGCCATGTTCATGGACATATAGCGGCAAATTATATTTCTCATAAATCATTAATCCCACCTTTCATGTGCCTTATGGTTAGTGGTGGTCATACTGCATTATTAAATGTTGAAGATTACAATAAGATGTCAATGCTTGGTTCAACTGTTGATGATGCGGTTGGGGAAGCCTTCGACAAGGTGGCAAGGGTGCTAGGGCTGCCATATCCAGGTGGCCCAGAGATTGAAAAGGTTGCTCAAGGCGGAGAAAAAACATATAATTTTTCAGTTTCAAAAAGTTTAAACAAGACATATAATTTTTCTTTTAGTGGAATAAAAACAGAGGTTGTAAACCTTGTCCACAATAAAAAGCAAAAGAATGAAGAAATTGATGTTAAAAATATTGCTTTCTCATTTCAAGATTGCGTAACTGATGAACTTTGTTCAAAGGCATCAAGAGCGATAAAAAATTACAACGCAAAAAAATTGGTTGTAGCTGGCGGCGTTGGCGCAAACACTATGCTAAAAAATAAATTAAGCAAAATGTGCGATGATTGTAGCGTTCAATTTTATGCACCAATTTTAAAATATTGCACTGACAATGCAGGAATGATTGCCTCGATGGCATACTTTATGATGAAGGATGGATTGGGGCTTGCCCGACTTGATTTGACGGCAAAACCTAATGTTGAATTGAGATAATTTATTAAAATTAAGTGAAAATTGCTTAATTTTTTGAAAAAAACAGGTAAATTTTATAAAATTTATATTTTTGGGAGGAGAAATGGAACTTCTTGCACCAGCAGGAAATTTTGATAAATTAAAAACGGCTGTTCATTTTGGGGCAGATGCTGTTTACTTTGCAGGAAAGAATTTGGGACTTCGGGCGTTTGCAGGGAATTTTAGTGATGAGGAAATTGTTGAAGCCATGTCATATTTGCATCAAAGAGGGAAAAAAGGATATGTTACCGTTAATATAGTTGCAAAGGATGAGGACTTTGAAGGAATAGATGACTATCTTAATCTGTTGTTGAAGGCTGATGTAGATGGTGTAATTGTTTCCGATGTTGGGCTTATATATTATATAAGAAAAAACTTTCCTAAACTAAACGTTCATGTTTCAACACAGGCAAATGTTAACAATTCATATTCGGCACAATTTTTTGCAGATATGGGTGTAACAAGAATTGTCCTTGCAAGGGAACTTAATTTAAAACAAATACAAAAATTACATGAAAACTTGAAAGATAAGGTTGAAATTGAAGCATTTGTCCATGGCGCAATGTGTATTTCATATTCGGGGAGATGTTTGTTGTCAAACTATCTAAGTGGAAGAGACAGCAATCGTGGTGCTTGTGTTCAGGCTTGTAGATGGAAATATGAAATACGGGAAGTTGACAAAGAAGACTTTTATCCAATCGAAGAAGATAATCGAGGAACATATATTTTAAATTCAAAGGATATGTGCCTTATCGACTATTTGCCCCAACTTGAAAGTGCGGGGATAAGCAGTTTGAAAATTGAAGGTCGAATGAAATCTGATTATTATGTGGCAAGCGTTGTCAATGCATACAGGCGTGCGCTTGACGGATATAAGGATTTTAATATTCTTCATGACGAACTTGAAAAAACAAGCCACAGAAGATATACAACAGGCTTTTACTTTGATGCCGATGATAAGGAATATCTTGAAAATTCCATGCCAATCCAAACATATGAGTTTATTGCCAAGGTTGTTGAAGACCAGCACGACGGAATGGTAAAAGTTGAAATGAGGAATCGATTTAAGGTGGGAGACGAACTTGAAATTCTTGCCGCAGACGATAATTTCCTTAAAAAATTGAAAATTCAACGCATTATTAATGAAAAAGGCGAAAATATAGATGATGCCAAACGCGTTCAAGAGATTGTTCAAATAAATTGTCCTTACAAATTGAAGTGCGGCGACCTATTAAGAGTTGAAAAAAAATAGATATTTTGTCGAAAGAAAAAATCAATGTATTTTATTTGAAAACTTATACATTTTAAATGTGGAGGTTAAAAATGAAAAGATTGATTTTTTCTTGTTTTATTTTACTTTTGGTTTTTCTGTTTGCTGTTGAAGGCGGCGAATATTCAAAAAAACCATTGCCTGCACAAAAGTTAAGTTGTGCAGAAGAACTCAGCGAAATGATTGAGTTAAACGATTGTGCTGACGATGAATGTTTTGAGGATGCTAGTCAATATGAAGGTATTCTTAATGAAGAATGCAATGACAGAGAGTGCGTGGAAGATGAAAATATTGACAATATGATACAATTTTCTAGACTGTCCAATATAGTTGAATATAATTTGGAAGACGATGACGAAACTACAATTTGCGTTATTGGCAATGCCAGTTTAAATTTAAGCCCAGACAGTGCACAGGTTTGTATTAAAATCGAAAAACTGAGTGAGGAAATCTCTCAATCCAAAACTCAATGCTTTGAAACGTTTGACAAGGCAGTTGCATCTTTAAAGGAAAATGGAATTGGCGAGGATGACATTTGCCTCAATTATTTTAATTGTTATCCAGAATATAATTTTGAAAGTGGGAGAAAGATTACAGGATATTTTAGCGATATCTCTTTTTGCGTTACAGTTAAATCTCTTGACAATTTAAATAATGTTGTGAATATTCTTTTAGAAAATGGCGTTACTTCGATTTATGAAATTAATTATCAGGTCGCAGACCTTGAAAACGCATATTCGCAAGCATTATCGCAAGCACTTGAAAATGCCAAGACGAAGGCAAGCAAGTTGCTTGGGAGAGAGGATTTGAAGGTTGTGAAGATAAACGAAGAGAGAATTTTCACATCAAACAATATGTATAGAAGTTATGCAGAAGAATATTCTAACTCGCCTTTGATAGGCAAAATAAACATCGAGGCGAGAGTGGTTGTAGAGTTTAATTAAAGGCGTGGCGAAACCAAAAACATGAAAATTTAACAAAAATAGTTAAAAAATCAATAAAAAATGCAAAAAAAACGAAAAAAATCTACAAAAACATGAAATTTTTGCAAAAATAATTATAAAAACATATTTTGACAGAGGAAAATGTTAAATGTAATAATTAAAAGAAATATTGGCGGGTGGTTCACTCGCTTTTTTCATTCAAAAAAAAACGTTAAAAAATTTGTAAAAAACGTTTGACAATAGGGGGGGGGGCAGTGCTATAATTAAGGTATAAGCATAAAATAATCATATTTTCAAATCAAAACTAAGTGGCATTTTATCCTAAAAACATATTATAAAATTCAACATTTTTGGCAAAATTCGACAAAATATTGATATAAAAATTGACATAAAAAAATTTTTTGTCTACAATAATTATATAATTAATATTTTAATATAAAATAAATTGGGGTAAAAATTGTTGAGCAAATAAAAAATTTAGTAAAAGATTGATAGAACACAAAAAAGGAGGGAGAGATGAAAAGTAAAAAAAAGATTTTATTTATTGAATTTCTTGTTATATTTTCTTTTATGGCTCTTTTAATTGGCGTGGGTTTTTTATTTATTAATCAAAAGAAGGCAGATGGGGGAGCGGTAACATATTACAGTGTTACTGCAATGGCAGACGGAGGAACTTTTATACCCGATTCTAGCGGAAGCACGTTTAGCAATGGATGGGGTCTTTCGACTGACGGGAAGAGCGCATATATACGACTTACGTCTTTGTCTCCAAAATTCAAATTTTATTTAAATAATGTTCCTAATTTAAAACCACCAGCGTATGCAAACATAATATCAGGCTGGAAAGACTCTTCGGGGAATATGGTTTATTCTTTTGAAGGGGCGTCAACGGTTGCACTTTCGGGAACAAGTGTTACAATTTATCCGGTCTGGGTTTATAAGGCTTGTAAAGTAACTCTTGATAAAAATGATGGTTCTGGAGGATTTGGCCAAATTTCTTTTTATCTCAATTCTGGTTTTCCATCAAACATAACAGTGCCAGAACGAACGGGATATACCTTTCAGGGTTACAAAGCTCCAGATGGTGATGGTTACATATATAATAGTTATGGGAATTTAACCAGCACCTCATGGTCAGATAAGGGTTGGTATTATCAAGCATCCTATACTATTACTGCAGAGTGGACCCAAGAGACATACAATGTAAAATTTATTGGCAATGGGGGAACTATAAATTCATCGTCAGAAAAATCACAGCCTTTAAAATATAATGAAAGTGTATATATTACCGCTGATAGACCGGGATATCAATTTAAATATTTTACGCAAGAACAAAATCCATCGTCAAGCAGCACAAAATATTATTTAAGCGGAAATCAATTCCAAGTTACCACTGATTTGGGGTATAATGGAAAAGAAGTCTCAATGTATGCCCAATGGGAAGCGGAGACATACAATATAAAATTTATTGGCAATGGGGGAAAGGTAAATTCTGGACCGGAAGATACACACCAAGTAAGTTTTGATGAAAGTGTAACCATTGTCGTAGATAGACCGGGATACGATTTTAATTATTTTACAAACGAAAAAAGTCCAACTGCAGATAGCGAAAAATATCCTTTAAGCGGAAATCAATTTAAAGTTACCACTGATTTTGGTGATAATGGAGTAGAAGTCCCAATGTATGCCCAATGGACAGCGAAACAATATAGTATTAAATTTTCTGCTAATGGTAAAACATTGACAGAAGGGACATCTTTGCCAAGTTCAGTTACTCTAAATTATGATGACACTGGAGGAACATATCAAATTTCGTCTAATGTATTAAAAACACAAGGTTATGAATTTAACGGCTGGGAAAATAAAGCAAATGGAAAGAAATATCAGCCTGGGCAACAAGTAGCAATAAAAGACTTATTCAATATTTCAACTCAGTCGGGAGTATATAATATTTCAAACATAACATTAACTGCAGAATGGACACCAATCACATATAAAATTAAATTTGACCCAAATACAAAAGATATTAGAAATGAAAAACTTTTCACAACTCCGACAGGTTCGCCAACCATACAAGGTTTAACTCCTTCAAATGGAATGTATACATTAACTTATGACAAATGGTATTATAGATTAGATAATTTTGTATGTAATGGCTATAATCTCTTAGGATATAGAACAAACGCGGATGCAACAGGAAAACTATATAGAGGGAATGATATAACCATAAGTGAAAATTTGACAGATGTAAAGGATCAAGAACTTACTTTATATGCACAATGGGAGCCTACATGGTCAAAGTTTGCTCATAAGGAATCGGCAAAACCAGTGCAACAGGGTTCAACCTATTTAATACAAAGCGCTGAGAATTTAGGATGGCTAATGGGGACAATATCTTTTGGAAGTTTTGAATTGAGAAATAGTATTAACACAACAAAATATACAATAAAACAAACAAGAAACATATATTTAACAGACTATCCATGGAGTCCAGACGGAGATTTTGAATCTAATTATGACGGGAATGGTTGTTATATATATGACTTACACACCGAGACAGAGGAAAATAAAGGAGGTATATTTAGCCCAATAAGTGCAGGTTTATTTGCTTCTGCCCGCGGTGCTATTATTCAAAAAGTAACGATAATGTCAGGCAATATAGTAGGAGATATGGAGGCTGGTTCAATCGTGGGAGATGCATCAAATACGTTAATTAAAAATTGTGTAAATTATGCAAACGTAACGGGGGGTTGGGATGCCGGAGGTATAGTTGGATACAAAACAGACTTATCAGATAGAAACGCCTCCGCAACTATGTCAAATTGTTTTAATTATGGTAAAGTTACTTTTGGTGGCTTCGTAGGAAATATTAGTGCGGGAGGAATTGTAGGGCGTATAGAAAATGGTATTATAAAAAACTGTTATGCTAAAGCAAATATAACTTATGATCCTTTTGATACTGCAAATAGTTCTTATGGTGGTATAGCAGGCCGGGCAACAACTGTTACAATTGAACAATGTGCTTTTATTGGGAACATAAACAAAACAAAAGCAAGGTATAGCAACGGAATAATAGGTCAAAAAGCGAGCGGAGGGGTTAAAGATTGCCTTGTAAGGACATCAACCACTGGACTTACTTTATTCCCAGAATATTCAAAAAATTGTATTGTTTATGTAAATAATGGCTCGCCACAAACAACGGCAGAAATGGACTATACAAATTGGACGACTATAAATGGTCAATGGTTTCCTAAGGGTCTTACTTGGCTTGCATAAGTAAACAATTATAAGTTTTATCATGGTATGACAATGAGGGAACAACGTCGATTTTACAAGGCGTTGTTCTTTTTCTTAATATATATAAGTAATAGATTTATTTAATATAAATTAATACATTATAAAATGTCTAATTATTGATGAGGGATTGATTTTTAGCCATTTATGGAATATTTATTACATTTTCAAGAAGTAAATAGGTAAAAATTTGTCGAAACAAATTGAATTGGTCAAATTTAGACATAATTTTTTTATAATTTTTGTCATTTTTAGTTGACTTTTTTTAAAAATAAGCATATACTATTGCTAGCACTTAAAGGTTGAGAGTGCTAAAAGTCGAAAATTAGAGGTTAATATGGAACTATCTGACCGCAAACAAAAAATTCTTTGTATGGCAGTTGAAGAATATATTAGAGAATGTTCTCCAATTACAAGTGGCTCGGTTAAGGATATAACTTCTTTAAATTGTTCAACGGCAACGCTTAGAAGTGAGTTGAATGCTTTGGAGGCCATGGGTTATTTGAAGCAGTTGCATACTTCTGGCGGGCGAGTTCCCACTGCACAAGGGTATCGTTACTATGTGGAAAAATTGCTTGCAAGTGCGGAGGGAAGTGATGTTGAACTTGAAAAAGTCAAGGATATAATTTCTTCACGAACAAGTTCGCTTGGCGATATTGTTTCTGGAATTGCAAAAATTGTGAGTGAAGCAACAAATTATCCGACAGTGGTAATGTTTGACGGATATGAAAACTTGATTTTAAAGGAGTTTAAATTAATTCCACTTCTCGATGACAAGGTTATGGTGCTTATAGGGACAAATGCTGGCTACATATATCAAACGTTAGAAATTAAAGCAACTGAGCAGGAGTGTGGCGACGCAACAAACTATCTTACCAAACATTTTCGAGGGGAAACCATTGGATATATGATTGGCAACATTGCCGAGTATCAAGATGGTATGAATGGCGAAATCTCCGCCTTTCAATCGGTGGTTAATTCTCTTATCGAGGGACTAAAAAAACTCAACAAACAAAAATTGCTAAATGTAAGAAGGGAAGGAAGTGCCAAACTTCTTTCAAATGAGACGGTGGATGATGCAAAGAAGGTTTTGAGTGTGCTTGAAGATGAAAATGCACTTTCAGATATACTCACGTTGGAAGGCAATGGTGATATTGAGGTTACAGTTGCCGACGAAGACAGCGATTGTTCAGTTGTAAAAGCGCCAATTTGCGTTGACGGACGACAACTTGCATCCATTGGGGTTATAGGCCCACAACGAATGGATTATGCAGGTATAGCAAGTGCATTAAAAGTGGTTATCGATAGTTTGAATGACTTAAAGGGAGAATAGATGGGCAAGAGAAGGAAAAATTTTGGCAAAAAACTTCCTGTTGAAGAAGAACCAACCGAAGAAGAAACCACAGTCGACGAGGAAGAAAACGAGGCAGTGCAAGACGATGAAGAACTTGATTCCCAAATGATGGTGGACGACGAAGAAAAGGATGCTGAAGAAGAGGTGCAAGATGCCCCTTGTGAGGAAGGCGAAGAAACAGACGAACAAGCAGATGATAATAGTGAAAGCCAACCTGACGAGGAAGAGCCTGAGCAAGAAAATGTAGAGGAAAAAATTGAGGAAGAGGCAAATAAAAGCGAAACTCAAACCATAGATTATCTTGACATGGCAAGACGTATTCAAGCAGACTTTGACAATTACAGAAGACACGCACAAGAGGAAACCAAAAAGGCACGACTTGATGGACAGATATCGGTTATTGAAATATTCTTACCTTGTCTTGATACTTTTAAAGAGGCAAAAAAGAATATTCAAGACGAAAACATCTTAAAAGGGTTTGAAATGGTTGAAAACAAAATCAATGAAGCCCTTACAAGTTTAGGTGTTGAAAAAATGGAGTGCATAGGTCAAAAGTATGACCCACACGTGCACAATGTTATTGCAGTTATGCGCAATGACGAATATGAAAATGATATCATCTTGGATGAATACCAAGCAGGATATAAACTTAACGATAAAGTGTTAAGATACGCAAAAGTCATAGTCAATAAAAAGGAGGATTAAAGAGATTATGAGTAAAATTATTGGAATTGACTTAGGAACAACCAATTCATGCGTAGCAGTTATGGAAGGCGGAAAGCCAACTGTTATCGCAAACGCTGAGGGAGACAGAACAACTCCATCAGTTGTGGCCTACACAAAAGAAGGCGAAAGACTTGTAGGTAAAGTTGCAAAAAGACAAGCAATTGTCAACGCAGAAAACACTGTTCAATCTATTAAAAGGGAAATGGGAACAAACACTAAAGTTACTTTAAATGGCAAAGAATATACTCCACAAGAAATCTCAGCAATGATTCTTGCAAAGTTAAAAACTGATGCAGAAAGTTACTTGGGTGGAGAAGTTAAACAAGCAGTTATAACTGTTCCTGCATACTTCAATGACTCTCAAAGACAAGCAACAAAAGACGCTGGTAAAATTGCCGGACTTGATGTTTTGAGAATAATCAATGAACCAACTGCAGCCGCTCTTGCTTATGGACTTGACAAAGGTGAAAACGCAAATCAAAAGATTTTGGTTTATGACCTTGGTGGTGGAACATTTGATGTATCTATTCTTGAGATAGGTGATGGCGTATTTGAAGTTTTATCAACTAATGGTAACACTCGTTTGGGTGGAGATGACTTCGATAACAGAATTATTGATTTGCTTGTTGAAGAATTTAAAGCAACAAACAATATTGATTTAACACAAGACAAACTTGCTATGCAAAGATTGAAGGAAGCAGCAGAAAAAGCAAAAATTGACTTATCTGCAACTCCAAAAACAACAATCTCTCTTCCATTTATTTCTGCAGATGCAACAGGTCCTAAACACTTGGAAATGGAACTTACACGTGCAAAATTTGATGCAATTACAGAAGACCTTGTAAAAGAAACTATTGATTGCACAGTAAGAGCACTTGAAGATGCAAACCTTGACAAAGAAGCAATTGATAAAGTTGTTTTAGTTGGTGGTTCAACAAGAATCCCAGCCGTTCAAGAAGCAGTTAAATCATTCACAGGCAAAGAACCATACAAGGGAATTAACCCAGATGAATGCGTAGCCGTAGGTGCTGCAATTCAAGCAGGTGTTCTTGGTGGAGAAGTTAAAGATGTTCTTTTACTTGACGTTACACCACTTTCTCTTGGTATTGAAACATTGGGCGGAGTATTTACAAAACTTATAGAAAGAAATACTACAATCCCTACAAGAAAATCTCAAATCTTCTCAACTGCCGCTGATGGACAATCAGGAGTTGATATCCATGTTCTTCAAGGCGAAAGAGAATTTGCATCTCAAAACAAAACTCTTGGAAGATTCCAACTTACAGATATCCCACCAGCACCTAGAGGCGTTCCACAAATTGAAGTTACATTCGATATTGATGCAAACGGTATTGTAAAAGTATCTGCAAAAGACCTTGGAACTAACAAGGAACAAAATATAACAATTACTGCATCTTCAAACCTTAAAGAAGAAGATATAGAAAAGGCTATTAAGGAAGCAGAAGCACACGCAGAAGAAGATAAAAAGAGAAAGGAACTTGTTGAAACAAAGAACCAGGCAGACAACTTAGTTTATGGACTTGAAAAAGTTCTTAAAGAAAATGGGGATAAATTCGCAGAAGAAGACAAGAAAAAACTTGAAGAAGCAATCGAAAAAGCAAAGAAAGAATTTGAAAGTGATGATATAGAAGTTGTTAAAAAGGCTATTGATGAACTTACAAATGTATCAAATGGCGTTGTAACAAAGATGTATCAATCTGCTCCAAATGCAAATCCTCAACAAGAAGAACAAAACAATAATGTTCACACAGAAGAAGCACCACAAGAAGATGATACAGTAGTTGCAGGTGAGGCTGAAGAAACTGAGGAAACAGAAGAACCACACGAGGAAGAAACTGTTGTAACAGAAGAAGAAACTGATGACTCTGATGATACAGACACCGATACAGATGACGGTGAAGGTGAACCAGAATCATTTGATGATGACAATGACGATGATGTTATCGTTGAGAAACACAGTGAAGAAGATAACCATGATGATGGTGATGATAGTGATGATGACACTGATGGAGAAGGCGACGACGACACAGACCCTGAAGATAAATAAACTTTAAAATTTAAAGAGGATAAAGATGGCAGGTAAAGATTATTATTCAATTTTAGGAGTGGGCAAAGATGCCAGCGAAGATGAAATTAAGTCTTCTTATCGCAGACTTGCAAAAAAATATCACCCAGATTTAAATAAAACAGAAGAGGCTGCAAATAAATTTAAAGAAATTAATGAAGCCTACGAAGTGCTAGGAAATCCTCAAAAAAGAGCAAATTATGACCAATTTGGAACTGCCGAAGGTAACCCCTTCGGTGGTGGCGGTCAATCTGGCGGTGGCGGTTTTAAGGACTTTTTCAGCGGTGGCTTTTCGGATATATTTTCTGATATTTTCTCTGCTTTTGGTGGAGGAAATGGTGCTAGTCAAAGAAGGGGTAGCGATATAAATATTGCCACAACTCTTGAATTTGAAGAGGCGTGCTTTGGCTGTGAGAAAACTATAACGATAAATAAAGTTGAAAAATGCTCATCTTGCAAAGGAACAGGTGCTAAAAACGGTAAAGAATTTACTGTTTGCCGTGATTGTAATGGAACAGGTCGTGTTCGTTATCAACAAAATACAATTTTTGGAACAACCATTCGAGAGTCTGTTTGTCCAAAATGTAATGGAAGCGGTAAAATTATAAAGGAAAAATGTCCAGATTGTAATGGGAAAGGTGAAAAGAAGGTTGCAAAAAGCCTCAAAGTTAAATTCCCTGCAGGAATTGATAATGGTCAAACATTAAAAATGTGCGGAGAGGGTAACTCACCAAGCGGTGCAAGTGTTAAAGGCGACTTGAATATTAAAGTAACTGTAAAACCACATAAGATTTTAGTGCGAAAGGACTTTGACCTTTATCTTGATTTGTATGTTCCATTCACAACTGCTATTTTAGGTGGCAAAGTGGATATCCCAACTCTAAATGGAAATTATACATTAAATATTCCAGAATTAACTCCAAGTGGAACTCTTATGAGAATTAAAAACAAAGGTGTAAAGGTGTTAAATAAAGAAGGGTATGGGGATTTGCTTGTTACAGTCAAAGCAGAAGTTCCTAAGAGCCTTGATAAGGAAACAAGGGCAAGATTAAATGAACTTGCACAAAAGATAGGGGATAGTTCTTACGTTAAATACAACAACTTTTTAAAAAATATGAAATGATATAATGGATATTTAAATTCTATTAATGAAAAAAAATACTAGACGAAAGTCTAGTATTTTTTTGTATTTTAATTTAATTTAAAAAAATAGGCATTTTTTTGAAAAAATTCTCAAAAATTTGGCTAAATTTAATAAATTATCCTTTTTTTTAATAAATTTTTAAGCAAATATAAATATAGTGTTAATTATTTGATAAAATTGAGACTAAGGATAGAAGAGAAAGCACAGCAGTATCACATCTTAAAATTCTTTTCCCCAAAGATATAGTTGTAGCATATTTTTCAAGATATTGGGCTTCTTTTTGTGAAAATCCACCTTCGTTTCCTACAATTAGGGCGATGTTTTGCTTGTCTTTAAGCAACTTGCTGTCGAAAGGGGTGGAACTATTTTCGTATGCAAACAAAACAAGGTCAAACCCCTTAATTTGGTCTGGGATTTGTTGTAATTTTATTGGAGATGTAACTTCAATAAGTTTTGATCTCTCACATTGTTTACAAGCAGTCATAACTTGCATTTCAACTCTTTCTTTTTTTATATCCTTAATCATTGTATACTCGCTTGTAAAAGGAACAATCTTGTTTACTCCCAATTCAATGCTTTTTGAAATTATGTTGTCAAGATATTCCTTTTTGGGCAACATTTGAAAAAGCACAATATTCTTTTTTGGAAGAGAAGGACATAAAGTTTTCTCCAAAATTGTTAAAACACAATCATTTTTATTAAATTTTTGTATTTTGCAGTGATAATCATATTCATCATTTATGTTTGCAATCACCTCATCGCCTTCATTTAATCTTAACACCTTTTTTGCGTGTAAAAACTCTTGACCGCTTAAAATTATATTTTCACCATTAAAAGTTCCAAAAAATCTTTTCATTATTTCCTCTTATTTAAGAGTATAACAAATAAATTTGATTTTGTAAACTTAACAGTGGCTAAATAATTTATTAAAATATATTCCTGCCATAAAATATATTGCACATTTTGGCACTGAAAGGTTTATGCAGTCGCATTGTGGAGGACATGGTGGAGATATAGGGGAGCATGGTTGAGGCAAAGGTTGTGGGCATTGTGGGAATTGAGGTGTGTAATGTGGAAAGGTGTTGTCTCCAAAATTATTAAAGCAGTAGTTGTTGCAAGGATTTGTCCAAACTGGGTTACAACAATTACTGCAATTTTTCCAAACAGAGCAATTCATTTTTTACCTCCTAGAATTTCTATTTTTTTGATTTGATTAATAAAATATAATATGAAAAATACATTAATGAGCATATTGACTATTTTAGGTATGGTTATAGGTTCGGGATTTATGAGTGGAAAGGAAATAGTAGTTTTCTTTTCACGTTTTGGCATGATTTCCTTTGTGGGAATTTTTATAAGTTTTTTTCTCTTCTATTTTCTTTTTAAATTTATGCTTTCAAGTGGAGATTGGGCTTTTAAAAAACTTGATAGTTCGAAATTATCCTTCATTATAAACATTCTTCTTTGCCTGTTCTTTTCATCTGCCATGTTTGCTGGAATTTCAAATATTTTATGTTTTGACAGCAAAATATTAAGGTTTTTAATATTTTTTCTTGTAATTTTCACTTGTTTTTTGGTTTATAAGTTTGGAATAGGAAGTCTAAACAAGATAAATTTACTTTTAGTTCCATTTATGATAGTGGTGCTTTTGGTTACTCTTTTTAGTAAATTTTCATTTGATAAACTTTCATTTGTTTCATCAAATTCTCCAATAATTTCAATTTTTTATTCCTTTCTCTATGTTATTTTAAATACCTCTAATGGCGGAATATTAATTGCCAGACTGGGCGAAAAGTTGTCAAAAAGACAAAAAACGCAAGTTGCCCTTGTTTCGGCACTTACGCTTTCTGTGATTTTGCTTATTGCAAATTGGGTCTTGTTGCAAAATCCAAATTACTTTGACAATGCAATGCCTCTTATAATAATTTATTCATCTGTTATGAAAATACTTATGATTTTGGTTACACTAATAGGCTGTGAAACGACACTTCTGACACTCGTTTATACATTATCTTCTTCAATAAGAGGGCTGTGCAAAAATGAATTTTTAATATTTTTCGCAAGTGTAATATTGCCATTGATTATAAGCCTGTTAGGATTTAATTTTATAGTTGAGCAATTGTATCCACTGGCAAGTGTGCTTGGAGTGTTTTTGTTGATTGATTTATTTTTTATACCTTTTTTCAAGCGGCAAAACAAGAAAATACATTCCACTAGCAAGCACGCATAAGATTACAATACTTGCCATTACAATATCAAGTTTAAGCATTTGTGAACCATAGTTTATAAGATAACCAAGACCTGCTCTACTTGAAAGGTATTCGCCCATTATAGTTCCAACCCAACTCATACCGACATTGATTTTAAGTGCAGTAACAAATTCTGGCAAAGCATTTGGTAAAACGAGTTTGAAAAATATTTGATATTTTTTTGCGTGCATTGATTTCATGAGTAATATTTT
>CANQKH010000016.1 GCA_947624415.1 uncultured Clostridia bacterium | reverse complement strand
TTCCAGAAGAAGTTACAAGTATAGGGAGTTATGCATTTGAAGGCTGTTCAAGTTTAACTAGTATAAATATTCCAAAAGGAGTAACAAGTATAGGTTATTCTGCGTTTAATGGCTGCTCGGGATTGACTTCAATTACAGTTTCTAGCGAAAATCCAAAGTATAGCGATGGTAGTAGTATGGGTGGCAAAAATGTAATTGTCGACATTTCTTCAAATGAATTAATTTTAGGATGTGCTACTTCAATAATTCCAGACGAAGTTACAAGTATATGGGATTATGCGTTTTCTGGCTGTTCAAGTTTGACTAGTATAAATATTCCAAAAGGAGTAACAAGTATAAGTTATTCTGCGTTTAATGGCTGCTCGGGATTGACATCAATCACAGTTTCTAGCGAGAACCCAAAGTATAGTGATGGTAGTAGTATGGGTGGCAAAAATGTAATTGTCGACAATTCTTCAAAGACATTAATTAAAGGATGTGCTACTTCAATAATTCCAGACGAAGTTACAAGAATAGGGTATAATGCATTTTATAGATGTTCAAGTTTGACTAGTATAAATATTCCAAAAGGAGTAACAAATATAGATGGAGATGCGTTTTTGGGCTGTTCAAGTTTGACTAGTATAAATATTCCTAATAAAGTTACAAGTATAGGGCGTTCTGCATTTTATGGATGCTCGAGTTTGACTAGTATAAATATTCCTAATAAAGTTACAAGTATAGGGAGTTCTGCATTTTATGGATGCTCGAGTTTGACTAGTATAAATATTCCTGATGGGGTTAAAGAAATTTCATCTAATACTTTTGTCGGCTGTGATAATTTAAAAGTTATTATTGCAGGAAGCAAATTTATGTCAAAATTATGTAAGGCAAGCACCAATAGTGCGTTTAGTGGTTTGAGGGGGTTTGCTGACAATATTACATATCCAGTTGAAATACAATTCCAAAAAGGTTTGGAAACAACGACTCAAAAGAAGTTATATAAACAGGATGCGACATGGTGTTTGCAAGATGGGGAATGGGAGCAAAATCCTGATTATCAACTACCTGACTTGGAAACAGGATATTGGGAAGATGAAGAAAATAATTATATTACATTAGATGATTTAAATGCTAAGTTGACAAGTGGTGATATTGAAGAAACTTATGTTTTGACTTATCACGAGAGGGTTGATTTGCAAGAGGCAGGAATTACAGTCCAAAATTATAATTATGACGGAAGCGAGCATTCACTTTCAATTAAAATAGGCGAGGAAATTTTAGTGCCAAATCGTGATTACACCATTACATCAATATCTTCAAATATAACAAATGCAGGAACAAAAGATTTTACTGTTACAGGAGAGGGGCGATTTAAAGGGACTTTTGCAGGGCACTACACAATATTGCAAAAGACATTTGATGATACAACAGTTACAGTAAATGGAATAGAAGACAAGACATATAATGGTGAGGCACAGACGCAAAATGTTACCATAACCGATAATACCATAACTGAAAAAACATTATCTCTAGGCACTGATTACACTGTTACATATTCAGAAAATCATACTGATGCTGGAACAGTGAGTGTTACAATTACCGCTCAAGGCGACTATACCGGCACAATTACCAAAAACTTTACAATATTGCCAAAGACATTTGATGATACAACGGTTACAGTAAACGGAATAGAAGATAAGACATATAATGGCGAGGCACAGACGCAAAATGTTACCATAACTGATAATACAATAACTGAAAAAACATTATCTCTTGGCACTGATTACACTGTTACATATTCAGAAAATCATACCGATGCTGGAACAGTGAGTGTTACAATTACCGCTCAAGG
Source organism: uncultured Clostridia bacterium (assembly GCA_947624415.1). Taxonomy (GTDB): domain Bacteria; phylum Bacillota; class Clostridia; order Christensenellales; family UBA1242; genus Caccovivens. The sequence goes on along the minus strand of CANQKH010000016.1, from coordinate 27,968 downwards.
CAATTATACCGGCACAATCACCAAAAACTTTACAATATCTTCAAAGGATTTGGAAGATAGTATGCTAAATGTAGTTCAAGAGGAATATCATTATTCAGGTGAAGAGATAAAACCAACATTTACATTGAAGTTTAATGACAAACTTTTACAAGAGGGCATAGATTTTACTGTTTTGTTTACAAATAATGTAGAAACAGGGACAGCCCAAATGACAATCACCGGTAAAGGCAATTATTCAGGACAGATAACATATTCTTATGAAATCTTAAAAAGTAAACCATCATATTTACTATGGGTTTTGCTTGGAGTTTCAGGTGTTGTGGTTATATCGGCAATTCTAACCACAATAGGAATTATGCGTAAGAAAAAAAGAAGTGATAAATAAAAATTCACGTTAATTTTCAAAATGTAGAAAGATTTTCTTTCTACATTTTTGTCTTTAGTTGAAAGAGCGGATATTCTTATTCACACATTCTATATTTTAATTGCTTTTTATTTTAAGTTATGGTATATTAAAAAAGGAGGAGATATGAAAACAATAGTTGAGGTTGGAATGCCTCTTAAAAAGAGTTTAATTTATTATCATGATATGCTGCAAAAGCATGGCTTTGAACTTGTTTTTGCTTGTATAACACACGATTTATATTATGCGAAAAATAAAGATTTTGATGGTTTGACAGAAAAACAGATAAAAGATTCTTGTATAAGATTGCGTTTGTCTGGTGGTGGAATAAACACAAAACCGCTAGGAGACAATGCAAAAATGTTAGAAAAGGAGAAAGAACTTATAGGGCAGGGATACATCAAGGTTTTTGATACAATAAAGTTGGATTTCCAATACAAGAATAGTGGCATGATAAATTATATTCAATTACAGGATATTAAAGATATTGGTTTGCTTGTTTATTACAATAATAATTCCTATGACAATTATTCACCAGAAAAACAACGCAAACTTTTACTTGCGGAATTAAATAGTTATGGTTTTAAATTTAAGGAAACAGATTTAGGCCTGGACAAATTGAGAACATTTTATTATGGAAAGAAGATGTATAGTGAAAATCAGAATGGATAAATTTTAATAATTTTGAAAAATTATCGTTTTTTTTGATAAAAATACATAAAATTTCGTAATTTTTATCAATTTTTGATTAATTTATTTAAATTGTATTGACTTTTCCATATTGTAAATATGTTGTAACATTAATTTTAACTCTATTAAAATGCTTATTTTTATCAAATATTTTTTTTAATTGGCAATAAAATTCTTTAAAATCGTTCTCATCTTCTTTAGGAACAAAGGAAATGGATGAGGCGTATTTTTTTAATTTTTTATATGACATAAAAACATATCTTGAAAAGGATAATTCTTCATACTTTCCATCTTTATAAATTATTTCTCTATCCTCAGGAATATTATGGTTATCTCCACTTCCAGTAACTTTTTGTTTTTGCTTATTTAAGAGAGCAGCCCAATCTTTTCCAAAGTCTCCAACAGGTTCATTTATATTCCATATAATGCAGAAATATTTATCATCTTTTAAAATTTTATTAAGTTCAAGAAGTAATTTTTCTTTATCGAAATAATGAAAACTTTGAACGGCAAGTGCCATATCGAGACTTTTTTGTGGGAGAGAGGTGTTTTCTGCGGATGCTTTAATATATTCGATATTAGTTTTATGACGGCAAAGATTTTTGCCTATTTCAAACATTTCATCATTTGGCTCGACTGCATAGATTTTTTTGCAATATCCAGCGATGCGACTTGTGAATTTTCCAGTTCCTGCACCAAGTTCTGCAATTATATATTCTCGCGAAAGTCCCAGTTTCTCTTTGAGGAACTGAAAGCACTTCTTATTAAAATCGGGGCGAGTATAATAATATTTGCTTTTTCCATTAAAAAAATATTTAGTTTCCATAGTTCTATTGTCGTTTTTCATAAAACCTCCTAATGTGTAATTTAAATATATCTTTTAATAATATAACACTTTTTTAAAGGAAATAAAAGTGATTTATAAAATAATTGTTAAATAATAAATTATATACAAATTGATTTTAATAAAATGAAAAATATGCTATAATAATAAAAGATTTTTAAAAATTTGCAAAATTAATAAAAATTTCATGAAAAATGGCATAAAATTTAGGAATTTTTGCAAAATTTTCTAGATTTTTTAATGGGGGAATATGAAAGAGGAAATATTGCAAGCGATAAAAAATGGCAAGTGCTTGACTGGCGAAGAAATTTTAAAATTAAATGAACAAAATTTTATAAATAGTGAATTCAAGTCAAACCTTATTAAAGACAAATTGAAAAACGACACAAGTAGTAAAATTTATGTAAAATATGGACAAGTTTACATTAAGTTTGAATATGATGATGCATTTTAACAGTTTCAAAAGAGTATTTTATTACTTCCATACACGCCTCAGTGCAATAACCCTTATTCCAATACTTTGCGTTGAACACATAGAATTAAAGCAGATTGCCTTGAAAATAATATTGCATCACAACGAATTTTGCAAAACAAATTGCATTTTAATTTTGAAGGGCAGATTTCAAATTATGGGTTCAGTGAAAGTGAAAATAAGGCTATGACATTTAAGTTTTATGGCCTAACAGAAGATGAATTTTATAAAAAAATACAAAAATTTTTATGATTAATTAGCAAATTTATTAATAAAAATGATATAATTTGCAAAAAGAGAGGTGTAATTTCGATAAAATTTTATATTTAAGAGAAATAGAGGATTTGCAGTATAATGAACAAACAATTATTAATGTAACAGATTGCAATGTCAATGATGAGCAAATTTCCATTTTAAAAAATATTTCAAACAAAGACAAAATTTATGTGCAAGATAACAATTGGTTTGGCGGAATATGGAAGTTAAACGATTATTTAAGGGCAGAAGATATTCTGGATGAGGTTGCAACAAAAATAAAACATCTGTCGCCCTTTGAAAAATTTATTTGTGCCTATCACTTTGCAACAAATCGAGAATATAAATTTGCACCTAAAGGTTCGTCATTTCAAGAATGCAGAAGTTATGTCGACGTATTAAATAAAGGGTATTGCGTTTGTGTTGGATATGCTACAATTTTGAAGAGGTTGGCGGAAAAATTGGGGTTACAATGTGCCGTTCAGGGGTGTCTTGCAAAAGATAAAGATGGGAAAAAGACAAATCATGCTAATTGTCTTGTTTTTTTGAATGATAAGAAATATAAGATTAATGGACTTTATTACAGTGATCCCAGAATGGATTGTATAGATTTTAAGCAAGAAGGGGCATGGAACTTAAATATGCTTGCGATACCTATTACCGACATTAGTCAAATTTTAATAAAACTCTGGGACGATGATACAATAATAGAAATGAATGATTTTCAAAGTATATATTATTCTAGAAAGCCTACTTCTTTAGATTTAGAATATTTTGGTAAATTTTTTAATTTTGTTGATGCGAAAGAAATAATGCAGTTAAAATATTGCAAGCCTATTACCTCTCAGCAAATTAGCGCTGCTCTATTTCAAATAGGTTTAAGCGAAAAGGAAGTTGTTGCAACACTTGAAAATTACAAAAGTCGAAAAGGTTTATTTTTACAAGATTTTGCTTCGTCAAAGATATCAAGCGAATGGGAAAGACGTCTCGCTTTTATAAGATACATAAAAGAATATTTGTCTCATGCGGGCAGGAAAGATAATGTTTGCAAACTTGATTGTGCAACATTTGTTTATCGTCTTTATAAAAACTTTTTTGGTGTAGATATTATAGAAGGAGGATATGGTGGAAGTTGGACTGGGAAGATTTTAACGGCTAAGATTGGAGAAGGGCCAAATCTATTAAATGAAAATCAATTTTTACAGCAAAAGATAAATTTTATTGACAAGAACTGTAAAGTGGGAGACATATTATTTTTTCATAGACAGTCGCAAAGTGCCAAGTCAGTATCCAATGAAAATTATTTTCCTGGCCATTGCGGAATTTATTTAGGCAATCATAAATATATAGATTCAAGATTGACAACTCGTGGAGACATAGCAGTTGTTGATATTGAAAATGATAATTATATGCAGTATTTTATAGGGTATAAAGATATAATTTCGTCTATATCAAATGCTACAGATGTGTGCGAAGAAAAATAAAACATCCACTAAGAAGTTTTATGACTTTCTTTTAAAAGATTGAATTTTAGTGAGAAAAATTGAAGTTTAAATTGTTTTATATATAGGAGGAAAACTTGGAAGAAGTTTATGCGATAGAAGACTTAGAGAATCCCGACACATTGGAGATGGTGCTAAACATTTATTCCAACAAACTAATCGGTTTTATAAATAGTTATGTCCATGATGTAAACAGTGCGGAAGATATTATGATGGATATCTTTGTTGAACTCATAATAAGAAAACCCAAGTTTTCAAACTCAATGGCTCTTAAAGGGTATTTGTATAGATGTGCAAAGAATAGTGCTTTAAATTACATAAAAAAACATAAAAGGCTTACACCACTAGATGAACAGGCAATAAATGATATTTACGAAATTGAAAAAAGCATTTGCGACAGTCAAATAAAAACTCAAATTTACAATGAATTAAAGAATTTGAATGATAAGTATAGAATGGTTTTGTATCTGGCATATTTTGAGGGACTAGACGACAATGAAATAGCAAAAGCAATGAGTTTAAATCAGAAACAGGTGCAAAATTTAAAGCATAGAGCAAAAAAGAAATTAAACAAAAATATTGAAGAAAAAAATATAGAATTTTAAGAAAGGAGGTAAAATAGTGAAAACAAACAGAGAAAGAGCGGAAATAATCTTAAAAAGAGTTAAAGAGATAAAAACTTTAAATAATGCTGTTTCTGAAGAGCAGTCAACTCAAAAACTAAAGCCTCCATTTTGGAAACTTGCGACAATAATCAGTGCAGTTGTATTGGTTTTGGCGGGTTCTGTTTTAGGTTTGGTCTTAGGTCTATCCAATATGAATTTTAATATAGATAAAATGTATATAGTTAACTTTAATAGTTATGTAGCATTAGGTGTCGGTAACGTTTCAAATCATAAAAACAAGAGCAAAAATTTAGAACTCTACGCAAGTGCGGCGAGTGAAGATGGACTATTTAATTTTAGTGATGATGGTGGCGGATATCTTTTAGGTTTGAGGGAAGATGGGGAGATTGAAGAGATAACATTTACAGACACACCAAATGGGAAAACTAAAAAAGAACAGAATAAGCACATTACAGCCTTTGCGTTATTCAAAAATTTTACTTTAATTGAATTAGGCCCAAAAACAGAAAAATTTATAGAACATGAAGATTATTTTCGTGTAAGCAGCAACTCAAGAAAAACTTATGCAATAGACAATAAAACAGGGAAAATATATAAAATATCTGGAAATGTAGATGTGTATGGTTTTTATATAAATTCTAAACCCGATTTCAATTTTCGTGATTTTGGCTATTATGCATTGGAATGTGAAGATTGCATTTATCTTAAAGGTTTTACGGAAGAAGTTATAGACCACAATGCGAGGTCCATATATAGTATTTACAGAATGAGCCTAGAAAATGGGGAATTGAAATTAGAGGAGATAGTAAACACAGATGTCTTTCCTGTTTTACCTATATTTGCAGATAAATTTGGCAATTTATATACTAAAATTCAAAGTGGCGGTTATATGATATTCACAAATGGTCAAATAAAAACAACGGAATGCGAGTTATACTTGTCCACCAACAGAATGGTATACACTGATGATAACAGAAGGGTAAACGCTAATGGCGAATTAGAGGAAACTTCCTTCACCTCGCAAGATAAATTTCGTTATTTTGATAGAGATAGATTTTTAAAAAAGATAGGAAACGAAGAGTATTATTTGGGAACAGGGAAAGAAATGTGGGCGTGGGAGTCGTCAGTAGAGCGAACAATTACTCATTTAACATGGATAAATGATGAGGAATATACTTGCGAAGAGGTATGGCTAGGCTATATAGCAAATTTGATTATTACCAAGGATAGGCTATATTATTTTAAAGAAAACACAATTTATTATTTAAACATTGAGTCGCCAACAGGAGAATTTGAAGAGATACAACTTGATTATATTATAAATTATATCGAGCCAGATAATCTTGGAAACATTTTATTTAGAGCGATAAAAATGGACGATAGGAAAATTATAACTGGCATAATATACAGCGATGGAAGTATAGATACTACAATAACAGAGCGAAATTATACTATTTATTACATAAAGCCATTGGAATAGGAGGTAAAAATGGAAAAAGAACAAACAAAGAAAAAATTATCACGCTGGAAAATAGCACTAATTGCGTGCTTGTCATTTTTAGTTGTTGCAGGTGCAGTTTTTGGTGTATTATTTGGCGTATTTGATTTGGGTTACAGCATTAATAAGATGTTTATATCAAATTTTGATAATTACACAGCACTTGGAGCCGGATATATAAGAGAAGATTTGCAGTCAAGCGTGCCGGCAGAAAATTCACTTGCTTTAAGTATAGGCAAAACTTATGCCGCATCTTCTGGACAACGTCAAGGGAATTATCTTGTTGGAAAGAAGGATGACGGCAGCATAGAAAAAATTTCTTTTTCGCGAAAACAGAATGGGAGTGGCTCTACAAAACAAAAAGGCTATGTAAGGTCAATTGTTTCGCTCAAAAACTTTACCTTTGTTGAAATCAGTTCAAAATTTGTTTGGCCAGAAGAAAACATGAGCGTTTCCTTTCTTACAAATAGTAGAATGTATCCCTCAATAAAATCATATATTATAGACAATAACACTGGCAAAATCTTTTATCTTAATGATGTTGTTGATTTTGAAGTGATAAACCAAGATAAGGATGCAAACTTTATGTATAATATGGAATGTGATGACTGTTGTTATATTTTTGCAGTCAAGGAAGATATAAATGCCACTTACCATAAATATTATTATGTTTATCGTGTATCGATTGAAAATGGCGACTTAAAACTTGAAGAGGTTGTAAATTCAGTAGATTTTCCGTTAACAGGTGGGGTTGAATTTGCTGATAAATATGGAAATTTATATTTTAACAATCATAATGTAGGTTATTATGTATTGTCAAATGGCTCAATGAAATTATTAACTTATGATTTAACCCGCTCACTTAATGGAATTGTATATAGTGGTTCAAAGAAAGTAAATGAAAATGGTGAACTTGTAGAAAGTTCATGGACTGGCAAGGATCGCTTTTTAAATTTTAGCAGAGATAACCTTGTAAAAAAAGAGGGTAATGAAGAGTATTATTTGGAAACGAGTTCATATTCTACTGCATTTGAAATGTATCACATAACATGGCAAAATGATGAAGAGTTTACGGCAGAGAGTGTTGTTATTGATGGTTGGTCGGCAAAGTATGCTGCGACACAAAATAAGATATACTTTTACAAGGATACAAAAATTTATTCCTTTGATATAAAGACAACCACAGGAGAGGTAACACGATGCAATTATGATTACATTTTTAAGAATATTTACCCTGATAATCTAGGTAATGTTATATTTGAGGGTGTGTCGATGTCAAATATGAACAACATTATTGGAGTGATCTATAATGACGGAACAATAGATATATCTGAATCTGCACGAAAATATTCAATTTATTACATTAAGGCATTAAATTAATTTTCAAATTTAATGATAAAATTGTAATTTTAATTCACTGTTTTATAGAGTGGCAAAAAATAATGTCGAAATTTATCAATAAAATTAAATAAAAAAGTCAGCCTCTTGCTGACTTTTTTGGAAACGCAAGAATAAAAATTGGGTTGCAAGCTTATCTAATATAAAAATTTTGTATTTAAGCGAAAGGCAATTAAGTTGAATAATTATAAAATAGTAAAAATTAGAATACAATATTGTCGTATTATTGACAAAAATTTATAAAGATATTAAAATTATAATAGGAGGTAGATATGAAATATTGTTCTAAGTGTGGTGAACAACTTGACGATAGTGCAAGATATTGTCCAAGGTGTGGCAGTTCGCAGGAAGAAGTAATACAGACTACGCCAAATCAAACATCAAAAACGTCAGACACAAAAACTATTGCTAAGATTTTCATGATAGTGGGATGTGTTCTTTCAGCATTTTATTTTTTGATTCCGCTTTGCTGGACAATACCAATGACAATATATTATTTTCAAAGTATAAATGAAAAAAAGCCGGTAAGCATTGTTTTTAAAGTATGCACACTTTTATTTGTAAGTCTTATTGCTGGCATATTGATGCTTTGCGACAAGGACGAGTAAATTTGTTTTTAGAGGGGAGAATGTATAAAAATTTGAAGAAAAAGGGTTATAATTAAATTTAAAATGATAAATAAAAAAGCAGAAATTTTCTGCTTTTTTGTAACAACTCCGGAAATTTATTTCTGGTCTTTTATAAATTTTTTATCTTCTATCATATCGTCAAAATTAAAGGTAAGGAGGTTGGATATTCCATTTATATTTATAGTAGAACCATTGACAATCATAAGGCTTTGAGGATTGTCGGGCTGGCAGTGAACAATAATAATTTTTTTGTTGAGTGAGAAAGAAAAACCAATCTCCCAAGCGGTTCCGCTATCGCTGTAAAGACCATAATAAAGGGCGACAATAATATCGCAATTATATATTTCATCTCTATCCATTTCAAAAACAAGTTGTCCCCATATATCATTGGGTAGTTTATCGTCATCTTTAATTTTATGTTCCATTGGGACAAAAACGTCAAAGCCTCTGCCTCTTAAAATATCTCGCGCCTTACAAATGTTTTGTCTTTCTGTATCATTAAAGAAAGGTCCTGCCAAATAAATTCTCATAAAGTTCTCCTTTGAATTATTATCAAAATGATAATATCAAAATATTTTTAATTTGTCAACTATTTTTGCTGAGTTTTTAAAAATAATTGGCTTTTAAGGGGATAATGGTAAAAAGATTTTTATTGTTTAAAATTAGATGATGGGATTATATAAAAAGAATAAAAGGTATAACTTGTATTATGCACGACAGACAAACTACAATATGTTGTATTACGCAAATATTTAAAATTTTAATGCTAATAAAAGAGTAAATAGAAGTTATAAGAAAAAGTTTATAAAATAAAATTATTAAATTGACTTTTATTTTATAATATATTAAAATAAGAAGCAATGAGGAGAAATTATGAAAAATAAAGCGATAACTTCTAGAGATGAAGATTTTGGAAAATGGTATGTTGACGTAATAAGAGCGGCAAAACTTGCTGATTATTCAAATGTCAAAGGCTGTATTGTTTTTGAACCAAATGGTTATGCACTTTGGGAAAAAATGCAAAGTATATTAGACAAAAAATTTAAGGATTTGGGTCATCAAAATGTTTATATGCCTGTTTTAGTTCCTGAAAGTTTAATGAAAAAAGAGGGTGAACTTATAAATGGTTTTGCTCCTGAAGGTGCATGGATAACAGAGGGTGGAAACGAAAAACTAGATGAAAGACTTATGTTCAGACCTACAAGTGAAACATTGTTTAGTGATTATTTTGCGAGCAAGGTAAAATCATACAAAGATTTGCCTCTTTTGTATAATCAATGGTGTAATGTTATACGTTGGGAAAAGGAAGTCAAACCATTTTTGAGGACGAGGGAGTTTTTGTGGCAAGAGGGACACACAGTTCATGCGACAGCAGAGGAAGCAATGGCAGAAACAGACAGAATGCTTGAAGTCTATCGCGACTTTTTTGAGAATTATCTTGCAATTCCTGTTATAACTGGTAAGAAAACAGAAAAGGAAAAATTTGCTGGTGCAGAATATACTTGCACTTGCGAAGCCCTTATGTATAATGGGGTGTCATTGCAAAGTGCAACAAGCCATTATTTTGGTCAAAAGTTTGCTGATGCATATGGCATAAAATTTTTAAACAAAGAGAACGAATTTGAAAGTGCATATCAAACATCTTGGGGTTGCACAACAAGAATGATTGGTGGCTTAATTATGGTGCATAGTGATGATAACGGTCTTGTTTTACCTCCAAGGATTGCTCCAAGACAGGTGGTTATTGTTCCAATAGGGAAAGATGAAAATATTCAAAGAATGGCGTTTGACATAAATGAAAAATTAAATCAAAAAGGCATAACTTCTTTTGTGGATGTAACGGAACGCTCACCAGGTTTTAAATTTGCTGAGCATGAAGTTAATGGTATTCCTGTTCGAATCGAACTTGGGCAGAGGGATTTGGATGAAGGGAAGATATGTCTTGCGAGAAGGGATACTCGCGAGAGAATATTTGTATCCAAGGAATGCGATATAACTGCCGAAGTAAGTGAACTTTTAGATAAAATTCAAAACAACTTATATGAAAGTGCAAAAGCAAGAAATGCATTAAAGACATATAAGGCATATAATATGAAGGAAGTTGTTGAGCAGATAAAGAAACAGCCTGGCTTTGTATATGCAATGTGGTGCGGAGATGAGGCTTGCGAGGTAAAAATGAAAGAAGAAGGCGGTATAAAATCTCGATGTATTGTTGAAAATGGTGAACATTTTTCAGATAAATGCGTGGTATGTGGTAAAAAGGCGAAGCATTTAGTTGTTTGGGGTATACAATATTAATGAAAGTTTTAATAATATCGATGACTTGTGGTGAAGGGCACAATTCAATTGCACAAGCGATAAAAAGACAGTTGGAAACTATAGGCGAAGAGGCAAAAATAATACAATTATATGGTTTTTCAAACAAGGAAGTATTAAAGCAAAACAGTATGTTTTTAAATACAATAAAATACATACCGCACATTTATAGTCCAATTTGGAAAGCACAGTGTAAAAAGCCGGTAAAATTTTACATAAATGCAGTGATAAAACATTGCAAAGATTATGTTTTAAAAGAGATAAATAGTTATCAACCCGATGCAATAGTTTGCACCCATAATAATTGTGGTGCAGTTGTGGGATACTTGAAAAAGGAAGGTATGATTGCTGAAAAAGTAACGACTTACACAATTGTTTTTGACTATTGCCTTTGTCCAAACTGGGAGAGTAACAGATATTTAGATTATGTTGTTACACCTGATGAAAAATTGGATGACAAATTAAAGGAAAAGGGATTTAGAGAAGAGCAGATATTAAATATAGGTCTTCCAACAGACAGTAAGTTTTTCAAAAAGATTGACAAGAGACAGGCAAGGCGTGAAATTGGGCTTGACGAAGATAAGTTCACAATAATATTGTATAGCGGTGGAAACTGTGTGAGTTCTGCATATGACCTAATTAAAAAATTAAAAAAACTTCAAAATGTTCAAATTGTTGCCATATGTGGGAAAAATGACAGGGAACACGAAAGAATAAAAAAATTAATTGAAAGGGAAAAATTGACAAACGTTTTGAACCTAGGATTTTGCACATATATAGACAAACTTTATTCGGCGGGCGACATAGTCTTTACAAGAGGCGGAGGCATGGGTTTGACGGAGCAGATAAACAAAAGCATACCATTTATATTGAGGGAAAAATTATATATAAATGAAAATATCAATAAGAAATACTTTGACAAACTAGGAATGGGAATTGCCATGAAAAATCTACGACAAGCGCCAAAGATAGTTGAAACGTTAATTTCATCTCCCGACAAACTTGAAGAGATGAAAAGGAAGATAGAGCAATACAAGAAGGAAAATTCCACAGAAAAACTTGTAAATCACATAAAAAACAAGAAAATGGCTTAAAATATACAAAAAAAATCTCCTAAGAGAAAAATTCTCGAGGGAGATTTCTTTTTTAATTGAGCAATTTAACAATTAAAATTGGATTAGGTTGAACGGTCGTTGTGCCAACAGGACTGTTAGTTGTGGTTATTGCAAGGTCAATCAAAGCCCCATCTGTTAATGTGGCAATAAAGGAAGTTGTAAGCCTAGCCCCATAAGCACCGGTTGTTGTTTCGCTTGTCTGCACTGTGGTTACACTTTGCTGAATAGGGCTTGTATTGTTTCTAACTTCAACTTGATATGACTGCTCATTTGTGTTTGTAACATAGACATTATAATAAATTTCATAATCTCCATCAGCAGTAATTTCAATTTGGTTTGAACCAGGAGTAACCCCAACAGAGGTTAATGGAGTGTTTAATTCAAGTTGAACAAATGTGTCTTGTGCAGTTATAGAAGGTGTTTGTTGGGCATTGTTGTAAAGGCCACCATAAGCGGCAAGTCCTGCAGGAGTTGTTCCTTCTGGACCTTGTGGACCTACAGGACCTTGAGGACCAGTTGGACCTACAGGACCAGTTGGACCGATTGGACCGGTAGGGCCTTGCGGACCTGTAGCTCCTATACCGGTAGGGCCGATAGGACCTTGAGGACCAGTTGGACCGATAGGACCTTGAGGACCGGTTGGGCCAGTATTTCCAACTGGACCGGCAGGACCAATAGGGCCTTGTGGACCGACACCACCGCCGCTAGTTATTATAATAGGAGGGCGGTTAAATCCATTATTGTTATTACATGAAAAGCAAGACATTTTTACCTCTCTTTTATGCGGAGCACTTGCTCCAATCACATAATATGTAAAAATGTCAACAATTGTTAAAGAATTAAAGTTGTTCCAAATTATTTTTTATTAAATTGCAAAGCCTGTTGTATTCAGGAATGTTGATTTTTTGTAAAAGGTTGTTGATAAGCAATTTACACTTCTCCTTATTACCTTCCTTTTTTCCTTCCACAAGTTCAAGGGGGGACTCGAACAGCGAATAATAGAGATTGGAAATCAAAAGTTCAGTTTCGTCAAGTAAGTTAAGCCTGCCTTCATCCTCTTCGCTTTCTTTAAGAAAAACAATATTTTCATATAACTGTTGAATATCATTTTTTATTTGAGTTATAAGGTTGTTTTCTTCTTGGATAATGGTATTGCTTCTAAAGATATTATTTCTCATTCCCGACATCAACTCATATTTTTGGGTAAGCGGATTATAATTACAAAAAAACTTGTGCATAGATTTTCTCCTTTACACAAGTTTTATATGATTATAACATAAATCGTGATACTAATTGCAATGTTGGTTTTATAAATGCGTCAGACATTGTTTCTTTTAGGTTGTTATCTTCAAGCCACTTATTATAATTTGTGTCCCAACTGAGTGGCCATATAGTTCTTACTAAAATAGGAATTAAAACATTTATAAAAATAACAAAAACAATTAAAACTAACACACCAATCAAAGTGTTTCTCAATCTAAATGCAGCGTAACGCCTTTTTTCATCATTTTCACTTTTTGCAAGGTTGACACCAAGAATGATTGAATAAACTACGCCGGCACCACCAACGGCGGCAAGAATTGCGTAAAGAATACTTGGCAAAGTTTTGTAAACATCATTAAGCCAAGCGAAATCGCCAACAAAATCTAACAATAACTCAACCATCTTCCACTCCTTTTATAACATTATTTTAACATATTTTTATATAATATGCAAATATTTTTTTAATATTAATATAGAATTTTAATAATCTAGATGTTTTTTTATTACATAAAAGCCTCAAGGTTATTGTCTGACAATAAAACTACACCATGTTTACCGGCAGGTGATACATCAATATTTTGTATTGTTGCATTTTCAATTTTGCACATTGACACTATATTCTCACTTAATTTTTCGGCATTTTTTGAAAATCCCAATGTAATATGGGGAATAGCAGTTCCATTGCTTATATTATATTGTCCAGGAATAATCAAATCACCAAGTTTTTTCATCAACATATCGCAATCTTCTTTAAAGGAATCTCTGTTTTTAACATTCAACATTATATATTTATTTTCCACTACAGGTTTTTCAAATATTACTTTTTTATTAAGGCATTTAAAATCGATTCTGTTTACAATTTCCTTTACTTTTTCAAGGTCCTTTTCTTCGACTTGCCCCATAAGTAGGGTGATATGTGGTCGACAAGTATTGTCTGAAAAATCTATTTCATTAGTTACGCTTTCTTTTATTTTTGCATTAATTTCTTTGCAACATTTTGCCGTTTTGTTGTCAAGCACACAATTAATATTAATTTTCATAATACTCCTTTTTTATAATATAACATTTTTTATGAAAAATCGCAATAAAAAAATCCACAAAAGTGGATTTTAATATTTAATTTATTTTTTTACGCTCCTAATAACATTAGCAAAGGATTTAAGAAATCTTTCTTGTCTTCTTGTTGACCACCACCTTCAAAACCGTAAGGGTCTTTCTTTAAGAAAGCACCAAGAAGCATTGGCAGGAATGTGTTAAATACTAAGATTAATGCTATTGTAACGCCGACAGCAATACAAACTGTAATTAAATGCTTTTTGGCATCATCACGTCTGCCTTGTTCATCTGCTCTTGCAAGTTGAACGCCAAGATAGATTGCATAAACCGCACCAATTGCACCCACAATACCAAGAATAACCCATAATACAATACTTAGAACATCGAAAACTTCTGGCAAAATTTGATTAACTCCGCTTGCCTCTTTTCCTAGATAGTTATCAAAGAATCCCTTCCAAGTACTGATTAATTCTAATAATGCTGAACGCATATATCCCTCCTTTTTTTTTCATTAAAAGCGTATTGCTTTTTAACTACAAGACTATAATAACATAAAAGAAAATAATTACAAAATGTTTTTGAGCATTTTTTTTAAATTTTTTTAATTTTTTTTCTTTTTTATTTATTAATTCAAGAATAATTGTAAAGATTAAACATTTTCTTATATTCTTTTATTTATATTATGCCAATCAAAATAGAAATATTTGCTATTTTTTAAAAAAGGGAGTTTAATATAAAATAAGGGCTAAAATAATTAGCCTTTAAATAAAGTTGAAATTATTGTTAGGGCAGGTGTTTTGTGAACAACAGTTATTGCCATAACCATTGTTATTGCCAAGTGCCAGAAGAAGTAGCAGCAAGAAGTTTGTATTTGTATTTAAATTTGTATCATTTGCGTTTGTTAACACTGATAAAAGCAGTGCGAATAAAATGTAATTTGTATTCATAAAATCCTCCTTTTACATTTTAATATAAAATAAAACAAAATATTACAAATTTTTATTTTGCTTTTATCTTTTGCGGGTGGTTTAATTTTTATAGCACAATTGCATTAATATTTATGTGTTCATACCTTGTTATGTGCTAATAAAAGGGGTAAAATATGGGAAAATTTTTATTATTATCAGAGAGAAACAAAAGGGATATATTATCTGCATTGCCAAGAGATAGCGACATATTAAAACTTGCAGATTATTTTCAAAATTTTTCTGATTCGACGCGAATTAAAATATTGACTTGTCTTTCAATGATGGAAATGTGCGTTAATGACTTGTCGACAGTGCTTGGCATAAATCAAACTACAATTTCTCATCAATTAAAATTATTAAAGGACCAAAACATTGTTTCTTATAAGAGAGAGGGCAAAATTTTAATTTATTATTTAACAAATCAATCTGTCAATGATATATTTATGTATGCGATAAATGGTTTTTAAAAAATATTAATAAATTGAATATTATTATATATTATTAATATATATCAATAAATAAAAAACAAATATTTCATGATGCATTAAATTAGTTAGATTTTAAAAAACTTTTCAATCTTCTTGACATTTATTTTTCTTAGTGTCATACTTAAATAAGGAGATATTATGAGAAGAACAATCTTGAGTTTAAATGAGATGTCTTTTGATTTGCCTGATGGTTGGGCAGTGTCGCAAGATAAATACAAACTTTCAAACGGGCAGGGATTTATTAATAAAGAAAATTATTTGTCAAGAAGGGGAAGTGTTATTTCATTATTTGAAGTGCATAGAGACCCTGATGAATTTTTTGAAAATTATCAATCTCTTTTAAATGATTATAATCAGGTAACTGATTCTTTTGTGCTTGACAGACAGTTTACGCTCAGATTTAACGACTTTGAATTTCCAGCATATATAATAAAAGGTGTCAATGATATAACTATTTACACATTACAGGTGTTTGTCAATTGTGGAGACAGGCTTGGTTGTTTTATGCTCACAATAAAAAATTATTCTCCTAAATTAAAAGAATTGATTGAAAAAGATGAGGGTGTGAAAGCACTCACACAAATTTTAAGGACTGTAGAATGAAAAAGATGTTGCTTCATAGTTGTTGTGGGCCTTGCAGCACGGCGGTTATAGATTTTTTAAAAAATGACTATGACCTTACAATATTTTATTATAATCCCAATATTGACACCCAAGAAGAATATCTTCACAGATTAAATGAACAAAAAAGATATTGCAAGGTGGTCAATGTTGAAGTAATTGAAGAGGGTTACAAAAGCCAAGATTTTCTTTCTCAGGTTAAAGGGCTTGAAAATGAAAAAGAGGGTGGCGGGCGATGTCCAGTTTGCTTTAAGATAAGATTGCGAAGAACGGCACAGGTCGCAAAAGAAAAAGGTTTTGATTGTTTTGGAACTACTCTTACAGTAAGCCCACACAAAAACGCAGAAATTATAAACGCGATAGGAAAAGAAGTTGAGAAGGAAGAGGGAATAGAGTTTATTGAAGGAAACTACAAAAAGAAAGATGGCTATAAAAAAAGTATAATTCTTTCAAAGGAATACAATCTTTACAGACAAAACTATTGTGGATGCAAATTCTCAAAAGGAGATGCTTGATTGGATAAATCACTAGAATTTAAGTATTTTGAAGATGAAAAAATGGACAAAGAGTCAAACAAAGTATTTTATCGTTTGGCAATTATTTTGGCAATCTTCTATATATTCTTGGTTATATTGACCGATTTATTTTATAGCAAATACACCTATATTACTATAACTGGCACTTCTATGCAACCTACTCTTAATAAAAATCCAGTAATGGTTCAGATAGACGAGGGAACAAGTTTAATGCAAGATGGTGTTTATCTTGAAAAAACACAAGAAATAAATTATAATGATATAATTGTTTTAAACACCGTTGACCATCCAACACCAGATTCGACAACTATAATCAAAAGAACAATGGCTCTTGGCGGAGACTATATAAGCATTGCAAAGGTAAGTTACAAGGGGATTAATAGTTTTCACTTCTTAAGGGTAAAAAAGAATACAAACAGAGTTGAAATCCTTCACGAGGACTACATCAAAAGTTATTCACTCTGGAACAATATGCAATCAATTGAGGTAAATGGCGTTTACTATCAAATGGAGTTTTTCAATAATTATACTGCCGCTCATTATGAAACAACCAATTTTTTAGTTAATGGTAAATCTGTAGAATTTTTCTTAGTCCCAGAAGATAATATATTTTTTATGGGTGATAATAGAACGGGTAGTTCTGATTCACGTTATGAACGATTTATGACATTCAATAAATCAAGAATAATAGGCAAGGTTGTTAAAATTGTCCATAACGGAACGCAATATAAGGGCAATAGCAGTTGGTGGTGGAACAGATTTGTTAATTTTTTGGCAATTTGCTGGGATGAAATTTTAAGTATTTTTAGTTAAGTATGCAAAAATGCTTGTATTAATTAAAAAAATATGGTAATATAACTTATAGGTAGATATTGCCTATAAAAAGGAGAAAAGTGATGAATAAACAACAGTTCATTAAAGCATTTGCAGACAAAGCAAATTTTACTCAAAAAGATGCCGGAGTTGCATTTGAGGCTATGGCAGAAACAATTGCAGAGACTTTAAGAGAAGGAGAGAAAATCCAGATTGCAGGTTTTGGAACATTTGAACTAAAAAGAAAAGCAGCAAGAGAAGGAATCAGCCCTGTTACAAAAGAAAAGATTGAGATTCCTGAAACATATGTTCCAACATTTAGATTTGGTGATAGTTTTAAAAATTCAGTAAAAAAATAACATGGCATTTGCTGTGCTATTTTTTTTACTGCAAAGGTTTAATAATAAAAAACTCTTTTGTCTTTTTTTTATTTAATTTTATAGGTTATGAAATAATAACTATTCATCAGGAATTATGACGTAGCCTTGGGGATATGAACACAAAGGACATTTTTCCCAAGCCTCTTTTTTCTCTTCGCTATGACCACAATTTGAACAAGTCCATGTGTTTATTTTGTCGTCATTATAAAGTGTTCCATCATCAAATTTCCCTGCCAAAAATGATAATTTTTCAGAGTTGCGAAGATTGACTTCACTTATAAGTGAAAATGTTTCTGCTATATCATCAAACCCTTCGTCTTGGGCGATTTTTGCAAAATGTGGGAATATGTTTTTACCTTCATTTCTTTCAATATCGCTTGAAGAACGTAAACTTGTTTGCATAAGTTGACTTTCAAAAGGGTAGCCTGCTTCAATATTTACATTATCATTTTCTTCATTTTTTTCAAGCATAAGACTATAAAGAACTGATGCGTGAGCCATTTTATTTTTAGCAATCAATTTAAGTTGGTCGGCGATGTAATTGTATCCTTCGTTAAGTGCTGATTTTGAAATGAATTGATATCTTGCACCATCTTGACAAATTCCAGCAAAGGCTCGTGCAAGACATTCTTTTGTTTTGCTTTGGCTAAATTCCATATTTATTACCTCCAAAATTATTATTCCTAATAAAATTTAATATAAACATTTGATTTTTATAAAAAAAAATTGTATCATATCTATATGTGAGGTGTTTATGGAAGAACATAATATGCAAAGTTATCATTATGCTTTTGCGGGGTCGACAACATTTAAGCAAGTTGTCGATTTGCTGGATGCAAATTTACCTTATTACAGATTGGAAAAATTGGCTGATAGAACGACAAAGGAGATTTTTTATGATGGACCAAACGATGTCTTATCAGATGCGGGGATTGTTCTTTCAAAACTTGTTGAAAACAACAAATCTTCTTTGACTGTAAGGAAAATAAGCCAAAGCAGTATTGTTGGCAATCAAAGTAAAAAATATTTGATAGGTGAATGTGCTATGGACGAGGAGCCAAGCGATTATTCGTTTGCAATTGCTTCAACTATAATAAAGTCTTTTAATTCTTCACTTTCAATCGACCTTGATTCTCTTATAAAACAAACCATGCCCAAAATGGACGTAGTTGTTCAAGCAGAAGTTTTTGATATTATTTGTGGGACGGGTTACAGAGCGAAAATGCAACATGAACATTCAATTTACAGGGATATAAACAAGGGCAAAAAGGTTGAATTATATGGAGTTACTTTTCAATTTCCTACAGATGAAAGACCAGAGAAAAAAGAAATTTTAGCGGCAATAGACAGATATGTAAAAGGCCTATCACTATTACAGTTATCAAGGTTTGAACTTGGCTGTAAATATTTATATCCTCCTGAAAATGCTGTAAGACAAGAGATTGAAGATGAGGATGATGACGATGACGAAGAGTAGATTAAGAAAATTAATAAGCATTATATTTTGTTTTTCATTAATATTTGTAAGTTCTTTATGCTTGTTTTCTTGTAATACTCAAAAATTGACAAAAGAGCAATATAGAGTAATTTTTTCATTGGCACACCAATGTTTGCATGAAAAAATAGTAAATCCGCCTGTAAATCAAAATGGAACTCTTGTTGATTCAGATTATGTTCCTTATGACGGAGATTATATAGAATTAAAGCAGCCAGACATTATGCTAGACTTTATTGCGTTAATTTTAAACAACAATGACTATCAAGTTACAAATAAAATTTCAACCTTTACTATTAAAGTAGATGGCAAATTTGTAAGCGGACGGATAAAAATCGGGCGTGATGACGATGAAGTTTATGCCGACCTAGTGCTGGAATCAGAAAATGGTTATCAATATTTTGGTGTAGAGGTGGACTATAATTTTAAATATTCATTTTTAGAGGATATTGAGATTAAATATTACAATCATAATGGTGTATCATTGATTGATTTTTATGATTACAATTTAAATAATGACTTTATTTTGACAGTGTCAAATTATAAAAAAAACGAACATCAACTTGACGCCTTAGAGAGAGGACAAAAAGTGAGGACAGCAAAAAGAACTGATAATAAAAATTACTACTTTGAGACAGAACACAATTTTGCTTTATCTCATAATTTTTAATATTTAATTCTAAATTTAAGGCTTGTATCATAAATTATTTTAGTGAAAAATGACCTTAAATTTCATACTAAATTTTGCTATGGCGTAGGTGGGCTTGGTTATAGTTCGATGTCGCAAACCCTAAATAGTTTTATTATGTTTTTTTCAACTGCTGTAATGGGTATATCTGGCTCTTTGGTGGGTATAGCAATTGCAATATCTTCATTATGGGATGGTGTAAGCGATCCTCTTGTAGGATATTTATCTGATAATACAAAAAATAAATTTTTTGGAAAGCGATTGGGGTTTATGTTTTTTGGCATATTCGCTATCGCTTTTATAAATATATTAATTTGGTCAATGCCGGCAAAAATATCAGAAATTGGAAAGTTTTTGTGGCTTTTGATAGGTATGCTTGCAATTGAGACGGCAAATACTTGTTTCGGGACACCATTTGCGGCTTTAGCAATAGACATTGCACCCGATTATAACGAGCAATCAAAGGTTCAAGGATTTAAAACGGTTTTTAATATTATAGGAATGATTTTGCCAAGCATATTAATGTATTTTTTCATGCCATCTATTTCATTATCAATACAAACAGGTTACAGCCAGCAAGGATATATAAAAATTGCCTGTATAAACTCCGCACTTTTGATATGCCTTGGTCTAATAACAATTTTTTCTACACTTATGCATATAAGAAAAAATAAGATTTACAACTTTAATACTCCTAAGGAAAAACTCGAATTTAGCAAATTAATGGCAGGGTATTTTAATATTTTAAAGAAAAAAGATTTTAGGTCGGTGATTCTTGGATATTCATTTGCAACAATTTCATCGGCGTTTTTGACATCTGTGGGAATGCATCTATTCACATATTGCTATCATTTTTCAAGCACGCAAATATCATGTGTTTTGATTTCTTTATTTGGTGGTGCAATAATTTCTCAACCATTTTGGGTTTATTTATCAAATAGGGTTGATAAAAAAAGAGCCTTAATTCTTTCACTTTCAACAATAGTATTTGGTATATTTTTGACTGTAATAACCTTTTTGTTTAGAGAATACCTGCCAAACCAAACATTATTCTATATTGCAATTCCATGTATAATATTTTGTGGTTTAGGGGCTGGGGCAATGTATTCTTTACCATTTTCTATGTATGCCGATGCTGTAACCCTTGAAATATTTAAGACCGGTCAAAATAATGCAGGAGCATATACAGGATATTTTACATTTACATACAACCTTGCAAATTCAATAGCCCTTTTAATAATAGGATTTTTGTTGGATTTAATAAAATTTAACAGCACTCAACCATTGCAAGCAATGTCAGTTCAAAATGGACTTGGATGTATAGTTTTCTTTGGCTGTTCAATATTTTTATCGCTTGCAATAATGATTTTTTCAAAGTTTTCTATTCGACGAGCAGATGTTTTAAAGGTTCAAATGGCATTAGATAAAGAAAATAAAAAGAATTAATAAAATTTTAATAACTGCAAATTATTAATAATATGAAAAGATTTTTTATTACTATTTTGTTAATATCCTTATTTTGCTTAGGTGGTTGTGGGAAAAAAGAGTTTTTGCAGCCAGTCATATCAAGAGATATTTATATGACAGGTGGAAGTTTATCATTTAGTTATGATGATATAACTAAAACAGCTTTGATTGGCGGAAATAACGAGGTCATCCAATATTATCAAACAGACATTGCAAAAGGTTGGAATGAAGAAGGAAATAGAATTGGGATACAAATTATTGTGCCAAAAGGCGTAAAGGATGTAGGCTCAGGCACTGCAGAGTTAAATGGGAAAGAGTATCTATCTAAGGATTATATAAAGAAAATTAATGATATGTATTATGCTTTATTTCAGCCAATTATAAAGGA
This sequence comes from uncultured Clostridia bacterium, assembly GCA_947624415.1. Classification (GTDB taxonomy): domain Bacteria; phylum Bacillota; class Clostridia; order Christensenellales; family UBA1242; genus Caccovivens. Next base: position 6,057 of record CANQKH010000016.1, on the reverse strand, counting down.
AAATGATAAAGAGTTGACTTTAAAAATAATTTGGCAGGAGGGATGTAAAGAACAGCAATATAATATAAAAATAATGGAAGGCACAATTTTAATGCCTCATCCATAAGAAAACAATTTATAATTTATGATTATAATTTGATAGGATATAATGTCGTTTGTCCAGCTACTTCATATTGATAGATAAAAAAATCGCTATATACAGCGATTTAATATTTTTAAATAAAATTGGTAGCCTCAAGGGGACTCGAACCCCTGATTCCGCCGTGAAAGGGCGATGTCTTAACCACTTGACCATGAGGCCATATATCAAAAATAGGGAGGTTTTTTGATACTCTCCTATTATATATTAATAAAATGTCAAAGTCAAGTCTTTTTTGATAAAATTTTACTTTTTTTGAGTAAAATACATTTTTGTGTAAAAACTTTTTAGATATTTGTCCTTGCCACGCTGCAGCCATAAATATTCGAAGCACCTTTAAGTAATTTTGCACAAGTTTCAATAGTTGCTCCTGTTGTTATAATGTCATCGACTATCAAAATATTTTTATTTTTAATTATCGATTTGTCATTTAAAACTATTGAGTTCGATAAATTTTCTTGCCTTTCTTTATAATTTAGATATTTTTGATTTTTAGTTATAGTAACTTTTTTAAGGACATCGCATACAGGTTTATTGGTAAGTTTTGAAATTTCATCGGCAAGTAGGCGAGCAGGATTGTAACCTCTTTCCTTTATACTTTTAGGGTGGGATGGAACGGGAATAATTATTTCAAAATCCAACTTTTCATTATTTAGTCTGTCGACAATAAACTTTGCAAAAGGAAGGGCTAGATATTTTGCACCATCACTTTTAAATTTCAAAATGGCATTTTTGACTCTACCTTTATAAATAAAAGGACTAGTTAACTTTGAGAAATGATATTTAGAAGTTTTACAATGGTCGCAAATAATATTATTTTCTATTATTGGTTTGTCGCAAATTTTACATCTTGTGTTGTTATCATTAATGAAATCTTGATTTTTGCATTCATTGCAAATAAAAGAACCTTTTGCGATATCTTTATCGCAAAAAATACATTTTATATCATTTGGATATACAGAATCTAAGAGTAAATTTACAAATTTTTTAACAAAATTATTCATATTTTTCCTTAACCAAACAGTTCTTTTATTTTTTTGTCGCTAACAATAAGCAAATCCTTTAAAAGTGTAAATCGTTGGACGGTATAATTATTTGAAACCATTCTTTTTACGTTTTTTTGTTCTCCAACAAGGACAACCATTTTTTTAGCTCTTGTAACGGCGGTATATATAAGATTTCGTGTTAAAATCATACTTGGCCCTGCAATTGCAGGAATTATTACGACATCAAATTCAGAACCCTGACTTTTATGGATGGTTATGGCATAGGCGAGAGAAAGTTGAGAAACTTCAGTTCTTGGATAAAGACAACGCCTTCCATCTTCAAATGTTACTACAACTTCGCCACTTTGAAAATCTATTAGTTCAATGAATCCTATATCTCCATTAAACACTCCTTCGCCTTCTTCTTCAATAAAGCCATTAAGTTTTTTCCAAACTAAATTGTAGTTGTTTGCAGTTTGCATAACTTTGTCGCCAACTCTAAAAATTGTTTCTCCCACTACAAGTTCCATTTTTGAAATCGAAGGGGGGTTGAGTGATGCTTGCAGAGATTTGTTGAGATTATCAATACCACACAAGCCTGCTTTAAGGGGGGCAAGGACTTGAATTTGGCAAGGTTCGAGCCCGGTAAATTTAGGCAGCCTTTTTGTAACCATATCGACAATAGAGTTTTTAATATCTAAAACATCACTTTTTTCTTCAAAAAAGAAATCTTTTGATGAATTATCAATAACAGGCATTTTGCCAGCATTAATAAGGTGGGCATTTGTAATAATAAGACTATCATCACTTTGCCTAAATATTTTTGTCAACATAGAGATGCGGATTATCCCACTTTTTATAATATCATCAAGCACATTTCCTGCACCAACTGAAGGTAATTGATCTTTGTCGCCAACCAGAATAAGTTTGCAATCTCGAGGTAAAGCCTTACATAAATGATTCATAAGGGCAACATCAACCATTGAGACCTCATCAACAATAACAACGTCAACTTTAAAAGGATTGCTTTCATTATAAACGAATCGACTTATATTTGATAAATCTCCTGAAGTAACCTCCAAAGCACGATGAATAGTTTTTGCTTCTTCTCCTGTGCTGTCGCCAAGCCTTTTTGATGCACGTCCCGTTGGTGCAAGCAACATAAATCTTTGTTTGTTTTGTTTTATAATTTCAATAATGCACTTTATTATGGTCGTTTTCCCTGTGCCGGGACCACCAGTAATAACGGAAACTCCGCTATTTATAGAATTTGAAATGGCTTTTTTTTGTTCTTCATGCAAAACTATATTATTTCGCTGCTCAAAATGTATAATTTCCTCCTCAACATCTTGAAATTCATTCTTTACCGAACTGTTTAGAAGTGCCAATTTTTGGGCAACAGCATTTTCATAGAAATAATATTTTGAAGGTATAACAATATCAACTTCGTTATGCCATATTCTAGTTACTGTTTTATCGAGAGAAAGACTATCAAGGGCATTGTCGAAAAGTTCTTTATTGAGTTCGTCATCAATTTCAAGGATGGAAGCGGCTTGTGAGTAAAGCATAACTTTAGGAAGATAGGTGTTTCCTGTTTTTTCAATACTGGTATTTAATGTATGTATTAATCCAGCACGGACGCGATATTCGCTATTTTCATTTATGCCAATTGATTTTGCAATTCTATCAGCAGTTGCAAAACCAATACCATTCACATCTTCAACAAGACGATAGGGATTATTTTTTACAATGTCTATTGTTTTGCTGCCATAAATTTCATATATTTTTAAAGCCATATTAGTTGTTATATTATATTTTTGAAGAAACATAACTGAATTTTGAAGTTTTTTTAATTCTTTGAATTTTTCTCCTATATCAAGAGCTTTTTTAAGGGAAATGTTTTTAACTTCGGCAAGAGATGTTGGGCTCATTTCGATAATATCAAATGTTTGTTCTTTGAAATGTTCAACAATGTTTTTTGCGGTTATAGGGCCAACGCCCTTTATGAGACCTGATGAAAGATACTTCTCAATACCTTTCAAAGAAGTTGGCAAAACAACTTCATATGAATCAAAAGAGAATTGGTAACCATACTTTGCATTATTTACATATTCTCCGTGAAGCGAAAGATTTTCGCCTATGCTGGCATTGACCAATTTGCCAACGCAAACAACGTTCGTAGAGTTATAATCTAATATAAAAACGGTGTAACCATTTTGTTCATTTCTAAATATAATTTCTTCTATAGGTCCTTCGATTTGCATAATTATATTTTAATATCAAATAACCTTAAAAATCAACTAAAAATGCTTGCAATTCAAAAAAAATTTTTATATACTTATAGAAGAGTGGAAATAAAGTGAGAGAGGAAAAAATCTAAAGATGAAAAGAGTTGAAAAACTAATAGAAATTGAGTCGTTGCTGGAAAATTTAATGAAACAAAAACATGAAGGCGGTATTCTAAGAGTAAAGATACTCTTCTTTTGTAGACTTTATGAAAACTTGTCAATAAGTATGATAATAGAAAAACTGGGAATAAAAAAGACAAATTTTGCCATAATGACTTCATCTCTTGAAAAAGAGGGATGTTTAGTTATTAAAAAATCAAAGATAGATAAAAGGTGTAGGGTTGTAGAATTGACTGAAAAGGGGAATAAAGAATTGGAGGATTACTTGGCTGATCTGGAAAAGATTATTGGTGCGACTTCTCCTGAGATTGACTATGCAACTGAGACACTCGACAAATTTTTGAATAAAATAATATAGGTGGAAGGCTAAAAGGAATATTTATGATAAGATTATACAACACTCTTACAAGACGCAAGGAGGAATTTTCTCCGCTTGTAGACGGCGAAGTGAAAATGTATGCTTGCGGAATCACAGTTTCTGGAAATGCACATATAGGTCATCTGTATCAAGCAATGATATACGATATAATAAGAAAAGTTCTTGAAAAAGATGGATATAAAGTTACTTATGCAAGAAATTACACTGATATTGACGATAAGATAATAGCAAAAGCAAATGAACTTAATGTTGATTCCAGAGTTTATGCTGAGGAAATGATAAAAAAAATTGATGAGGAAATGCGATATTTTCAAGTTGATGAACCTACAATATGGTTAAAGGCGACAGAAAATATTGATAACATAATAGCATTTATCTCAAAACTTATAGAGAAGGGATATGCATATAAAACTTCAAAAGGTGATATATATTATTCAGTAAACAAATTCCATAAATATGGGGCACTATCAAACAGGGCGACTGAAGATGCTCAAAATAATTATAGAATAGAAAATGATGAAGAGAAGGAGAATCCTCTTGATTTTGCACTTTGGAAGAGTGCAAAGCCGGGAGAACCTTTTTGGAACTCTCCATGGAGTAAGGGGAGGCCTGGATGGCATATTGAGTGTTCCACAATGAACTATATGGCTTTTGGTGAGCAAATAGATATACATGGTGGCGGCAGGGATTTAATTTTTCCTCATCATGAAAATGAAATTGCTCAAACAGAGGCACTTACCCAAAAGCAATTTGCTAAATATTGGATTCACAATGGCTTGATAAAAGTAAATGGACAGAAAATGAGCAAGAGTTTAGGAAACACTATAATGCTTGAGGAGTTAAGGGAAAAATATCATCCTGAAGTTGTCAAATTTGCTCTACTTCAAAATAGTTATCGCAGTGATATAAACATAACCGAGCAGATATTTGTGCAGGCACAAAAGCATTTGCAAGGATTTTATAAAATATTAGAAAAAATCCAAAAAAAATACAAAATTGATGTCGAAAATGTTAATAAAGAATATGATAATATGGTTTTTGAGGCATTAAAAGATGATTTTAACACATCAAAAGCATTGTCATATATATTTGATATTTTCAAAAATATGCAGAAGAAACTGGAAGAAAATGATGCAACAGTGGTTGAAGATTACAATGGTGTAAAAATGGCATATAAAATTTTAGGACTTTTTGTAAATGATACACAAGAGGTTTTAAGTTTTATAGAAAAGCATACAAATGCAGAACTTCCAGAGGAAATAAATGAACTTGCCAATAAAAGGTGGCAGGCAAAACAAAATAAAGATTATGCCCAGGCAGATTTACTTAGAAAGGAACTTTTGGAAAAGGGATACAAGGTTTTGGATGGTAAAGAGGGCTACACAATAGAAAAATTATTTTAATGCTATTACTTGTATAAAATTTGCGAACAACAAAACTTAAAATTTCAAAACAATTATCAATAAAAAAAAGAGCAAAATTTTGCTCTTTTTTTTCACAATATTCATGATTTTTAATTTGCTTTATTTGATTATTTAAGTTTAACAGTTGCTCCAGCTTCTTTGAGTTTAGCTTCGATTTGTTTAGCTTCTTCAGCTGGAACGTTTTCTTTAACAGCCTTTGGAGCACTTTCAACCAAAGCCTTAGCTTCACCAAGTCCAAGACCAGTGATTTCTCTTACAACTTTGATTACAGCGATTTTGTTAGCGCCAATTTCTGTAAGTTCAACAGTAAATTCTGTTTTTTCTTCTTCTGCAGGAGCAGCAGCACCAGCAACAGGAGCGGCAACTGCAACAGGAGCAGCAGCACTAACTCCAAAAGTTTCTTCAAGTTCTTTTACGAGTTGAGAAACCTCAAGAACACTCATAGATTTAATTTCTTCAACTAATTTTGCGATATCAGCCATTTTAATAATCCTCCTAAAAATTTAAATTATTTGTTAGCAATAGCATTTAATGCTCTTGCAAGCCCTTCTACAGGGGCAATAGACACTCTAGCAAGCCCAGTAATAGGTGCATTGAGAGTGCGAAGAAGTGTAGCAATAAGGACTTCTTTTGTTGGAAGTTTTGCTAACGCTTCAATTTCCTTGCTTTCAACGATCTTACCATCAAGTAAACCAAATTTAACAGTTAATTTTTTAGTTTT
>CANQKH010000015.1 GCA_947624415.1 uncultured Clostridia bacterium | reverse complement strand
ACATTTGCGAAAAAGTATGTTTGGGACAAGACAGATATTTATTCAAGGCACCGAAAGATTGGTGTTATGTAGAAGAAGTAGAGGTGTAAGATGAATTATCTAAAACAATTATTTAACACCCCACACAACCTTTGGACTGTCGGACAAGAGTTGGTTTTCTCTTTGATGATTTTAGGAATGCTAGCGGTTGTTTTTATAATTGCCGGTTTCGTCTATTGGATTGTAGAGGAAATAAAGGCACACAAAGATAAAAAGAGAATAGACAAAAAGGAGGAGTAAATGGAGATTAAAGCAGCATTAGAGGAATTAAATTTATATAAAAAGAGCAAAAGAAAAATGATGTATATAAAAGCAAGAATAGCAGAATTGAGAGAAAGAAGCTCTAGTCTGGGTGGCGGAGGTATTTTATTTGTTCAGGGAAGCAAGTCAAAGGATGATAAAATTATTGAAGTGCTAGACAAAATCCAAAATTTACATAATGAACTTCTTGATGAAGAAATTTATAATCTTTGTATTCAAAATGATATAGAAAGAAAGATATACAAGCTACGAGAGCCCTATTGCTCGGTTCTCAGGGGATATTATACAGAAGGAAAAAATTTGGAGAAGATGGCAGTCGAATTAAATTATACATTTGATGGAATAAAGTCTATAAAATATCGGGGAGTAAAACTTTATGCTGAATTACCCGATAAATTAAGAGAAAATATTTAAAAATTAAAATTGCACCCTTTTGCACCCTTTTTATGTTTTATAATGGTATTGTGGATAAATGAGATTAGTTATCCATGCCTCCTATATTATCTGCACAAAATTTTAACGTAGTCGGTGCAGGGCTTAATGTTTAAAATATATCCTTTCAAAAGCGGGATATATTTTTTTAAAAGGAAAAGCATGAAGCAATTTTTAAAATGTGTTAAATGTGGCTGTCCGATATTAATTAACGAAAAATACTTTGATAAAATAAGGTGTCCAAATTGTGAAAAGGTGTATTTAATAAAGAGAAGAATACAGGGATTATTCATTGAGGAACAAAAATAACGAGGTGGATTATGCCAAGAGGAAACATAAATAATTTAAGAACTCCAAGCCCTGATGAAGCTCGAAACAACGGAAGGAAGGGTGGAGTTAGGAGTGGCGAAGCAAGACAGAAAAGGAAACTTATTCAAGAGGCTCTTCGGAAAGCATTGTCTGGGAAATATGAAATAGATAATAAAACATTAGGTGGTTATGATGCCTTAGCATTAAAGATGATAAAAGAAGCTCTTAATGGCAATGTTCAGGCTTTTAAAGAGATAAGAGATACGATTGGAGAAAAACCTAAGGAGACTTTGGAATTAGAAAACGATAATTTGACAGGGATTAAAATCAAATTTGTAGACAAGTCTAAACGCAATGTTCAAAAGGAAAAAGACCCTAAGATTGTAGGAGATTATACACCGCCATCCAACATCGAAGAATGAGGTAGTCTATGGAACTTGAAATTGAAGTGCCAAAAATCTACGAGCCTTCGTTCAATGATTTAGAGGATGATTGGTGCAAAAAAAATTTGTGGTATAGCCCCAGAACATCGTGGAAGTCGTCAGGTCTAGGAAGAATTATTTTACTTTATTATAACGTATTTCCAAATTATGATGTATGCGTAGGTGTAGATAAAGACTCAAATGCCGGAGATGGGGTTTTAAGCGAATTCCAGGCTTTTCTTGAAAGCGAAGGCTTAAACAATGGTGAGTGGGTTATAACTCCGAAATGCATTTATAGAAAAGGGCACAAAAATCAAATTCGTGTTTATCCGGTGCAAACAAACAAATTAACGGATGTGAATGCGACAAAGAGTAAAAAACTTATCAGACCTATAAGTCTTTTTATTATGGATGAGGTGCAAAAATTGCATAATAAAGAAATACTGTTAAACTGTTTGTCGACATTTCTGCGACAAATGAAAGCGGGGCACAGCAAAGTTATACTTGCAGGGAATCCAGACAGAGCAGCAATGTGGTTTGACGAGTTCTATAAATCAAAACTTGAAGACCCGGAGTGGACTGTGCTTAAACCGACTTATAAAGATATAATTGAGTGGATACCACGGGCATTACTACACGAAATAGAGGATCTTGAAAAGAATGACCCGATAGCATACAGGCAAATCTATTTAGGAGATTTAGAGGTGGCGGGTTGGGAAACAGTTTTTCACTCCTTCATACAGGACAACTGTTATATTGACAGACGAGTATTCCAACAGACGGACCAAAAACTTGGTGTTGGTGCATTTATAAATGCCATAATCATAGGGGTAGATGATGCCGAAAGCCGGGATGCAATCGCGGCAACAATGATAACAGTTCACAACAATGGTATGATGCGAGCACAGGAAAGCTTTTATCTTTCCTGCAAGGAACAACCAGTAAAACCGGCACTGACAGAGAGATGTTCAATGATAATTGAATATTTGGATTATATTAATTCTCACTTTAATCAAGACCATACGATACCAATAATATTTAGTATTGATTGTGCAAGCGGAATGTGTAGACAATTGAGCGTGCTTGCATCTACTGATAGGAATTATTTAAGGTGGCGGAATGTCAGAATTTTTGCATACAAAGACAAGCAAGAAAAAGAGCAACAGTTAGACATGGTAAATGCAGCTTTTGCTAATGGCACATTAGTTGTTGTTAACGTTGATAATTTCAGTCCAAAATATAGCAATAAAAAATTAGTTGAGCAAATAAAAGCACTGCGATTACTTGAAAATAAGAAGATTGACCCGACAATACCAAATGATTGCACAGATGCCTTGCAATATGGTGCTATGATGGTTTTGCGTAATCCATACAATTTGACATTCCCGGAGAGAAAAGCAAGATATGACAAAGACACATCAATAGATGTAATAATTGAAAAAATCAGAGCCCAGGATAAATATGGGCGAATTTAAAATTAATTGTATGCCTAAACATAAGTCTTTAACTGCAAGAGAGCAGAGAGGTGGAGAGCCCATAAAGATGAGGGGGCGGCATAGGAAATAAAACAAAAAGGAGGGCAAGATGGAAAAACTTGCAGAATTAAAGGAGAAATTGAAAGAATTATCTCCGGAAGAACTGGAGGAACTAAAAACTTTTTTGACTGATGAGGGAAACACAGAGGAAGTTTCCGAAATTGAAAAGACAGAAGAAGCATCTCAGGCTGAAGAACTTAAGGAAGAAAAGGTGGCGGATGAATCCGGTAATGCAGCAAATGATGAAAGTGCAGCACTAAAAACAGAGCCTACAGAAGAAACGGCACCGGAAGCAAGGGAGGATTTAAAGGCGGCTGACGAGACGTCAATACAAAGTAAATCCGAAGAAATACCGGAGGAAATGTCCAAAGGTAAAAATGAAGACACGGAGACTGCACAGCAAGAGCCTGCACAAGATGATGATATTCCTGCTATGCAGAGAACGGCATTGCAAGGTGGCGATGATGCGGTTGGCGAAGGCCCAATTACTTCTGAAACGGGTGAAGATATTCCTGTTGATTATGAACAAATAGTCGAAGGGCTTAATGCAAAGATTGCGGCTCTTACAGCAGAAAACGCCAGTTTGAAAAACAGGGTGGAGGGTGCATTTGGTTATTCAGCAAAGACAACAATGCCTGCAAAAGTCAACAGACTTTATGATGAGTGCGAGGATGTGCACATTCATAAATAAAAGTCAATCAAAAAAAACAATAAGAACCTCCAATTGGCGGTTCTTTTTATTTACATCCAAAAATCAAAGAATATAAAGGAGAAATTAAAATGAGTTTATTTAATTTAAACAACCAACAGGTAGCAAGACTTGTATCTAAAACAGTCTACAAGAACTTGTATCAAGATATCATCCACAAGGATGGCTTTGGTATCACAGACAGGTTTGTAACACCAGAACAAACAAATGCAGCAATGATTGATATTTATGTTCCATTGCCAATCAACAATAGATTTCGTATGCGTGGTGCTGCTGTAAATGGGGAATGGACAAACAAGGACAACTTGCCAAATCAAGAAACTGGGCAAAGAAAACATGTTTTGTCTAAGAGATTTACAATTGATATTTTAAAAAGATATGACACAAACATAGCCGTATCAGAAGATGAAGTAGAGGGAGTTAACGCGGCAAACCTTGATGAAGGATTTGAGCAAATTTGTAAGAAACAGATTGAGCAAGACATCGCTATCAACATCAACGGCTACACATTTGCATCTCAACTTTACTCATTCTTCATTGATAGTTTTGGAGAATCTCCAACTGCAGCCGAGATAAAAAAGGCGGTGGAACTTTATCAATACGATCCAACCAATAGAACTGCGGCGACAAGAGCATTCAAGCTTTCAAACGCAAAGGTAAGCAAAGGTGATAGCAAACTTTATGCAGGTTACTATCCTGCAGATGCGAGACAGGGCTTTTTATTCGATCCAACATATCTTGTTGACTTATCGGATACCAACGCGCTTTCTGCAAGTGATGCAGCAGTAAGAATGGTTGCACAAGGCGGTTTAAACGCTTTTACGGGCGAAAAGAAAACGGTCGCAGACTTCCAAAGTGGTTATGTTGGCTGGCTTGATGGTATGCCACTATATGAAGTGCTAGAACAAGTAAAAGATGCAATTTATTATTATCTTGGTATTGAACTAGACGAAACAATCAAAGGCTATCTTGAACAATTATCAGCACTCATAGCACCAGCAAACGCAACACTTCGAGGATTAAGACCAACGTCATTTAAAACAGTAGATGACCCAGATACACAAGGTGTTATCATTCAACCAAAAGTAAATATGGGTGTTCGTTGCCTTTCCGGTAATTCTTTAAAGGCTGTATTCAGTGGAGAAGATTTTAAAGATGCTGCAACTGCACTTACGACCATTACCGCAATCAGGAAAGCTCTTGTTGGGAAGTTTGTGCTTCCAAACCTGTCGTATGACCATGACAATGCTATTGGAACAGATAATTTTGTTCAAGCAAATAAAGATGGCTCTATGCTTGCACCTCAAGAGGGCAAAGGCACAGTTGCTGTCTAAATAAAAAACTGTTATTCATTAGGATAGGCTCAGTCTAAAAGCCTGTCCTATACCAAAAATGGAGATAATCATGAATTTTAAGAAAGACGACAATCTATTGAATGGCAAGGGTGAACGAGATGGTCAATGGATAACGATGCCCAACGGAGCAAAAGTATATGTTCCAGAGGATATGAGCAAAAAGGATGCGATAGAAGCCCATTTTGAGAAAACAAATGAATTTAGAAAGCAGAATAAAAAAATAGACAAATTTGAGCACCCTATGCATGTTTATGCCAAAAGCGACAAATTTGCCAAAGGCCATTCCTTGACGACAACCAAAAAGGATAAAGGTGCTACTGCTGAAGCAATTGTGATGAGAGAAAATCCCAATCCACAAGACAAGAGAACATCTTATTTTATACCAACTTCTAAAACGGTTCCGATATCTGAATTAAGTAAACCGCAGAAAGGGTGGAAATTAAACAAATCTGATAATAAAACAATGAAGCCATTTCGTGATTCACCATTTGATGAAGAATAATAAAAAATAACTGGCTTTTTTAATGTAGACTTTCGTATTTCTACTACTCCTGTCCTCAATATCGCAATGAACGGGACTCGCTACACCAGTTATCTTTATAAATATTATAAACAATTTTTTTATAAAAAGTCAACAAATTTAAAGAATTTTATTAAAGGAAATATAAAAATGGTAGAAACAATGCAAAAATTAAATACTTTCGGGAATATACCTCAAAACAAATCCACCTCAAAATATGGCGGTGCTCAAATCATCAATGTAACTTATGGTCATAATGGGAGTGGTAAGCTTTATTCTTATTACGGAACAAATAAAAGAACGGGTGATATTGTAACGCCGGAAGTTACACATCCAAAAAGTGGAAAAACTTATAAAACTCTTGCGGTTGTAAGAAGCACGCATAATGCGGGACAAATACCAAACACATTAGATTATCTTCAAGGAAAGAAACAAAATACTTTTGGTGAAAGTATAAATAAACCTCACAACATGAAATGGATTGGAAAAACCGACCAAAAATCATTGCCGGGCTACTACCCAGGTTGGGAGAAAGATGCACAGGCAGCATACGACTTAAAGATGGAGACATTAGCCAGAGATGACATACCACAAATGCAAAAATTATCTTTATTGAGAGAGATAAGAAAAATAAGATAGGAGGAGAAAAATGCCTAATTTTTTTAAAGCACCAGTTTATACAGAAGAACAAATACAGGAGATGGATGAAAAAGACATGGTGTTTCCTTTCAGCAGTAGGTATATGAGATATGATAGCATAAAAAGACAATATATACCCACCGAAGCACTTCTGTTAAAACATGGAGTTAATTTAAGCGAGTTTATAACCGCATCTGGCAGAGATCCTCAGGCTGATATGCAAGAAGAACTTGAATTTATAAGTGATCAAGTATATGCTTGTATGTTTAAAAACAGTGGCAGTAATACTGAAACGTTAAAATGGCTCGTTGCGAAGGGCATAAGACGAGGAGTTTCGCCATTTAGATTTAGACTTTATTTTGAAGAAATTTTATGGAAACAGGCAAGATACTACACAAACAATGATGACCCAACAAAAAGCACGGGGATTGACATGGAACAAAAACAATGGCTTAATAAGGGTGTTTTGGTAAACGAGGATCGAAATATAGACCCAAAGGTTAAATTTATGCTTATGAATTTAGGCCTGTGTTGGGTCGGCTCATATGATGATCAATTTTGCTGGCAAATGGCAAAAGACAACTGGTAAGGAGAGATTATGAAATTAAAAGATTTCATCAACGAATATGCGGTGTATAAAAAGATTGAAAAAGAGATCAGACAATGGGTAGAAACAACTTATAAGGGGCTTTCTATCGAGTTTTATACACAGACAATGGAAATAGTCAGAACAGATAAAAATATTGATTTTGATGCTGAGCAGGTGAAGAAAATAACAGAAGTAGTAAATATAAAAATCGGAGACATTTTGGAAGCTCACGAAGAAGAGATATATATAGCGGAGAGATTAACAAGAATATGGAAAAAACACCCACGCTTTAATATTGATGTTGAAACAATTGAAGATATTAAGCGAAATAAAAAGTTTTTAAAATATCTTGACGAACTAATTATTCGTAAACCGGTTAAGACAATACAAGATTACAGAAGAAAGGAGGCCTAGTATATGGACAACAATGAGATTAAATGTCCAATTCCATTTTCTTTGGGCAATGAATTATCTTCTTCTAGTTTTAAACTCACGCAAAATGACAACACATATATGCTAGCAGCACCTCGTTATTATCAATTCTATGCAAGTTATATAAGACCAAGAACGTCGATGTATAGAGGATGGATAGAGGGATTTCACAATATGGAATTCGGGATTGTTCCCACGTTGTTTTTACAAAAGATAGGAACAGGTATCATAAGCACAATTTTCGGTAAACCAATGATACTTAACCCAACAGGTGCAAAAGCAAATTCAATAACAGAGAAGGAATATAAAAAATCGAACTTTAATGCCGCTGTTAAAGAATCTTACGGGTTTGCACTTGATGGTGGAACGAGTCTTATTAAATGGAATAGGGACGGGAAAAATCAACTTCGAGCCGAATCGCTACCAATGGATAAATTCTTTATTAGTGTAGATTCATACGGGGATATTGAGTCGGTTAAGTCATTTATAGCGACATATCACGATACAATTAACGCAAAAAGCGAATATCATCTCTGTGAGGAAAGGTTTTTTAGATATACAACAATAGGTGGGCAATTAAAACGTTTTCCTATGGTTCATTATTTGTTATATAAAACATCTTCAAACGTTGAGAACGAGCAACCCCCAAATCCATCAGAGGCAATAAGGTGGGAAGATATACCATATGACATACAGCAAATGCTTAAAAGAGATTATGGTGATATAATGTTAGACCGTTGTGATTATGTCAAGACAGAAAATTTTGACAGGTGCAAACTTCTTCCATTTGAAGATGATTTAGGGTGTAGGCTAATAAAGTTTACACAAAATATACCGGCTTTTCCAAAATTGCCATTCGGGCAACCTCTTGCAGATTTATTAATGAATGAAAATTATGAATATGATCAACTCAAATTCTTTGAAAGGTTGGAAGTTTACATATCTCGTGGTAGAATTGGACTTGATAAACAATATCTAAATCCCAACGACCCACATTCAAAGGAAAGTATACTTGATCCAATGGTGTTTACGTATTTTGATTCAATTACGGGTGAGTCAGACAGTAAAAAACCGGAAGTGTTGCAGCCGGAACTTCGGGCAGAAGCAATAAAAACGCAAAAACAAAACATTCTTAATGATACAGCCTTTGCCCTTAACCTTTCATCGACAACTATTGCATCGTGGCTATCTGATGGACAGACGCAGAAAACCGCTACTGAAATTGAATACGAAAAGACAAAAACGAGTGCTTTCATAGATGATAAAATCGGAATTATACAAGAGCCAATTCAAGAAATGATTGACATTTTTTATCATTATTACGGAGCAAGTTCTCCAGAGGTTTCAATTATGTCCGAGAACCAAACTGTGAGAAGTGAATCGATAAAACTCTACAGCGAATTATATGAAAAGAAGCAAATTACAGCCGAAATGCTCGCAAAGGAAATTCTAGGAACAAATTCAACCAAAGAGATTAATAAGCTGGCACATTTTATAAAGGAAGAAGAGACAAAAAAGCAGGCACAACAAATCATGCCGGCACAAGGAGGGCAGGTATTTTTATGAAGATAAAAGATGATATTTTGAAATGGAAGGAAGAAACTCACAAACTGAATTCAGCAGTTGACAGTTTAAACAAACATACAGAGGATTACGCAAAAGAGATAAAAGTTTTAAAAGAAACGGTGGCGGGGCTTGTAAAGATAACAGAAGAAATGACGGAAACCATGCTGGCACTAATTAGGCAACAAATTGGAGACTAGGGGGAGATTATGAAAAAATTTTTATTAAAAACGCTAGATATATTGCTAACGATAATTATGGTTGCGAGTGTGCTTTATTCTATTTTTAATCTAGTAATGTCGTTTTTGCCGGTAAACGTTCAAACAATGGTTTATGGTTGGTTAAATATGTCTACAGAATATATTGCGACTTTTTCTATTTCTGCGGCAATCAATGCGGCAGTTTTAGTTGGCACAAAAATTGCCCAAACCTATACACGCATTAAATTGACTAGCCAGTTAATAAGATCTGAAGAAATTAATGCAAATACGGTAAAAGCAGACGAAACAATTGTTGAGAGGACTAATGCAGCGATTAATAACTTGCGAATATTACAGGATCAACTTAACGCACTTTTAACCGTGCAGAAAGTTACTACCGAGAGGAATATAAAAGCTAGCGAAAAGCTTGTTTACAAGTCTGATAAGGAGGCTTACAAGCGTGCACTTGAGCAAATAGAAAAGGTTCAGCAGGAATTTAAAGAAATTAATAACATAGCCACTGTATATGAAAAGACTGAAATAAAAGAAATTGTGGTAAACAAAGAAGAAGACCCAAACGTTGGCAGGGTATAGGAGAAATAAATGAGTGTAAAGGTAAAAAATATATTAATAAAAATTTTCACTTATTTTTTGTCGGGAGCAGGCATGATTACAATAGCTGTGTTGCAATATTTTTCTGAAAACAACCCTATGCCAACATGGCTAAAAATAACTGTTCCTTGCATGATAGTGTTGCTTATTTTGTTTTTGGTATATTATAAAGCATTAAAAACAAAAATCAACAGAAAATTGGTGGCAATTGAAACAGCAAAGGAACTTGGAAAAGTAGGAGAGACAAATGTTGTTATTGCTAATTTGTTAGAGACAATAGGTATAATAATTCCGCTAGCAATTATAGGCGGAATTTTTGTTTTGGGAGGCCAATACTTAGGCAAAATAGGAATTCTGCTGTTTGAAATGCTTGGAATGTATTTGTTTGTGTTAATTGGAAACATAATTTGCGATTTTAACAAGCGTGAAGACTTTAAAAAGAAGGAGTTAGCCAAGACAGAGGAACTTGCTGATAAAATAGTGGACAAGATAGAGAACTTGCCCAAGAAGTATGAATAGGAGCAAACATGAGAGAGAAATTAATGAAAAATATGGGATATTTAATAGTTCTCATTGATATTGGAATTTATTTTATTCTTTCATACGTTTATGTTGAAAAATTTCAAGTAAATATTTTAGCTACAATTGTTAACAGCACTATGCTTTTTATAGGTGCAATTATTGCAACAACTGCGATGATGAAACAAGGAATATTGATAGGGCGTGATTCACAAAAATACAAAGAAACTTTAACTGCCCACATAACGCAAAAACAAAAAATATTTTCTAAATTAAGCCTTTTACAAGGTTGGCTCGACTCCGACTATTTAAAATTACTGCGAATAGGAAGGTCCGTATATATAAATAGTGCCGGATACGATTATTATAATTTATTTAGCGAAGATGGGAAATTTATACATTCATTCAAAGTAGAAAAGCCCAAACCTAAAGAATGTTTAAAATGGCAAATAATATTACTGCCATTTTTTAAACTCTGTAGGTGGTTATTTAGTGATGATTGGCGTCTATACCGAGAAAGAAAAAAGTTTATAAGAAAAGCAAAACATTACAAAATAACCAGGTTAACAGTTTCGGATTTAATAAATGTAGAAGCCGATAGAGACCCGAACAACTTTGGAATTACAGAAAATCAATACCAAAAACGGACGGCTGGAAGGGCTGCTGCATCTAGATTTATTTTTTCAATCTTATTGCAATCAGTAGCCTTTGGATTTTATGGATTTAATATTGAAACTTTCTTAATTCAAATGTTGAGTGTAACAATGATAGTCTTAACTTCGCTTTTTGAGATGTTTAATGCCTACTCTTTCATGGTTAAAACACATAGGGACACTATAATAAAAAAGATTAACAAAATGGAAGAATTTGAAAATGCAGATTTAGATGTTCCGAATGAAATAGAAGTAAAAAAAGAGGAGGAGCAGAGAAAATGATACAGCGATATCCTTTTGCTCCAAAGGCGATTTGGTTCAAACGTTATACAGACCAGATGACACTAGGCAAGCGAAAGATTTATGTGGCCACTGATACCATAGGCTATGAGATAAAAAGTCTGCGAGAGTTCTCAAGGGTTGAATTAAAAAACGGAATGGCGGTGGGAGAAGCAGATTATTTCAGTATTACGGAAAGGGACGGCCAAGTCTGGAAAACGACTTGTGCATTAAAATTGCTAGACAAAATTTATATTTTTAATCCGGATATTTGCGAACTCGAGGAGCATGACATTATAGATGAGGGGATGACAGTTATTAATGCACTTACGAGCGAGATAATGGTTATTGAAAGAAATGCATATTTGCGAAAATATGCTTTTGATTGTATAAAAGAAACGGACCAGCAAGATTCATCATATCAACCAATAAGCGGTCTTTTGACAAATTCATCTTATTTGACAATAAAAACACATAATTTTTCGGAGCAAAAAGATGAGCCACAGCATGAAGATATTTTGTTTTACCAGGGAAAATATTGGATAATTGAGGATACTAGCAAAACATACATTTATACTCCGAAAGAGAAATCCATTCTTCACTTATCTCTTAAGGCTTTAAAATAGGTGAAAAATGCAATTTAATAATAAATTTGGAATGAAAGACCTTTTTATGAATAAAGAACTAAAAAATATATTTCCTCAATTCACCAATAAAGACGGCTTGAGAAATGTTTATAGTTTTGAATGGATAAACAAAAAAGTTGAAGAATATTTAAAAAATGTTTTTAATGGTCGAATAGCCGGTGATGAGATTATTATCAAGGGCAAGTATAAAGAAAGATTTAAGCAGATTAAGGGAATGGAAAAATTAATTGAAAATTTATTTAATAACATTCCTGCCATAACTAAAAACATTAGAAAAAATACAAGATTGATTACTCCTTTTCAGTGTGTAGACCAACTAAAGAATATAACCGATCCGCAAAAGAAAGTCCAGGCAATGGGAATAGTTTTTGATAACCTGAACTACAACCCTGATTTCAATAGTCAGGATAGGTTTGATGGGCGGTATTACGGTCTTGATTATCTTAGACGACAACAAATATGGCTTAAAGATGTCGGATATTACAATAAAAGAGGAAAATATGGATAAATTTTATAAAGACAGTAATTTATATAATGGTAAGGGTGAGGATGGAATAAACTGGATAACAGTCAACGGCACTCATATACCGATAAAAGAGGGGCAAAGCAAAGAGCAGACAATAAAAAAATATTTTGCAAGTAAGCATAAACAGACAAAACAGTCTTTGGAAGAACAGGTTAATAATGTTTTAAACGGAACTTTTAAAGGCTCACATATAACTATTTATGATAGTACTCCTAACTTATTAAAAAATCTTGGTTTTCCAGATAAACCAATTCTAATGACAGCAAAACACGCTTATTTGGTTATAAAAGACAAAGGAGTTTACAAAAGTCCAAATGACAATTATCATGATTTAGGAAAGGAAACATTTTTGCTGGCATTAAAATTGATAAAAAATCCTACAATGGTGTTGCAAAATGGAAAAAACAAAGATGAAGTAGTATTAATACTAAACTGGTATGATAAACAAAAAAATATGTTGATAATGCCTATGATATTGAATGGTAAAGGGAATAAAAATTACATAGAAATTGAAGCAAATATTATAAAGTCGGTATATGGTAAAGAGAATTTTAAAAATTATATCAATAAAAATTTTACATTGAACGATATTCTGTACGCCGGCAATAAAAAAATTCGCGATTTGCAGTAATGCAAACCATTGATACCGAAAGGGTCCAATACCCATCAATATCAATCCCAGCGAATTCTTTACTAATATTATACTCAAAAAACAAAAAAAATCAACTAAATGAGGAATAATTTATGAAAAAAATAAAAGTTTCAGCAGATACAGTGCTTGCGATACTTAAGGGAATTATGGATGATGAGGATATAAACTACACTATCACGGACCAGTCAGCACCAAAGGAGTGGCAGGACAGAAAAATTCAAGAAGTTCTTAATGTAAAATACTATACATTTCAACATAAGCCATACGATACGGAACGATTGGTGGTTAAGTTAATGGAACAAGGAGAGGACGCAGACTCGCTGTATGCACTCCAAAGAGCGTTTTGTATTTTATCTTTAAATTCAACCGAGCGTGTATATTCAAAGGAAAATGATATTGTTACAGTCTCTGCAAGTCTTGAATATTGGATACAAACAGAAAAAGTAAAATTTCTTGAGGATTTACTAGAAGATGTTACCATCGAAAGCACAGGTGTTCGTATTCCGGTTAGGGTTGGAAGTGAAGATAGACAGGTTTTGCTTGTGATAGGGAAAATAACAAGTAGTGAAATAGAAGAGACAACAGAATTTGGAGAAATGTCCGTGTGCAACCTTGACATTGACATGATATTTTATCCGCCGGCTACAACAATAGCAGACTACAAGGTTGAATTTGAAGTGCAGGATGGTAATGAAAAGAGATGGGTTGTACTTCCATTTAGTAGTATATCAGTATCAAATTCTATGACGCAAAAAGCGGTGCCATTAATTGCAAATGCGGGTGATATAGGCAATATTAATTTATCTAAGGTGAAAACAATTGCTCTTGGATTTGATGGGTACAAAAATGAATTTATAGATAAATTATCCAAGAATTCTTTAATAAGTGAGGAAAGTGGTCAGTCTACAGATAATAATGAAATGATTCTTTTAAAGTTGTCTCGAGGTGAATATGAATTTCTAATACAGTGTATAGTAAAAGAACATACAATAACAGTGAGTGAAGATAGCGGAACTGAATCACACAGTTTAATTCTTGTAAAAAGGGGATTGTAAAGGTGTCACTTCATAATATAAAAATAATAGTTATAGATGGTGGCAGAGCGGAGAGTTATAGAGCAAAGACAGCATCTACAGAGGGAGAAAAGATACAAGATACGTCAAAAAATAAAAATTCTCCTTTATATAGACTTTTAAATGCAAAGAAAAACATAGAAAACAAAGCAAAAGGCAGAATGACTCCAACAGGTAATATGGCTTTAAATATGGGTATTCAAATTACAAAACAATTAGTTAAGCAAACAGCAAATTATTTTATATCTGATATAGGTAGAAAAAACGGAGATAGCAACTATCAATCGATTGTAAATAGGCAAGTGGAGATAGCATCCGATTTTTTAGGAACAATAGGTAACGCCATTTCTGGAGCGGCAACAGGTAGTATGTTTGGCCCGGCTGGGACAGTTATAGGGTTGGTTGCTGGGTTTACTAGTTCAATTGTTTCTATAGGCTTTAGACAAGCAAATCGTGAAAGAGAATATCAGCACATTATATTTGAGCAAAACACTAATCAAGCACATAATCTTTCAAGGGCTAATTATTCAATATATACCGGAAGAGTGAGATAGGAGGTAAAATGAAATATAGTTGGAAAGTTTTTTTATGGGAAAATGGACATAAATCGACAGAACTTACTCAATATTTAACTTTTCCTTTGTTTATAGAAGATAGGCTGGATGAACAACTAGATACGGGTGAAATTATTTTAGATTTAATGCCAATTGAGTCAAAAAATGCCTTTCCACCAAAAACTAAGATACGAATTGAAAGATATTACGAGGGAAATTTTAATAAGAAATGGGATTTGGTTGTCTCTCATGATGACGTTGAAGAGTATGTAGGAGAGCCTAAAATTTGTTGTCACAGAATTAATTTGATTGAAGCAAGTGTAATTGCTCAGGGAATGCATGTTGATAATATATCTTTAACCTATAGACTTCAAGATGTTAATTTAAGTTATATTACTTATAATTCAAATTCTATAAAATGTGAAGATGCAATTGATGGAATTAATTATTCAAATGATGGCTGGAAAGAGCCTATACATCCGCAAAATTTAACGCAGTTTACTTATGGAGGAAAAGAGGGGTATAAGAATAGTTTTATTACATCGTATAACTACGTTTGGAAAAATTTCAGAAGTAATGAAAACAAGGGGAATATTCCATATGTTGGCGAGTTGTTGATGTATTATGATGCACTTGAAAGTCATGAGATTACATTTATACCGCCCACTTTAATGTGGCAAGGATGTCCAAATGGCAATAGGTTTGAGGATTTATATGAGGTTCCCATAAGAGTAGAAATTTATAGGACAGAAACCGTAAAAGGACGACCAATAGACGGAACAAGAGAATTGGTTTCAACCAAGTTTTTTGAATCCAAAAAAACCGGCTCTGCAGACTCGTGTGTACACACAATAATAACCGATGGAAGTTTTAGAATTAATGACAGTGATCAGGTAGCGTTTTATAAGACAATAAGAAAAATAGATTATGAAAGAGGTGGTAATGGAGGTTTTAGTTCTTATTTCAAAACGGATTTAGGTATGAGGGATGTTGTGGGTTTTACAAGTAAATATAGAGATAATGAGATTACAATAACTACTCCTAAATTAGATATAGATGATATAAATAATTATAGAGGCTTTATATATGAAATAGAATGCTATGAAGAGAATTATAGTACATTGCCAATATATTATGAGTACAATATTTTATGCGGGGCCATGCAAATGGATAGTTATGGAATTCAGTTTATTGACGAGAAAAGAGAGTATACAGGATCTAACAAACTCTATTTTAAAAGTAAATTTTATGTTCAGAACAATGTTACAGAAAATCTTCCATTTTTAATTAATGGGGTTGAATATTCTTGCTACGATTTATTAAGAAAGACTTTGTTAACCATCGACACTCAGGTTATAGATAATAATATACTTGGCATAGATGATATTCAATATTTTATAATAGTAGATGATGAATGGGTACAAAAATTAAAAACCACACCAGTATATGAGACGGTTTTTGAACAAAAAAATCTCTGGGAAGTATTGTTGCAAATAGGTCATTATTTACACGCCATACCGTATCTGGAATTTTCTGAAGATGGTACGGATAGATTTATATTAAAATTTAAACAACTTGGCGGAACAGCATTAAACGATGATACAAATACGAAAATCACTATTTTTAATAGCAAAAATTTAAGTGATTATTTTTCTGAATATGATAGTTATATTTCAAATCTCTTTAGTCCTCAAAACGATATAGAGGAATGGTTAACCACAAAAACAGAAGATAGTAGTTATTTAATATCAAATAATACGGCAGTGTTAAAGACCAAATACAACATTAGCGAAATTGAGGAGTTCGATATTATTTATAATGGACAACAAAAAAGTGCAATAAAATTTATTTTTGAAGAAAGTATCTATAATCTGTTAACAAGTGACTATCGTATTTCTCCTGGCAAAGGTGATAGTTTATATTATCAATTAGGAAGTAATGTGATAAAGGGTTTAACTTATTCACCGCCACAAAGAGATAATGTGTCTTACAGGGCGTTAACAACAATCGTGGCAACACTTTTTAATAAGGTTGAAAGAGGGCAGTTGAAATATAATGATTTAATTTTTCATATTAAATACAAAACTCAAGATAGTGTGAGAATGACTCAGACCAGGCCGGATTTAGAAAATTTTATGAAAAATTCTTCATACGAAAAATATCCGCATCATGAACAATTCTATGGGCAACAAGAAAAAATTATAGATAGTGAAAAAATGTCTTTAAATATGTATGGAAGATTAATCCAATTAGGCAATAATATTTGGCAAAAACAAGAATATGTAAATAATTTACAAGATGAAAAAGAGTCGGGGCAACTGGTGAGAATAGATTCGGAGCCTTATTATATCACTGTAGTAGAGAATGAATTTTACCCCGATGCTATATTTCAGAAATCTACTTATTCTAAAAATTTTAACCAATTATCACAAATTGTTACTATTCCAAGCGAACCTAGATTTTATGAAGTAAGTGAAAGGTCAAAAATCCGAAGAGAGATACGAATGATAGAATTTTTAAAAATCTCTACAATAAAAGAAAGTGAACTTCACGACCGTGAACCGAAATTTTTAACATGTAGTGAAAGCAGTGAAAATAGGTGGACAAACCTTATTAAAAATTTAATTTTCTATAAAACCAATAAATTACCTAACTACGCACTGACACATTTTACATGTGACAAAAAAAGAGATCACACCGACGCCGATAACAATCCAATCGACAATGAAAAAATGTTTCCATCATCAGAGGTTATACGTGTAGATGATGAAAACGGGAATTTTGTTCGGCCGGTAGAAGCCAGTGATCATATTGATGTTATTGTGCCTGTATTACATTATCCTATTTATAATGGAATAGTTTTTGAATGGGATATGGAAGATAATTTTAAAGCAGGGGATTTTGTCAATACTGAGGTTAAAGAAGATGGCAATGTTTCACTCGCGGATGACGCCTATTTTGAACAAACGTCTTTTAGATATTGTGATATAAAAGGGGGAGCAGAGTTATTTAATTTTAACTTGTTTAATAAACAAAACTTTTCTCAAGATGAAATAAGAGCGTTGCCGAAAGCGGTTATAACTCCAAGTGAGGAAGAGTGCTTTGCGATAGTAAAAGACAATCAACTTATAGCACTTGAAAAGGATAACAGAGAAGAGTTATCCTTTAATTTTCAAGTAAATCTACTACATAAATCAGATATTAGTGGCAATGATTTTGTAACGTTTCCAAACTTGTTTGGAGATAAGAAAGGTGATTTAAGGTGTGCTATAATAAATAAAGAAATATCAATTTTTGACTCAAGTATTTCTTATAATAATGTACTAGTAAAAGATATGAGTTTTAATCTAATAGACGAAGTTAAAGATAATAAGGTTGTCGGATTAAGGATAGAGTTTGATTTATCAGAAAGTATTGATTTGGGAGAGATAAAAGCCATAGTCTTTTATCAGGATTCGACCAATGAAATTGTCCTATATCTTGCAAAAAATGTTTCTAATTTACCAAACAATGAAAAACTTCAGAGTTGGTTTATTTATCCAGTATTTACTGAATGATTTTGATTATATTTCAATTTTATGAAAGCAGGGCAATCCCTGCTTTTTTAATAAAAACAAAGGGAGGGTTCATTGAGAATGAACAAACTTGTAATAAAATTAAATGAAGATGGTAGCATTTACCAGTATGCACCAGACTTCAAAATAATGCGTGGAAGTTATCGAAACGTGCTCATTAACATAGAAGTTCCGCATTCGTTACTTATTGACCCGGTTAATGACACAGATGAAAACGAAACAAAAACTGGAAATAATGTCAGAGTGGGTGGAATTATAACCACATCGACAGGAAAACATCTACAAACAAAAAGATACGAATTCAAAAGAGTTAAAGATTTCTTGCGAGAGGGGATAGAATATAGGCTCTATCAACGCAAGATGCCCAAAGAATTTACAATGTGGGATACTTTGGACGACAGAGAAGAGGCACAAAGCGGATCGCTTTTGTTGGTTATAAATGTTGTAAATTGGGTTATCAATGAATTAAATGCAAAAATAGAAGAAGTCTCTGCAAGTCCATCGTTTCGGTTGGATATACAGCCTTCTGCATTTTTAAGCGAAGCAGAAGAGATTCAGGAGCCAAGCGACTTCGACCTTTTGCAAAGCCAAGTTCAGGATCATGATAAAGAAATTGATGAATTAAAAAAGGATTTGTATGGCGAAGGTGGCGAAACACTAGGCGAGTTTTTAACAAGTAGGCTTAAGGCTGGATGGAAAATCTTGCTAAAAAAAGAAAATGGGCAAGTCAAAATATCGGTTGATACTATTAAGGCAAGAGAAGTTCCGATAGATATAGTTGGAGATTTGCCGGCACAGAATGTCCAAAAAGCCATTGAGGAAATTTGGAACCGCGTTGATTTTAAATTTGTTGACTCTATTACCGGTGAAGATGATTATTTAGTAGACAATACTGATTCTCATAATCCAGTTATTAAACATGATAAATCTAAAATTGATAAAGCATCAATTGCGGATGATCTAACAACTTCAGATAATACAAAGGTTTTGGCTGCAAGTCAAGGCGTAGTTCTTAAAGCCGAAATTGAAAGGACTAATACTGGCATAGAAACCGAAACAGATGCCAGGACAAAAGCGGATACATCACTACAAGATAAAATTACAACAGAAGAAAGCACGAGGGAAAGTGAAGACGCCAACTTAAAAGCAATGATTGACAACCTGGAAACACTAAAGGCAAGCAAAACGGAAATGAGTGCAGCCATTAGTGAGGCAATAGAAACTGTTATAAATTCTGCACCGGACGCTTTTGATACCTTAAAAGAAATTGCTGATTGGATAAAAAATGACGAGGAGGGCACGTCGGCACTTGTTTTACGTGTTGGAGAAATAGAAAAGAAAAATCAAGCACAAGACCAAGCGTTGACAGAAGAAACTATTGCCCGGGAGAATGTAGAGGCTCAAATAGAGGGAAGGATTAGAACAGAGATAACGGCCAGGGAAAGTGCAGACGCTGACTTGCAAAATAAAATTGATGCAGAAACAACAGCAAGAGAAAATGCGGTTAGCGGTCTGACCGACTTAAAACTTGATGACGTTCAAATTGAGGGCGGAACTAATAACGGGACAATTAAATTAATCAAAAAAATAAACAGTAAGTCAACCACAACAGATAACATTGCTATAACAGGGTTAAAGAGTGCCGCATACACCGATAGTGGCCTGTATGCAACAGCAGAGCAAGGCAAGAGAGCGGACCAGTCTATTAATGAGTTGACCGCAAACGAGTTGATACGCGATGCTGTAGATGAAGCAAAAGGGCAGCTGCAAACTAAAATTGACGAAGTGTCATTAATTGCAAATAGAGCAGTTTCTTTTGAAGAACAATCATTATCGGAGCAACAAAAAGCCCAGGCAAGGTCAAATATTGGAGCAGGTGCAAGCACATTCTCGGGGTCATACAATGATTTGGGGCAACGTCCTATTGTAAACACAAATAATTCTGAAAGCCTGGAACCGAACAAAGAAGAAGTTATTCAAGGGACATTTAATTTGCATAAGATCTCAAAAACAGGCAAACTTGCAGATGTGATAACCGACAACGAACATGAAACAATCTCCGCGGTGGAAAAGACACAAATTGAAACAAACAAGGCCGGCGTTGAGGCGAACAAATCGGCAATCAAAAATAACGAAACTGATATTGAAGCATTAAAAGGCAGGATGAATACGGCAGAAGATGATATTGCGGCGGTTCAAAGCGATATTGAGCAAGCCGAAACCGATATTAACACCATTGAGGGGAAAATTCCCACACAAGCTTCTGCAAGTAACCAACTTGCCGACAAGAACTTTGTAAATTCGTCTATTAATAATGTCGCCGCTTATCCTATAACAAAAAATGCAGCGGGCGACCCATTCTCAACAAAGGCGGAATTAATAGGGGCAACAACCTTTTATTCGGGTGGGGCTCTGAGAACGCCAACACGAAATGATTATTGCACGGTATTAAAAGATGAAAGCCAGGAAAAAGACCCGTTAGGGAATTATCCAACAACAAGATATACTTATCAAGGTTCTCAGTGGGAGCTATCCTTTATAATAAACAATACAACGTTTACATCAGGGCAGATTGCTGCTCTAAATAGCGGAATAACGGCGGAACAAAACGCTCAAATTACTACAAATAAAAATGAACTTGGGAAAAAGGCGAACCAAACAGACTTGACCACTCTTAGTAGTAAGGTTTCTGCGGCTGAAGAAAAAAATGCAAATCAGGATAAGGAATTATCTACTTTAAAAACAACAATGGGGGATTTGCAAAAAGCAGACGCACAAAATGTTAAAATTACGGGCGACCAATCAATTGCTGGCACAAAAACTTTCACATCGCCAATCTATGTTACTAGTATTTATTTAGCATAGGAGAAGCAGTATGATTAAAGATAATTTTTATATAAAAGTAGATAATAACGATAAATATAACCCCAGTGGTTCGTTTAAAAGCTTGGCAAAGTTATATTCTTCAGTTACTGTTGATGGAATTATGCCTACATTTTTATCGGACACTCGTATTTGGAATCCTGTTATAAAATCATTAAATCCCAGCGAAGATGAGAATCCAATTGCTTACGATATTGTAGAGCAAGAAGACAGTTCTAAAACAGGCTGTGTTAATAATAAATACGAGATTGATTTTTCACCAGTTAGCGATTTTAAATATGGGTTTGTGGACACAATAGTTTCCAATAAACTTTTTAAGAAGAGCGGTGAAAATTATATTAATTGTCCAGTTATATCTTGTTATGATGCCGCTATTATAAAATGTCATACATACGGAACTACATGGACAGCATATAGCGGTCGCCACTTGCCCAATACTAGCAATTTTTTCCCTTCTGCCATAATACGAGGTGTTGCAGGTGGCGGTGGCTCTGGTGGAGCAAATAATGTAGGTGATGATAGTGCAGGAGGAGGCGGTGGTGCAGGAGGTTTTTTTGCGATTTACTACCGCATTAAGAACGAAGGGACAAATCCAGTCCAAGCAATCGAGATAACTATCGGTTCTGGCGGAACTGCAGGCGGTAGCGGTGGCTCTGGCGATGGCGGAACTGGCGGAACAACACAGATATCCTTTGAGTTCTTAAATAACACATTATTTACCATACGTGCCTTTGGCGGAGAAGGTGGGCAGACAGGAAATGTTGACTATACTTCGGGCGGAAATGGCGGTCGTGTTGAATGGACTGCATCTGATAGTTTAGCACAGTATGTGCAAAATCAAGACAGACAGCCATCAGGAGGTTATGGTGGTAACAGTGGCAACAGTGCACCATCGAATGGTATATCAGTGAAAGACTTGGTTATTTTTGATAGCCCAGACTTATATGTGTATTTGCTTGCGGCTATTGGAGGGGCAGGCGGTGGTCGTGGAGATGACACTGGAGGCTCTGGTATTGCTGCACAAGCGGGTGGTGGCAATTTTACTACTGCCTTAAGCCTACCATTAACACTCGCAGGACCAAAAGTGTTTGGGAATAGTAGAAATACGGCTATTCCTTATATAGCAGGTGGTGCTGTGGGAGCAGAAGTTAACGATGCTACTGCTGGCGGTGGCGGTTCATCTGCTCTAGGTCCTGGTGGTGCAGGTGGTGCTGAAGGCTCTAGCGGCAATCCAGGTGTTGCAGGCTCTGGTGCGGGTGGTGCTGGTGTAGGTAGCAATCAAAATCGTGGCGGTTCAATTGGCGGCGATGGTGTAGTTCAAATATTATTATAAGGAGAATAAAAATGAAAATTATAAAAGTAAAAATGGAAGACACTCACAATTTTCAAGCCCATCATGATTATATTTTAGCACTTATTTCTACAGATTATAATTATTATGTTGTTAATGAAGATACAGGTTATGAAGAAGTGCACGAAATTCCTATAAATAAAGAATATAGCTGGTCTTATGATTTGGTTATGACACAAATAACAAATGCAAGTAATGATAAAATTAAAGACGAGATTTTCTCTTTAAAAAGTGAACTTTATAATTCCGATTTTAAAATTATTAAGTCATATGAGTATTCACTTGTGGATAAGCCATTGCCATATGATGTGGAAGCACTGCATACGGAACGACAAGCACTTAGAGATAAAATTGATAAGCTTGAAAAACAGATAAAAAAGAATAAAACTTGGGAAGAGTTAGATAACATTATATTTAAACCTAATAATAAATTATAGCAGGTAAAAAAATTGTTCCGTTAAAGCCGGAATGGTAGAAATTATAATTAATAGGGCGATATTTTCGCCCTGTTTTTTTTATTGCTTTTTCATAATGTATTTTTTGAAAAGATTAATTATTTTAGAAACCACTTAGGCATTAAAAATCGACTAAAAATTATACAATTTGTGCCTAAAATGTGCCTAAAAAATAAAAACCACAATATATAGTGTTACTAAACAGTCTTAAAACACAACATATTGTGGTTTATAAAATTGGCAGGGGTGGAAGGAATCGAACCCTCCTCTGGAGTTTTGGAGACTCTCATTCTACCGATGAACTACACCCCTATGCTTTGATATTTTAACATATTTTGAGGGCTATTGTCAATAAAATTGATAATTTTTTTATTTTATGTTGTTTATTTTTTAAAAGTATGTTACAATAGTTACTCAAAGGGGGCATCAGCGAGTAAAAATATATAAGAAAAAGGAAAAAAGCATATGATAATAGGAATTGATATAGATGGTGTTTTAACTGATATGTTTGGCTACGTTTATAAAGCAAGCAAGAAATACAATAAGGAAAATAATATAAAAGGGGTAAAAAGGGTAAAGACATCCTTTCGTTTCAACGAGCAGTTTGGATGGAGCGATGAACAATGTGATAAATTTTGGGATGATTGTATTTGGGAATATTCCAAAAACGTAAAATTTTATAAAAGTGCTTCAAAATACATAAAAAAACTTAAAAATGATGGTCATAATATATATATTGTAACCAAAAGACATTTTTTAAGCGACGACGATGAGGACGGGACAAGGATGAAACAATTACTTAGTAGCCAACTAACAAAATATGATATTTATTATGATAAAATTTTTGCTGTAAATAGAGCCACAACAAAAGTAACTCCACTTATTGACAATAAAGTAGATATAATGATAGACGATGAGGTTAAGAACATTGAGGAGATATCCCAGCATATTCCAACGATATGTTATACAACAAGATACAATAAGTCATACACGAATAAAAATATGTATAGATGTAAGAATTGGAGAGAAATATACAATTTGATAAGTAATTTGAGTGTAAAAACGGCATAAGGTGAAAAAATGAAAATTGAACAGTATGTTACAAATATTTATAATTCCAATGTAACGATTGTGGAAAAGGCGGGGCATATTTTAATAATAGACAGCGGGCTTGATCCATCAAAAGTAAAGGAAATAGTAAAAGAAAGGGTAGTTGATGGTATTCTTTTAACTCATGGACATTATGACCATTCTGCATTTTGTAATGAATATTCAAGACTATTCAAAACCAAAATTTATGCTAGCCAAAACATAAAAGACACGCTTAAAGATAAGGAAGCAATTTACAGTCCAAAAGGTGAAATAATAGATAATTTTGAAAATTTTGTGTTTTTAAAGGGTGATTGCACAATAAAAATAGGTGATTTTGAAGTTAAGTGCTATAATTGTCCAGGTCATAGTAAATGCTCGGAATGTTATATAATTGAAAATACCTTGTTTTCAGGTGATGTAATTTTTAAAAAGAGTTTTGGCAGATATGATTTAAAAGGCTCAAATAAAGAAGAACTCTTAAAAAGTTTATTAAAAATCGAACAACTTGACTTTGATGAGGTTTACTGTGGACATGGCGAGAAAAGTAATAAAGAGGAACAATTATACAATTTTGGAATATATAAAAGATTTTTAACTAGAAAATGATAGGATGTTTTCCTATCATTTTTTAGAAATCTTTTTCTTTATTTTTTATAAAATATAGATTTTTATTGGTTTTTTGGGTGTTTTTAAGCAAAAAAATTAAAATTATTGTAATTATTAAGGTTTATTTATTATTTTTCAGCCTTAAATCTTCTCCATTAATATAAAGACAAATTGAAGAAGATTTATCGGCAATTCGACTTGCTATTCGTTCATCGTAGTAATCATTAATATCTGCAATATCAAGGTTTGACGTTATAATTGTAGGCATTCTATTGATTTTTCTTTCATTTAGCACTTGATAAAGATAGTTTACCGTTATATTAGGTTGACGAAGTTCTGTGCCAAGGTCATCAATAAAAAGAACTTCGGCATTTAAATATTTTTCTATAATTATTTGTTTTTCTTCGGGGTCGCGACAACTATAACTTTTTATAAAATCTTGATGCATTGCAAAAGAAGAAGTGAGCAGAACGACCTTGTGCAAATTTATAAGTTCATTAGCCATGCATTTTATAAGGTGAGTTTTTCCAACCCCTGTTTGTCCTGATAAAAAGAGAAGATATTTGTCGAAATTGGAGTGGCACCATTTTCTTGCGAGATCATAAAGTTTTTTTATAAAGTCCTTATTTTCAAAAATGTCAAAATTTGCATTATCAAAACTTTCAAGATTAAAAAATCCGCTTTCCTTTTTTAATATTTTATTAACTTCATCTATTAGACAATCACAATATTTGCCATTAATTACACCTTTATCATTGCATTTTTTACATGAAAATGAAGGTTCAATGGAGGTTATACCTAATTGGGCAAGCCTTTTATTGCATTTTTCTTTGAGATTGTTTAGACCTTCTGGGTCATCAACTCCATGTTTGGCGTCTTCAATCATTTTTTCCATATATGAGGTATAAAGTGATTTAAAAACAGAGTCTTGCATGGCAATAATCTTGTTATTGTAAGCGATGCTGTCTGCTTCTTGTCTGCGATTTTCAATAATAGACTTTGCTTTGTCAATAATATTTGCTCTCATAAATCCTCCTTAAACATCCACTTCATCAATGGATTGAAATAGTGCATTAAGTTGTGTGCTAGAATAACTTCGACCCTTAAAATTCTTTTTATTTTCTTTAACGTATTCGACAGGAGATGTCTTTTTGGCTTCATCTAATGTTTTAATCCCTTTTTCATGATAATCTGCCAAAACTTTGCTTAAATATTTAACTGGGTTATCCTTTCCTTTAGCAATAGAAGCGGCATATTCGATAATATTTTCGCCCATATTCCAATTTTCCGTCCAAGTTTTGTAATTTTCTCTATCAATAAAATTTACAACTCGACAAACATCCATTTTGTCAAGCAGAAGTTGAATTTTTTCATCAATAGATATAATATTTCCCATATATTCGTTAAAAGCATCAACGGATAAAAGACCAAGTTTATAAAATTTTGTTACAGACTTATCCATTCCTTCAAGAGTTCTAATTGAACTTTTAAAGCAATAGTTAGCAATATCTAGGAGTAAATTATTGTCAAAGCCCATATTTATCCATTTTAATATGTATGATTCAACTATATTTTCAAGATTTTCATAATATAGTCCCAAAGCCTTGTTTATGTCTTTTGCAAGAGTGTATAATTCTTGTTTTTGGCATTCATAACTATCAATTTCTTGAATGGAGAAAAGTTTCATTTCATAGTATTTGGAAAGAATTTTATCAGTTTTTTCAAAAGAAAAACGATTTTTGCCTTTAAAAGACTTGCAAATATGGAGAATAACATCAATTGTAAAGCCATAGTCATTGAGCCACTTGTTTAATAGCGAGCGTTCTTCAACATATGGTGAACGTTTTATTCCAACAAGATTAAAAATTTCACACATTTCAGGAGATTTTTCTTGGAATTTTTGTAATCGTTGTTCAACTTGTAATGTGCTTGTTATACCTTCGTTTGCCCAATTTTTAGCCACAGTTAATATATAGTTATATCCCACAGCACTTTGTTTTGTATCGACACAATATTGCATAATCATAAGCAAAGCCTCTTGTTCAACGTGATATCTTTCAATAAAATCATAATATTCTTGATATTCATGCTTTGATATGCTTCTTTTACCTTTAAAGATTTCATTTGCTTGTTGGTTGAAAATGGTGTATTTATCAGGTTTATAAAGTTTGTTTGCTGTTATAACATTTTTTAGAGGGATATAGGTTATTTGTAAAGGGTTTGTGCGTAAAATTTGAACCAGACCTTGTTCTTCCCAAAATTCATAAGCAGCGATAACATCATCTTCGCTCATATTTAAAGTTTGTGCAACATTACTTAGCGAGTTGTCAAAACCATTAGAGTTGCAAAGATAAAGACCATAAATATAAACGACAACATCTGTTGGTTTTGCAAAAGGGAGATAATCATTAATAAAAATGTTATCCAGTTCAGTTTTAGAATTAGCAATAAATTCGGTTGAAAATCTACAAAACGACATTTTTCACTCCTAAACATTCTTATATATTGTAACACAAAAGATAAAATATTTCAACAAAATAATAAGCACAAGTAATTATTTATTTTAAGTTCAAGTATAATATAGCATGGAAAAGAGAATAAACAAAAAAATAATAAAGATTTATTTACCATTAATAATAATATTTGCACTAATTATTATAATTTCACTGCTTTTTATTTCATGTGAAAAAGATGAACCACGACTTACTCAGTATGATATGGATTTAATGTTTGACGATGAGAAATTCATGTTGGAAGGTAAAGAAGTGGTAAAATACTATAATAATAGTGATAATGCATTTAAAATATTATATTTTCACCTATATCCTAATGCCTTTCGCGAGGGGGCAAAAAATCCAGTTATATCTCAAACCCATGAAAAGGAAGGTTATCCCAATGGTAAAAGTTATGGCGGCATAAAAATAAACGGGGTTAAAAGTGGGGATGAGGAAATAGAATTTAATGTGGAAGGTGAAGATGAAAATATTTTAGCTGTATCTTTAAAAGATGAATTATTTCCAGGTGAAAATGTTGAAATTGGTATAGATTTTTCCATTCAATTACCCAATATAAATCACAGATTTGGATATGGAGAAAATACTATAAACTGCGGAAATTTTTACCCAATAGTATGCGTATATGAAGAAAATGTTGGTTTTTCAAAGTCGTTATATCACTCAAATGGCGACCCATTTTATAGTGAGGTTGCAAATTATAATGTTAATATTGAATTTGACTCAAAATTTGAAATTGCAAGCACAGGTGATTTAATTTCCAGTGAAAATAGTGAAAATTTAATAAAAAATCAATATAAAGCATCAAATGTTCGAGATTTTTGCTTTGTTTTATCTCAAAAATTTAATTTTGTTCAAGAGGAAGTTGACGACATTGTTGTGTCATACTATGGCTATAACAACGATGAAAACCTTAACGAATGTTTGAAAACAAGTGTTGATGCAATAAAAACTTTTAACGATATGATTGGCAAATATCCATATAAACAAATTTCTGTAGTAAAATCAAATTTCGTATATGGAGGCATGGAGTTTCCAAATTTGGTGTTAATAAGTGATAAAATTGAAGAACAAAGCGAGTTTAACTATGTAATAGTTCACGAGATTGCACATCAATGGTGGTATGGTGTTGTTGGTGATGACGAATATAACCATGCGTGGATAGATGAAGGTCTTGCTGAATACAGCACATTACTTTTTTATGAAGAGAATGGTAGTTATAATGAAAAATATCCCCAGTTAATATCAGCCGCCACCAAAAGTTATAAATTATTTGAGGATGTATACAAAAAAATAAATGGAAAAGTTGATGGGAGGATGGATAGACCGCTGTGCGATTTTGCTACCGAACCAGAGTATACACAATGCACATACACAAAGAGTGTATTAATGTTTGATTCTGTTCGAGAGTTAATAGGAAAGAATAAGTTTGAAAAAGCGATGCAGAAAATTTATAAAGATTATAAATTTAAAATTATAAATCGGGCACAATTAACTGCTGTTTTTGAGAAATTTGGAACGGGTGCAGAGAAAGTTATTGATAGTTATCTTGAAGGCAAAGTAATAATTATGTAAAAAATATATTTTTCACTCCATAATGGAGTGTTTTTTTTGGGGACGCAAGAATAACGATGATTTTACGAGTCGTTTTCTTTGTTATAAAGCGTTTATTTTTTAAAGTAATTTTTTAAATTAAAAAAATAGAACAAATTGTGGACTTTTTTGTGCTGATTTGTTTTATTTTACAAAAATGTTGTGATATAATAAAAGAAGGAGGTGGGAATGAGAAGTGTTTCTAAGTTTATAAAAGAAGCGAGAGTGGAAAATGGTTTAACACAAAAACAATTTGCAGAAAGATTTTTTATAACCAAAAAGGCAGTCAGCAACTATGAAAATGGTATAAGAACACCTGATTTGGAGTTTTTAATAAATTTATGTAGAGAATTTAATCTTTCTTTGGATAGATTGGTTGAACAGCAAAAGGATAAAAGTAAATATGAGAACCTTGTTGTTGCTGAGCGAAACGGCAAAAAGGGCATTTATGATAGGAAGCAGGATGTTTGTTTGACAACTTATAGTTATGATGATGTAAGGTTGTCAAAATGTGGCTATCATATTGTCAAGAAAAGAAAGCGAAATATTGGTTTGAATACCTATGGAATTTCTTTTGTTATAGACAATTGGGGGAAGAAGATTTATTTTAGGGATTTACTAGTTGATATTTCGAAAGGAGAAAAGTTTGAAGATTATGGTCGTTGCAGTTTTGAGACTGGCGTTTGTCCTGCACTGGATGTTAAGGATGGAAAAGAATATCTTATTACTATAAGGGGTGAGAAAATAAGCGAGGGCTATAATAGAATTTCATCTGCCGTAGACGATGTAAGTTATGGGCTGTATAGTGCAATAAAAACGGATAATTTTAAAGAGAGAGTGCTTGTTAACAGCAACGGTGAGGAGTTGGCTTGCAAAGTAGAACTTACACCAAGTTATTTATATAGAGAAAAGATACAAAATAGAGAAAAACCATGCAAATTATTAGAAAATGTAGAAGAAATATTGAATTTAATTGAAAATTATGGTCTCGACGCTGAATTAATTGAAAAAATACCAACTAATATTTATAAAGAAAACGCACAAAAATTTGAAGAGGCACAAAGGAAATATTTAAAATCATATAATGAAAAAATTGCAGAAATGGAGGGATATAGAATGTTTTATATTCCAGAAATCGACACACTTGATAAGGCTGTAAACATGATAACTACATATGGTTTTGATATTGTATCTTATTTACCCAAAAATATTTTTGCAGAAAAGGCAAATTATATAAAGATTATACATACTCTGTTAAATTATATGATGGATTATATATATAAGAGACAATCGGCTGCAATTGACGGGCTGGCAAGAGCGATGCAAACTTTGGTAAAATATGCTAATATGTGGGGACTTAAAGGGGAGATAAGCGAAGATGAGAGAAATAAATTAAAATCCCGTATTGACGAGGTTGAAGAGGAGCTTTATTATCCTAATATTAGAATTGAATTTTTAGACATAATAAAAAGCACTTTGAAAGGATTGGATATAGAAATTTAGTAATTAAAGCCTGGACTGCTGGAAAGGAATGACGTAGGGTAAATTTTTTCGATAAGACGAAGATAATGTGCAAGAAAATGATTAAGATAATGTATATAATTTGCAAAAATATAAATATTGTAAAAGTGATTTGAAAATTATGGCATATGGGTTATAATAATTATAAAGGGAGAAAAATAAAAATGGATTCAAAAGTAATAAAAGTTAATGAAACTGACATAAAGGGTATGGAACTCAAGGGAAATTTTCTTTATGAAGAAAATGGTGAATATTATTTTACTGACAAATTTAATCATTCATTGTTTATTTTGGGTAAAGAAAATAATGCAGAAAGTCGAGTTATGACATTTGACCAATATGTGGCAAAATTTTTGGAAGTTTGTGCAAATGTAAAAAACAAACCTTCTCTTTTGTTTTTAAATTATGTTCCAAATAATTTTTTAAATATACTTAACAAAACGCAACATAATTATAAGGTTTTAGATTTGCAGGAGAATAATGTTGAGGAGAACTTTTCAACGTTGAATTCCATGCCAACTATTAGTTATATAGAAACTGACTTTATTTCAGTGTTGAAAAAACTTGTAGAAAAACGTAATGGGAGTCTACAAAATGATGTTTTTGTTTTCTTTAACGAGCCAGAATATTCGCATAATCTAAGAAATCCAGGACTTGATACAATTATTACAGTTTCACAGAGCAGAAGAATATATTTTGTTTTGAATTTTGTAGACAAAGACAAATATATTGCAAACTATGGATTGGAGGCTTATCAAAATATTGAAAACAATTGTAAAAGGAAATTCATGTATAGTCATGAGTGAATAATTAATAAATTTCTTTGGTTTTGTATAAAAAATTGATGATAAAAATAAAAAAAACACTTAAAAACACTAAAATTTTATTAAAAAACAGGAATTTTTTATGTAAAACAACTAAATTAAATTATTTTTTGTGTTGCAAAAAATCTCAAATTGTTTTTTAGGAAAAATTTTATCCAATGTGTCTTTCATAATGTTTTTAAGTCTTTTTGAAAAAATTTATAAAATCTATTGACTTAATTTTAAAAATTTGCTAATATTAAAATGTTGTTATAGAAACACTTATTTTTAAAAATAACAACATTTCTATTGGACTGCTAGCTCAGTTGGTAGAGCATTCGACTCTTAATCGAAGGGTCCGGGGTTCGAGCCCCCGGCAGTCCACCATATTTGACCTTTTCAGGTCTTTTTTTATTGCCGGGGGCTTAACAAATTAAAATTTGTTCATGGCAAAAGCCATGCGAACCCCGTTCCCTTTAGGTCCGGGTCGAGCCCTAAATATATATTAAAGTTAGTTAAAGTTATTATTGGTAGGGCTGGCCATTCGGCTTCCTCCCAAGTAAGCCTCATAACGAGCCCCCGGCAGTCCACCATATTTGACCTTTTCAGGTCTTTTTTTATTGCCGGGGGCTTAACAAATTAAAATTTG
>CANQKH010000014.1 GCA_947624415.1 uncultured Clostridia bacterium | reverse complement strand
TGCTAACAGACGCAACTATCAGCGCCTTTTTAAGTTAGCATGAGTATAATATCACAATTCAAAACACCTTGTCAACACTTTTTTTAAAAAAAATTTAAAAATTTTCGATTTTTTTTGGATTTTTAAAAATTTAAACCAACACCTCACCATGTGTTCGCTTTTTCAAGCCTGGCAAGGCGTATTTTATAATTTTTAAAAGATAAAAAAATTTTGTAAAATATAGATTTTTTAATAAAAACCACCACTAAAATGAGGCAACAAAGCAAAGATTGAAGAAAAACATTTTGAGTGAATAACTATCAATAAGAAAACATCTCGTAACCTCGCTGTTGTTATTGTGTTCCTAAAAAAACACTCGCTGTTAAAACGAGTGTCTTTTATATATTGATAATATATTTTAATATTATATTTATTATATATAATTGAAGAAAATTCAATCTGCCATGTTACGAAGTTTTATATTTCTAACTTCAACAATAATCTTTCCTGTTTCGTCTTCTGTTTTTTGTCCGTTTATATAATTTGAAGTATCACCTATTCCAAGTTTAAATGTCAATGTGTGAACAGAACCTTCTGTGTTTATTGTAAGCCTATCACCACTAATTTTAATACCATTAATATAAACCTCGGCCTCAGACAAGTCAATATTTTCTTTTGGAAATTCGTTTCCTCTAACACTTGGAGTAATGGTGAAAGTTTTCTCTTGGCCATAGGTGTAGCCCGAAGTAATTCCTTGCCAGATAATGTTGTTAAATTCCCCTTCTTCTGAAACTTCTACTGTGTAATTCTTGTCAAATTCATTTAAAAGCACCGATGTGTCAATATACATTGTATCCTCGCCAGAGATTAACTTATCTTGTTCAACAGACAATAATACATTGCCCTTTCCTACTTCCTCGATGGCAGTGTGATTAAAATCATAGAAATATTTGTTTAAATACAAGTTGTAATCTCCTATTTTGAAGATATTACTTATAATGCTTGTCTTGTCAGGGTCAAAACTGCTGTCATTATATGCGTTAATATATTGGGTTGCAGAGTGAATATAGAAAATTGGAACAAACTCGCTTGATGGTCTGTCAATTTTCATGTAAGCACTAAATTGCACCCTTTGGCTTGCATCTTTGTCAAGTTGTGCAATCTCTTCAAGAGTATGATATTGTGCTTCCTCCTCGCTCCCTTTGAACGATAAAATTGAAATTTCTTTCAAATATTCTCTTCCAACAAAGTCTGTGGTTATAGGTTGCCCTTCTGCATTTTGTGGAACATTAATATTAATGGCATAAGTCTTTTTAATTTCTTTAAATCCGTCAACATCTAAGGTCAATTCAAAACTAGCATCACTCTTACAAGGCAAAGAAAACTCAATATACCTTGAAAATTCGTTGTTGCTGTATGATTTTACAGTAAAATCAGTAAAGTTTTCACCGTTTACAGTTATAACCGCATTTTCAGGCTCATAACCATCAATAAAATCAATTAAAACATCGGTAGTTTTCCCTTTGTAGCGTGTGTCTTCACTTACATAAACAGGCGATTCAAAGTCGGGCTGACTTGCCGTCATTCTTACCATATTAACCTCTTTAATATATTCCTTTATATTTTCGCCGACAGTGAGACGCATACTGAGTGAAATTTCACCGCACGCAGTCAATAAAAGCATTGCCGGAATTAAAATCAAGACAGATAAAACCAAACTTAAAAAAATATTTTTAACTTTTATCATTTTTTCCTCCTAAAATAGTATGCACACTATTTATCATAATTAATATAACATAAATTATTTATTTTTCAAAACAAAAAAAGAGAAGATTTTGAAATATGAAAATTTTTGTAAATTTAACGATTATTATTTAAAAGGAATTTTGAAGTCCCCCTTTTAGATTAATAAAAGTTTTAATAAATTATTCTAAAAAAAGGTTGAAACTATAAACAAAATATGTTATTATAGAGATAGAAGTTTAAAAAATTTTTTCAAATTTTAGCGGATAAACTGCTTCAAATTTAATAATGGGCTAATCCGCCACAAAAGGAGTAAATATGAACGAAATTAACAGACAATTTGGATATTCTTCACAACAAAACAGAAACAATCCATACATTGACGATGTCCGCTTTGACACCTCTCGCCGTGAACCATTTGCAAAACAAAGACGTGTTTCCTATGTTATTGACAGATTTGCAGCATCAAGCGACATTTTAAACATTATACGTCCCGATTCTCAATACATCAAATATTTAAGAGCAGACATTACAAATTATCCATCAAAGTATGGTGTAGATGTAATGACATTCTTAAAGGCTTATGAAAAGATATTTGTTGTTATAAATAATATTTGTATTAATTATAATCACACAGGACAGATTAGCGATAAAGTTTTCAACCAAGGCTTTTCTGTTTTCAATGAAAAACTTTATGATGATTTAGTAGAGAAAAAAGTTTCTGCAAAAGCATTAGCAAATGCTATCGTCATAATGGGCAATTCGCTAGCACCTCTCAACACCACTGTTAAAGAGGGTCCAAGCGACGAAAGCAGTCGTTAAAAATTTGCAAATAAAATACCGATAAATGAAATGCATAAAAGGTGGCAATCAAACATCGGTATTTTTTATTGTAAAAAAGGTGGAGGTCTTTTACGTCCTTCACCTTTTTTATTACATATCTTCGTTTTCAATTTGATAAGATTGGAATTTGTCGTCAACATCTTTTAATAAATTTTCCCTTTCTTTGTCAATTTCTATATTTTCCTTTAAGCATGAATATCTATAAAATAATGTCCCCATCTCTGAGAAATTTAAAACAATATCTCTTATTGATGAAGCACCGCCACCCGAAGAACCGCTTGAAGTGTAAACTTCAAATGCCTTTTTCAAATCGCTATCCTTTGCCAGTGATTCCATTATTTTAAGTGCTGGCTCTATCTCCAAGCCATGATAAATGCCTGTTATTCTTGACTTAATGCAATTATCCCATGCTTTTCTTTGTTGAGGATATATTATGGCATAGCCTCTTTGCTTCCACTCTGGAACTTTTTCAAGGGCTGCAAGTTGGGCTTCAATTTCTTTTTGACGGGACTTCTTGCCCAAGTCTTTTCTCTCTCTCATAAAATCATCATAGTTTAGACCTGTAACTTTCTTATAGCACGAGTCTCTGTCGTCAAGCAACGAATACAACTTTTGACCATTAAATTCAATGCATACATTATCACCTGTAAACCAATATCTGTCTAATGCTTCAATAGCACGGTCAAGATTATCATACAAGGTTTCATCTAGTTCTGCAGTCCTCATTATTTCATCTTCTTCCATAAACTCCCCCTTTATGTCAATAAAATTATTCTCCCTTTTCATCTTCAACGTCATTTATTTTTTCATGAAAAGATTTAAATTTCTCATCAATATTGTTTAGCCTTTCTTCCTGCTCTGGCCTAATATCATAGCCCATTTTTTTGTTTAAATATCTATAGAATTGTGTCCCCTGTTCACTAAATGTTATAACAGCATCTAAAACAGATGCTGCACTACCGCCAGAGTTGTTTGCATCATCAAAAATTTTATATGCCTTTTCAAGGTCGCCCTCCTTTGCAAGCATCTCCATAATTTCTAGTGCGTTTTCAAGGTCATCCCCAACA
Source organism: uncultured Clostridia bacterium (assembly GCA_947624415.1). Lineage (GTDB taxonomy): Bacteria > Bacillota > Clostridia > Christensenellales > UBA1242 > Caccovivens. Next base: position 41,373 of record CANQKH010000014.1, on the reverse strand, counting down.
TATGGGCCTTCAATTCTTTTCTTTATACATTTATCCCATTGCTTTCTTTGTTGAGGATAAATTATTGAGTAGCCCCTCAATGTCCACTCGGGAATTCTTTCAAGAGCATTTATTTGCTGCTTAATACGTTGTTCTTCCATATGTTTTAAAAATGCCTCTCTGTCCTCGTTATATTGCTCGTAGGTTTTGCCTGTAACTTTCATATAGCAAGAATCACGGTCATCAAGCAAAGAATATAAATTTTTGTCATTGTATTGTATAAATACATTGATGTCATTTTTCTTGTAAGTTTCAAGCGCCGCAACAACTTCGTCAAGGTCAAGATAAAATCTTTCATCCTCTCTTGCATTTTTCATTATTTCTTTTTTATTCATATTAATCTCCTAAATTTGAGGTTTTGCCACTTTGCAATTATTCATCCTTCTCGTTGTCCACGCCACCCAGTTCTGCTTGATAAGCATCAAATTTTTCATCAATCTTCCTGAGCATTGCCTTGTCTTCTTTCCCAAGTTCTACACCCTGTTTTAAGCAAGCATATCTATAAAAAAGCGTTCCCATTTCAGAAAAATTCATAATAAGGTTTACAACCTTTGAGCCGGCAGCACCAGTATGGCCTGGGTTTTCATAAAGTTCATAAGCCTTTTTAAGGTCGCCTTCCTTTGCAAGTGATTCCATTATATCAAGTGCATTGTCAAAATAACTGCCATGATATGTGTCTCTCGAGCCTTCCCTAACAACCTTTTCCCATTCATTCTTTTGTTGAGGATACATAATTGCATCCCCTCTTTCTATCCAGCCTGGAATTTTTTTGAGGGACTCAAGTTCTCTTTTAATTTCATACTCGCTCCAAATTCCCTCAACCTCTTCTTGATATTTTTTAATCTCTTCCTTAGTTTCCCCAGTAAATCTCATATAGCAAGAATCCTCGTCATCAAGCAGAGAATAAAATGTCTCGCCATTAAATGTTATTGCAACATTTTCGCCATTTGCCCTATAATCTGACAAAGCAACAACAACATCATCAATATTAAAATATGTATAAAAATCTTTTCTTGCAGTCCTCTTTATTTCTTCCTCGTCCATAAATCAACCTCCCTTTGTTAGAAATAGTATATCACAAAAAGAGAAAAAGTCAATATTTTGCCTTAACATTTATGCAACTTGTTTGCTGGCATGAATATTAAAAAAGCAAAAAATATTATAAATTATAAAAAATTTTAATTACAAAAAAGCCTTCAAATTAAGAGAATTTTTTCTTCTATTGAAGGCTCTTTTTTCAAATTAAAAACTTTTAAATCAAGTTAATTATAACTCAACTTCACTGTCGTCATAGTTCTCGCCAAACTCTGGCATTTGTTCTGCCTTTGATTTTGAATATCTTGATGCCTCTACAATCCAAGGCAAAGGTTTTAAAAACTTTGCAAGTCCCGACCTTCCGCCAAGCATCCCCTCAACGCAGAAAAGATTTGCATCCTCTCTCTTGCAAGGTCTGTCAAGGTTTTCAAAAGCCTTGTAAACATCGGGCATATAGATGTTTTCATCGGGAATTGTTTTCCCCTTTTCATATCTTTTGACATCGATAATGGAAAAATATGTATTTGCATTATCCTCAAAGTCTAATATTGCAACAAATTTTTTTGCCTCTTCCATAAAATTTCCCTCCATAGATTAAGTGTAACAAACTTGAAAAAATTTTACAAACTTTTTGACATACTTTCTTGTAATTTTTTCTTATTGGCATTAATTAATTTGACTATGTTATTTATAACCTTAGTCTTATTAAGCCACCAATCACGGCTCCACACCCTAACTATTGACCAGCCTCGTGAAGAGAGAAATTTGTTTCTGTAAACATCTCGCTCAAGAATTGAGTCGCTGCTGTAATATGATGTATAGTCGCATTCAATCCCCAGCAAGTAGCGGTCAAGTGTTTTGTCATAAACGGCAAGTGATATTTTGTAGTTTGTGTTTCCCAAATTAGTTTCAACATCATAGCCCAGTTTGTCAAGTTCCTTTTTAATCTCCTCTTCAAGTTTATTCTCAACCACTATTTCACTGCTTTGAGGGAGAGAAGGCTTGAAACTGTCAAGAATGAAACCTGCCTCCTTATATTTCTTAGTTGAGACCGCCCTAACATATTGAAGATAACTTTTAAATATTTTTGGCCCTGCATTTTTTGTGCCTTCAACCATGAGTTCTTCTGGCTCAATACTTGTAATGACATAGATTTTCTCTTTTGCACGCGTTATGGCAACGTTTAGTCTGTTTTCTCCCCCTTCAACCGATAATGGGCCAAAATGGGCAACAACTTTTCCATATTCATTTCTTGCATAACCTATGCTGAAAATAATTATATCCCTTTCATCGCCTTGGACATTTTCAAGGTTCTTGACAAAAATTGATGTATCCTCGCCATTTTCCTTCCTGTTTTGTTCCCTTATTAAAGCATCTCTAAACGCCTGGTCTTTTTGTGCCTCATCATCTAGTGCGTCTTGAATTGCATTTTCCTGCTCACTGTTGAAGGTTATAATGCCAATTGAAGACTTGTTCTTCTTGTTTTTTATAAGTTTTTTAAGCAAGGCTACAACCTCTTTTGCCTCTTCCTCGTTGTGCCTGTCCTTCCATAATCCATTGACCTTTATTCTTTCTATTGGCTTGTTTCCAACATTCTTTGATATGTTTGGAGCAATCTGCAACTTTCCGTCATAGAAAGCATGATTTGAAAAGTTTATAAGTTCCTCGTTTCTGCTTCTGTAATGATAGGTAAGGTTGGTGCTGTTGTATCTTGATGTGGCAAGGTCAAGCAAACTTTCAACTTCAAGTGCGGCTTGAGTGGCAAGGTCAAACTCATCGCTGTCATTACCCATATATCTTTTCATAAATGTTGCCGTTGGACGCAACTGTTTGCTGTCCCCTGCGACAACTACATTTTTGCCTCTATAAATTGTTGGAATTGTGTTTTCAATGAAAACTTGACTTGCTTCATCAAATAAAATTAAGTCAAACATATTCCTCTTCAATGGAAAGATGGTGGAAACACTCTCGGGAGATAAAAGCCAGCATGGGAAAAGTTTTAAAAGATAGTCGCTGTAAAGTTCCATCATATTTCTTATAGGCATAAGTCCCTGTTGTTTTGTTATTTGATAAAGATAGTTTTTGCTTTCTTTGCCGGTGTTGAAAAGGTTTATATAATCATCTTTAAATTTGTCAATGCAAAGGTCATTTGACATACGTTTTTCATCTTGTTTTAAAGATAAAATTCTGTTTCTTATATTTTCAAAGTCTATAATCTTTGAAAGTTTGTCTTTGTTTTCCTCTTCATATCTTACCGCTTCATGATAAATTCTTATCTCCAAAATCTTGTCTATAATTTCCCTGTATTGCTTTGCACTTGTGGAATTTACGTAAGCAAAATTGAGAAGCATTTTTTCATCTTTTGAAAGCCCTTTAAGTGAAACATTTATATCCCTTATCTCAACATAATCTTCAAGTGCGTTTAAAAGTAATTTCAAAAACACCGAATTGCCGTTTACCATATTGTCAACCGTCATTAGAAATCCCTTTTTGTCAAGCACCGTTTCAAGAAGACTATAAGAGCCAACATAATTTTCAATATCCTTCATTGTCAAAGCAAAATTCTCTTTAATGCTTCTTTCCTTCTTATTAACCTTTGATTTTACAAAAGGATAGCATGGGAAAAACACCTTTGACCAATTTAATTTTTTGTAAAGAGATTTGTTCTCCACTTTTGATATCATTTTAACAAGAGGTTTTAAGTCCTTTTCCTCTGTAAAATCATTTTCAAGCATATACACCATAAGTTGTCTTGAATGTGAATAACTTGCAGTATCAAAAGGAATTATATTTCTTGCAATAAGTTCTCGCAGTGAGGTTTTCATTTGATTTAATGAGTTAATCTCGACATCTGACTTTATGTGGTCTATAAGTGGATTTGTCTTTTTAAGTTCTATATATCTGTAATACAAGTTGCTCTTGTTTTTCTCTTTTATAACCCTCAATGTGGAGTAAAGAGTTTTGTAATCCATTTGCATCAACTCTTCATTTTTGAGCATTTGCTTATAAATTACATAGTCAAAACTATTTTTGCCAATACGTGCCGAATTTGCATACATTTCCTGCAAAGTAAGGCCAAAAGGTTTTCTTTCAAAAAGGGTGCTTGAAATGGTTTGAAGTTCGCCAAGTTCCTTTTGAATATTTTCTTGCACCTTTTCAAACTCCTCTTTGTCCTTGACAAGTCTAAATGAGTCTATAAGCATTTGGTGCATTTGATTGCATCTTTCATAGAATGCAACTTTGTTTTTCTCAGCATCGGTCAAAAACATACACTTTGAATTTAAGTTTTTAAGTCTGTTGAAAACAACGTCGAGTGCCGCCTTCTTTTGGGAGACAACAAGCACTGTTTTATTTTTGCAAAGAGCATCTGAAATAATATTTACAATTGTTTGACTTTTGCCTGTTCCGGGAGGCCCATAAATTACAATATTCCCCTCCTTGTTTAACTGGGCAATGGCATTTTCTTGTGCGTAGTCAAGGTCGTTTACTGTGAAAAGCCTTTCGTCTGGTTTCTTGTTTTTCTTTGGTGATTTTGTTGTAAGAAGTTGGTCAATCGCCTCTGATGACAAGCCCTTCTTTTCAAGCATTGTGTAGTCATTATAAATAGAATTTGCAAGTGGAAATCTTCCAATAACACAGGTGTTTGAAATCTTAAAATCATCTTTAGCATTTGGCTCTTTCAATGAATCGAAAGGCACAAGCCCCTCTTCAAATTTTTCGTCAAGCACAAATTTAAATCCAAAACTATTTAAATATTTTATTACCTCTTTGACATTTTTTAATTTGTAATCTAAAAGGCTGTCAAACTCCATAATTAAATTTTCATAATCTATTTTTTTCTCCTTTGCAATCGCCAAAAGAAGCACTTTGTTAAATTGCAAATAATCATCATTTTTTATCTCTAAAACAACATCATTTTCACCCTGCACATCAATTACAACTGGAAATAAAATTAAAGGTGCTTTAACTTGTAAATCTTTGTTTATGCTGCCACTTACAAAGGGGTAGCCAACAAAAAGTTCATATCGACCCGTCTCCTTTGCAAACTCCTCAATATCCCTTTTCAATGATTTTAAGGCGTTGACCTGTGCGGTTATAAGTTTCTTGCCCTCCTCTCTCTTTAATCTTTCCCTTCTTAAAGTTTCAAGTCTCTTTTCTTCCGCTTTCATCTTTTTTGTGTCTGCAAAAGAGGACTTAATCTTTTCTTCAAGATTAAGGTTTTTAAGTATCCTTTCTTTTGAATCCTTGTTTATAAGAGGATAGGGGCGTTTTCCTTTCCACATAAAAGTGAAAAATTCTCCAAATTCATCTTTGTCGTCGCCCAAAATATTGTATAAATCATAGGCATATTTTTTGCTTAGATTTTTGGCATAAAGGCTTCTGTTTTTTCCACTAATTTCTATAAGTCGTTCTTTATAATATTTGTAAATTGCTTTCATCTTTTGTTATCCTTTTTTAACCCTATATATTTTATCAAACATAGAAAAGAAAAACAAGTTTTTTGCCGACAAAAAATAAATCTTTTTTTTAGGGTCGGCAAATTAGCAGAGAAAATAAAAACAAGCAAGGCAAGACCGGAAAAGTATCCCGAGAGCAGTTTTGCATTCCTCGTTTGCACAAAAAAAGGCGACAACATTATCGCCCCAAACCTATAAGTTTGTAAATTTATAAGCCTTTGTTTGCCTTTTTCCCACAATCTTTGCAAAGTTTTTCCTCTAAGCAACCCTCCATTTTTGTGTGCATTTTTATAGTTTGATTGACTTTGCTTGCAGGTGCTGGCGTTGTTGGATAAAAGCCCTTTTGATTCATAATATTAAATATTTTTAAATCATGGCTTGATGCCACATCGCCTAAAGAATTTAAAAGTGTCCTAAGTTCTTGGCTTGAACACTCAATGCCATATTGGCAATACATCTTAATCAAAAATTTGTGTGCAATTAAAGCATCCTGTAATATCTCTTGTTCTGTCAACATTATTTGCCACCTCCTTCTTCGCTTGCAGATTGCAAGAATTTTAACAACTTTTTGTGGTTTTCAAGATGCTTTGTAGCCATGTCGTTAAACATATTTTTTAACGTTTTGTCTTCAACATTCTCGCCACAAAACTTCATCTTTGTCGCCATCCAATTTTCAAATGTCATAAGTTCATTTAATGCCATAAGATCTTTGGTTGTAATTTCTTTTTTCATAATTTTCCTCCAATCCTAGTGTTTGCATAAATGCTTTTTTTTATACAAAAATGGGGGTTTTGTCCCCCAAGTTTTTGTTCTTTTAAATTTTTTATGTTAAAATAAAATTAAATGTTTTTGGCATATATGGTCAAGAGTTTTGCCTTTCCTCCCCATCAAGCCTGCTTTTCTCTTCGTCAATCATCGTCTCAATATCTTTTATTCTCTTTTCGCACCACTGCTTGTGATACTTAAATTCTTCCTCTGCCCTTTTGCCATTCAATTTTATAATATCGTTTATATGTTCAAGGTCCTTTTTTATTGATTGCAACCATTTTTCAAATTCTTGTAATTTTTCTTCCATAATTCACCTACATTATTTTTTCACTTTGAAGAGGTTTAATATTTTCATTTATTGGGTCTTGAAAGGCGACAACATTATAAACTCTAAAAATTGTTTGAGCAAATTTCTTGTCAACACCCCATCTATCTCTTTTAAAAAGATGCATGCTTCCATATTTTGTCCTTTTTGCAATTTCTTCGCATACAAAATCATTATCTGCAAAATCAAGTTTGAAAGATTGGCTGCAATGATTATATAGTCCCGATAATGTTATCCCCTTGCCATTGCCAGAAAGTGAAACAAACATATCATCCAAAAACTTTTTATCCTTTGGCAAATCTAAAAGTTGTGCCACCCTTAATTTGATTTTATCTATACTGCTATTATAAATCTTGTCATATGAGTTTTTTGAATTGTTATAAATTACTAAACCCATTCCAAAGAAAGGTAGAGAAGCAAGGGCGGTTGGAATTTTAACTGCATATTCCGTTGTCTTTAAAATTCCACCAATCACAGCCCCCGTGCCTTCAATAATTACTGTTGGGATTGCCGTCGCAACCTTTCCTGCACCAGCAAGTGCACGCTTGCCCTTAGTTTGAACATCAGCAGAAAGTTTGTTGTATTTTTTATATAACCCCTTTGTTGGCTTTGCAAGATAATATGTGGCCTTGTCCACTCCCTTTTTTAAAATGCCAAGCGTCTCGCCAACAATTAGTCCCGTTCCTCCAATAATAATTCCAGGAGTGCTGACAAGTGTCGCTGTCGCTGTTACCCAATTATTTTTTTCACCTAATGTGTTTATACTATAATCCTTTTGGGCTTGAATAAATAAACCTTTATATTTTTGCGAAATCTTTGGGTCTTTAACAAAATCTTTTACAAGTGCTTTTGTTCCCCCGTTTGTCATATACTGTGCATAATCCATAAGATCCATTGTGTTTGAGTATAGACTGAAAAAGCGTTTTAAAATTTTATTTTCCTCTTTGGCCTCGAATTCATTATGCAAAGCCTCCTTTAACATTAAAACCTTGCCGTTATAACTTGAATTTTTAAAAAATTTATAATCCCTCTCCGCCAAAGCCGTTGCAAGTTCGACCTGTTTTATATCTACAAGTGAGTCTATAATCTCTCCCAATTGAGCGCTCGTCGAATTTTTTCTTATTTGATTATATCCACTTAAAATGCTTTCCTGCAATATCTTTAGCTCCTCTGGATTTGTAGCCGTGTCCATATTTTGCAAGGTTTTAATTAAAGAAGAAATGTTTGCCTGTTTGTCATTGCTGTTTTTAAGCCTGTCAATTATATTTTGTATCGACATAACCTCTTTTTCCATCAATTTTCTCCTGCAAAAAATTATATCACAATATTTAACTTTCGTCAATATTGTATAAAAATTTCGTCTTTATCATTATCTTCATCATTTTCTTACACATTTAAGATAAAAATTGCAAAAAACTTATAAAACCGACATTGTTCGAGCGTGCCTAAAAAAACCTTATAGGTTTGACCTATAAGGCTTAATTAAAGAAATCGTTTTCTGTATCCTCTTTTTGACTATTTAAGTGAATGGCAGTTTCAACTGGACGTTGAGAGGTGATTTCTGAAATAACTTTGGCTTGTTGACGTTTTGCAAGTGAATTATCTGGTTTTGACAGGAGTTTTTTGAGTTCATCATCATCTTCATCTTGCAAAATTTTATCCATTTCATCCTTAAAACTTAAAATCTCATAATCTTCTTCAAGCATATTTTTAATCTTCATTGCAGCATCCGTATTACCAACATCAAAGTCAAATTTATATTCTTGTTCCTCTGCTTTCCCTATAACTTCCAATTTCCTGTCTTTATTATTGTAAGAACAATATATGCCAAGGTCATCAAGTTTTGCACCAGGATTTGTTTCAAGGATAAGATTTTTGATGTTTTTGGTTATAATTTTTTGAGATTTTGAAACTTTTGGCAAAGTTCCAACACAAGAATATGCCGCTGCTCTTAAAGGATAAGTGAGTGGGTAAGATATGAGCGACATTGTTTTTCCAACAATAGCCCCGCTTGCACTCAATGCCCCACTTGCTAGGCCTCCTGCAAGTTTTATTGCCGCCGCTGGAATGGCAAATATTGTGCCTCCCGTGTAAGCAGCCGCCTTGCCAGCAGTGTTATCAGTTTCACTTCCAACCCCAAATAATGCCTGTGAGGCAAGTTGGGTTGGAGCAGCAACTAAACCTGTTGTAATTCCCACAACTCCAGAACATAATTTCAACGCACCTTTCGCTACTGCCCCAGCCCCACTTATAAGTAAGCCAGGAGCGGAAGCAACTGCACCGGCAATTAATTTTGCCTTTTCACCTGCCGTAATAGCATCGGTGTGATTGAATTTAAAGTTTTGAACCGCTCTCTTTAACTGGTCCTTATATTGTTTTGAAATGCTTTCATCGTGATAAATGCTTTTCAAGAAATTGTTGTCTCGCCCAATCCTGTCGCAAAGTGCAACTGTATTGTAAAATGTGCCAAATGTATTTTTGAAAATAATGTTTTCCTTGCCCGCCGTTTGTAGACGTAGCCCATATTTAACAACTTCATGAAGGACATCGGTATCCATTCCAGAAATATATTGGGGACTAGTCAATGGTGAGACAAATCTTTCATCGCTTTCCATTAATTTTGTTATTCCCACAAAGTCGCCTTGCTCTCTGTAAAGTTTATTGACCGCCTCAATAGGACTAAGCGTAAAAATATCGGCAGGTGCTGCTTTGCAAAATTTAATCATTGAATCAATAAACAAGCCCTTGCCACCATTACGCAAATTTATACTAAGCATATCATTAAATAGTTTTTCGCCTTCGTCATTTACTTGATTGACTAATTCCAAAATTTCATTTTCTATTGATGTAAATGCTGATTCTGGCTCTCTTCTCCCCTTCATCTCCTCTCTTTGCTCACGCAAATTGGCAATTTTTTGGGTTGTTTTTGCAATTTCATTGCTTCTTGCGTCAAATCCAGCAAATTTTTCTCTTAAAACTCTTCCTCTTACTCCTAAATCTGGCATAATTCTCTCCTTTTAGTTTTTATATATATTATTATACATTAAATTATCTATTTTGTAAATAGTCTTTTGAAAATTCACCTTAAATTAAAACTATAATTTCTTAACAAGAAAGGCACTAATAAATTGCATATTTAGTTTGTCAATATAAAAATTTAAAAGTGATTTGTAGTTTTTTGAAACGGCATTCAGTCTCAACGTTTTTGCGCCATTTTTAATGGCAAAATTCTCAACTTCGCAAAAAAGTTTTTGCCCCACATTCTTATTTCTATATTGTGGCAACACATACATTTCTTCAAGTTCAAAATATACATCTTTGGGCATGGCATATGACCTTTTATAAACCTCTTCACCAAATATCCCATATGCGTAACCAATAATTTCATCATTTTCCAAAGCAACAAATGTATTTTTGCAAATAAAATATTCCTCATCATCTGCATAAATGTTGTTGCAACAGCCCTCCGATGCAAATACTTCACTAAGACGTGCAATTTCTTTAAGTTCACCTCTTTTTGCAATTCTAACTTCCATAAAAACCTCTACTTTTTTATTATATCACAAAGCACTTTTTCATTCAATAAAATTGTCTGAATAAAATTTTTAATAATTGAAAAAAAATCTTTAAATTTTTACAAAATATCAAAAATTTTCATGTTTTTTGACAAAAAAACCGTTAAAAACCTTAAATTTTCTATTTTTAAAATCTTTTTACCCCTTATGTTCAACACAAGACTTCCTTTGCTTGCCACAAAAAACAACTCTTTCTTGCAAACAATCTTTAAGTGAAAGACTAAAAAGTATAAGATTTTTATAAAATTATTATTTTATGTTGCCTTTTGACAGCAAATTGTGATATAATGACTTTTGGAAAAGGCGAAAACTTTCAACAGTTCCTCATTTAATTAATCTTAATTTCTATGCTCCCATAGTGTAGTGGATAACACAACGGTCTTCGGAACCGTTGAGGAGGGTTCGAGTCCTTCTGGGAGCACCAGTTTTAGCATAGGAGAAAATTTATGAATAAAGAATTATTTAAAAAAATTTTATCTGCTATTATTGCAATTTGTTTGCTTTTTATGGTTTTATCTTTTATACAACTCTGTTTTAGTTTTTCAGAATTTCGGGAGGGAATTAACCAACTGAATTCTACTTGGAAGCGCGACTTGGAAATAAAAAAATTAACTGATCAAATAACCTCCATATTTATTCTATTAACAATTTTATTGGCTCTTGCCACTACATTAATTATACTTAATCATAAAAAGAAAAAAAATAAACCTACAAAATTTGTAATTTTTATATTGACTTTCATCATTATTATAATGTCATTGACAACATTGGTTTTGGTAAATTTACCAGATTATTATTATCTTTATGACAGAATGACGTCTTCTTCTTTGGGTTATATTTTCACCTTTTCACAAAGTTTTGCTTCGGAAGCGCTAACTCTTGGCGGAATTGGACTTATTGTTGGTGTAATTCAACTATTTTATATTTTTGATGGAGTAAGACAAAATAAAGTTAAACAAAATCAACAAACAAGTGAAGAAAGCATACAGCAAATAAATAACAGCGAGGGGAAAGACGAAAATCTGGATGCTGAAATAAACGAAGAAAACACTGAAATAAACAAAAATCAAAAAATTGAAGAAAATAATTAAGTTAGGCAAAGGCAAAAATAAATAACTCATAATATAACCAAAAAGGATTGACAAGAGTTTTCAATCCTTTTTTTTTGCTGAATTTTTTGAAGCCCAATAGCAATCACGGAGAAAATATATTATGGTTAAAAATTGAAGTCGCTATATTTTTGCAACAAAACAATAAATGTGCTATTTTTGATCATTTTTTTCTCAAAAACTCCATAGTTTTCAATTTTGCTTGTTAAAACTCACATTTTGTGATAAACTATATTATATAATGGAGGAATTATGAAAAAGAAAATTCTTGGTTTTTTGAGTTTGTTTGTTTTCATATTGACCTGTGGAATTTGCTTGGTCGCTTGTGGCTCAAAACTTGTTGTAGAAGGGTCAATCAACATTGAATTTGTTGGCTTTACTGCAAATGATCTTGATGGGCAACTTTATCTTTCTTGTTCATCTGGGGTGTCAAACAATCAAATTTACAATGAAAACGGCATCAAATTTGTCTATGGTCCAGAAAAAACAGATTCAAAATCAGACATTTGCGTGGAAATTATGTTGTCAAGAGTTTGGGACATTAACAAATTGAATGTGCAAGAAAAGAATGGTCAGCCTTTTACAACGCAAATAAGAGATGACAATGATGAAAATTCATCAAGATATTTTTCAATCACCATTCCTTTCGCTCAAAAAATTGACTACTCATTCACTCTTGCAAAGCCAACGGCAGAAATCAATCAAGTCGATTTTGTTTGTGAAGATGCTGTGTCAGTTTTAAACAGCCAGAATGAAAAAATCCGCAATTTTCTTGACCATTCTCAAGTTTGGGTCGAAAATAAGGACTTTGACTATACCACAAACACAATTGTTGGTGGATTTATGCCACTTGTAAGCGGACAAACAAATGAGAAAGAGTTTGCTCTTGCAGGAAAATATATCAATTGGGACTTAACCAAAGAATCCTTAACACTATATTTGAAATATGACAACAATGGCAACTGCTTGCCATTTGACACAGGTTCTCTTGTATCAGTTTTCACGTTAAACGAGCATTACCCAACAATCAGCGTTAAAGAGTTTCAAGGGACAAAAGTATATGCTTTTGAATTTAAAACTCAAAATTTGAAGGCACCCGCTTCATTAAAAATGGGTTATTTGGATGGTTTAAACTATTTATCGTCAACAATAAATGACACTGGCGTTTCAAATGTTTACTTAACTGGCGATTTCGTTTATGAGGATGTTATTTACAAGTTTAGCCGCGTAGGTTGGAAAACAGATGAGGCAGATTGGCAAGAAACTGCCCTTCCAAAAAAGGAATATGGAAAAAAATTAAGTTTGAAATATAGATTTGAGGATATTGAGTTGGGCGGATATGAACAAGATGCTCAAACATTTGAAAATATAACTGACATGGCAAATATCAAATTCCAAATCAATGGTGTTAATGCCAAAAACTTGCAATACAACGCAGGAGAAAAGTCTTACACATTTGATATTGAAGAATTTGACACTCCTGAAACATATTCAAAAGATTTATATTCAATTTTCACAATAGGAGTGGATCCATTCTCAATTAAAATAAAAGCAAACGACGTTAACGGCAAAGATATAACTTTCTCAAGCCAGTTTGAGTTCTTTAGAGGCAACAACAACTTTCTTTTCAGCCAACTTCAAGGAGAAAATGGCACTACTCATGCTTATGCTTATTCACCAAACAAACAAAATTCCGATGCAATGACTTTTACTCTTAAGGAAATAAGCCGCTACGAAAAATTTAAATTGAACATCACATTGGATGGACAAAACTATACAAAAGAGTTTGTCAAAGGCATAGATTTTCTTGTAAGTGAGCCAGGCGATGGAGATTTTCAAGGTGCATATGTCTTTAAAGGACAAGAGGAATATCAATATCTGCAAAAAACCAATGGAGATGTTGACCAACGAGTTTATTTTAACACTTCAAGTAACTATCAGGGACACAGTTTGTCAGTATATGTTGACGACAGGGAAATTCAAACAAGCACAACCTTACAATTCTTGATAACTGATATTGAATATAGAAAAATTGACCTTGAAGTTAACGGAAATATGTATGACGGACAATATTACGTAGGTTATGACCTTAATCATGATTTTGCTTTGAAAAGCAATGATATTTCTGTTACTTTTGATTTGAAAGAGATGTATGATAAGACAAATATTAAAATTAATGCCCTTATTTATTCAAACGATGTGCTGCTTGAAAGTTACAATATTGTAAATCAAGAATCTTCTTCTCAATTTGACGAATATAATATTCAAAACCTCTACTGCTATGTCGAAGGCTATTCAAGTAATCCAGACTTAACTGTAAGATTTCACACAGATGGTGCACTTATGTTTATTGAGGGCGATCCTAACACTTTGGGTTGGGATATTCCACAAACAAATGCTTTAATAACAAAAATTGTTATAACATTTGAATCTGCAACCTAAAACTTCACGGCAACAAAACAAGAAAAATAAAGTTTTATTTATTGCCTCAAAAATAATTGTCAACAAAAAAGACTTAGCATTCAATTTACTAAGTCTTTTTTTTATTTCAAAAGTTTGCGCCATGCAAATTCCCCGACTTTTGCCTAAAAGTCTTTCTACAAATTTTCGTTGTCCTTTTGCACTTCACCTAATGACTTGATACGCATTTCCCCAGAAAGGAGCATATCGTCTTTCGTCAACTCTTTAAGGTCAATGTCGACATTTTGTGGCTCAACCCTTTCAAGGCCAAGTGCATTTGCAACCTCGCCCAAAAGATGTCTTGCATATTTGCCCTTTCTCTCCGATGTAATCTTCATCATCATTGGCGTCTTCTCAAAACGTTTGGTGTTTCCTACATCCTTTCCGTGATACTTCGTTTCTTCATAATCTGCAGGGTTGAGTGCAAATGCTACGCAAAGTTTTTTGCCCTTGAATAACAATATTGCCACTGCTTCCCTACCTTTATGAACACGCTGTTGATTGAATGAGAGGTCTGCTTTCATGCCTTTAAATGATGAAATTTCCTGCATTAGCAAACGATATTCTTCCTTTGTCATATCATCAGCAAGACGTAATTTAGCCATAAACCCTTTTGTGTATTGAACTAAATATGTCTTATCCTCATATTGCTCGTCTACAAAGTCAAGTATAAGTCTCTCAACATCGGTCATATCTTTGACTGCAAGTTCGACTCCCCTTCCAAATTTTTGATTTTCACCATCAACTGATTGGGTTACAACTTCCTCGTTTTCATCATTTGCTTCATCGCCCTCATCATCGTTGTCGTCATCATCCTCTTCATCGCTTTCACCTTCTTCAAGGGTTTCTTCTGTAAGAGTTTCATCTTCAAGGGTTTCTGGAACTTGCTCTTCTTGCAAAGTTTCTTCCGTTTGCTCGGCATTTTCATCCCCAAACATATAAATTTCATCAACTGTTTGAGTTTGGTTTTCATCATTTTCGTCATCGCCTTCTTCAAGGCTTTCTTCTGCCAAGTCTTCTGTCAACCCTTGTGAAAGTGTTTCTTCTGCAACATTTTCTTCTGCGAGGTTTTCTTCTTCTGTAATATTTTCCTCTTCCAGGTTTTCACCTTTAAGATTTTCTTCTGTAAGAGTGTCATCTTCAAGATTTTCTGGAACTTGCTCTTCTTGCAAAGTTTCTGTCGTTTGCTCGGTGTTTGACACTTCGTTTAAAATTTTGATACGCATTTCCCCAGAAAGAAGCATTTCATCTTTAGTCAATTCGTTAAGGTCAATATCGACTTCTTGTGGCTCAACCCTTTCAAGGCCAAGTGCGTTTGCAACCTCGCCCAAAAGATATCTTGCATATTTGCCCCTTCTCTCCGATGTGATTTTCATCATCATTGGCGTCTTTTCAAAACGTTTGGTGTTTCCTACATCCTTTCCGTGATACTTGGTTTCTTCATAATCTGCAGGATTGAGTGCAAGTGCCACGCAAAGTTTTTTGCCTTTAAAGAACAATATTGCCACTGCCTCTCTACCTTTATGAACACGCTGTTGATTGAATGAGAGGTCTGCCTTCATGCCTTTGAATGATGAAATTTCCTGCATTAACAATCGATATTCTTCCTTTGTCATATCATCAGCAAGACGTAATTTAGCCATAAACCCTTTTGTGTATTGAACTAAATATGTCTTGTCATCATATTGCTCGTCTGTAAGGTCAAGTTGCAGCCTCTCAACATCAGTCATGTCTTTAACTGCAAGTTCGATGCCCCTTTCAAAAGCGTTTTGATTTTCACCATCAACTGTTTGCGTTGACTCTTCATTTTCCTCATCGCCATCTTCACGGCTTTCGGTCATATATTCGTTCAAGTCTTCTTGAGAAAGGTCTTCTTTTGTAACATTTTCATCCTCAAGGGTTTCTTGTGTTTGTTCTTGCAAAGCAACTTGGTTTTCATCGTCAAGTGTTTCCTCACAATTGTCTTCAACTTGGTTTTCAGTCATTTCTTCATCCAAATCTTCTGTCAACTCTTGTGAAAGGCATTCTTCATCTGCAAGATCTTCATCTTCTGTAATATTTTCTGTCTTCTGTTCTTCGATAACTTCTTGTTCCTCAGCCAAAACTGCTGAAATGTCTCCCTTTGAAATGCGTTCCAATGTGCCATAAGTAACAAGCACATGTCTCTCCTTATATGGAATGCTAAGCTCCTCTTCCACCATGTTAAGTCTGGTGATAAGGGAGCTTCGCTCCTTTTCAAGTTGCCATTTTCTTCGCGTGCTTCTAAGCACAAAGCAGAGCACCAGGTTTATGATAAGGAGTAGCACCAAAAAGGCAGCAATACCAATTATTATATATAGTTGTGTTGAACTTAACACTAAATTAATTTGATTATTCATATTTTACCTCCCTTACCATAAACGCTGTTCTCTTTTACGCTTTTTGATTTTTACGCAATATCTTATTAAGAATGCAAGCAATATAAGTGCAATGAATGCCATAATGCCACAAATTATATAGAACCCGAGATTTCCGCCTTCAACAACCCATTCAATTTCAATAACGCTGTCCGTTCCGTCTGCCCATTCATAATTTTCGACATCCTTCAATGAAACAGTTACTGTGTATTGACCAGGTGATGAGGTTGTGTTGTTTTCAATGTCCATTATGTCTGCATCAAAGCCTTCTGGGATATATTCAAGTCCCTGACCATTTGCAACAAATTTTGTTGAAACAGCACTAGGTTTTTCAACCTTCTTACGGGCAATATTCCAAACTACAAGCGCAATAGAATCGTCTTCACTATCAAGTTTTGCCGATTCTATCCAGTAGTAGTTTGTTGTGTCAGTAAGTTTTACGCGAGCAACATAACTGCCAGCATTTTTTGCAAGCAAGCGAACAACTCCGCCACTGGTGTTGATGTTTTGTTCATATGTTATCGTCATAATCGCTGAATCAATTCCAGAAACTACTGCCGATAGTTCTTCTCCAGTGTAAGTGTCATTCTTGTTTGCCCCTTCTGTTATTATTTCAATTGTTGGAACATTCACTCCTGCCTTAGAGATTGTGAATGAAACTGGTTGAGAGTCAAAACGTGTCCAGTTATCCCCTTCAAGAACGGTTACTCGCACGTAGTAAACTCCTGCATTTCCATTTATTGGAACGGCATTCTCCCATCCTTCATCTCTTGAAGTTGAATACATGAATATTGGTGTTCCAAATTGAACGGTTGCAGATGGTGCATTTATATGCTCATCATATTTTCCATAAGTCCACCCAACAATGCTGATTGAACTTGTAAGAGAGTTCTCTGCTTTTGTTATTTCAAATTCAACAGTTGCGGTTGCGTCATCAAGTCCATTCCACTTATGGTTGTAAGCAATATTGTCAAGTAAAGTAAGATTTATAGTATATTTTCCAACATTTATCATGTTGTTGTCATATGAAACATGGTAAACATTTTCTGCGTTAAGCCCTTTGTAATTGTTTGCATCATGCAAAACTGGTTGTAGTGGGCTGCCTGTATAAGTTTGGCTTGCAGCAGTTATTTTGCTGCTGTCGATTGTAGCCCTTTCAATAATGAATGGCTGAGAGTTTGAAGCACTAACTAAAATGTAGTTTTTGCTGTCTGAACTCTGTGCTGAAACTGTATAATTCCCTGCAAGCGTTGGCTTTGTAGTTGTGTGATTGGTGTCTTCATATGACCATGTTCCGTCATTTGATGTTCCGCTGTAATAGAATACAAGTGGAATATGACCAAGGTGTGAAGCATCGAAGTCTTGATACTCACCGTCTGCCTGCTCTAACAATACTTTTGTTATTGTTGGATCTGCAATCTCCTCACCATAAACACCGCCACCTGCCGAAATTTCAACACGAATGCGAAGTGCTTTAATTGTATAAATTCCATCATAGAAAGTTATTTCATAGTTTTTGTTTGAATAATCGGCTGCAACAATAGGATAAGTGCCTGTATCTATGTGGTCATTTGTTGCCTCTGATTTAATAGTTATTCCCAAGCCCTCTATCGAATCGTTTTCAACAAGTTGTGTCTCGTCAGCAAGAGTAAATTCAACATTTTCAAGACTTACATCTTCAATGTGATATGACGACTCTGCATTTCCAATTTGAATAGAGATTTTCTTGGCTGTAACTGTAAGCTCACCACTTCCGCTTACTATCTTATAGTTCTTTGCTGTAAAGCCAACAACTTCCCCTGACGCCTCTTTTAATTTAAGGTCATAGGTGTTGACTGGTGCTCCAATATGATAAGAACTGTCAAAAGTGAATTCTCGGACTTCCACAACTTCCTCTTGGTCGCCATTTACAAAGCCTGTAAATGTGTATGCTTTGTCGCCAACCACAAATCCTGTCGTTGGAAGTGCCTCGCCATAAACAATTGAGCCACTGTTTGGTGTTACAGTAAGAACTGCCCTTTCAATTGTTACTTGTTTTGAATCACTTCCTGTTGGATAGTTGCCGCTTGCGTCAGCCTCGACATAAGCCTCAACTGTGTATGTGCCTGCATCAGTTGGCAAGCCATCTGTCCAGCCTTGGGCTTCTGCCGCTTTGAAGTGGAATTTGACTTCGCCAAATTGAGATGAAGCAGAAACAAGACTTGATGCATCTGTTCCATAAGTCCAAGTTGTCTGTGTAAGGGTCAATGTAACAGTGTTTTCATCTGCTATCTCTAAATTCCATGTAAGTGTTACTTCTTCATTTGTTCCATTCTTCCATTCATAGTTATGTGTGTCTAACAATGTGAATGTAATTGTGTGAGAACCAACTGTGCTTGCCACTAATTTGCTTATTTCTGCGTCAAATCGAACAGAAGTGCTTGTGGCAAATGACATTGCTGACCCCACGAAGTTTTTAATTTCAATTTCTTGATTATTTCCAGTATATTTAGTTGAATAATCTGTTCTTTCATTTTTAAATACAGGTTTTTCTATCTGCTCTTTCAAAATTTCAAACAATGTTTCTGCCGATGTGGTCTCAGCATAGTTTTGTGTGCCGCTTAGAAGCACTCGCACATAATACTTGCCAGCCCTTTCTGGAATTCCAGTTACCCAGATTCCGTCAGGTGCTTCCCCACTTTGCGAGCAATATTGATACTGGAATAGGTCAGTTGAAACTTCTGCTTGATAGCCATCAATTCCAAAGTTATAGTATCCTGTTGCTGATGGAGCATTTGTGCCAGCACTATAACTGCCATATCTCCAACCAGTAATTGAAGGAGCATTAAGTTTAATTATTGCCATAGAGACAGTAAAGTTAATTGTTGCTTCTGCCTCATTTCCTTCATCTGGACTTGACCAACAATAGTTGTTTGCATCTGTAAGAGTAAGTTTTATTGGATAAATTCCTGCATCTATCATTGTCTCAACGCCAAGTTTTGCTGTAAACAAGCCATTTGCTGAAAGATTTAATGCTGAAAGGTCAACTTTGCCTATGAGATTTGTTGCATTATAGTAAACTGTATCGCTTTGTGCGTTGTAGTCGCCTGAATGCAATGTCTTCTTTGCTATTACAAAATCTTTTGCACTTTCTGCAGTTATTGCATCGCTTTCAATAAGTTCAAAGTTTGATTTAAATAGGTCTGTTATGCTTACCCAAACTTTATAGTTTCCGGCAACAGTTGGCATTTCAACTGTGCTGTTTTTAGAGTCATGATCAAAGGTGCTGTCATTTGAAGTTCCATAATAATTTAGTGAATAAGCACTCCTGTCAAGAGAGTATTCTTCTTCAACTCTGTCTTTATAGAATTTTACTTCTGCTGGTTGAGGATTTTCAAGATAAACATTATTTGATGGAGAGGTAACTTCAACTTTAAGTTTCAACTTTCCAATCTCAAAAATCTGTCCAGAAGATTGATTTGCCTTCACGTCATCACTTGTTATAGATGCACGCACTTGATAATTGCCGCCATTTGTTGGAATAGTCGCACTCCAAGTGCCATCGCTCAAGAATTCAATTGTGTAAGAATAATCTTCTGTTGGAATTTCATTTCCGCCAACTTTGACAGTAACTTTATATCTTTCAGTTGAAACTTCATCGCCGTAGTTCCAACCCCAATTATCACCTTCTGCCAAGGCAATTTCAACTTCAACATCCTCAAGTGCAGGAGTTATCGATAATTCAAACTCAGCACTTTCATTGTTTTCTCCCCAAGATGTAAGTGCTTCTGCCCATGCATAGTTGTTTTTGTCAATAAGTTTAAGGCTAAATTTATATTTTCCAACTGTTCTAACAGTGATTTGGTCGCTGTTTGAAGAATGAGTGTCGCTGTTGTATACATCTGCATCAATGTCAAGTTGATACAAACTCCTATATCCTGTGGCTGAAGAAATTGCTTCATCTGCCGAACGGCTCTTGCCGTTATATACAAGGGTTGTTGTTATGTCATAGCCATAAACTGTGGCTCTTTCAACAACAAAGTCCTCAGTTGCATCCTCTGTCAACTCAAAGTTTCCATCTTTAATTGATGCCGTTACTGTGAATGTTCCTGCATGAGTTGGAGCCTCTTTGCTGTCGCTGTAAGATGTTCCATCATTTGCCACGCCATTATATTTGAAGGTTATAACAACTCCTGCCACTAATGCCGAGAATTGTCCATCTTCAAGTTTAACGCTTTCATTATCTTTCAAAACGCCTGTTGCAGGGGCAATTGAGAAGCCATATACATTGCCCGAAGGTGAATTAATTTCAACTTTAACCTTGCGTGCCGAGATTGTAAATGCTGAAGAAATCATTTCTGCACCATTGAAGTTTGTATTGTCTTCAACTTGTGCTTTGACATACCATGTGCCAGCATTTACTGGTCGGTCAGGTGTCCATGATGCATCATCACCGGTGCTTTGAGAGAATAAGTATGTTACGCTTCCAAATGTTGCGCTTGCACTTATTGCCTCTTCATGATATGTGCCATCGTAAACCCAGCCAGTAATATCTTCTATTGTTACAGTATTATTGTCAGCCTTTTCAATTACAAATGGAATTCCTGCAACCTTCTCTTGTCCAGCCCATCTGTAATTGTTATAATATTCATCTTTAAGAGTCAAAGATATATAATATGTTCCGGCATTTACCCAGTCTGAGTTAGCCGATGCTGTAAATTTATCTTTTGCCTCATTGTCGTCTGCAATTGTTATGACAATTTTATCTGCCACATCATCTGCCGACAAACTCTTTTCATTGCCAGTATATTTAAGTGTTCCTGCGGTGATTTCACTGTAAGAAAGTTCTTTCCTGTCAACATTGAATGATTCAATTGTAGTTCCTGCAAGAACATAATTCTTTGCAGAATCTTCGCTAAGCACAAGTGAAAGTGTGTAAACACCTGCTTTTTGTGGAAGCGTCTGGTCATTGTGTGTTGAAAGGTCATTTGCCGTGCCTGTGTAAATAATGTTTATAACAGCCTTTCTTCTTCCGTCAATATCAACGTCAGAGCCACTTGTATACTCATTTCCATCACCTTCAACCTTGAATTTTGCTTCTGTAACATTTCCATAAACATTGTTTCCAACTATTATGCTTTCAATTGTAATTGTCTTGCGGTCTATTGTGTAAACTCCGTCATAGAAAGTTATTGAATAGTTTTTGTCAGCCCATTCTGGCTCTGCTACAAGTGGATATGAGCCGGCATCTGCAATAGTTCCGTCCTCTATCTTGCTCTTATCGCCAGCGTAAACACAAACTTTTATTCCAAGTCCTTTCTTTGTGTCTCCTGCAACAAGAGGTTCTTCATTCAAAATGATTATGTCATCATCAATATTGTCAAGATTTAATGGTTGAGAATATGTGCTGCTTCTGTTTGGCAGTTTAACTGAGATTTGTTTTGCAACAACTTCAATTGTTGAAGTGTAGCCCACAATCATATAGTTGTCTGCCGTTAAGCCTTTGACTGAGCCATCTTCATTTACATCAAATGACAATGTATAAGTTCCAACAGAGCCATTTGCCCTTCCAACTGAATATGCAATATCCCCTTTCTTAAGAAGATATTCTCCCTTGCCAGAAACAACAGTTTGCAGGTCAGAATATTTGAGGTCTGCTAGGTCAACAGTATAACTGCAAGCCGAGCCATCAAATGTGTCGCCATAAGTCAAGTTTGTGCCAACTGGTGTAACGTGAAGTTGGGCACGATTTATTACAAGTTCAACAATTTTTGTTGCCTCGTTATAGTTATCTGTGCTTTCGCTTACTGCTTTTATGTAATAGTGAGTTCCATCTTTTGCCACCTGAGTTGGTTGAATTTCATCCCAACCTTCCGCTCCGGCATCTGGCAAACTTTCTGCCGCAAGGTAATAGAATTTTATTTCGCCATTATATTTTGAAGATGCAGTTGGAGTAACTGGCGTTCCATAAGTTGTTGTGTATGACTCCTCTCCCATAGTAACAGTGTTATCTGTTGCAGGGCTAATTACCCATGTCAAAACAACATCTGATGCCTCGTCATTTTCAACTTCATCCGTCCAAATATAGTTTGCCTTATCAATTAATGTTATTGTTACAGTGTATGTTCCGGCGTTTGTTTCGCGGCTTGAAATAACGTCATCTTCATCAATTGTGAAGTTGTGAACAGAGTAAATACGCATTGTTGAAGCATCATACCCTGTCCCCTTTATTATTTGTTCTGCCCCAGTGTAGAAATAATCTTTTTGATAATCTGGGTCAATAGTAGGTTTGTCTATTGTAGCCTTCTTAACTTCAAACAAATAATATGCGTCTGCTGGTGCGTTTGCACTGTCGCCAGCATATTTTGCGTGAATAACATAAATTCCTGCATTTATAGGTGCATTTGTTGACGTTCCTGTGAGATGTGATCTCAAAAGTGTTGTCCACTGCTTGCCTGTAAGTGCCATTGCAACATGAAGATCTTCAGGAAGAGTCTTCTTTGTTACATCTAATGTGAAATATTCAAAGGTTACAATTCCTTCAATTGCAAGATATGTCTTTGGAGCATTTGCCACATCGTCATATTGGCCATATGTCCAACCAAGTATTTCAACTGTAAGATTTGTAAGAGTTGCCGTTACTCTAAATGTAAGAGTAATAGAATCACTTTCTTCATTTCCAAGCCACTCATAGTTCTTTGTCGCTTGGGTGGTCAAGTATATGATTATTGTGTAAGTTCCATTGCCATATGCCTTGACTGTAAGCCCATCAGTGCCAATTGAATATTGATTGTCTTCTGTTCCAGGCCCAATAATATCACTCTTTGAAGATGCCTCACCGTCAACCATTTCTGAATAGGTTCGAGTGAAACTTTGCACTCCCATAATCTCTTTAATATAATCTCTAATGCTGTTGGTTTCAAGTTCTACGCCTTCAGTAAAGGTTGTAGCCGAATGATCCCAACTTGCACTTAACTTTCGTTTGTTTACATTAAAGGCAAGAGTGGTTGTTTGATTTGTTGTTTCAGTCATATTTTCAGGTGCTGAACTTTGGTCAAAAATATAATCATAATATGGTCCACCTGGAACACCATTTTGTTTAAGTGTAATCAAAATGGTGTATTGTCCTGCTTTTACAGGTGCTGTCGAAGATGATTCTAATGTAGATTCATCATTTGCCCTTCCACTATATTTCAAATCATAGTCTGCATCATGTCCAACCACTGTGTTTGCAAATGTGATTGTGGCATCATGTTTTGCACCAGAAACACCATTATTATATTTTTTAGCCCCCTCTTCAATTTCTTCTGTGTATTCTCTGTCTGTAGTTGAAACAGTAATAATACGAGAAACGACTGTGAGAGAATTTTCATCAAGAATAATATTGTAATCATTAAATGTAATGCCTGTTACAGAGATTGTATATACTTCGCCTGCATGACTTTCTCCAGGCCTATATTCAGTGCCTTCAGTTTTCTTTGATGTGCTGTAATCAAATGCCGTTCCGACACGTTGAGCACTTCTTATTTGTTTTTCATTACCGTCATCTTCTTGCCATCCGCTGTATCTTATTGTAAGACGTGTTCCACTGCTTTCTCCATCGCCAACAGTGTCTCCATATGTAACAGTTGGAGATGTGTTGAGAGTTTCAAAAGTTGCATCGTCATCAAACAAGCCA
Source organism: uncultured Clostridia bacterium (assembly GCA_947624415.1). Taxonomy (GTDB): domain Bacteria; phylum Bacillota; class Clostridia; order Christensenellales; family UBA1242; genus Caccovivens. Next base: position 17,552 of record CANQKH010000014.1, on the reverse strand, counting down.
ATCTTGATGTGCAAGTCAACTTTTGTTATTGCAAAAGTATGATTTCCGCCGTCAAATGTAATATCATAATTGTCGCTTGCTTCACTTGGCGTCATTGCATAGTTGTCTTCCTTATAGTGAATTGCGTTTGCTATGCTAAGTGAAACTTTAAGGTCGTCAAGGGTGTCTGCTGTCTCACCATTCCATCCTGCCTCTGGCTCTAGGAATGAATTGAGATTTCCGCTAAGTAATGAATCAAGATTTCCTTGTTGATTTAGTCCTGAATATGGACTTTGTGCGTATGTGTTATCATCATTAAATCCTTTGACGTTAACTGTTATTTTACGTGGAACAACTGTCAACGTTCCTGGAACATAAGAAATGTTATAGTTGTATGCTTTAAGTCCCTTTGGAGTGATTGTAAATCTGTCGCCTGACTGAGCGGTGCTTGCATCATATGCGCCAGAACCTTCTGTCTTGTTTGTGTCAAAGGCAAGACCTGAGGTGAAGAAATAGTGTTCGTCATCGGCTTGGTCTCCATCTTTGAATGTTCTATAAGTAACATTAAAGCCTCCAAAACGAGAAGAACTTTCATTTAATGGTGTTCCATATTCAATGTTGACATCTTCTGCTCTTACATAAATGTCTGCCTTAGAGATTGTAAAGGTAATACTTGTTTGACCTGCTGCAAAAACATAGTTTTCGCTGTCGGTAAGTGAGATTTGAATTGTGTATTTACCTGCATTTCGAGCAGTCAATTTGTAAGAATCATCTTTTGACGAGTCTTTTTCAACTTTATATGTCAATCTTGTAGTTCCGCCATCGTCGCCATCAAGTTCTGCAACAGATACAGTGTGAGAAAGAATTTTTGTTCCTTGATAGTCTGATTTATCGTTATAGTTATTTATATAGAATGTTAAATCTTCCCCAGTGTAAGACAAACTTTGTTGCGATGTAGTTGGAACAGCGATTGTGCTTTTGTTTATTGTTATTTTTCTTGAAACATCGATTTTTGCTTCCCCACTTACAAATGTGTAGTTATTGCAGTCAAAGCCATCTTTGCTTGTCAAAGTGATTGTTCCTGTATAAATTCCTGCAAATGTAGGTGCACTCTCGCCTTTCTTAGGGAAAGAATCCCCTGTATATTCAACTTTATATGAAACTTCTTCCCCTTCAACATCATTGCCGAATGCAGGAACAAGTTCAAATTTTGCACCATTATATGAGAAGACATATCCTGATTGTTTGTCTAACTCATCGCCACCACCTTCGTTTGTAACAGAAGTTGTTACTGTAAGCACACGTCTTGTAATTGTGAAGATTTTGGTTATTTCTGTTGAATAGTTTTCATTTGAAGAGATAAATCGAACTATATATGTTCCAGCATCCTTGAAAGGTGTTTGTGTCCAAATATCTCCTGCTTGACTTTGAAGTTTATATTCTGCGGTAAATTCATGTCCTTCCATAACCGCTTTGTAAATTTTGGCTTTTCCGTCATAAATAAGTCCGGCAGTTTCATCGCCATATTTTACATCTGCATCGCTGCTTTGGTCATGATAATATGGTCCTTCAACCAAAATTTCAAGAGTTGCAGGAATAATTTTGAATGTTGCAGCACTGTTTCCAACAGCACTTTCAACAGCCTCGTCTGGAAGGTCGCCGCTATATGAACCGCTTTGAACTGTCAAGATATAATTCTTTTCATAAGTGAAGCCTTTGCCGGCAACATTGTTGAACACAACGTAAATTGGATAATCACCAACATTTTGTGTCTTAAACTCGCCGTTTGCATCATAAGCGGTGGTTTTTAAAGTGTAAACAATTTGTTGTGAGCCCTCGTCATAATCGCCAGTGTAGATTGATGTTCCTCCAACTACTGTGGCAGTAAGTGGAATTTGGGCTCTGTTCATGCCATTCATATTAAATGCATCTTGCTTGTCATCAATTCTTAGTGTCAAAGCACGTCTGCCAACTGTAACTGTGCCATTTTCAAATGTTATTTCATAATTTAATGCTGTTTCCTGTGCTTTAAGTTCTTCTTGATTGCTGATTGAGATTTCATATTCACCAACCGAGCCATTTTCAGCACCTGGAAGATAAGCACAATTAAATGTTGGAATAGTTACAAATATGCTTGTATTTTCCATTTCAGAGCCATTTGAAACAAAGCCAGTTGCCGTATATGTATAACTTGGAACATTGTCTCCATAAGTTATTGTAAAGTCATTTGCTTTAACTTTTAGATCCTTTTTGTCAATCTTGAAGCCAAACTCGGCACTAAGTTCATTGTAGTTTGCATTGCCTGCTATACTGAATACAATGCGATAATATCCTGCGTTAAGAGATGCTTTAAGCACTTCGGTAAGCACTCCAGAGCCATTTTTAAATGTTGTGGAGGCAACTTGGCTTCCATCTCCAATTCCATTTCTATAATAATATAATGTAACAGAGAGTTGGTTTTCGCCATCATTTCCGGCAGGAATGCGGTCAAATTTTCCAACCGCTATTGTCGCCCTGTTTTTGTCATTTGCGTCAAATCCTTTTGCGTTATTGGCACTGTTGTAAAGTCCATAAGTCCAAGCAGCGACACTTGGGAATCTTTCAACGCCTTCGCTGGCATCCTTAAATTTCTCAGCCCCAGCCATAGAGAAATCTGTAGCCCAAGCATTGTCTGTTTTTGCAATTTTAACAACAACGTGATATCTCAAACCGCTTACTGGTGAGTGGTTTGCCGCCTCTACGCGATAATAAACGTAATATGAGCCAACGTCAATAAATTTTGGCATAGATGTCAAAGCACTTGACCATGCCCCTTCATTTATTGCATCTTCTGTTTGATTTGCATTGAAAACAAGATATTTCCAAGTTGTTGCACAGTTATCAACAGTTGTTGCAAAGTTATCTGTTGACCCAGACTTATTTTCATCTGTGCCAAGTTGTAAAGCATAGTGTTCAGCCTCATCATATAAAATTCCTTCTTCATATGCTGAGCCATATGCTGAAATTGTTGAATTAAGTGTTATTGTGGCATTTGTAATTGTATAAATTCCGGCTACTGTGCCTGTAATATTTGTATCTCCATCTTTTGTTTTAATTTCTTGGCCTGTAGTCTGGTCTGTTTTGCCCCAGTTTCCAGCCCAAGTAATGTCATAGTTGTTATATTTTTCGCCTGCAGTTGCATAGATTGCATAAGCGCCAACAACGGCAGTCTTAACATCCTTATCAAGTTGTTGAGCAAGTGAGGCAATGGTAAAGATTTTTGTATAAGTGTATGCATCAACGCCTTCGCGGTCATAAACTTCAATCTGGCTTCCATTATAAGTTCCAGTTGATGTTACAACAAGGGAGAATGCTGCACTGCTTTGTAAATCATGTTTGTCTTCATCTTTTGCATTAAAGTTGTAAGGACTTGAAAGGTTGTTTAATGTAACTGTAATTTGAAGTTTCTTGACTTTCAACTTACCAGAGCCTGAATCAACAAAGGTATAGTTGTCAGTTTCAATACCGCTTAAATCCAATGTGATTTTGTAGTCCTCACCGACATCATCACCTTTTGTGTAATTTATAGAATATGTGAAATTGTCGCCATCATCCCATCCGGCAAGTGTTCCAGAGCGGAAGGCGTCCATATCCTCGGCTTTAATGCCAGATATAGAGTATTTGCCACCGGCTGAAATCAAATCTTCCAAAGTGCCCTTCCATTGTCCGCCAATACCATTGTAATTTGCAGGGTTTTCTTCGCCGTAGAATATTTCAAGATTAAGAGTTACCTCAACTATTGCCTTAGAAATTGTTGCTGTTACAACATATGGTTTTTCTCTATTTTTTGAATAGGTTTCATCGGCAGAAGTATTTGCACTGCCAGAGCCTGTGAACCCTAAATAATAATCATAGTGGTTGTCGGCAGAAACCTTGATTGCATAATAATAGTTTCCAACATTTGTTTGTTTTGGCATATTAACTGCTGTAAACAATTGCCAGCCTGCCGTTTTTATGCCATCGGCGTCAAGACCATTGTCGTTTTCAACTTTTACATAATACCATTTCAATTCTTGTTCATTCTTTGTGCTTGCAGAAAAATATTCTTCAAACACATTGTGTGGTTGTGCATCATAAGTGTCATTATAACCCTCAATTGAAACATCTGTAATTGTTGCTGGGGTTATTGTATAATGATATAAAGTAAATGTTATTTCATAATTATCATTAACCTGACTTAATTCTATTGTATATTGTCCAACAGGTGTTGTGCTGTCAATGCTTTTGCCCAAATTGTTTGCAAATAAAGTGAATACTGTGTCGTCTGCAACGCCATTTGCAATAGCATTTCCAGTCGCGCCAGAATCTCCTGCTAATTGAACTGTGTAAAGTCCACTGCCGGCAGCAAATGATTTTATGTTTTCGCCATAAGCCGATTTTGCATATTCTTCGTTGACAGTGATTACAATTTTACGTTGAACAATTTCAAAATTTCCTGTTGATCGAGTAATGTCATAATTGCTCAAACGGTCGATTTCTCCGCTGTCCTCATTTCCACCATCTAGACTTATAACAACATAGTAGTTTCCAACAGGAGTTTCTCTTGTAATTAAATCTGGTCCTTCTGCTGTCGTGTAAGCATAGACTGTAATGTGGCTGTTTATGTAATATAAATCATCCTTATGGAATTGATTGCTAGCATTTGTCTTGCTCTCTCCTGAATAATCCCATTTCTTTTCAGTTTCTTTAACGTCTTCGCCAAATATATGTCCGTTAACGTCAATTCCCTTTATTTCAACCTTTCTCTTTTCAATCTTAAATCCTTCATAATAACGGATGTCAGGGTCTTCTGGCAAACCATATTTGCCTGCCATTAAACCAGATTCAACAAAACCATTAATATAAAGAATGTAGTTGGTTGATTTGTAATATTTAAAATCTACAGGACGTATGCTTCCTTTGTTTTCAACAGCAAATACAGAAAGTGCAACCTTTTGATTTTCATCTGCACCATCCTTTGAAGGGTCTATGAAATATGCAATTGGGTTGTCATCTGTGTTGGCTGATTGGGTGAAATCTGTTCCGTCATAAACAAACTGACGTTCAGTATTCCAAACAATTTCAATCATTTTTAAATTTACTACATATGCTTGTTCATAATTGTAAAGTGTAACATTATAGTTTCCAACAGTTCCATTTCCTGTGCCGTTTAAAAGGCAAATTGCATAATTTCCTGCATGAGAGAATCCATTTGTAGTGCTTTCGTCATTGTCATCTTTATTGTAAGATGCTTTGGCTGTGGTTTTAAGTTGACCTGAGAAAACAGAGTCAAATGTGTCTCCTGCAACAAGGCTTGTTGCACTGCCACCATAAATGCTTAACAATTCATTTAAAAATTCGCCTGATAGAGTGTGTAGAGGGTCGCCATAATCACTCGATGTCTTGTTTGCATTAACAAAGACGTCTATTTTTCTATGTGAAACGGTAACATGGTTATATTCTCCCTCATCCACCTCAACAAAATTGTAGTTTTGAGCGGTAAAGCCAAGCACCTGCCCTTCGCTGAGTGCCAAATGGATGCGATATTCTCCAACTGAGCCATACGCGGCACCAACGGCATAAGGTTTGTATTCTCCGTCAATAAGTTTGTCAAGAATATATTTTGTATTTTCTACTTTAATTTTTGCTGTCTCAAAATTTTCGCTGTTTACAAATCCTTCAACAAGGTCATATGCTGTTGAGCCGTCAACAAAGCCTCTTGCGGTGTCAAATTCATCGCCATAAGTAAGCGAGCCACCCTTTGCTTTGACTTTTATTGTTGCAGGTTTGATTGTAAATGTATATTCGTTTCCTGTTGTGCCATCAAGTGTGTAATTTGAGGCTGCATCCCCTTCAATTGAAGAAGCCTGCAAGGTCCAAGCGATAACTGAGCGGTCGCTTGAACGATTTACATTTATTGGTCTTCCATCTTGCCCTTGAATTGTAATTAAAAGGGAAATGCTGTCTTGAACTGCTGTGCGAGTTACTGCATTTGTAACTACTACACTTGGCTCATTTGTAGAATCGCCATATTCTGTTCCGTCATAAGTCGCCTCACTGTCTCCCGACCAAGAAAGTTCAATAACGCGTGGAGAAACAATAAGCATTGTGTCTGCCGTTTCAAGTCTAACCTTAATGTCTTCATAGCCAGCACCTTCGCCAAAGACGATGTCTATATGGACTTTGTAGAAGCCTGCTTCCCAAGGCAATTCTTTTTCAAGTTCATCAGCACCAACCAAAGTGCCTACGCTTGGGTCATCTTTTGAACTTACCCTATAATATGAAATTGTAACTTTTTCTGCACTTCCAACAATTTTTGCTAAATTTCCGTCAACGTCATCTATAATATGAGGTTTATTATCATCTGTAATTTTATTGAGAATTCCGTTGTCGCCATAAGTGTATCCTGTAATAGCATATTTTATTGTAATACGTGTTTTGGTTATTGCATAGTGCAAATAAACGGAAACATTGTCCTCATCATAGACAGTATTTCCAATAAGCGAAACATAACCTGCCGAATCCTGATCATCCATGTTTAGTGCCCAAACGTAGTTGAGCATATCTTCAGCCGTGATTTTTAATCGCATGAAATATTCGCCAATTTCTTTAGATGAAGCAACTGCATTTTCATCAATATATGCTCCATCTTTATATGAGCCATAAGTTACCTCATAATTTTTGCCAATAAGTGCTGGTGAAAATTCTTTTATTGCACTTGCAGGAGAATAAACGTTTTCATCATAATCATGAGCCCTTGCCTCTCCAAGTACAGGAGCGTAAATAGTTGCACGCTCGATTGTGATTTTAAGAATAACATTTGAATCATCACCATATATCCAATAATAATTCATTCCATCTGTAAGTTTGACTGTTATTGTGTATTCGCCTGCGTATTTTGCATAAAACTTGCCGTATTCATCAACATATGCATCATAAACAGGTGGCCTGCTTTCAATCCAAGGATTTACACCAGTAACCTCAGCACTCATAATGCCCGTCTGCCACATATCTATAGTTACATTTTGTTCATATGAATTATAAACTAGAGGGCTTCCCATATAATCTATTGTTGGTTTATTAACTCCTTGCTGGCTGATTGTAACGTAGTTGAATTTGTTGGAGTTGGAAATCGTGTAGTTTCCTGCATCTTGACCTCTAAGATCATTTATTTCGACCTGATATCGTCCAGCCTCAATAGGGTAACCAGAAGGAAAAGGTTCGAGATAAGTTACATAAGTGTAAACGTCATCGCTTGGTGCCTTGTTGAGTATCTCTGCAGTTGGATTTTTTGGCATATCACCATATATCCAATCTAACTCGTTCCACCAAAGTTCAACTTCCAGTGGCTCTATTGTAAATGTAAATTCTACCGCTTCTTTTCCGCCACCTTTCCAAGTGTAGTTGTCATTTGGAGTGATTGAAACTTTATAACTCAAAACCTTACTCGTATAATAAAAACCTGGGCCTTCACGTTTTACTCTTCTAATTTCTGGGTCATGTCCTTCCAATTCGTCAACTTTAATTACAATCTTATTCTTTTCATGGTCGTTGTCAATAAGATATTTTACGCTATAATCTATAATGTAATTTGAGAAATATTTATCCGAACCATCATATATAGTTGAAACTGATGTTTCCGTAGGCTTTCTTCTATCAACAATTGGTTTTTCAAGTTCAGAAGAGGTTATTGTAAATTCAAACACAACTTGCTCTGGGAGCATATAGTTATCGGCATAGGTAAGAGTGCCAATTGGGGTTATGCTTGAATATGCATAAATCTTGACATAATATGTCCCTTCATTTATTGCAGAAACTGGGTCGCCCTCAGCGTCTTCTTCATTATAAGAAAGTGCAGAAAGTGTAAGTCTAGCACCTTTTGTGGCAATTGATGCATTTGTTGCTGTTGGTTGTGGTTGATGTTCAGAGCCGTCAAAGGTATAACTCATTCCTTCTGGCTCCCAAGAGAAGGTTAAGACCTCTCTGTTCAACACAAATGTAATGGTCTTATCCTCTGTTGAGGTGTCAGTCCACTCATAGTTTAGTGTGTCGGTAAGATAAAGTGTTATTTGATAGTTTGCCGCTACATTAGGTGTAATATATAATTTTCCGTCATCAGTGCTTGTAACAATGTAGGTTGAGTCTGTACCTTTTTCATTGTAAGTTATTTCTGTTTCACCTTTATTGCCTTTTGTGGTGAAAGTTGTGCCTTTCAAGTCTTTAAACTTAACAATTACATTGTCAAAATTATCTATTTCAAACCTTTCTCCCTCAACAATGTCTTTCCAGTTTTTGGCAGCCAAACTGCTTACTGGGAGGGTCTTTTGTGCCTTGTTTACTGTGAATATAAAGGTTACAGAGTCGTCATCAGCATTGTATATTTGTGAGCCATTATTGTTTGTATCCCAACCGGCCGTTGCCCACTGATAGTTGACTTTGTTTTCCGCTTTAATATTAAGTTTTATTGTATAAACGCCTGCCTCTCTTGCTTTTATACTATCCAAAGAGTCAAAACTGAAATTGTTTCCGCCAAGGGTGTCTATTTCTGTATCTCCGTCATGGCGAAGACCGGTCATTGTAAAGTCAACCAATCCTTCTACTGTATCTCTAGGATTTGCCATTGTTTGGCCAAGGTTTCCAATGGTATAAGTTTGCAAACTTCCGTTGTAAGTTACATCCTCACCCTTAGTGAGTGGCTGTATTGAAGCCTTTCCCACTGTGAAGGTTATTGTTATTGTAACTTTTCCGCTTGCATCGGTGCTGTAAACCACACCATCACTCATCCATTCTCCTTGTTCTGCCCATTGATAATTGACATCTTCTTTTTGAGAAATATTGAGTTTTAATGTATAAACGCCAGCCTCTTTTGCTGAAATACTAGCCAAAGTGGCATGAGTGAAATTGTCTGCGCTGTCAGCAATAACTGTGTGTCCGTCATGGCGAAGACCAGTCATTGTAAAGTCAACAAGTCCGTTATGACTTGATATATTGTCATCTTTGTTTGCAATTTGAGTGTCTAAGCCATTTATTACAAGTGCTTGAAGTGAGCCGTTGTATGTAACGTCAGCCCCTTTTGTAAGTGGTTGTATTTTTGCCTTATTTATAGTAAATATAAATGTAATTGTTCCATTATCTTTATTATATATATCTGAGCCGTCGCTGTTTCTTCCCCAGCCTTCGCTTGCCCACTGATAATTTAGTGCCGCATTTTCCCTCAATGAGAAAACAATAGTGTAAACTCCTGCTTCTTTTGCTTTAATTTCTCCATTGTTATTAAATGTGAAGTTTGTTGATTCATTATTTGTTATAGCGGTGCTTTTGTCATGGCGAAGACCTGTCATTGCAACATCGACAAGAGAGTTGCCACGCGATGCAAGAGTGTCATCGCCAGAAGTTATAACACTGTCAAGTCCCTTAATGACGTAAGGGATAAGTTCCTCATTATATGTGGCATCATCGCCAGGAGACAAAGGTTTGATTGTGGCCTTTCCAATTGTGAATGTAAATGTAATATGTGCGTTGTCTTGGTCAAAATTTGCACCTTCTGCCCATTTATAGTTGGCTGTATCTTTCAAGTAAACAACAAATGTATAAGTTCCTGCTTCCTTTGCAGAAAATGCACTGCTATTTTCCACATACTTAAGTTGAGAAATATCCTCACCCTTTGTGTTTACCCCTTTAAAGGTGGTAATAGTCATAAGTGTTTCAGTGTTTTTGTGAGCTTCATTGAGAACGCCATAAGTTACACCATTTACCTTGTTCCAATTTTCCAAATCAAATTGACTGTCTCTATAGAAGTCATAAATAATTCCCTCTGGTGCAGTAACCAGGTCAACAACTGATTTTTCAATTGTGAAAGAGGTCCATGCGGTAAGCAAGTCGTAATCGCCTTCGTCATCGTCATGTTCGTAACTTGTCGTTACATATGCATAATATGTGCCTGCAGGTAAATTATTAAATGATTGAAATTCATTCATCATTCCAAAATAGCAGGCTGTTCTTTCATGTCCGTCAAGTGGCTTATTTTGGTCTGTATCCCAATCCCTGGCAGCATAATAATTTATTTGATTAACTTTGCCATAGAAAGTTGAAGATTTTGTTGTCGTCGTAACATCTGTTTCAACAGGCTCATAGGTGTCGTGATTTGAAGCAAGTTTTTCAAATTGCTTATAACTCCAACCCTCTACCTCAATTTCCAATGTATTGTCCAAATATTTAAGCACACTAAATTCAATTGAAGTGGATTCCCCTGCGCCTTGTGCACCAAGTATTGAAGCAGATTTAATTTGGAAGTTATATCTCCAATCTCCTTGCAAATTGACTGTGATTGAATAAGTTCCTGCGTGCAGATATCCATCATTGGCATCGTCATATCCAGGTCCGCCGTCTTGGGCAGTATCGGCATGAGTTATTGTATATCCACTTCCGCCTTTAAGAATTTGTAGATTATTTGCTGCAACATCTTCTGGAACTGTAAAGCCCCAATCATCACCTGATTTTATTGGAGTGAAAATCAATTGGTCTTCTGCTTTATAATAGGTTGTGCCATCATATGTAGGACTTGGCCCAACGCTAACTTCAAAAAGTTGAGGTTTTATAGTAAACTTTGTCGCATTAATAGCATCAGTTGATGCCTCAATGAAGTCGCTTGATGCGGCAATAGTGAGTTTTAAAGAATATGTTCCTGCATTAGTTGGCATAATTTCTTGAGGCGAACCATAACCTCCCCAAGTTTCACCATTTAGGGATGCACCATAATAGCCTATCGTGTAATTGTCGCCATCGCCCAAACGTCGTCTGGAGTCGCCAACTGTGGCATATGCTACAATTTCCCATGGCTCGTCGCCATATCCCCAAATCGCTTCTTTAACCTCTCGTCCGTCTTCTGTAAGGAAATATATTTCAGCAGTAACAAGTGCGCTCGATATTGAAATTGTAAAGTTTATCTGCGAGTCGCTTGGACGGCTTACACCAGTATCAGCAGAGCCTGGCGATTTAAATATATATGATTTAGCCGCTTCCTCCGTCAAATGCACCTCTATTGAAAGATTGTTAACACCATGAATAAAGGTTATAATAACTGAGCAAGTGCCCATCGAAGAGTCAAACTCTCCATATTTAATCAAAACGTTGTTTTTGGTAGGGTCTCCCACCATTTTTCCTTTCAATTTGTCGTAAGCCGTTTGCATCTCTGCAACGCTGTCAGTTCCTGGGTTTGGAGCATCCCAATTCCAACTCTTATCTGGGAAACGCAAAACATCTCCACCGTCATTTATTTCAATATACATTTTTGAAAGGTCAACGCCTTTCATTTCACGAACAACACCGCCCTCGCCACTTTCTACATCGTAAATTATCAATGATTCATTGGATGTGTCCATTTGAGGCAATGCAATAGATTGTTTTGTAAACACTGTCTTTGAAAGGTCAAGTTTAATTGTTGCTTTAAGGGCTGTTCCTGGATAGGTGAAAGAAAATTCCACCGATTGAACTTCTGGTGTCAATTTATATTTTGGATATTCTCCAAGAAGAAACTGACTTTCCTGCTCTTTTGTGCCACAACTATAATATTTAACTTCAAAATAGTCTTCAAAGGCATATTTTATAAGCGACTCCCTCTTGTCTAGTGGTATTTTATCAACAACCTTTTCATCGTCAGGATTAACCCAGTCATTTACTCCATCGTTGTCAATGTCAAGGTCTGGAGATATGTCTTGTTCTCTAACATTTAATTTTCTTGTCAAAAGTTTTTTGCTTAAAAGGTTGAAGTTATATTCATACTCGTAATCCTCAGCATCTTTCCAAATATAACGTAACTCTAGTCCTGTTGGGTCAAAATCTTCCCCTAAAACTTGAGTTCCTCTTAGATTTCTTGAAGACCAACCACCATTACTAGCATATAAGTGATCTGGCAACTCATGTTTTACAGGAATGTTAATAGTGCTTGTTTGATTATTGTTGTCATAGTAAAATCTAATACTAACAGGTATATAGAAAAATTGTGAAACTTTATCTTTTGTTACAGGCTCGGCAACGTTGAGAACTTTGGAACTGTCAGTGTCTAACAATTTTACAAAGTTTGTTATATCTTCGTCCGCAGCACTGCTTGAAGTTCTAAGACTATAAGGATAGATAACGTTTCCTGGAGTGTCAAAACCATTAATACCTTCGTTTGAAATTGGGCTTAGCCATGCAGCATCGTTACGAACTGGCGTTATTGTCAAATCCCCATTTGCCATAATGTCATTACGCAAGTTTTCTGTATATGGTGAAAAGTAGTAGTTGTTTTCATGACGAGTGTATACAGTCGAATAACTTCCAATTGCGTTTAAAACAACGTCAACAACAATTGGTGCAAAAACAGTTTCACCATTTACACCTGTAACCACAACAGCATAAGTCATGTTTTGAGTGGTTTTCGCTGGCAATGTGAACAAAAGACCGGGGTCATAAGTCTCGTCGTCTTCATTCCAGTTTACAATTCTTACAATTTCATTGTCTCCTGTTTTTATGTCGCCCGATTCTTGTTTCTCAAAATCGAGAACTTTTTCTGTTCTATTATATATACCTGTAATTTTTAAAGTCTTTAAGAAATCTATTTGGTCCATAACTGTGGTGAAAGCATAATATCTTTGAACATTATAATTACCGCTCAAAGAATAGTGGTCTGGATATAATTTAGTTAAATAATCACCCGTTCTCTTATAGTATCCCCCATCTCTCTTTGCCTTTTGAGGGTCAACTTCAACCTTAAGTGATGTAAGTGCGGAAGAAACTACAGTGAAACCCTGTGCAGCCGTGCTTACGTCATCAATGTCAGTGTTGTTATAGTGAACCTGTGCGGAGTTGCTACCGCCAACTGTGAGAGACATATCTCCCTTCCCTTCTTCAACACCATTTACTGTAACTGTAAAAAGTTCTGTGTCATAAATTCGCTCTTCAGGACCTCCGTCTGCAGGAAAGCCCATAACTACAAGATATGTTTTAAATTCTTCTAAAGTAATGTCAACAAAAATAGACCTATGTGCGGCAAAAGAGAAGGAAATGCTGTTATAATCCTTTGCCTCACTAGGTTTATATTCGCCGGGAACTACGTATGGTGCAACATCCTTCACGTGGACTTCAAAGATATAGGTGCCATCCATTTCAAACAAAACTTCGTTCTCGGTTACTTCCTCCATAACCGAGCCATCACCTTTTTTGTATACCTTTACGGCATAATATGGGGAGGCAATTGTCTCAGAAACATTCGCCTGTGCACCTTCATCATAATACGTTCCTCTTACGCGGAGTTTGTTCTTCAACGTTTCAATCGTCGTGTTTGTATATATGTGATAGTTTGAGTCAAACGTTGCAGAAACAGAGTTATACCTCGTCCCGCTTGGCAGGTCGGGAATTGTAAACTCTCCCACTGCATTCATTTGTTCTTTAGGCAAAATTGTTGTAATGCCCGCAAACATCATTCCAAATGAAAGCAAAATGCAAATTAAAAGTGCAATTCTTCTCCATATCGACATTTCTTTATTTCTCATTTTCTACACCTCCAAAACAAAATTGTTTTTTTTAATTTTGTCTCATCCCTCGTGCCTAAAATCATTAAAATTTTTCTCGTAAGTTCAAAAAAATACACCCGTTTGCAAGAATTTTTCATTTTTATTTTAGAATAATTATATTATTCTTGTCAAATTTTTTATAAATTAATTCGTGTTTTTTTTACATTTTTTTGTAATTTTCTACCTTTTTCTTGCATGACCCCCCCCCTCAATCGATGTTTCATTTAATTTCCCTTCACACGGTCGCAGGTTTTGAACGTTTCATCTTGAAATTTTGAGAGTTTTTTGATTTTTCAAATTTCAAACATCTTTTTTTTTAATTTTCATGCCTTTTTGCTAAAATTTAAGTGTTCTTTTTCAAAATACTTAGCACCCGTCCCCATTATTGACACAAAAAAATTATCTCCATTTTCAACAAAAAGAGAATGTCTCAAAAACTCACAATTATTCTTATTTGACAAACAAAAAACTCAATTATTTGGTGCGTGCTCAAAAAAAAGATGCAAAGTTTTATTTGCATCTTCTTTTTTTACATATCCATTTCTTCTTCATCCGCTCTTTCTTTGTTCTCTGCGTTTTCTTGTTTCTCGTTCTCTTTCTTTTTGCCCTCGAAAACATTTATTGCATCTTCTACTTTTAAGCCCTGTTTGTTTTGTAATGTTCTGTCAAGGTCATCACGTTTCAACAGGTTTCTGCAGAATTTTGCTGCCTCTGGGTCATCTCGTCTGTCAATTGCAAGCAAAACTGCGTTGTTTCCATTCTCGTCTTGGAAATTAACGTCAATCTTTTTGTTTCTAATAAGCACGCTTGCAACATCATAGTTTCCTTTAAGCACCAAATCATAAAGTATTTTTCCACTTGGCACATCTTCATTTATGTCAAAGTTTACATTTGGGTCTTCCAAGAATTTTGCAAATCGGCTGTCAGTATCAAACTTTCTCTCATCATCAAATCCTTCTTGAAGGCGAGAAACAATCTTGTTTGATAATCTGTCATAATTTATCTTTTTCTTTTCATCGTTGAAGAATGACATCTTGCATATTGTGTCATATCTGCCATTATCGGCAAGGTTGTCAAACACTCTTTGATAACCATCTTCTTCAAGAGTTGAAACCTCTTCAAGGCCACGCAAATCATCTTCGCCATCTTCATTAAACAGTCCCAAGAATCCGCTTACGAGTTCGCCAAAGAATGAACCAACATCTCCACCCTGTTGTTTTTGATAGTCATACATATCATGCATCATTTGGTAATCGTTGTGGTGGCGCATATAATGTGCAAAATGGCGAATTTCAGGAGGAAGAGGGGTGTCTGAATTTTTAAGCATATCAAATATAATACCCTCTTTGTCTTTGCCAAGAGATTTTGCAAGTTTTTTAAGGTCTTCTGGAGAATAATCATTGTCAATTATGTCAAGGAATAGAGCTTTAATCTCTTTGTTAACGCTGTCCATGCCTTTTTGCTTGTCAGGTCCAAGAATTCCATCAACGTTTTGAACAATATCAAGTGCATCTGAAGGGTTGAGTTTGAAATCGCTGCTAAGCAATGTTTCAAGGAAGTCGGCATCTTGATTTTCAATTGCCTTTTGAACAATATCCTTCATATCTAATTGATTTACATCAATATCGCTTCTTTGTAAAATATCTTCAACAACATCAAAATTATTTTCGCTCAAAGCCTTATCGAGTATATCATTAACTATATTGATAGGTGGATTATCCATAAGTTCCAATGCTTTTAATGGCACGCTGTCTAATATAGAGGTTCTTTGTATTAAATTTAATCCATGTTTTTCATAATATTTTGTAAATAATGTGTCAAATTCATAGGCGCTGCTTGTAAGTGCTCTTGCCTGTCTTTGGTCTTGCAACCCATCAAATAAAATCTCAACCATTCTTGGATTTGTGCTTTTGAAAACTTCATCAATTGCCGCACCATCTTGAGAAAGAAGGTTTGCACCATTTTTGATGAGTTTTTCAAAGTATTGAGGCTTGTTAAGTCTTACAGCAGCAACAAGTGGATTTTGATAACCATCGACATTTATATTGTATATGCTTGTAGGATTTAACACCAATCTCATTTTTTCTTTGTCTTCAAGAAATCTGTTTACAAGAGTGTCGTTCCCCATTTCCATTGCAAGAATAAGAGGGTTTTTTGTGTAAGGTTTGCAAACGTAGCCCTGGTTTAAAAGCCAAACAGCGGTGTTTGTGTTGTTTGTTTTTATTGCCTTTGTCATGGCATCTTCATATATTCCTCTATGTTTTCTCTTGTATCTTTGAGTGTATTCATCGTCATAATCTCTTGTATTGTAAGGACGATAAGTCAACTCATCATACAATTCTTCATCATAAATGACTTCATCGTAAGGTTCACGTTCACGACAATTAGGGTCGGCACCCTTTTTCAACATTTTTCCAAGGGTGGCAACATCCTTGCCCTTCCCAACTGCATTTAAAAACTTTTTATCTGCTCGTGTGAAATCAGGATTCACCCTATCCTCATAAATGTTTTCGTTTGTCCTTCCTTCATAAAGTCTGTGGTTAATTTCTCTTTGAAAATTTGCTGGGTCAATTGCCTCATATAAATGAAATTGTTCAGCCATAAAAAACCTCCATTTTTAAGTATTATAACATACAAAAACAAAAAAAGCAATATCAAATCAAAAAAATTTAATTGATAGTGAAAAGTCAAAGTTAAATTTAAAAAAAAATATGTTGGTTTTTTCCCTAAAAATTCCAACATATTTTAACTAATTTTTGTTGTGTTCACCCTCTTGCGTCTGCCCTTCAATCTTCTTCAAAGTCTCAACTTTACCCTTTTTTAGTGCTTTTTCATCATTTTTTAACGTTTTTTCTTCATTTTTAAGCCTTTTTTCTTCAATTTTCTTTTTATCTTTCCTTTGCTTTGTCTTTTGCGAATGGAACAAACTCAAAAATTTGCCTAGTATAAGTATAATTTGTTCGCTGTGTTTTAATGCGTATTTTTTAAAGAATGCCTTTCCAAAAATTGTTAAAGATGCAATGCAAGCAGAAACCAAGGACGCCAAAATTATTTCAACAAATGTGCCAAGATAATTTACAATAATAACGACTGTTATAGTTGTTCCCGCCGCACCAGATAAGATTCCGCAAACATCACCCATGACATCTGCAATAATTGAGGCAACCTTTTCTGCGTTTTGAACAAGTTTTATCGCCTCCTTTGCTCCACGAACCTTTCTTGCCGCCATTGCCCGAAAAGGTTCAAGGGATGCGGCAGTTACCGCGACACCAATCATATCTGTTACAATTGAAATAGATATAAAAATAAAAATGACAACTACAGAAACAATTATGCCGGCATTTGAAAGTGCAACTTGACTTACAATTCCAAAGCAAAGTGAAACAGAAAAGGACAAAACCAAAACAAGCAGTGGCCATCGCCACCACACCGCAAATTTTGATTGTTGCTTTTGTTTGTTTTTCATTAAAATCCTCCCACATTTTTAAATAAAATGTATTTTTAAAGGTAAATTTTGTTGCCAAATAAATAAGCAAAAATTATATTTAATATTTTATTTTTCTAAAAATTTTGTAAAATTTGCTAAAATTTGCATAAAAATAACGATTTTTTCGCATTTTTTACACTTTTTTACAAAATCTAGTATTTTTAAAAAAAGTATAATAGGAACATTGGACCTATTATACTTTGAAGGTAGCCGATAGAGTAAACCTTGCGCCATCAGGTTCGGTCGGATTTCCCATTCTCGCACTCCATGTCGCCATAAGAGCAGTTTCCTTTTAAGCAAGACATAACACCGAATCGCCACTTAGTGCACACTATAATCCCCTACCTGCCTGCCATGCAACAGTCTAGAAGTTTTCCTTGACAGTTAATGATTTATTAGCCTATTTTGCAAAAACTATTTCATAACCAACTTTTCCAAGTCGTTGGCCAACAACTATGTAAAAGAATAGAGGTTAATCCCTAAATTTTCACTCAAGGCAGGCTACACTGCACACA
>CANQKH010000013.1 GCA_947624415.1 uncultured Clostridia bacterium | reverse complement strand
TTAGCCAGCACCCAGTTCTCTTGATGCTCGGACTTTCCTCATCTAATGATGCGATTGTCTGCATAACTTATTATTATAATAACACATAATACTAAAAATGTCAATATATTATTAAAATCTTTGGACATACTGAAAATTAACCAACAGTAAATAGTGATTTAATCCCTCCATTTTTTCGATCTGGATAGAATGCTTTGATTATACCATCTTGTGATATTTTGATTGCAATTCCATATTTTGAAAGGGTTGTTGCGGCAGCAAGTCGTCCTCCGCCTTCACTTCCCGCTTCTATTTTTAAGATGGCTCCAACAGCTATGATTACACCTTCACTATCTATAACAACTGCTCCATCCATACTTACTAATTCTAGTCTTAACTTTCTTGATAATTCATGAAAAGGTCTGCCATTAATTATCTTCCTTATACATTCAGCCTTGTAACATTTTTGTTCTTTTAAAAAGGTTGAATATGGAACGTTATAAACGGCTTCAACAGATGATAGGCTTTGTAAATTGTATAACCTTCCCGCCATTTCTAATACCTGTGCTTTCTTTACTTCAAAGTAATGTTCATCGACTATATCATGAGCATTTATATGATTTAAAGCACCTTCTGTTGAGTCTTTATTAAGATAAACAATACATCCACCATTATATGAATATGATGTATCAAGTGCAGTAAAATAAATTGACCTTCGTATATCCTTTATTGAATAATTGCCCCTATATGATAATAATTGAATAACTTCCTCATGTGAATAAATATTCCATCTCCCAAGTCTCTTAGAAAATAAAAGATTACGATTTTTAAAAATTAAAATATCGCCATTTTTGGTAAGCACAATTCCTATACGTCTTTCATTGCAATACCTAGCAACATTTTCATATTCATAAGGACAAATTGTTGGCAATTTTTTTATCTTATTCATTTGAACATAGCCAAGCAAATTTCCCTTTTTATCAAATTCAATATATGAAGAAATTCCATCGGAAAGGAGTGCAAAAAAATCATTATTCATTATATCATAATAATTTAAAATCTCATTTTGTGCACTAATATCCTGAGCCATATTAATTATAATGCCAATAGCAATTTTTTTCCCTTCATATGTTCTTGCTGCCCATTTTTCTAGTTCGTTTATAATTCCAAACATAGTTCCAATGGTATCACTATCACAAATAGATTCACATATAGATTTTTCTATTGCATTATCCTGTAAAACGGATAAATAACTTTCATCGCCCAGTTGACTATCGGCAATCTTGGTTAATTCCGCTATTACTGATTTTAAAAGATTTACTTCAAATATTTGAAAAGGTTGTCCCCTTTTAAGTATTAATCTATATTCATCTATTTTTGAAGGCTTTATCAAAAGAGAATTTCGCTTTCCAAAAGCGACTTCGCTATCACGAGGCGAAGATTTTTCTTCTCCTTCGATATAAGAACCTGTAAAAAGTGGCAAAATTAATTTATCTACCAATTTATAAAAGTATTGTTTTTCCATTTCTCTCCAAATTTTAGGTTATATTTTATATTATAAACAAATTTAAATTAATTTCAAGAATAATTTAAAAATTTTTTAAATTACTTTTTCTTTTTCGTCTTTTGATACGTTTTTTTGTAAAATTTTTAAAATTTTATTCTCTATTCGTGATATGTATGACCTGGAAATACCAAATATATCTGCCACTTCTTTTTGTGTTTTTAATGGATACCCACATATCCCATATCTATATTTAATTATTTTTTGTTCCATATCGGTCAAATCATTTTTCATCGCCGTTAAAACATCTTGCATAAGGCAATTTGTCTCAACCTGAGAAAAAACTTCATCTTCACTTTCTGAAGGAATTAAGTTTGAGAGTTCCAAGTCATCACTATCATTTTTAGGTGCAAGAATTGTATTTAAAGAAATAGTATCTTTGTGTTTTTTATTTGACCTTATAAGCATAAGTATCTCATTTTCAATACATCTTGAAGCATAAGTAGACAAAAGAACCCCTTTCTTGGAGTCAAAACTGTCAACTGCTTTAATAAGCCCGATTGTGCCAACAGAAATCAAATCATCTGCTTCAAGTGAGTTATTATATTTTTTTACTATATGTGCAACAAGTCTTAAATTGTGATTTATTAAAACATCTCTGGCCTCTTTATCGCCATTCTCATATTTTTCAATCCATTCTAATTCCTCTTCCTTTGTTAAAGGTTTAGGAAACCCTTGAATGGAACTAACAAAAGATGTGAAACAACATATTCGTCCCATAAATTTCGCGAAACTTTCATAAATCATAAACTGCCCTCCGAGATAACTCGATAGCAATATATATGTTGAATTTTGTCGAAATTTGCTTGTCTATATAAAAATTGCTTGTCTATATAAAAATTGCTTGTCTATAAATAAAAATATTGTGGCAAAAAAAAGAGTTGAGATACAATTCTCAACTCCTTATTTTGCTAATTTTAAAATATTAACTAATCTGTTTTTTAGCCTTTCAGTCCTTTTGCTTGACGAGGCATATTTTCTACTACAACGTCATAAATTTCACCTAAAGTTGAGCAATACTCTAACACTTTCCAAGGTGTATTTGTATGAAAATGCAACTTTAAAAGTTCATCATCTCCAACAACTAAGAGGCAATCACCTTCAATATTGTTTGTTATATACTCCCTAACCTTATCGTCTGATAAATTTTTCCCCTCCAACAAAAGTTGTGTATCAAATGTGTAATTAATTTCTTCAAAATCTTCTTCGTCCATATTTTCCTCCTTTTAACTAATAAGATTTAAAATAAATTATCAATAAATTCGTTATAATCGAATTTCTCTAAATCATCTTCGCCTTCTCCAACACCTACAAAGGTTACTGGTAGATGATACTCTTTTTCTATTGCAATAACAACCCCTCCCTTTGCAGTTCCGTCTAATTTTGTTAAAACTATTCCATCTATATTAACAAATTCGTTAAAGGCGCTAATTTGATTTAAAGCATTTTGACCTGTTGTTGCATCAAGCACTATAAAAGTATATTTATTTGCTTCAGGATATTCCCTATTAATTACTTTATCTATTTTCTTTAATTCTTCCATTAAGTTTGTTTTAGTATGAAGTCTTCCTGCCGTATCAACAAGCAAAACATCTGTTCCTCTTGCTTTCGCACTTGAAATGCCATCATAAACAACTGCTGCTGCATCCGCACCCTCACTATGCTTGATTATTCTTGTTCTTGTGCGTTCTGCCCATTCATTTAATTGATTGGATGCCGCAGCCCTAAACGTATCTCCGGCAACTAATGTTACTTCTTTTTTCTCTCTCTTGAAATATTTTGCCAATTTGCCTAACGTCGTAGTCTTACCCACGCCATTAACACCCACAATAGTTATAATTGCAGGATATTTTATCTCAATTTCTTCTAGTGCCGAAAAATCCTCTTTTATTATTGATTTTAATTCATTTCTTACATCTTCAGCATTTCTTAATTTGTTTTTTCTTGCCCTAATTCGTAAATTATCTACAATTTCCATGCTGGTGTTAACACCAATATCACAAGAAATTAAAATATCAATTAAATCATCATAAAAATCATCATTTAATTCGCCATGGCTTAAAAGCGAATCAAGTTTTCTTGCAAATGCCTCTCTTGTTTTTCTTAGAGCATTACCTATTTTTTTAAAAAGTCCCATTTATGCCTCCTGAGCGTGCTTAATAGCATCTGATAATAATACTGATACGATTTTTGAAACACCCTTTTCTTCCATTGTTACACCAAAAAGAGCATTTGCATATTCCATTGTAGGCTTTTTATGGGTAATAAGTATAAATTGGGTTTCACTTGAAAGTTTTTTTAGATATTTGTCTACAATTTCAACATTTGTGTCGTCAAGAGCAGCTTCAACTTCATCAAATAAACAGAATGGAAGAGGCTTTATTCTCAATATAGCAAATATAACCGCCATAGCAGTCAATGACTTCTCTCCACCAGAAAGTAATGTCATATTTTGAATTTTTTTGCCTGGTGGATGACAAATTATTTCTACACCCGATTCTAGAGGGTTTGTTTCATCAGAAAGTTCAAGTCTTGCCGTTCCACCACCAAATAATTCACTAAATGTTATTTTAAAACTCTCATTGATTTTTGCTAGTTCATTATTAAATTTCTCAATCATTATATTTGATAAATCTTTTATAATTTTATTCAAGTCATCTTCTGCTTTTTCAAGATCCTGTGCTTGTCCATTTAAGTCATTGTATCTATCAAGTAATGCACTGCAATCTTCAATAGCATTTACATTAACATAACCCAAAGAACTTATATTTTTCTTTAATTTCGCTATTTCAGGATTTGCAATATCAATATTAAAGTCGGCCCTTCTAAATTCAAGACAAGTTGAATAAGTAAGAGAATACTCCTCATAAATTCGTTCTTGCATCTGTTCTAATTCGGTATCAACTCTTGACAAGTTCATTTCCTCAGCATACTTTTTATCTTTAATACCAGATATTTCATTTGTTAGCATTGTTCTCTGCCCATCTAATTCTTTTATTTTATTTGACAACACATATTTTTCACTTTCTGTTTGCTGTTTCTTTTGAGAATATTGTTCAAGTTCTGTTTTCTTTGCAGAAGTTGGTGCAGATGCAAGTTTTTCCTTTATCATTTGTTCACTACTTGCAATAAATTCCTCATTTTTCTTAATTTGTTCTAATGTGCTTGCTGCTATTGATTGTTGTCTTCCAATTTCAGTTTCAATACGTCTTATGTCATCTTCAATAGAATCAATTTTAGTCTTTGCCTCCGCTATTTCCACTTTTACTGATAAAATATTGTTATTTATTTCATCTCTTCTTTGACGCAATCTTTCATATTGTTCTTTTTTCTCTCTTATTATTAAATCCGCATCTTCCTTGTTTCCTGATAGTGCGGACTCTATCTTTTCAGAACGCGATAAATCCTCATCAATTAATTTTATTTTATTTCTAACGGTGTTTGCTTCCATTTGAGTAACATTAATATTATCAACAGCCTCTTCAATGCTTGCCTTGTATTTTTCATACTTTTCTCTTTGAGACGCAATTAATATTTCCAAACTATTACGCTGCTCCGTCAAATTTCCTAGTGCTGTTTTTTGAGTGGCCAAACTATTGTTATATTCCAAGATTTCTTTTTCTATTGCTTTTAATCTCTCTTCCAACTTCAAAATATCTTTTCCAAGTGTTTCAATTTCTCTTTCTCTGCCCATAAGATTTGAAGACTCTGCCTTTTTACTTCCTCCAGTTAAAGAACCTTGGTTGCTAATTACATCGCCTTCAAGAGTAACAATCCTAAATGAATATTTTGTTGCTCTTGCGAGTTGAACCGCATAATCAAGATTTTCAACAATAACCGTTGCTCCCAAAAGATTTGATACAACACTTGCTATTTGATTATCAAAATCTACTAATTCACTTGCAAGTCCATAACATCCTGGGTGGCCACTTAATAATTTTTTGTCCAAACCCCTTCTTTTCATTGTTGAAACTGGCAAAAATGTTGCTCTACCGAAAGAATTGTCTTTAAGGAATTTAATAAGAAATTTTGCACCTTCTTCATCATATGTAACAATATTTTGCAATGCCCCACCAAGTGCAACTTCTATTGCCGTTTCAAACTTTTCAGGAACTTTAATAAGAGAAGCAACAACTCCTATAATTTTATTTTTTATATTTGGATTTCTATCACTTTCTTTAAGTAATTTCTTTACTGCGAAAGTGTAACCATCATATTCGTTTTGAAGTTCTGTCAAAAGCTTTTTTCTATTTTCATAAACCGTTATTTGCGTAACTATATTTGCTTTCTCATTGTTAACGTCATGAATTTTTCTCTCTTGAATATAGTTTTTGCTTGTCAAATCCTCAATCTTTGCTTTTATTTGGGACAATTCACTTTCTTTTTTATTTAGTTGATTTTGGGTGTCCATGAAAAAATTTTCATTTTCATGCTTTCTTGTAGATAAATTATCTATATCTTCCTCAAGATTTTTAAGATTATTGCTAAGTAATTCTTTCTCTGCATTAAGCCTTGAAACAGAACTTTTTATATCGCTAAGAGAACCTAATGTTTCAATAACCTTTTGTTGACTTTCTCCTGCTTCACTTTCACTTAAAGTTAATTCTTTTGCTAATTTTAAATAACTTTCAGATAATTCGTCAAAAGAGTTTTCCAATGCCTGCAAATTTGCTTTTAAATTTACAAGTTCACTTTCTTTTTTCTTCTTTTCTTCTCCACCTGTTTCAATTGCTTTTTCACAATTAGTGTTGTCGAAATTTAATCTATCATTTTCTTTTAAAGTGAAATTAATTCTCTCTCGTGCAATTTTAGTTTCACTTTCCTGTTTCTCTAGTCCAACTGTCAAATCTAATATTTTTTCATTCAATGATGCAAGAGTTTTATCAAAATTATCTAATTCAAACATTGCCTTATCATAAGCATTATTTGCCGCATTCAAATCGTCATTTCTCAAGTTGAGTTGTCTATTTATTGCATCTAATTTTAAATTAATAGCATTTTTAACAGTGCTTGCATTTTCATATTGATAAATATAAGCATTAATTTCTAAATCTTTAAGTTTATCCTTATACTCTAAATATTTTTTTGCATTTTCTGCCTGTCTTTTTAAAGGCCCCATTTGCCTGTCAATTTCTGCAATAATATCCCTTAATCTAGTAAGATTGTCATTTGTTCTCTCTAATTTTCGTTGAGCTTCTTCTTTGTCATTCTTATATTTTGAAATCCCTGCCGCATCTTCAAACATTGCCCTTCTGTCCTCAGGTTTTGAATCTACAAGTTCAGTAACTTTACCTTGACTGATGACAGAATAACCATTTTTCCCAAGACCGCGATTAAATAATAAGTTTTTGATATCTCGTAAATGACAGGTGTTTTTATTTATTAAATACTCGCTTTCCCCCGATCTATATAATTTTCTAGTAACTGCAAGTTCGTCATAATCAAAGTCAAAAAATCTTGTGGTATTATCAAAAGTAAGAGTTACTTCGCAATAAGATAAACTTTTTCGTTTCTCTGTTCCGTTAAAAATTACATCTTGCATATTATTACCACGTAGCATTTTTGCACTTTGTTCGCCAAGAACCCATCTTATGGCATCAGATACATTACTTTTTCCACATCCATTTGGACCCACAATCGCAGTAAAGTTATCGTTAAATTCAATAATCGTTCTGTCGGCAAATGATTTAAAGCCCACCATTTCTATCTTTTTAAAAATCATTTCATCCCCTTAATTACAAACAATTTGCTTATTGCACCTTTTGCAGCCATTTGCTCTGCTTCCTGTTTTGTCATTCCATAACCAGTCGCAATTTTATCTTCGTCCATATAAAAAGTCGCCATAAATCCTTTGTCCGTTAGAATAGTATCATAGGACATTTTGCATTTAAAATTACCCTGAACCAATTCTTGCAGTCTCGATTTATAATTTTCATCAATAATGTTTTTATAACTATCAAGTTCAAAATTGTCATACACAAATTTTTTTGCATTTTCAAGTCCTCCATCTAAGTAAATTGCTGCTATCAATGCTTCTATGACATCTCCCTTTATTGATTTTGAGAGTTTTCCTTGATAACTTTTTCCCATCATCACTTCTTGCTCAAGACTTAAATCATCAAAAATTTTTGACAAATATACCTCAGATACAAAATGGCTTCTATGCACACTTAGTTTTCCTTCGGATTCATCACAATTACGGTAAAAATATTCACCAACCAAAAAATCAAGTATACTATCTCCTAAAAATTCCAATCTTTCATAGTTATTGTCAGATTTTGAAGAATGAGTTAAAGCTCTTATGTATAATGATTTATTTTTGAAAACATAACCAATACTACGCATTTTGCTCCTCAAAATCTAAATTATTTAAAGCCTCTTCGATTTTTTTGTTTAATTGATTTTCATATAAAACTATTGTTTGCTCAATAGATGCCTTGATATTATTTCGTTTACATGACCCATGATTCTTAACAACTAATTTTTTACAACCGAGCAAAGGAGAGCCTCCATGTTTATTTATAATATCGATTCTATTTTTTATCTCTTTAAAAGTTTTTCGCATAAAAATATATCCAATTTTACTTAAAAAATGAGATTTTATGCTTTTCTTTAAAATAGATAGAACGGCACTAACCGCCCCCTCAGTTCCTTTTAAAAGTGCATTTCCTGCAAACCCATCAGTAACTAAAACATCTATATCACCACTCATGAAATCTCTGCCTTCTTTATTTCCAATAAAGTTTATAGGTGCATTTTTTAAAAGTGTATAACTTTCCTTTGCAAGTTCGTTGCCTTTTCCTTCTTCGGTTCCATTATTTAAAAGTGCAACTCTAGGCTTATCACTTTTATATATAATTGAATAATACGCTGCTCCCATAAGAGCAAAATGTAAAAGATTGATTGGCTTACAATCAATATTAGCACCACTATCAATTATTATGACATCTGAATCTTTTTTGGTTGGCAAAATAGGAGCGAGTGCCGGTCTTGATATACCATGTATTCGACCTATTTTCATTATCGCACCAGCAAGAACTGCTCCTGTGCTTCCAGCAGAAACAAGACCTATAACATCATCTCTATCTTTTAGCACATCATACGCTTTTACAAGTGAAGAATTTTTTTTATGTCTTATTGCTTGTGTGGGATGATCTTCGTTTAAAATTATCTCATCAGCATCAACAATCTCAATCCTTTGCTCGTATCCTGTAATTAATTTTTTTAGATCATCCTGCTTTCCACATAGAACAATTGTTAAATCCTTATTTGCATCAAGCGCAAGTTTTACGCCCTCTACAATTTCAAGTGGAGCATTATCTCCACCATATGCATCAACTACAACTTTTACGTTTTCCATATTTTCACCTTTTAACTTTAGAATTACTTTATATATAATAACAAATATAATAAAAAAAAGCAATATTTTTTACGAAAATAATTTGAATATTATATTGTATTATGTCTTACATACAAAATACCAAATGTTGTATGTTTGAATTAAAAAAGTTCTTGCATAACATTACAAGAACTCTTAACAATTTATTTTGTTTCTTCTTTTTGCTTAATAACGGTTTCACCTTTATAAGTTCCACACTTCTTGCAAACTGTGTGAGGTTTTTTCATCTCATGACATTTTGGGCACTCTACCAATGTTGGTGCTACTGCAACTGAATTTGCTGAATGTCTTTTATTTCCTCTTTCTTTTGAAACCTTATGCTTTGGAACTGCCATCTCTTTCCTCCTTAAATATCATCATGCTTAACAATTATAGTTAAATTTAATCTATTTGTCAAGTATTTTTTCTAACATTATTAATTCTTTTTTTCTACTAAAGCCATCGTATCCCTTGCAATCAACTTTTCCTCATCTGTTGGTATTCTAAATACTTTTACCTTTGAATTTTTAGAACTTATCTCTTCGGCTGTGCCTCTTGGCAAATGATTGTTTTTATCCTTATCAATTTCAATGCCGCAATACTCCATCCCCTCAAGAGACAATTCTCTTAAGTCTTCTTGATTTTCTCCAATTCCGCCAGTGAATACAATCGCATCAGCACCACCTAAAACAGCCATGTATGAACCTATGTATTTCTTTACGCGATATATGAGCATATCGAGAGCCAACCTTGCTCTTTCATTTCCAGCCCTAATCGCACTATTAATTTCTCGCATATCGCTTGAAACACCGCTTACTCCCATTATACCACTTTGCTTATTAAGATAATTTACAACTTCGCTTGCTGTCATTCCCTTCTTTTCTGCAAGATAACTTACAACTGATGGATCCAAGTCTCCAGATCTAGTTCCCATAATCAAACCTTCAAGAGGAGTCAAGCCCATTGTAGTATCAACACTCTTGCCATGGTCAACGGCAGTTATTGATGAACCATTTCCTATATGAACAGTAATTATTTTTAAATCTTCTAATTTCTTACCAAGCATTTTTGCACATTCTGCACTTACATATCTATGGCTAGTTCCATGAAAACCATATTTCCTTATGTGATATTTTTCATAATCTTCGTATTTTATTCCATACATATAAGCCTTTGCCGGCATAGTAGCATGGAATGATGTATCAAACACTGCAACTTGTGGAGTATTTTTCATGACTGCCAAACAGCCCTTTACTCCAGCCATGTTGGCATGAGCATGCAATGGTGAAAGTTCAGTTAAATTATCTAATTTTTCCAATACATCATCGTTTATTAAAACACTTTTATCAAAAAGCCATCCGCCCTGAACATAGCGGTGCCCAACTGCCGATATTTCATCAACAGATTTTATAACACCTTCTTCTTTATCGGTAAGAACTTCAAAAACTTTTTGAATCGCAACCGTATGATTTGGCATATCATACATTACTTCTTTTTTATCTCCTCTAGTTTTGTAACCAATAAATGAGCCTTCAAGCCCTATTTTCTCACAATTTCCTTTAGCAATAACTTCTTCATTTTCCATATTGAAAAGTTGAAATTTCAATGAAGAACTTCCAGCATTAATCACTAATATTTTCATTTTTATCCTCCTTATTTATTTGTAAAACCGTAACTGCAGTCATTTTTACTATGTCAGCGACACTACAACCTCTAGACAAATCATTTATTGGCTTTTTCAAGCCTTGAATTATCGGTCCTATTGCATTAACACCGCCAAGATATTGCATTGCCTTATAGCAAATATTTCCACTGTTCAAATCAGGGAAAATTAAAATATTCGCATCACCCTTTAACTCGCTATCCGGACATTTCTGTTTTGCAACACTTTCCACCATTGCAGCATCAAACTGAATTTCGCCATCACAGCAAATTCCTGTTTTCTTAAACTTTTTATATGCACTCTTTATCTTATCAATCCCTTCATCCTCTGCAGAACCTTTAGTTGAAAAAGATAAAAATGCCACCTTAGGCTCGCCAAGTTCAAAGGTTTTAAAAGTCTCAACTGTTTGCACGGCAATTTGATATAATTGATCTTCATTTGGATTTTCAACTATTCCACAATCTGCCAACAATAAGCACTTATCACCTAAAAACTTATTTTTACCATACACCAAAAAGCATGAAGAGACTAACCCACCTCTTTTCTTTGGCCTGATTATCTGTAACGCCGGTCTTATTACATTTGATGAAGCAGTTTCAGCACCTGCAACCATACCATCAGCATAACCACATTCAACCATTAATGTTCCAAAATAATATGGATTTAAAACTAGTTTTTCCGCTTCTTCAAGGCTTAGACCTTTTTCTTTTCTTTTTTCATACAATTTTTTTACCAATTCCCCACTCGCTTGAAATGTGCTGGGATCAATTATTTGGAATTCCGACAGTTTTTTATCTCTTAAAACAAGCGCACTTTCATCTCCAATTAATATTGGCTTTGCAATCTTGTTTTTTTGTATAATCTTAATCGCTTCAAGCGTTCTATCACTAAACCCCGCTTCTGGAAATACTATTGTCCGCAAGGTTGAACCAACTTTTTTAAAAATCATTTTATCTTTCATTAAATAATTCCTTCTAAAACTAACGTATAATGAATAAATTGAATATATAGACTATCTTATTTAAATAGCCACTATCAATAGTATAATAGATTTTAAACCTCTTTGTCAAATCTTTGGAGTAATTAATGAAAAATTATAGGATTTTTTTATCAATTTTTGTCTTTTACATAATAATTAACACAATTATAAATCCCTCGCTTTATATTTCACAAACATTAAATGGAATCTCCGCTTGGGCATTTAACGTTTTACCCAGTGTTCTTCCGTTTTTATTTTTTACAAAAGTTCTATCGTCTACTGGCGCACTTGACAAAATGTCAAAAGTCTTTGATAAACCCTGTAAAAATCTTTTTAAAACTCCCTCCATTTCTTCCCTTGTATTTTTTACAAGCATAGTATCGGGTTATCCCGTTGGAGCCAAGATGACTGCAGATTTATACGAACAAGGAAAAATTTCAAAAAGCGATGCTTTTAAGATGTGTAGTTTCTGCTCAACATCTGGTCCAATGTTTATTATAGGTGCTGTCGGAATATCGATGTTAAAAAATTCCACATACGGATATATAATTTTTATTGCACACATATTGGGAGCAATGTTAAACGGAATTTTATATAGAAATTTAAAGATTAAAGAGGACAAGCCTTTAAAAAAACAAACAAATTTGCCTGTAAAAAGCAACAATCTTTCAGAAATGGTTTTAGATTCTGCCTTGAGTATTATATCAGTAGGAACAATAATTGCGATCTTTTTTGTAGTCATAACATCACTCTCGCCTATTTTTAATCTTTTCCCAACCAAAATTTCGAGCATAATGTCTGGGCTTATTGAAATAACAAAGGGATGTTTAGACCTTTCGTCTGCTTATAGTAGCAAATGGGTAGTTGTAGCCGCTACCTTTATAATCAGCTTTGGCGGTCTATCCACAATATTTCAATCTATCGCCATGCTTAATCGATTAAATATGCCTATATCTTTATTTTGTGGACAAAAAATCACACAGGCAATTTTTGCCTGTGTGATAGCAACAATATTAATTATGATTATTTAAGGAATAAATCTTCTATTTCTTTAACCAAAAACTTCACTTGTTTTGCCTTGCAACTCTTCAACGCAAAAACTAACGATTGCGTAACTTCTAGGTCTTTGATATCTGTAGTCCTCACTATTGCCCTGCATATCTTTTTTGCCATTTCATTTGCAAATTCGTTTCTTGCATATTCTAGTTGGCTTAAAATTTGAACTGCAATCTTTTGGGCACGAACAAACTTATCCTCGCCTTGTGTTTCTTGATATGTATTCTCCTCTTTTAAATTAAATTGTTGAACTTGGTCATTTTCCTCTAATTCTTCTTGTGCGAATATTTCAGTATTTGTATTCTCTCTTTTCTCTCCGCCAAACGCCTCCGCCAATAAATTTCTAAATGGCACAATCATAGAATCAACAAAATTTTTAAATGGATTGTCTGTATCTTTACCAAAAAATCTTTTTACAAAATCTGTAAATTCAATATTTTTGGCATCTATATCGACAAGTGTGCAAAATACCAAAGCAAGCATTTTGTATTCTTCTTCAGGTGGAACAAACATAAAATCGCCTTGTCCATCTTGAACAAATGCCTTTGCAAATTCTCTGTCTCTATTAAATTGTTCCAGGCACTCTCCTATTAAAGAACATACATCCTCCGCTGCCGCTAACTGTTGTAACATTTTTTGTAATTTATATTCTGCAACTAAAAACTTGCAATTTATTAACTCGTCGACAGAATTAAAGAAATCCTCATATTTACTTTGATTTTCCATTTTTACCTCGCTAACATCATTATAGCACATTTACAAAAAAAAGCAAACAAAAGAATTTGATTTATTTAAGAAATGTGCTATAATATACAATATGGATAAAATACCAACAGAAAAACAAAGAATTATACAAGACAAACTTACAATGCTTTTTGTAATTTACAGAATGGAGATTCCATTAACAGAAGATTCCATCCTTGACATTTGTTCTATAAAAAATCAATGGATACAAAATTATATGGATTGCAAAACAATAATTCACGACCTTGTTGATTGCAAACTTTTATACAAAATCAGCGACGAAACTGACAGCAAAGAACTTTATGACCTTACATATGAAGGAAGAGAGTGCCTCTCAACCTTATACAGAAGATTGTCAGTCGCAAAAAGAGAGGAAATTTCGGCATATTTACAAGCCAACAAATTAAACGTTAAATCTTCTCAAGAATATAGTTCAACTTACAAAAAAAACCCAGATGGCTCCTACAATGTGGAACTAAAAATCTACGAACCGCAATCTACAACCCCCATCTTTAATTTAACAATAAAAGCCCCAACAAGACAAAGTGCAAATGAAGCAACTCACAAATGGAAAACCAACGCACCAAATATATATGAAATCATTTACGAAAAATTAATCAACGTTGATTAATTTTTTTATTTTTTCTATTTCTCCTCTGGCAAGTGCATCACATCTATTATTATATTCATTATCTGCGTGTCCTTTAACCTTATGCCACTCCACATTATGTTTTTGCAATAGTTCCAAAAGCCTCTGCCATAAATCTTGATTTTGCACATCTCCTTTTGAAGTTCGCCAACCATTATTTACCCACTTTTCCAACCAGCCTTGTAAAAATGCGTTTACAACATAAGCCGAATCGCTGTATACTTCAACCTTACATCCCATTTTGATTGCTTCAAGGCCAGAGATTACTGCCATTAATTCCATTCTATTATTAGTAGTATTTTCTTCTCCTCCTGAAATAACTTTTTCTACTCCATTATAAATTAAAATAGAACCATAACCTCCCATACCAGGATTGCCCGAGCAAGCACCATCTGTATATAAAGTTACATTCTTAACTTTTTCACTTAATTTTAACTTTTCACACAATACATCGAGAGATGCATCGCATTTTTTTAATTCTGGGAAAATTTTTAGTCCGTCATCTTTATTTCTTGGCCAAATATGAAAATGTAAATGAAAAACACTTTGTCCTGCATCTACTCCACTACAATTCATTACATTAATTCCGCTAAAACCACAATTTGTTATAAGATGATTCCCTATTTTCTTTATTGAAGCCATTATCTTAGATAAATAAATTTCTTCACAATCCATTATGTTAACATAATGTTTTTTAGGTATTACCAAAATATGACCATTACCATCATTACTTATATCTAAAAACGAATAGACATGATCATCTTCATAAATTTTATATGATGGAATTTCACCCTTAATTATCTTACAAAATATACAATCTTCCACTATTCCTCCAATAAATACAAAATGCCAAGAGTATTTTCACCACAATGGCATGAAATTGTTGAACCCGCTCTTGATGAATACACTTTTTCAAAAATGTTCTTATTTCTGACGTATTCAACCACTTCAATTATAAATGCTTCATCTTTACACGTGTGTGTTATAAAGCAGTTCTCTTTTTTTACGTTTGGATATTTAGCCAACATATCATCAATATATTTATAAACTATCTTTTTAAAATTTCCCATATATTTACTTGTGTTAATAATTTCACCATTCACTAACTCAAGACAAGGTTTTAATTTTAAAAGATTTGCCCCAAATCTTGCTATTCCAGAACATCTTCCACCTTTATAAAGATAATCTAATCTATCAACTATAAATGATGCTTGATTAAATTGGGTTTGTTTTAATAACATCTCATAAATTTCTTTTCCGTTTTTTCCCTCTTTTGCAAGTCTTGCCGCATACAATACTAGCAAGCCTATACCAGTTGATAATGAACGGCTATCCACAATAAAAATACGACCTTCATCTACTTCTTTACTTGCCAACATTGCATTGTTAATTGATGAAGATAGTTCACTTGATATCCCGATATAAATGATTTCATTTTCTTTTGGTAATGAATTGAAAAACTCTTTATAATCTTCAATACTCCTCGCCGCGGTTTTTGGCAAAATATTGTTTTTATTTACAAAATTAAAAATATCTTCAGGGTGTATATTTACATTGTCATAATATTCTTGCTCGCCTAGCGTTACAACCAACGGAATAACTTTAATATTATTTTCTTCTATTAATTCGCTTGTTAAATCATTGCAACTGTCAGTGCAAATATTTACCATATATTCACCTCATTTTAAAATTATAATTCACTTATAAAAATAAATCAAATAAATTTATTAAAAAATTTTGTATAATTTTGCCAATCCTTCACACAATAACAATGGAGGTTAATCATGAGCAAACAATATAAACCAGGTGAACAAGCACCAAAAACTGGAAATTATTCTTGCTGTGACGCTAATGGTAAATGCGGCGGAAGTACCCAATTAAAAAAGGGACAAAGATTCCCTGCAACTCAGCATAGCGGAAGCCATTATGAATATGATGGACAAGAGTAACCTTTGAAGAAGAGCATCATCAGATGCTCTTTTTTATTTGTCTATTTTAATTGACAAATAAATATATTTATGGTATAGTAAAACATATGCAAAGGTGGCCGAGCGGTTTAAGGCGCACGCTTGGAAAGCGTGTGAGGTGTTAAAGCCTCCACAGGTTCGAATCCTGCCCTTTGCGCCATATTTAAAATATACCATATATCGTGGTATATCTTTCAGTTTTAACACAATATGTAGCGTTCTTTTATTTTTTAGGCACATTTTAGGCACAAATTGTATAAAAATCAAGATGCTGTGTCTATATTTTTTTAGCAAAAATGCTTGATATTACAGCAAAAATAATGATATAATCTTTATGCGACAGAAAGGCTAGTTTTGAACTGAACAGGACTATACCTTTCTTTTTGAAGGGCACTTTTATTTTGTCTTTCAATGGAGGATATATGAAAAGATTTAAAAAGATTTTTGTGCTCGTGCTTGTTGTTTGCGCCGCTTCTTTTATGTTCGCTGGATGCGGAGACTCATCAAATCACACAGTAACGTTTATGAAAGCAACATCTATAGTATCTATCAAGGGGAAAATACAGTGTAGTTATGTTAGCGTTAAGACTATTTCTGTTGAAGATGGTGGGGTGATAGGCTCTGCTCCTGTAAACACACAAAATGGTTCCTTTTATCGCTTTGCTGGATGGTATACAGAAAAAGAATGCTTAAATCAATGGAACTTATACAAAGACGAAGTTAGATCAAATCTTACGCTGTATCCAAAATATGAAAAGGTTTCATTGTCTGGAGCGTGAAGTTTTATGGAATTCAAACTTTTTGGTATCTCAATTGCTATTTTTATCGTTTTGTATGTGATAGTTGCAGGACTGAAAAATCCCTCGCTAAACTCCTTGCAGCCTATCATTTCATCTGCTGTTTTATTTGGACGTTTGCTGTTGTTTGGTATATTTTAATGTTGATTTCAGAATTTAACGCAATTCTACTATGTGAATTATTGTCCTTTACCATCCTCCTCATTATCTATCTGTGGTTGTTTATAAGTGATATATGTGATTTATTAAAAAATAAGGAGCAGGAAAAATAACCTGCTCTTCTTTATTATGCTGCATATCCGCTCCACGCATAGAGTTGTGTCTTTTGCTCTTTTGTGAGTTTTAGTCGCTGAATATAACTTTTGACAAGGCTGTTGCCAAGTTTGTTTGTGTAGCCGAGATAACCCATAATCATATACTTTTGTGTTGCAGTCAATCGCAGAGATTGCACAAAAACTTGAATTTTAGCCTTTTTGCTGCCCATAATCGAGTTGCCTTTCTTGTCTTTGTCCGCCTCATAAAGTCTTGCTTGTGCAACTGCCATAGCAAGCATCTCAATAGGAATTGCCTCTGCAAATAAGAGGTTTTTCTCTTGCAGGTCAACGCCAAGCATATCTTCAAGTGCCAAATCGTAGTAATAGTCATAAACAAATGTCATTGCTTTCGCCTTTGCTTCATCATCAAGTCTTCTAAAACTTACGTTGTTCACCATTGACTTCACTGCATCGGTCGCTTGTGAGTAAATCTTTTTGAATTGCTGATATTGCCTGTTCGTGAGCGTGTATTGTGTTCCGTCATAAGAAATCGTTTTGTTGATGCTCTTTGGAAGAACGTCATAACCTTTTTCAATTAAATCTCTTGTAACTGCAAACACCTTGTCATCTCGAATTTTTCCAGTCTTACTATCAAACATAATATTTATGATTGTGTCAGCAAGTTCCTCATCGCCATTTTCGGTCGCTTGTCTAATCTTGTTAAGATAATTTGTGTTTGTTTTCGTTTTGAACAAAGCATCATATTGCTCTTTTGTTGTCGGTGATATTTTTCCAACAATCCCTTTGATATAACTTTCGAGGTTTTGAAGTGGCACGCCGGTCAATCTGCTGATGCTTAAAGCGGACTTTCTAATTGCTGCGTTTCTCTTTATAGGGTCAACATAATCGCCTCTTATAAGTGCAACTGCGCCCTCATAGAAGTCTTGCACAATATCCACAGTATTGCTTAATGCAGTATACGCCATATTTGTAGGCTCATATCCAAGCAACTTGTCATAGATATCGCCACCAAAGGGCAGTAATCCAACAAGGTTTGCAATTGCTTCGTTTTGCACAATATCGCTCCACTCTTCATCATCGTTTTTGCCTTTAATCCACTTGAACGCCATAGCAACTGCAAGCAACAGCGCTTGATTTAGTAAGAACGCAGAACCGGATTTTGCAACGCCAATCTTTGCCTCTTTCAGCATCGCTTGACCTTGCTGCACGAGTTCAGTGTCGCCGCTCTTTATCATCTTTCTTGCCATCGCATATTTGTCAACGGAAGAAATAAGTCTGCCGGTCAACTGCACTGCATCGCCCGTGAACATCCTAGCAAACTTGACAATCTCATTTTGGCTACGCATCCACTCACTTCTGCCAAGAGCATCGCTTGTTTGCTGCGTGCGGAACACAACCTCATCAAGTCTTTTGCCAGCCTCAATTTTGTTTGCTTCCGTGCCAAATTCGAAGCCCTTTCCTCTTGTGTCAGCAACTTCATATTGTGCTGCATACCACAACGATTGAATAACGTTGCTATCCATCCAAGAGATAGGTTTTGTTGTAAAAGTGTTAAGTGCTTGTGTGATTTTTGCTGCGGTTTTGCCAAGTTTGTTGCCAATTTCTTTGCCAACTTGCCTGATATCTGCAATATCAATACTATTGCCGATTTGCATACGTTCCCACATTAAAGACGAATATTTTGCAAGTTCAACCTTTTGCGCTTCGCCAAAGAAGTGAGTCATACCTTTTGCGATATATTTTGGATTAAATTCTGCAACACCGGCAGCCAAAGATAACGTTTGTGTAACAAGCACTTTTGGATTTGCGCCCAGCGCAGAGTTTGCGCCCGCCCATCTAATTTTCGACAACAAACTGCTTATAAAGCCTTTGTCGCTTCTTGTGATACCCTGCACGTCTTGCCACAACTTGTTCATATATCGTTCAAAATCCACGTCAATCTTTTGGATTTCTGCACGCATATTGCTTGTTGTGTCTTGCCCAGCACTTGAAAGCACTTGTTTGTTCATAATCCTGTTGTAAGCGGTCAAAGGTATAGCAAAACCATAGTAAAGCGACATATTTTGGATATGATTTGAAAGCACGTTATCAATTCCATCAATAACGATTTTGTTTTGTGCATTTGGCTTAATGGATTTGTTCATACCCATTTCAAGCACATATTGATTTACATTATTGTTGTTTCGTCCTGCTTCCGTGTAAATTTTATCGTTTGACACTTTGATAGGGAAATAATAACCAGCCTCGATATTGGTGATTCCATAGAGTTGTTGATCAGTCTCCATTTTCGCATTTTTCGAATTTTCATTGAAGAATTTTTTGATAAGCTCCATATACTCATTATCGGTCGCCGTGAGTTGTTGTCTTATATCATTTATCATATTTCTTGTTATGCGAGCATCTTGACCATTTCTAAACGCCTCCGCCATATTGCCGCGAGTTGAAAATTTATTGTCAAGCAACCTAACAACGCCCTCATTGTCATTTATGTTAAACAAGTGGCTTCTGCCCTGCTCTCTGAAAGATGTCGCATACAAACTTAAAGCTTGCCTCTTTGTGAGCGTAAGTTTGTTATTGCCATCACCTATTGTTATTTGTGATTGCAGTTCGTTAAGGTAATTCTTGTGTGCCTTATTAAAGTCTGCAAACAAATCGTTTGCTTCCTTTACAAAGTTTGCACGTTTCCTATCGCCCTCCAACATCTCTGCATAAAGTCGCATCGTGATAGAGTCCTTGCGATAAAGTCCCATTTGAGCCATACGATCATAAGGGTTAGTGTAAACTCTATTTTTGAATTTTATCAAAAAGTTGCTTCCATCCCTTAAAATTTGCTGTGCTTGTCTGCTTTCGTTCACGCCCTGCATTGCAAGTTCCGTATTGCTTTGTGCCTTACCCTCAAAGACAACTTTGTCATAATTGTGCAATTGCCAAGCAAACTGCCTTAAAACAACATCAAGCGTTCTAAGTTCGTCGGTTGTAAGTTCACCGTCGCCACTCGCTAAATCTTTAAGAGTCTCTCTAAAAGGATAAATTTGTTGTTGCGTTTCATCTAAAACATTGTCAATTTGCAGTTGCATTTCTTTTAGGTATTGTCTTGCAGTTTTTGATATATTGTTGCGCCAAGTTTCAACCCGCGCAATTTCTTTCACAAAATTTACAACTTGTTGCGGAATGTTCCAGCCGGCAGGTTTATTCTTGATAAACTCATCTCTTAATCTTTCAATTGTAGAGATTGCGTTATTTTTCGCCAAGTTATAAGCCTTAATATCTCTAACAGCTTTCTTTAACTCAGAAATCTTATTTGTGTATTTTTCAATAGTTTCAGCAAAGCGAGTTTTGTGTCCAGTTTCATCATAACCTGTTAACACCTCTCGTGCAATAGATTGTCGCAAGACTTTCAAATCATCCGCACCTATTGCATCACTTAATCTTGCTTTTGCAATCTTCTTTAAACATTTTACTGCATCCCTATACATCTCATCCATTTCGATGAAAATATCCGCTGGATTGTTTGAGTTAAAACTAATTCCAATTTCCCTGAGTTCTTGTGCTATTACATCTGGAGAGCTTGCCACTGTTCCCTTACGCTTGCCCCATAATAAATAAGGGCTGTTGTCTTTATCATAATGATATTTTATTTCACTTTTTATACCATTTAGATCAACATTGTGCAGATAATTCCTCAATGAATTTACAATATACATCTCAGACGCGTTCACTTCATTTGCAAATATGTCTTCCATGACGGCATTGTTAATGATGTAATCAGCAACATCTAAGGCAACACCTGCACGATATCCCTCATCCTTAGTATTTAATCCGTGCCATAACAAGTCAACAACTTGATTTTTTGTTTTTCCTGAAATTTCACCATACTTTTCGCCAAAATCAAGTTGATTTGACACAATAGTATTTATAATTTGTTCAGCATCTGTCCTTGAATAAGCTTTAACTTTTGAATGCTCTGCCACATATTTTGCAATTTGCCCTTTCGAGTAATTATAGTCGCCCTCGCCATCTTTCAAAGAATAGCGGATATCGTTGCTTGTGGACGGATTTGTGTTTGTCACCGCTTTAATTTGATTTGGCTTAAACGCGATATAAACATCTGACAGCCCGACGTTGCTTTTTGAACTGTCGTTTACATCATAAACAATTATACCGTCGTTTCCATTTCTTTTTGCTTCTGCAAAATATTTATCATAAACGTTATAATAATAATCTCCATTTGCGTTTTTGATTAAAGGATTTTCGATGTTTAAGTAGCACTCTTTTACTTCGCCGCCGGTGTCATAATCTACATCGTTTATTAACTCGTCGATTGTTTTTCCGTCTATTCTTAGAGATTGCATTTGTTTATAAATGTTCTCTCTTCCATCGCTTGTCTGTTCGCTTAAATACTGTTTAATTAAACCTCGTCTTTTGCTTTGATATTCGTCAATTCTAGGGTCGTTTGATATATTGTGCGAATATCCTTTTGCATTTTGTTGATTTGTTGTAAAATAGTAGGCTTCGCCAAAATCTGTGCCTGTTTGATTGTCTGAATTATAAATAAACTCATAGAAATTTGCGTTTTTTGTTCCGTGATAAACAACAAGCAAGTTTCCATTTTCATCCCTTACTTTGCTATCCTTAAAGAACTCGATTTGCTCTTTGGATAGATAACGATTTTCGCTATCTTTCAGCGAGTATCTAAATTGAGATAAATCGCTTTGATGAGGCAGTTTGCCCTCTTTGAAATAATACTTGATATCTGCAATTATTTTTCGTGCAGAAATATTGTTTTCATAGTTTAGAGTTCCAACAGTATCGCCGCGCGCATTATCAAAATCGACAACAAAGCCTTTTTCTTTCCACCCTAAATCATCAATAAGGTTTTCGATTTGAGTGTATTGCGCATCGGTAGGCTCGACTTGTATGTTTATGCCGGGATATTCAGGAATAACCCTAATATTCCCTCTGCTCATAAATTCAATCATCGCCTCGCTGCCATAGGTATCACCATCTTCATAAACCGTGAAAACATCTCTATGGTCAACTGTTCTATAATGTACCGGAGCGCCCTCATTTTTGCCGGATAGGTCAACTTGTGTGCCATCTTGCAAAATATATCCGGTTATTTTCCAATTCTTTGTTTCGCCATATTTTTGCAAAACGTCTTGTTCAACACTATCTTTTAGAGAATAACGCTTGTTTCCTACATTGTCGCTATCGCTTTCAGTGCTTCTTCTTCCGTCTTGTTTTGAATTTGTTTTAGCAGTAAGCCTGCTGTTTCTTCTTTGTTTTGAGAACTCGCTAAAACTTGCTCGATTTTCGCGTGTAAAGACTCGGATGCCTGCATTTTCGTCAACTCCTGCATAAGACTTAAACGCTGCTTCCAATTGCTCGTAATTATTGGTTTTGATGGTTGATAATCTTTCATTTACAAACTCCCTTAATGTTTTTGTTGTTTGTGCATCGTCTGCATAGATTTTGATAACCGCTTCAATTGATTGTCCAGCAAACTCGCCATCGCTAATAACAAGTGTTGTTCTCTCGCCTGCTTGATAGTCACCCACCTCGAAGATATAGTCGCCGCTTCCGGTCTTTCTAAAATTGCCACCTTTTTGCAATTCCCCAACCGCAGTATTGAGCGCGCCAATTTCTTTGCCTGTCAGCACGCCGGTAATTTCATTTGTTGCCCAAGCGTGATGTTCATACGAATTTCTTGTGATGGTGCTAACGTCTTGATGTTGATATCTATTATAGCGAGCCTCCAAAGGTTTGTCAAGTGCGACATTTTGTTGCGAGTTTTCAGCCTCTCTCGCTTGCCTTTCAAATTCTTCGATTGCAGCAACTTGACTTAAACTTATGCCACCGATGCTGTTTTTGATTGCTCTTGCAAAAAGATTTTCAACGCGCCTTAAATAATTATACATTTCACCGGTCTTGCCGCGCTTCGTGACCTTTGCAACTGCATCTTTAATCCACTGCCAAATTTTATAAGCAACACTTCTATTTTGATTGATAATTCTTTCAACGGATGCTTGGTCGCTTAAAACTCTTCCCATTTCTTCCGCAACAATTTCAGTTTGAGCCTCATACAACGCAACGTTTTCACCGCTTTCGCCCTGTTTGATTTCGGTGTTTACGTCTTTATATTGTTCAATCTTCTTTGCTAATCTTTCATCAAGATTTTCAGTGCTTGATAAAATATAGTCAGCCAACGCTTTATACGCTTGTGTTCCCTCTAAAGAGTGCGTAAATTCGTGTCCCACTATCTCTTGTGTTGTCGCATTGTTTGTAAAATAGAAAATTTTAGAATTTGTGTCATAGAAAGCATTTGTATTTTCAAACATACTTTCAGTTATAACAATCTTCGCATTTGGATTGAGCGAGCCAATAAATCTCTTTGCCTCGCGTGCTGCTTGTGTCAGTTGATTGCTTGTAGGTGCAAAAACGAGTTCAGTGTTTCTTAAACTTGGACTGTAAGCCTCGATATTATCACTTATAAGCGGCTTTCTAGCGGTGTTTTGTTGTTGCTCGGCAGTTTGTTCACCGGTAGCCACGTTTTGACTTACTTCCGCGTTATTTGTAACAATACTACCATTTTCATCAAACATACTAGACAAGCCATATTTCTTTATTGCAGTTTTTCTTTCGTCTTGACTCATACTTTGCAATTGTTTACTAATATTATCAAGCTCCGCCGTTCGCTGACTATTTATATCATTCAAATTATTTTGAGTTAACCGGTCAGCATTAAAAAGGTTGTCCGCCTTTGTGTCCAGGGTTTGAATTTCTTTTACACTTTGCTCAATTAAAAAGTTTTTATTCCCACCTGCTCTGTATCGTTGAATGCTCGCACTGCTTCCACCAATTATTCCGCCGACAACAGCACCGACAAGAGCCTGCTGTGCTGCATCAAGATAGAACGTTGCGTCTTTATACATCTCCAACGCTTCGCTGCCCTTATATATCGTTTTTGACAATGGGTTGAGTAAAGCGGATAATCCTTCTTCAATGCCTTCGCTAACAAATTCTTCTGCCGCAACCTTTCCTGCTGTTTTAGCCACGCTCTTGCCCACTGACTTCGCTGTGCCTTTGCCGACCGAATATATACCTTTCCCCAAGCCAGCGGTTACTTTTTCTGTCCCATATTCTATAAGTCCCTGGATAGAACCATAAAAGAATGCTTGATCTAAATTCGCCCCCTCATTTAGTGATTCCTCGGCACCTGTTCCAGCGGCACTTGTAAGCAGGTAGCCCATTGACAACGCTTGTCCTCCTGGAATAAAGTTTAACGCGATCGCAGGTAACTGCTGCCCAACACCTCTTACAATGTCTTTTGCAATTGGAGCTTCGTTCATATAAGACTTATTTGTAAGAGGGTCTTCCCAACTATACCACCACTCTTGTGTAGCATCAAACTTGACAATATCCTCTGCCCATTGTTTGTCTGCACCAAAAAAACCGCCCATTTCACCTGTAATGGTAACAGCAGCATCAACAAGACCTTCAAGTCCTTTTGCGAGTCCGCCACCTATTTCGGTAAAAACATCCAAAATCGAATAACCAAGCCTTTCAAAGAAGCCTGCGCTTTCTCTTTCTTTATTCAGGCGCTCTTGATCTCTTCTTATGCGTTCTTGCTCGCGAATTTCGGTTTCTTGTCTTTGTTTCGCAGCGGTTAACTTGTTTGCAACATACGCCTTACCATAAATCCCTTGTGCCATAGATTATGCTCCAAATTTATAAGTTGTTAAATCTGATACCATGCTACCCGAAATTTTTGCTGTTTCCACCATGTCTTTTAATAATTCAAAGTAGTGGACATTGTTAAACTTAGATTTGTATATTGTCAAAGCACTTTCCATTTGCCTCTTGCTCTCCTCCGTTACATTTAAATCATTGTCAAAATTTATGAGTGAATTTATTCTTGCAACTGCAGCCAGTAACCAATCCATATCGTCCTCTTCTTGTTTTGCATGTTCCTTCTCTTCTTTCGTTGAGTTAAAGTCGTCAATTGTTTGCCTAAGCGACTCTCTATATGCTTCCATTTCGAGCTGCCATTTTTCAAGTTCGCGTCGCCTATCTTCTTCCTCATACTGCTTTGCAGTTTCTCTGTTTTCGTCCTCAATCTCTCTTTCGCGGTATTTGTCTAAAATAGAAATTTCGTTATCGTAGGCATTTTGATCGTTCGCAAGTTTATTTTGACGATAACTTTCAAGCAGTTCATTTTGCTGAGTAGCAGCATTGTTTGCTATGGTCGCCCTGTTCGCTACATAACTATTGTTGGCGGCAATAAAATCAGAGCCTCTTTGACCACTTGCCACACCATTTGCAAGTTGTGATTGTCCCAAATATTTCATTAATTTCTCGTTTGAGATGCTTGCACTTTGCTGAGCATTTGATTGAGCCTGGGCTACATTTGCTTGCTGAGCAGCAAGATTTTGTTGTAACTGCTGATTTTGTTGCAATCTTAGTGCTCTGTTCATATTCAGTTCATAATCTTTTTCACTCATTTCAGCCGGTTTTACGCCGTTATTTTGTTTATACCACTCTAAAAGTTCTTCATCATTCATCGATCTTACCTCCGTTTTCAACCAGTGTTTTTTCTTCTTGTGTTTTTGTTTTATGCGTGTTTTCTTCAATATTTTCAGTAATGCTTTCACCATTTTTTAAAATTTTGCACTCTTCTGTAACTTCTTGTTTTGTTGCAATACCCTTGTCGCACTTAAAACGTTGCAAGTAATTTATCTGTCTGACAGTTCGCTTTCTTAAATCTTCCGTAACAAAGTAATAAGATTGCACAAATTTTATGCTACCCATTAATAAAAAGATTGCCACTTGAATAAGTGCCGCTATAAGATTTTCCCAACCCATAACAAAACTGAAGGTAAAGTAAGAGAACGCAATGCTTATTGTTACTTTTGAAAAAAGCGATGAGCGAGCCACTTTCTTTTGATATCTATGTCTATCCATACCGAGATTGTTAGGGTCATTATGCTTTACAGTTATCGCTGTAATTGCATCCGTTGACAGAGGCGTGATTTTTGCTTTTATTGCCTTTTTAAAAGCTCGCGTTCTTGCTTTTTGCTGCTTATTATATTCTCTTATTTTTTGTTTTTCAATTTTATATTTACTTGGATTGGATTTCTTTAAGGCTCTTGCTGAATCATCCATAATTTTAAGTTCAAAAACAACATCTTTTGCAGTTCCGTCGTCATCAAAACAATCGATATATCTTATTCCCTCTTTGTTAAGGATTTGCTTCCTTACTGTCATGAGTGCTTTTGTGTTTTGCTCTTCGCACCACGCGTCCATCTCGTTAATTCTAGGGTCGATATCAGCCACACATTTTGCATGCAAAGTATTTGTCTTTACAACTTCATCTTTTCTGTCGCCTGTCAGCATACCCTGGAAAGAAAACAACAAACTGATTAAATATGCCAGAACAAAGATGACAATACCCGAGCCAATAAATTCCAAGATTGAGCGTCCAGAAGTTTCAATCTTTACTAGTCCATAAGTTATGTAGGCAATGCAGGTGAAGCCAATTATGAAATAAATGAAGTTATTTTTAATAAATTGCTTAAATTTATTGCCATTTTCCATTAACTTCTACCTCCTCCTAAAAACCTGTCAAACATCGACTCCATCTCTTTCTTCATTTTTATCGTTGTGGCATCCGCGTTCTTTTCAATTTGATATTGCTCTTGCCATTTTTTGATGAAGTGTTGGCAGATAC
This sequence comes from uncultured Clostridia bacterium, assembly GCA_947624415.1. Classification (GTDB taxonomy): domain Bacteria; phylum Bacillota; class Clostridia; order Christensenellales; family UBA1242; genus Caccovivens. The sequence goes on along the minus strand of CANQKH010000013.1, from coordinate 18,975 downwards.
ACATATCCGCTATCTCGCCAAGTGTCGCCATCGCAATTAGAAACGTTGCATCTGCCAAGATTGTTGTCAGCAAATAACACATCACGAGCAAGAATAGATATAAAATCACTCTTCTTTGTGGCATTTTAAGTTTGCCTATCGCCTTAAAGAAAATCAAAACTATAACGATGATTCCTCCGATTGTCAATTTTATCGCATCACTAGGTATTCTTACGTAATCGTTCCACTTACAAGCAACTGCAACAATAAGAGGTGCAATAGACAGGATAAAACTAAGAATTTGCATCAAGATTATCTTTCTCTTCAACTTTTTTACTTCCATCACTCACCCCTATCTTCATAATTTCGTTTGCATATCCGTTCTTTACTAGTTCTGCATTGTTCCCAAACGCTATCTTCATTACTTTAATTTGATTTTCAACCTGAGCAAGCAAGTCTTGTAGTTCTGTTTCAAACATATTAAAAGTTCGCCTCATCTCTGCATCAATTTCTTCAATTTTTTTCTCACTCTTTTCTGCGATGCTCGAAATTCCTTTTTCCATTTCGTTTTTGATTTCTTCAATCTTGGCAAGAGACGTTTCCTTAAATTCGGTAATTTGCTGCTGTGATTCTACAACTTTATTTGTTACATTTTCAAACTCGTCTTTTGAGCCTTTGAAAAGTTTTATTCCTCCATTCACAGCCTTCAAAACAGGACAAAGAAAAGAACAAATCGCTACGATTGAAGTTCCAACTGCAATCAAAACAGGCAAGCACTTGTCATTAAGCCATTGACTCCAATCAAAATCTTTTTCCGTTTCTTCTTGTTCAGTTCCTTCATTTTGCACGGGTTGTTCCCCTGTGGCAGCACAGGTGTTTACCGAATAAACCGCACCCGGCACTGACTCAAAACACCTAAAAGATATTGGCAGTGCAAACATAAAAATAAACGCAATAGATATCAAACTTATTCTTATAACCTTTTTCACGCTTCCACCTCCTCAAAAACTGTGTCAAACAATTCTTGATTTACAACACCATCTTTTGTTGTTTCTATGGCAGGATTTGCACCATAGCCTAAAAAATACCACTTTCTATCGTCGCCCAGCCTGTTCCATCTTCCTTTCTCAAATTTGATATTTTTGCCAATCCAAAGCACGCCCTTTCTAATTTCAATACCTTCTTTAATTTTTCCATCCTGCACAATTACAGGTTGCGATTTAGTTATATACATGACATTTCCCCTCCTATTACCAAAGAATCTTATTATATTTTTATATTAGATTCTATACCTATCGCTAAACTGAATAAGGAGTTATTTTTGCCCTCCTCTTTCACAAGTTTTTCAAATTATGTTTTTGACATTTTCATAACGCCTGTTTCATACACGCCATTCTTGACGGTTTCTTTTCTCAATATCACGCATTCCGCTTCGTCCTCCTGTTAGCACGCTTTCCAGCGTGCTGATTGCGTTAGATTAAATACAAAAGCAGAGAGCCACCCTGTTAGTGGTGTTGGCGGCGTTGTTGCCGACATACCCGAAGTTGTCCCAACCGCAGAAATAATGAGCGGTGCGTAGGTAAGGAGAACGCAACCACCGGTAGTTGGAGAACCTGAAGTTGTTTTCCTTATAACTCTTAAATGCTTCAAAGGTTTTGCCTTCCAGTCCCACCTTGCTGTAATTAACAAAGCGGCTATCTGGGTCGTCCCCGAATATTTCGCTGTCGCTAGGCAACCAGAGCCAGTCCTTCGTTTTGATGATGGTGTTGTCTGCCTGGTTTGTATCTGTGCCGATTGCACCGCCCCATGTCTCGTTTTCCACCTGTTCGACAAGGTCTTTGATCTCGTCTGGTAAGCCAGCAATAAATGCCCCGTCTGCATCGAGAGTGTTTTTCGTGTAGTATTTTGTGCTGGAGTCAAATGCGCCAGGAAGTTCCACAGACACAAACGCTTTTGTTTGCGGGTCGTATTTGTAATAAGTCCCCGATGTAGAACTTGACACATTATTGTCGTATAGGTAGTAATCTTCGCCCGATTTTAAGGCATTTTGTCTTATAAGCGAGCCTTCCCACGAAATTCCATTTGTTCCCGATGCATCTCTATGCTTGTATGTTGAACTCGTCTGCGCTATCATAAACACAGCCAGTTTTTTGCCGCTTCCGTCTGCGTTTTGTTTTTTATCGAAGTCGCAAAGGGTGCATTTTGTGTATGTCTGTGATGATTGTCCCATAAACGATGTTAGGTATTTGAAATCTCCCGCATTGAACATAGCCCTTAAATAATCGCCCGCCTGCGCTTTCTTGATGTCGTCCCACGAGTAATCGTTGAGCGCCTTGCCTGACTTGCAGTTATAAACGCCCTTGTCTTCTACCGTGATTGTGTTTTGCCATTGTTCTGCATCTCCACTAAGCGCTTTGATTGTATATTCGCCTGGCTCTGTGACCGTGAATTCGACAACCCCGCCCTGCTCGCCTGTTGACTGGCTTTCCTTCACTGCCCCGTCTTTGGAGAGTTGAAGTGTAATGTTTGGAAGTTCTGCGGCTCTGATTATATAACTTGCACCACCGCCGCCCGTAGGGATTGTTCTAACCCCTGCTGCAAGTTCTGGCAGGGAGACATTTATGTTCGCCTGCTCTACTGTGCCACCCTTTTCTTCGATGGCTTCCTTGATATTGCGAATTGCAATAAAAACATCTTGTTGTGTTGCCATAATTAAACCTCCTCCAAACTATAAGTTCCGTTTATAAGTTGCTCGCATACTTCCGGCGGAAAATATCCATAATTTCCGTCCAAAAGCAATTGATAAAAATTTGTTTGCACATATCCCTCTTCGCTACTGCTACCGCCTCCGGTTGTGATGCTGGATATCTCGTCAGGGAAGTTTAATGCCGGGATTTTGTCTTGCGTGTTTTTCTTCTCTCTAATTGCATCTGCAATTTTTGTAAAAAATTCTTCAAGTGTCATTAGTAACTACCTCCCATAACGTTTGTAATCGCCTCTTCAATCGCATCAGCAATCTTTGTGTCAACATCACCCAAAACATCTTCTTTGGCGGTTGTGATTTTCTTATCAACCTCTTCCAAAATAGTTAAGTTTGCCTGTGAAATTTTGCCTGAAATTTCTTTTTTCGCGGTTTCAATCGCAGCCGATATTAAAGAGTTTGCCTTTGTTTCATCAATAGATTTGTCTGCCTTCCTCCCCTGTTCAGCAGTTGCGTAATTACTGCTATCTGTAAACGCAGCACTTCCAAGCCCTTTTATTGCGATGTTGTCAATAGATGTTTCTTCGTCATTTTTAGTAAAAACAAGTTTAATTGTTCCATTTTGTGTCCCGCTCGTGATGCTTACTGCGGTTATCATTTTGCTTGAGTTTGTATCTGCCTTGCTTTTTAACTCATCAAAACCGACAACCGACATTGTTCCGTTGCTTTCAATATAGATTTTACCTACTTCGTTTTCACCTCTTACAATTCCAAGTGTTGTGTTTGTCGCTTGTTGAACAGTATCTGAACCGTCATCACGCCAGCCGATTTCGTTGTTTTCATAATAGTGCCAAACGTGATATGTTCCTGCAACAACAATTGCAACGCCTGAATATGGTGCTGTTTGTCCGTTCTTCATTGCAAAATCATCTATATCTTTTGCAGTAGGATTTTGCTTCGCTGTATAAAGATATCTTGAAGCCTTTCCTTCAATTGCAGCAACTCGAGTCATTAAATCTGCAAGTTTTTCAACATCCTCCTTTGACATGAGTCCACGAGAAATATTGCTTGCGAGTTTTATTGGAATTGTTTCATCTTTAATAACATTACCAGTTTTTATACTTCTAACAATTACATGAATAGATGCATCATCCAAATCAGCATCTTTTAAAATGGCACAATCAAGACCCGTGATTACACCATCGCCTGTCTCAGCATCCTCAAAAACATCATTTTCTACCTTACTGTTATTAAGATTTTCGACATCACTATACAACGCCAGATTATCTTCCTTAAAGCCTCCAACATCATCTTTAATTGTTATTTTAGGTCTTTTAGTTACAACTGCTCCATTGATATCTTCTAGACTATGAAAAAACTTCAACGGAATATTTACAGAGCCAACCTCTACATTTTCATAACCTCCATCATTTACTATTCTTATAAGCGACTCTAAATCCCCGTTTCCACGTTCAGCGTATAAAGTTTTATCCTCGCCTAATTCTAGGTCGCTTATAACCTTTTGCACGGTTTCGCTATATAGTTTTATATTTTTCTTGTTCTCTGCATCAATATAGTTTTTTTGCGGTGTTGATAAAGGTTTGTTTACATCTTTTGTATTATCAACATTTCCAAGTCCCAAACTTTCGGCAGTTATATTAGGTATTTCCATAGCGGAATTTTTATACTTGATAAGTTCGTTAAGGGCATCTTTCACCTTTTCAGGCTTGTTTGCATCCAAAAGTGATAAGCTTTCCATATATCCTCCTTTTCTTTGTTTTATTATTTCGTTTCCCAGCCGATATGTTCAAAAACTCCATTAAGATATCCTCCCATAAGCCCATTAAATGAAATGTTTCCTTCGGCATCAATAGCTGCAATAGCCAGACCCGGATTTTTAGCAGCATTTTCTCGCCCATAGATGTTCATTTCACAATCTTTAGGCATAAACTCTTGCGGTATCTTGCCTTTAATGTAGTCGCCATCAAACTTAAAGTCAAAAAGAACTAATTTCCCTTGCTTTTTAAGGGAGTTGACAGATATAGTGCTATTATATTTGTTTACTATTTCTACAACTCCCTGCTTAAAACCCATATTTGTCAAACGCTCCTCTATTGTGCCTTTACTAATATCATCACTAGCATATTTTGCATATTGTGCGTTTGTTGCATTTTTGACAGTTATTCCGTCGCTCTCAAAAATTGAACCTATGTCTTTGCCATTAATATTTTTTGAAACATTATCAGACTCTGACGACTTCCCTACTGTCATGCTTTGATAATTGCCGGTTATTACTGCGTATGTATTTGCAATGTTTGCGCCATTGCTATCTTGACTTGCTTTTTCTGCCAAATCTGCCTTGTCGGCACTTGTCGCCCTTGTTGCCCTTCCCACAGTCATTGATTGATAGTTTCCATTTTGCTGAGCATAGTTTGTTTTAATGTTAAGTCCATCTTCATCTGCCTTCGCAGCATCCGCCATACCTGCTTTTCCTGCTTTCATGTTTGGATAATTTCCATTTTGCTTGCAATAACCGTTAGAGATATTTACGCCATATTGGTCTGAAATTGCTTTGCTTGCATTTTCTGCTACAGTTGCCCGATCTGCCGCTCCACTTGTATTTGCATAATTAGCATTCTCTGCATTTTCGGCATTCTTTGCATTATTTACTTGTTGTGCACCTGAAATTATTTTTACTATCATTTCTTCGTTATCGCCTAATGATGAAAGGTCAGGCTTATCGTCAAGGTCATTATAACTGTTTGACATTCCTACAGGCGCAAGTCCAATAACGTGTTCCGCATCTACAACTGCGTTGCCAATAATAAATCCCTCCCTTTTGACATAAATACTTAAAAAGCCTGCTCCGTTGTTTTCGTGAAAGCAGCGAACAGTTGCATCAGTTGTTATTTCGTATTGGTTTACCGGAATGTAATTGCCATTCCCGTCCACCAAATACATATCAACACCTATTTCTTTGTAATTTGTTATTCCGTGCGTTTCTTTGTCTATTACAACTTCATACATATTTGTGTCGCGATTTAGCACCCATGTGTCTTTATTTAATGTCAATTTATAGGCTTCTTTAATTGTGCTTTGAGAAATAAAATCTTCAAGATTGCCACTGACTTGTCCGATAGCTGTGTTTGCTTCGTCAACAAGTCTGTCAATCTCTGAAAGTGCAGAATTTGCTGCATCCAAAATAGGTTGATAAAATCTTCTCTTGATTTCCTCAGCCGAATATCCTCGCTCGCTTGGATTATTTGGCAACGTCTGTGCTGATTTTCGCGTAATTGAATTGCGCGTTTCAGCACTAACTTTATTAAGTTTTGTAAACTCGCTCATTTTTATCTCACTCCTTTGTTAAGTCTATTTATTTTGTATCTCACCGTTATTCCATTGACTGCACACGAACTTTGTGTGTCGCTTACATAGCGGATAACAATGAAATTGAAATTGCGCTCTTTTACTCGCAGCGTATTACTGCTTGTAAACGAACTCTCAAAAGAAAAATCATTGAAATCAATATCGTTGAAATCGAATCCATGCGTTCCGTGAGTTGTAAAATCCTTTTCAATATTTCTTGTTTGATATCCAACGGTAACAGCACCTTTGACGAGTGGCTCGGTTGTTATTGTGATTGCAAGCAGTGTTTTGCTAAACATATTTGTTCCAAAATCACATATCGGCGAATACCATACTGATTTGACATTATCTCTAAACCTTATTGTTGCAAGCAATTCTGTTGGCATCGTGTAATTATATATCACCAAATCCAGCACATCTGCACCTGCAAACTCTTTAACTTGAAATTCTCTGCTTGTATCATTTATATTAGTGATAAATAGTTCTTTGTCTGACATTTTTTTGCAGCATCTAAAACCGGTTGCAGTAGGGACAATCTTCTTGTTGTTTTCATCGAATATAGAAAACCTCATATTATCGAGATCAACCATACCAACATGGTATTTTTTGTCAGCTTCAAGACCCGTCTCGTCAACCCTGTCGACATAAAATTCCACTCCTTCATAAACTTTGCTTAGTGTTTCTTCCGCAAAATGTAAACACCCATCACTATCAATTGAAAGAATTTCGTCAGGATTTAAGTAAAGTGCAAAAACATCGCCCTTTGTAAATTTAATACTCGAACTCTCAGTTAGTGCTTTTTCAAGTTTTAAGTTGTAAACAACATCGTTATCATTGTAAGCAATAGAAATATCGCCAGCCTCAGTGTCTTGGTATGTTATATCCGCAAACACGTTTTCAACAAACTTGCAAACCAAACCTGTGTTTGTGCCAAAATATAACTCGTTGTCAATCTCACACCAAACTCTTGCATCTACATTTGTAAAATACCACCACTCATAATTAAAACTATCGTTTATATCATCATCCGATTGAAAAGTAAATCTACTATCGCAAACATACACCACACCATCCAAAGAGAGATAATACTTATCTTTAAAAACATATCCACAAGCATCCTCAAGCCCCGCTTGCTTTAAGAGCTTTGTATTTATATTTTTGCTGCGCTCTCTCACCCTGTAAGCACTCGTCGTGATATTGTCATACATCTCAATTCCTCGCACGCCGTTTCTTGTTAAAATAAGATTATCACCATTTAAACTGGCAGTCGCATATTTAGCATAAATCGTATCAGTAATTGTTCCGGCAAATTTTGTAAACTTTGTTACAAAAGAGATGTTGCCATTTATGTCCTCGTCCGCCGTGTCAGCTCCGCTAACATAATAGATTGTAGAATCACATCCATTTTTCTCTTTAAAAACAAGCAAAACTCCGTCTGAAACTCTTACATATCCCATTATGGCACTGCTATCGCTTCCAATTTCATCATAGTTTGTGTCAGCAAAATATGTAAAGTCATACATCTCACTCCAGATATGGACATTCTTGCGTGCTTTGTTGCCACTTATAAACAGTCTGTTTGAGTTTCCGCCGCCACCAAATATGGTGCTTATAGTTCCATTACAAACAATATCTTCAAGCCCATCCATGCTGCACTTGAAATTCACCACGATGTTGGATGTATCCGCTTCCTGTGGCTTTGTATTTATATTCAGGGTTATCTTCCCGGCTACAAAATCAACAATTCCAACACTATTGATATCATCGCCCAATTTGTAAAGTTTTGTTTTATCATCAGTTATTCGATTATTGACTTCAAACTCATATTTCGCTCCCTGTTCATTAAGCGTGTAAATATGGATGCTTATATCGCTATTAATATCAATTGCAGAAGTATTAACGTTTATTGCAGTATCCAAAGTCCAAGTAGCACTCTCTTCATCCACGCCAACAAGTTCGTTTTTACGCCAAGACGATAAGACATTCACTCTGTCAAATGTCGCACGTGCTTCATCGGTAACTTTGTCGTTGTCTATATTGATTGTTGTTGTAGGTATATAAGTGTCCTCATTATCATAGACTCGCCTTAATTCAAAATCTTTCCCCCATTTACCAAGCACTAAATAATCGCCACATCCTACAATATAAGCCTTATTTTTATTGATATACAGTTGAATTCGCCTGCTTATTAGTTTTTCAGGCAAAATACTTGCACTTTGATATGTGCAAGTGTCCATAAGAGAATATGTATCAAATCTATCCGTAGTCTTATTCCAAATTAAGCGATAAAATTTCGTTCCTGCATAAGCAAGCACAAAATTCTCATTTTCAATCTCGAACGTGAATAACCCATTGATTTTTCCATCAAGTTTACAAAGGCTTTTCCATCCACTTCTTTTTCGGACGGTTCCGTTATCATAAATCAAGTTTTCTGCTTGAATAGATCTGTATTGAGCAACTTTATAAGGCGAAGTTGAAAAATCTACACCTTTGAAATTGTCAAAGATATATTGATTCCTCTCTTTCAAGCTAACGCTAGTGTTTACCCTTATACTCATCTTTTCCTCACATTCTCAAAACTTCTTGAACATAATTTTGTTTGTTTTGTGCTTTTATCTTCAAATCATCTAGGCTCGCTTCGAATAAGTTTCTTGCATCTGCCGCAAGCACAGGCTCTTCCTCTTGATACAATTCGCTTTTAATGAAATAAGGAATAAGTCTTGCTATGTTTTCAGGTATCCAGATCTCATCATTGTCAGAAGTTTTTTCGCTAACAGTCTTTATCTTAGGGAAATACAATATTGTAAAGTCCGCTGCACTATTGTGAAGCAGCAAAGTATCGCCCTGCAACTCATACTCGACGTTGCCATCATAGCATCCGTTTTCATACTCAGCTGTAATTCTATCGATCGCAAAAAAGTCCTCTATCTTGTTTAAGTCAAACCTCTTAAAGTATTTGCTCTTTTCAAAATCTTCCTCACTGAGTAAATACCTCTTTGCAGGCAAAACGCAAGCATTTTCAATCCTATCAAGTGCTCTCGCAATTGCTCCATTCATATTGACAATATAACTACCATAATTTTCATCGCTTATCATTAGTTGCAAATCATCTATACCCATGTCAAACGCATAGTTTGTAAACATTAACTTGATTGCCTCGACCTTTATATCACCCAACTTCATATAGCCTCCCGGTTGTTTTTTTATTGGTTGGCGTTGTAGGACTTGCACCTAATCCCGACAATAGGACTCTCTCTTTTCAACGCCCCTAAAAGCGTTGCATCTCATAACTACAACGCTTCTTTTGTTAAAGATATTTCGCTCTTTCAAGAAGAACTCTCACTGGCTCAGGCACTTCAACAGACACACCACGTTTAATAACATAAACATATCCATTGATTTGCACAGTTACCTGCGTATCTTTTTGATTTTGCTTGTCAATAGGAATTTTGATGGTTGCTTTCTTGCACTTGTCAAGTTTCGCTTTCATACCTTTTACAAGTTTTTTTGTTTTGTTTAATGCTTTTGCTTCTTCATTTTCAGCCATAATGTTATTCCTCCCCTGCGATTTCTGTTGCGGCAGAATTTACTCGCATAAGTCCAAGTTCATTTAGTCTTACAGCGGTCATCAGTGCTTTCCACCCGATTGTGCTGATTTGATTCAATGGATCGCTCTTGTCGCCATCATCTTCTCTGCCGATTTTTATTATAGTTTTTGGTTTGCTACCATTTTCAATATCAACAATACCATAAGCGTTTTGCCCCATAGCAAGTCCACTATATATAGGAACTTCACTTGTGTTGTCTTTTGGCTCTACAAGGCTTGTATCAATGAATTTAAATTTGTAAATTCGTCCAATTTCGCCATCTTCAATGTTTTTTGCATCGTTTGCATACTTGGAAACATCTCTCCACAGTGGGTCTCTCATAATGTCCGCTGCTTGTTCAGGAGCAAGGAACATAAGGTAGTATCCATCCCTGAAAGTTTTGATGTTGTTTCTGCGGAAGATTGTTTGGATTTTCAAAACATCGTCTGCTGTTAAGATGTTGTCTGCCGTGATAGCATTTTCATCAACGCCACCACCTACGTTGTAAACAGAAGTTGTGTTGAGAAGTTCATTTCTTGTAACGATGTTGAGGGTTTCGCCTGCCTGCTCGCCCTCTAATTCAACTGTTTCTGTAATAATTGGGTCATAAGATGTTGTTTCAAGAACGTCAGTAACTTGCACAAAGTCGCCATACTGATTTACAGTAGCAGTTATTGCTGTTACGCTAAGTTCTTTGCCTGCTGGTGGCTCGCCCTCAGTCAATGGAGTAGTCGCAGGCTCTAACGAGTTAAATTTCCTAAACTCGATTGTTTTCCCGTTATTTTTCTTGATAGGTCTTTTTTGTCCATATTTCAAGAAAGGAAGATTTGGGAGCATCCTTTCAAGGAGTGTCCTATCATAAAATGTTTTGATTTCGGCACTAATTCCGCCGGTTTCAGTTGTATTGTTTGTTGCCATAATTATTCTCCTTTTATTTTAATTCATTTCGCCTCTTTTAACTTTTTCAACCATTTGTTCAAACTCTGCTTTCGACATATCGCTTACGCTTTTCTGTAGTGGCGGTGTTTGTGTAGAAAGTTTGCCGGGCGTTGCTGCATTGTTAGCGAGGATTTGTGCTGCTCTATCGCGTGCACGCTCCTCTGCCTTTTGCTGAAAAGATTGGAAATCATTATAGATTTTGTTCATGCTGTATTTTCCTGCTTTTCCAAGTGCAAAGGTGCGGAACAATTCATCATCAAGCAACTCATCAAGATTTACGTCAGGGTGCTTGGATGCAAAGTCTTGCCGGTCTTTCGCTATCCACTCCTTTTGACTACTCTCTGCTTGCTGTGCCCTTTCTTGCTCTTTTACCTTTGTTTTGAGAAATTTTGAATAATCTGCTATTGGGTCTTTACCTGACTTTTCAATCTCTTTCATGTTCAGGTATTCATCAACATCTGCATCATCCTCCATCTTCTCATGTGTGTAGGGATTTTCTCCGTTCAAAGCCTCAATAATTGCATCATATCGTGCTTTCTTGATTGCTTTTTCTTGTTCTGCCTTTCTTCTCTCACGAGCATAATCAGCATTTGTTTTTTGCGGTTTCACATCAACTTTGTCGTTTTGTTGAGGTTTTGTAGAGGTTTCCTTTACGAGTTTCGTCTCTTCACTACCATCCTCGTCAACAGTATCAGTAAACTCCGCATTATTGCTAGTGTCAGCGTCGTCACTAGCACCATCAATAACAGATTTTTCATCTTCTATGGTTGTTTTCGCTGATTTTTCGATATCTTCCATATATCACTCCTTTGATTTTTGCGCTATTCATTGCGAATTTTTATAATCAAAACGCTTGTGCGTTTGGATTACCATTACTTAAGTCCGCCTGTTGGACGGATTGTTCCTGGACGTTTATGCCTCTCGATTTTGCGACTTCGCCAGCCATACTCTTTGCATCGTTATAGAACTCATTTGCTTTAACAACAACACCAGAAAGAAGTTGATTTGCTTGTTGCATCTTACGCGTGTATTCTGCTTGCAATGAGTAAAGTTTCTCTTTCAAAGCCCTATTTTCATTGATAACAGTCTGAGCATTGTTGATGGTTTGCTCTTGCTGCTTCAATACGTCTGCGGCTTGTTGCAACTGAGCTTGTGCTTGCTGTAACTGTGCTGTCAATTGATTGACTGCACTTTGCTCCTCTTCGTCTATACTTTCTAGTAATTTTTGTCTGTTGGCAATTGCATTGTCTGGATAACACTTAATAAATGTTTTAAGGCTAATTGCACCTTTTGCAAACAGTCCATCAAGAATATTGATATCTGCAACATCACTCATCACCGTGCCTGCAACCGCTTCCGCAATAACATCAAAGTGGACGTCTTTGTAGTCTTTGCTATCAAAATTCTCGGATTTAATGTTCTTGTTTTTGTCTTCATACTGATATTTCTTATTTTTAAAGAAAAATCTCATAAATTGTTCGAGAACCTCGCCGACTTTTTCCATAGTGCGCCAGAAAGACTTCTGCAAATCTTCAATAGGTTTAAGTGCTTGTGCTTGCAATTGTGCAATAGCAGCACCGCTCATTCCAGCAGAGATAAGTTCACCGTTCATAACTTCGCTACTTCCAACTGCAACACGTGTTAAGTCTGCAATCTTGTCAGCAAGCGCCACGCTCGATTGTGTCATCCCGCTTCTATGAACAAAGGTTATCCCGTCATTGCTTTTGCTGTAATCAGTCAAGACTTGTCCAGGCTCATTCGTTATCTTTTGTCCTCTAAGAGCATCCGGTTTAACAACAATAGGGCTCATCCCTTCATTTTGCGACATCAATATTTGCAGTCCAAGAGTCCAATTGATTGCCTTTTGATTTGGTATAATTGCCTCAACCTCACCGCGTCCATAAATTGATTTATCTCGCTGTTTCCACTGGCTGAAAACAATAGGATAAAGAGTTGCTTTGTTTATGCGCATATACTCGCTTGCAGAGTCGTCGGTATTTTCTTTTTGTTGCATTTTATCTTCCTTCCCTGCAATAACATTCTTTTCGTGTTCGACGTTTGGGGTGAAAGGACGTGCCTTATTAAAAATAACCTCTTTTGTCGCTCGCTCGAAGTAAACTTCGCCATTATGCCTAAAAAAACGTGTTAATACCGTTACATATTTCTCAGTATCGCTCTCACTCTCATTATAGATACTGTCATTGTTGTCCTCATTGATTTTATGTTTGTCGACATCCCCGTCTGCGATTTCTTTTATGTGTTCTACATTCTCACGAGAAACAAGCATAATCCAATCTTGCTTTTGTTCGTCTTTCTCGTTTGGATTAGAGAACAAAACGTTTGCAGGGTCAACAACCTGCACCGCTATATCACCCTCGACAAGTCCGTCAAGCCCGACAACCGACTTATCCCAATAGTAATAAAAGCAATATGACCCTTTAATAATTCCGTCCAATATCGCTTTGTTGTTAAAATCTTCCTGTCGCAACCTTTTTTGCTCGTATTCTGCAAAACGATTAAATCTTTCAATATCGGCATTCTTGTTTTCACTCTTATAAACAATCTTAATTGGACTAGACAATACTTGCGACTTCTTGTTGTTGCAACACATTTCAATAATGTTAACAACAGGTCGAGGGAAGTATTTTGTTGCCTTTGTCGGCGCTGCCCATTGGTCGCCCTCAAACATCTTCACACACTCAGGAATTGACTTTGTTAAGCCTATTGAATTCTGATAAGTGATGGAATCGTCATACCAACGATTTATTTCGTCTATGGTTGCACCGATTTGTTGCTTCTTATCCTGTTTATCTTTCATTTCTCATCATCCTCCTGCTTGCCATAAAAATATTGTCTTAAAATTTGCCGTGGTGTAAGTGCCTCGCCGTCGTCGGTCAGGTTTGCGATTGTTTCAGAGAGCTCTTCAATCTTTCTTGCTGCCTCTTCTACACTTTCCTTATTGTATCCAACGGTAGCAGAAACGCTTGTCAAGCCTTTTTCCAACTTGTCAAGCCTTTCCATTATTTCGTTATAAGTTTTCTTTCTCATCACCACTCTACAATCGCTCCTTTTTCATCATCGTCATTGTCATACTTTGCAAAGAATTTTTCCAATCTGCCCGCAAGCCTCTTTGTTGGTTCAACCTTAATCCAATTCGAATCTCCACTCTGCTTTGATATAAACGTTGCTATCGCTCGTGCCATCACTAAGTCATCGTGATATCCTTCTTGTGCTTCTTGCTTTCCGTTTTCCTTTCGAACAAACACGAGCATTTCTTTCAGCGTGTTGATATCGCACTCACATTCCGGATGCTCGCGCATCTGTGCAACTAATGCTTGAATAATAACGGGTCTTGTCGCCTTGTTTGTTACGAATCCCGCAACCTTTTGCGCCTCTTTTATCGAGGTATCCATCCTTTCACGCATATATAAATTGGGATAATCAAGATCTATAAGTTCTCTCATTGGCACATACGAATAATTGGTTTCAATGCCAACAAGTGCCGTGTGATAATACATGCCCAGGCAATAAATTTGGTCTGCATATTTGTCTTCATTCATCCTTTGTTTTCTAAGTGTTGCTGCCGTTTCCTGCGTATCATTTGACACAACTTTTGCAGTATAATAGTCATAACCATATCCCGCCGTATCGCCACCAATTGAATATTGTCGTTTTGCTATGACTTCATCATTTTCGTTTTTCTTGACTTCTGGCTCTTTGTGTATTGTTATCAATCCACCCTCTTTTTGAACGAAACGAATATCGCTTATTTGCTTTTGCGCTGCTACCACCTCTCCCTTTTCGTTTGTAATAGGTATAAGTATTTTTTTGTATTCAAACTCTCCCTGTGTCCAAAATTTTACTAGAGGTCTAGAACGTTCAATTTGCTCGACTATGAGTTCTTTATCAAAAACGCATTCACCACTTGACAAAAATGCTTCTTCTGGACAGGCAGGATATTCTTGCTTAAAAGTATTTACGTCGTTTCCACAATTGTTACGGATGCACCACCTACGCCACGCTATTTGGTCATCGTCTAGGTCGTATAATTCTTTCAATTCTTTTTCTTCGTTTGTCAATTCTATATCGCTACAAGGCAATCTATACTCGTCAAGTTCCCACCATGCGCAAAATAATGGCTCAAAATCGTTTTCTCCGCTACACGCTTTATCCCACATCTCCTTAAAATAATCATAACCGTTTGCCGTGCTTTCGATTATCACAAGGCTATTTGGCGTATTTGCTACCGCTTGCAACAGCCCGTCCATAATAACTTTGGCATTATTCCAAAAGGCAACCTCGCTGAGATGCAAATTTTGAAACGTGTCGCTTCGTCCTACACCTTCTCCACCGGCAGTCATACATTTTATTTTTGAACGCAGCCCACTTCCCTCTTTATTGTCAAAAATTATTTCCTGCGCATTGGATGCTTTTGTTTGTGGTTTCAACGGCTCGGGAAGTTCTTGCAAGAAAAGTTTCGACATATTAAATAAGTTTGTTGTTGCATCATTCTTGTGCGTGATAATGCCGCTAGTTACGTTGGAGGCGGTCGCCGTCCTCTTAAACAAGATTGCCTCCGTCAGCGTTGAAAAACCCATTTGTCGTGCCTTCAGAATGATAACTCGCTGTGGCTTTCCCTGCTCACTCTGTCTTTTTAACAAATCATAAAGCTTCTTTTGTGGCTTATTGAATTTTAACGGAACAATGTTGCTGTCCTTTGTCTTAATCTTCAAAAACTCTTCTATGTATTTGCGTGTGTTAATAATCACTTTTCCCCTCAACCCTTTTCAACAAGTCCTCTAACTTCACATCAACCCTCACTGTTGACTCATTGTTTGCAAGTGCCTGCTTATCATACATCGTTCCAATAAGTGTTGATAGTTCGCTCAGTTTGAAATTTTTACACGTTTTCAGCTTCTCTATAAGGTCAAGCAGCTCAAACCAACCCACGCCAGTTTCTTTGTCAATATCGTTTGCGTTCTTTTTTATAATCTCTGCAATCTTGTCAACGCTCTCTTCAACTGCAAGCTCTCTCGACACTCGCTCTTGTGCAACTTTCACCGAATCCTCAATTAGTTTCCACGCACTATTTACAAATTCTTCTTTCTTTTTATTGCGAAGATTTACGAAGTCCTTATCGTTCTCGTGTTTGTTTTTCCAAGTCTGCAACGTTGAAACACTAATATGAAGCAATCTAGAAACCTCCGATAAACTATTGTTGGTCGCCAAAAGTGCAAGTGCCTTTTCTCTTAATGCTTCACTATGTTTTTGCCCTCGCATTTGCACCTCCCAAAGCAATCCTCTGCTAATATCTGTTCCTCAATCACCTTAAACTCTTTTCCGTTTAGTTGCTTAACCATGTATTGAACAACCCCGTCTTGTAAAAAAGTAATACCTGCAATATTGCCGCATTTAACTCTATCGTTTACAACACAGCTGCAAATCTGCCCTATCTCTAATTTTGATGTATAGGGGTATCTTCTCTTGTGTTTGTCTAATGCAATTCTAGTCCGTTGAAGAGAAGATTTTAAATCTTCATTTTCATGTTTTAAAACATTGCATTTCCGTGCAGTTTTTGTTTTGTCATCCAAACAAATTGAAATAAAGCAATAACATAAAAGTCCTAACGAGATAAAGTTAATAATTAAAAAAACTAATATTGAAACCCACATATTCACTCCTTCGTAAACATTGTAGCAATAAAAAAGGGACATTTAGGGACATCTTTTATTTGAATTAAAAAAGAGAGTCTTTACGATTCTCTTTCTTTTAAGATTTCATCAATCCTTTTCGTGCTGCGTTGCACAATGCGTTTTATTTGCCGCTCGCAGTATGCCATTTTATAACCACACATTAAATATGATTTACCCTTTATGAAACACTCTTCCATAATCTTTTGCTCCAATGGAGGTAATTGAGTAAAAATATATTTGTATTTTTTAATCAGGTCGCTACTGAACCCTCTTTTGCTAAGATTGCGCATCTGTCTTAATTCATCTCTTACGCTTATACTCAATTTATCACCTCCATTTATTTTGTTATATTATCGTTTTTGTCGCCTATATCAAGTCTTGCCCTGATTGTATCAAACTGCCTCTTTAATCCATTTGATAGTGCACGCATATTGTCGTCCATGACCTTTTCCATTTTATTAAGCATCACTAATGCTCCCTCAAAATAAGCCTTGCTAGTAATGGCTTCATATTCTTCTTTTGCAAGAATGAGTTTGTTATCTTCTGTTTTTTGCATTATACACCCCCTTATCGATACCTATTCCTTTTGGCTTTAGTTTAGTCAATTCTTTCAATCTTTCTTCGGTTATCATAAACCCTCCTCCAATTCTTCTACATAACACCAATCTTTCGGTGCCTTGAATAAATATCTGTCTTGTCCCAAACATACTTTTTCGCAAATGTCTGGGAACAAAAAACAACTTTTGCAATTATCTTTTTTAGGTGATAATTTAAACTCTCTCAAATCTTTTGGCTTATCGTAAATCTTTAAGTCAGATATGTGCCAAGCATAAAAAATTCCATATCCGACCAAATATATCGGTTTTAAACACATTTTTGCAAAGTCTTCATTTTTTAACATTGTTACAAGGCGATTGTCTTCTCTTTCAAATACAAGCCCATCTTCTCCGTTTAATTGATAAACTCCATTGTCAATAAAATTTTCATATCCCAGATTGTTGTGTTTTCTATATGGAACTGCACGACAATTTATTTTTTCAACCTTGTCAAGCGTAAATTCTGCAACAACCCTGCCATTTAAGCGGCAATGCTCTATATCTTCTGCCCAATATTTAAAGCCATCACACATTTTTATCTCGTTTGGCGTTTTCCACAAGAGCTCGTCGCTCGTTACACCCCAACTAGAAAACCTCCACCACTTTTTAGGCTTTGTGCAATAGATATAAATTTTGCAAGGCAATTCACACTTTGGCTTTGTTTTGCGAATCTCAATGGTCTTTTCACCATTTAAAATTTTCTCAACCCACTCTGGTCGTATGCTAATCAAGATTGCCATTCCCCAACTCCTTTTCTGCTTGGCGTAGAAAATAATCATAATAATTTGTATATGCATCGAAAATTCTCTTGCCGTTCCAATCATCTCTTGGTTCACACGCCAATTCCAACGCCCTTTCAAGAACGGCAATTTTGTAATCCTTTTCATCAAATTTTCTTTTAATAGCAATATCAATCAAATCGCTTCTATCAATTTGTTCAAGTTTTGCACAAAAATTCAACCAGTGTTCAAATTTTTGCTTGTCAATTTGTATACCCATTTTTGTAGCACAAGCATAAATTCCATCCGTAAGTTGTTCATCATAAAGTTTATAAACGTTAATCATCTCTTTGTCTATGAAATTTTCTTCACCAAAAATTGTCTTCATTTTCTTTCTCCTTTTTCATAATTGTATATTTGAATTTGGCAAAGTTCTTCACCTTTAAAGTTTGCCGTGCCTTTACAAGGTAACTCACAACCGCAACAGGAAAGCCTTTTTCTTAATTTATTACTAAACAATAGTTTAATCTTTGTAGAAAGTTTCATTTGTGTTCCTCCAAATATTTTTGTGCTTCGGCTTTGGTGGCAAAGATGTATTTTTCTTCTTGAATATTGTCTAAATATTCCAACTCATAAATAATTCTTTTGCCGTTGTATCTTACTTCAAGTATTTCAGCAGGCTTTATAGTTCCTGCGTTGTCTTTGATATAATAGACTCCTTGCCCAACCTTAAATTTTGGCACAATTGCATTTTTCAACTGCTCTTTTAATTTATCAAGTTCCGTTGCCTGTTTATATAAATCTAATAAGATGTCTTTTACATCCCATCCATCATAACCACATCTTTCTCTAAAATTATCTATTTCTTTACTCTCGTAATTAAACTTGTCTAGTTGCTCTTTATAAAACTTTCGATTAGTTATAATCTGCTCTTGGAGTTTTGCGTTTTCTTCTTGCAAATCCTTAATTTTTTCTATAATTTTGTTTTCATCGTCTATTTTAAACATAGCCAATAAATCTCTAACAACGTCAGTATCATCTTCTGCTTGCAATGCTGTGGATTGTAAATCTTCTAGCAAATCAATTGTGTCCCATTCTTCATAGCCGTTGTTTGCTTTAAAGTGTTCAATTTGTTTAATTTCTTCTTCAAGTTCTGCTATGCGTTGGTCTTTTGTATCTTTTTTCTTATGTGTATTGTGAAAATAACATTCTTTTTGTATTAGACCATCACCATCATTTAAAATACATCTATATCCATTCCAATGAACACAATATTTGCAATTTGCTTCGCTACTCATTCTTCCACCTCCTCAATTCTCACTTTGGCTAACTCACAGTTTTTTAATTGCCAATATTTAATATGTTCTAATGCAATAGGTTCATAAGGATAAAAAG
>CANQKH010000012.1 GCA_947624415.1 uncultured Clostridia bacterium | reverse complement strand
AATTTTTTAGAAAAAGCCAACTTTGGGATCCTGGCGTGTGCTTGTCTTGATACAAGTGGCGAGGAATCACCCCAAAAGCGCATTCGCGTTTTTGGGGACCCCGAGTTGCCTCGCCAGACAAGCACACGCCAGAAACAAAATCAATCAGGCAAACCACATTTGCATACAATTTTGTATTTTGCGATAATAAATCCATCCAACTCTCATGACAAAGAATTGCAGGTTGAACATTAAGTTCATCGTTTTTATCAAAAATTTGTCTTATATAATATTTCAAACAATTATTTGGGGATTGATCTTTAAAGCATATGGGCTTAACAACTTGAAAAATGCCATATTTTTCATTTACTCTAACTAAATCTCCCATTTTAAATTTGAAATCCATAACGTTCTCCTCAAATTTTTCCAGGCATTTTTTTATATCTTTCCGTCAAAATTAATTAGTTTCTTAACCCATCACTATACACCCAGGAATAAAATAAATTTTTGTCTGGCATTGTATAGTCATAATTTAATAAAGAATTGTAATTATCAATTATCTTTATAGCATTTATTAACACCTCATCTTTTGTCTTGCCGGCAACATCTAAAATAACTTCATTTGGCAACAATTCTCTATTCATTATTTTTCTAGTAGAAACTTCCAACAACTCTAAATCAATCAAGCCATTCTCTCCGCGCGATAACATTTGTTTTTTGTTTTGTTCATAATCTGTAGAAATTAATTTTAATGTAATAAAGTTAGTGCCTTTAAATATTTCCGGTATTTCCCTAGTTCTAACATCATTAAAATCAAGAGCAATTATATTTTTTAATCCTTTATTGTGAAAATATTTTAATAACATAATTGAGGATTCCCACATTACTTGTTCCTCAAATTTACCTTCATCTTCACCTTGTGGCACAACAAATTCAGGAATCATATTTTGTTCAAAATACACCCCTTTATAATGCTTAAATAATTCTTTTGCTAATGTTGTTTTGCCTATTCCACTAGGTCCTATTATAAAAATAAAATCCTTCATTTTCACCTTCTTATTTTTAGTAATTTTGTCAACTTTGACTATAAAATTCTTTCCACAAACTATTGTTAATGTTCATTTTTCTTATTTTTAATTATAGCATAAATTAAAGAAATCACCTATTCAAATTGCAGGGTTTTAAAGCAAGTTGCAATTCCCCTCTTTTTATTTTTTGTCAAGCCAATAATATGGTTGCAATTCTCCCAAAGTTTTAAATTCAATATGATTGTCTTTTGTGCTTATAGCGCACTCAACATCTTTGCCCCAGTAAAACAATCTTTCTTGGCAAATGCCACATGGCGTTAAAATTTCATATTGCTCGCCATCGTTTTGTCGGCATACGCACAAAGAATGAGTAACTTTTTTGTTTAATTTATGGGCTTCACAAATTGCACCCGTTTCAGCACACAAATCAGCACTACTATTGTTACATTCTGGCCAAACACTTATTAAATATTCTCCGTCTTCCGACCTAAGAACGGCAACTCCGCCAGCCTTGTTTTTGCCATATCTTTGCTCTAAAAAATTAACCGCCCTGTCAAACATTTCTTTTCCAATATCCATATTCACTCTCCTAATTTATTGTAATTTTACACCTATATGATAACATACTTGAGGTAAATTTGTATCGTAATTTTAAAAACTTTGCACCCAAATAAAAATTTGGCAAATCTTTATGTCAACTCGTAAACTCATCGTTATTATTGCACTACTAAAAAAATCCACCAGTCAAACTGGTGAATTCAATTTTTTATTATATAAAAGTAAACGCATTAAATATGAGTATTGCAAAAATATAACTTAACGTAAGGCCTAAAAGTGCAAATTCACCAGATATGATGATTTGCAACCAAATATTTTCAATTTTTCTTAGCAATAAAATATTTGTAAAACCGCAAACTCCACCTATTGCCCCACCAACAGCACCAAAAAGAATGGAGGGAATAAAAACCAATACAGACAGCACAATTTCAAGCCATGTCAATTTTCTTATAACCTCAACTTGCACGCCAAACATAGAAACTGACACACCAATAAATTGATTTCCTTTGATTAAAAATTGTTCGACCTTGTCGCCTTCCTTATATTCAAAAACATTTCTTTTAATTTTTGTAAGAGGAACATTGTCATAAGCAAGATTTCTTTTGCCCGTCCAAAAATTTTCTTCATAGAAAAAATCTTTATTTTTTGTTTTTTCATTATTTACAACAACTTTCATAGCACTCCTATTCTTCAAACCACAATTTAGGCAAATTTGTTTGAGAAAACACCCAAACATTAAAGTTATTTAAAACTAAATCCTCTTGAGAAATAAAGGCTTTAAAGTTTAAACTTTCAAGAAATATTGTAGAGCACAGTTCTTCATAAGATTTATCTCCAAAAGATAGATCTTCTCCTAATCTAGTTATCTTCTGCCATTCATAGGCGAAGGAATTTTCATAATCATTGCCAATTCCTTCCGCTTGAAAATCGCCATTAGAAGAATATTCAACTACCGAAACATTTGACAAAACAAAACTATTTTTCACCTTTCCCTCTGCTCCAGAAATTCCAAAAGCCGAAAAAGTTCCACTAGCATAATGAGCATAGACATTAACATTTTGTTTGCTATAACAATTTTCAACGTTTCCTTCCCCTGTCGCAACTATTCCGCCGGCATAACAACTTGTTAAAACATTAGAGGTGTTGCAAATATAAACTGACACATCGCTGTAACTATTAAGGACTTTACCCCCTTTTGACACTGCAACTATGCCTCCAACAATGGTGTCGCCGTCAATATTTGAGAATGATAAAGACCCTTTGACGAAGCAAGAATTAATTATCCCATAGTTTTCACAAACAAGCCCAGCACCCTCTATAATTCCTTGGCGAGCATTTAACTCAATATTTATGTTTTCTATTCCTAAATTTTTAATAATTCCATAATTTGTCTCAAATAGGGCATAAAGATTTTTATATGCAACTTCTTGGGCGCTATAATTTCTAATTATATGTCCATTGCCGTTAAATACACCATAATTTTTTAAAATTATAAAGTTTATATTTTCGCTTAAATCTATATCGCAATTTAAAATATATTCTCCAAACAAAAGATTGTTTTTAAGCAAATTAAACTGGTCTTGCCTGTCAATTACATTTTGAAATGTATAACTTGGTGTAGGGAAATTGCTGGAATCATAAATCCAAACACCCTTTACATCAAACAAATTTTCTTCCATCCAGTCTTTGTCTTTTAAATTTGATGAAGCCGTTGTCGTTTGTATAATATTTGGAACGCTTTTTCCACCTATTAAAAGTTTTATAGTGCTATCGTCAGAGTAGTATTTGGCAGTTTGAGTAAAATCGTAATTTGTTACGCTGTCTACGTTTACATTTACATTGGCTTTTGCAAATGAATGACTCCCTTTAAATCCTAAGGCATCGACATATAAGTTTTCAACATTTTTCAAGTTTGCAGTCAAACTAAATATGCTGTAATTATAATCAATGAAATTGCCACCTCTTCCAAATCCATATATTGCACAAGTGTTTATACTCAACTCGCTTCTTATTTCAACATTCAATTCTGTAAAACAAAATTTAGTTTGGCCATAAACATAATCATGTGGGGTATTGCTTGCAACAAGCCCAAAAACTCTTACATTCCCTGCCGTTTGAATATTTATATCACCTTTTACATAACATCGGGAAATAAATCCTATATTTGATTTAACTAGCCCTGCAATATAAAGGTTTTTGTTTGCATCATCGCTAACTATTTCTATTTTTAAATTTTCTATCGCTAAATTTTCAATAATTCCAGAGTTTTCTTCAAAAAGACAACCATTTTCATAGTCTACATTGATAAGTTTATAACCTTTGCCGTCAAATGTTCCAGCAAAATTTACACTTTTAAGTTTTGTAAATTTGCAGTCTATGTCCTCTGTCAAAACAACATATTCATTTTCAAATTGATTTACTTTTGTTATTTCGGCAAAATTGTTTAGGTCTTGTATTGATGATATAGTGTAAGGATTGTCAATAGTTCCCTTTCCCTTTAAATTTTCAACCCAGCGTGCTTTTAAAGTTATGCTTTCGGTGTAAGTTGATATAGGCAGACCAATTTCATTTGTCAAGTAAAGTGTCTCGTTAAATTCCCAACCTAAAAATGTATAACCTTCCTTGACAAATTTGTTTTCAGGAAGGGTTACATTGCTGTCAAAGGTTGCTGTCATCGGCAACATTTCACCACTTGTAGCACCATTTTTATCAAAAACTATTGTATATTCCTTTGGAACAAGAATTGCCTCAATATATACGTAAGCCCCATCATCATAAGTTAATCTCTTTACAGTCTGCCCCGGCTTATATTGATTATCGGTCCTGTCATAAGGAAGATGATAATGGCTAAATTCATACCCGTCAAAACTAAATGGACACTCCCCAAGCACAAATTCTTCTTCATAAGTTTTCTCACCTATTTTAACTTTATATTGTTCGCCCTTATGATTGCAAATATAATTTGCAGTGTAAGTTATTTCTTCCCAAACAGCATAGAAGTTTATTATATCACCATCAATGTCGCTCAATTTAAAAATAGGATCGCCCACCCACTTTGTAAAATGGTCTTCAACAACATATCTTCCACTGTAAATTTTCTCTTCATCATCAATCCAGTGCAAAAATTTATAACCAGTTTTACTAAATATATTAGCATCTGTATTGCCTTCTTGTGAATATCTAAAAGTTCTAATATAGCAATTTTCTAAATCTACATTCTTGTCGGGATTATATCGTATTGAATATGTAAATTCTCTAAATTGAGCAGTGAACACTAAAATTTGTCCCTCTTCTTCGCTAAGATTTAATATTTCTTCTTGGTCGGCAAAATATAGACTTTTTGTTGGACAAAACCATCCACTAAAAGCGAAATACTCTTTAACAAAGCCAACAGGTAAAAGTTCTTGTCTGGAATCATAAGTAAATTTCTGCTCATAAGAATTTTGTCCTTCAAATTCAAAGCGGATTGTATATGTAATTGGTTTCCATTGTGCAGTAAGAGTTATTGTGTCCTCGCTTTCGCACAACATGGAAATTTCCTCTTCATTTTGATAAGTTTTGCCATTATAAAGCCAGCCATTGAAGAGATAACCTACTTTTGTAAAAGTATTTGTTGGAATATTTACTTTTTGGTCATATTCGAGTTCTATATCATCCATATTGCCATTATCTGCACCATTGTCGTCAAAAGTTATTGAATATTTTTGCATTTGCCATACTGCCTTTAAAACAACAGTCCCATTATTTTCACGGGTCAAATTTTTGACTTTTCCATTTATAGAATAGAAAATTTCTTTATCGCTATCTTTCCAGCCAACAAAATTGTAATGTGCTTTTTCAAAAGTTATTGCAGGCAAATCAATTTCCACATCATATGTGGCAACAATATCATCAATTTCCCCCATGCCATCATCTAAATCAAATTTAATTGTATATGTGTTTGGTGTCCACTTTGCATAACAGCACTCTTGGTCTGTTAATGGCAAATTAAAGTCAAATGGAGTGTCAAAATCTGTTGATGTAAACCAGCCGTCAAAAGTGTAACCCTCTTTTGTTGGCTCTTTTATTCCCATTATTTTTTCACCGCTAATATAACTTTTTTGCCCAATAACCTTTCCATCACTATAAAAATAAAGGGTTTTCTCTTGATGCTTTTCAAAGTATTCATTTAAAGAAAGGTTTACATCTCTCTTAACTTCTTTTATTTTATTTATAGGAATTGATAAATTTATATAATCGACAAGACCGTTTGTAAGCATTAAGGTTGTTATTCCTATAACCTTTCCCTGTTTGTCAATGAGTGCCCCGCCACTGTTTCCCAATGTCATGTCGACGGTTGATTGAATATAACTATTACCTAAATAATCATAAGAAATTTTTGAAATAATACCTTCTGTAAAGGTGCTGTCTTGACTTCCCAGTTGAAATGACTCGGGATAACCTATTGCATAAATAGTGTCTCCAACTTTAATTTTATTTGAGTTTCCAAGTTTTACACCCTTTGATTTTTTTATGTCTATTTGAATTAATGCAATATCTTTGTTTACATCGCATCCAACAATTTTTTTCACATCATAAATTTTTCCATTGTTTAATTGAATTTTACTCGATGTGCAATTTTTTATAACATGAAAATTTGTAACCGCCAAACCACTATCATTAATGAAAAATCCAGAACCCGCTTGTTCTGTCGAAGAGCCAACCGCCCTAATACAAAACACAGAAGGGTCAACTTTGCTGTAAATTTGATTTGATGAAAGTTTCCTTGGCACAAGAAAAACGATTAAAGACAAAGCAAAAATCAAAATTGCAAGCCCTGAAATTATATAAATTAGCATTTTCTTTGAAAGACTTTGAGACCTTTCTGCTTTGTATGTATATCCATCATTACTATAATAAGCTTCATTATCTTCATTTTCATTATCAAAAAACTCGGCAATTGATATATCAAAAATCTTAGTCATTTCTTGAATGGTTTGAATGTCAGGTTGAGAGGTGTTGTTTTCCCATTTAGAAATGGCTTGCGAAGACACGTTGAGTTTTTTGCCCAATTGTTTTTGAGTTAATCCTTTCTCTTTTCTATATTTAGAAATAATTTTTCCTATTTCCTTCACAGATCTTCCCTCCGTGATTATATTATAACACAAAAAAAACTAAAATCGATTAAAATGCCTCTACTATTAGTTAAATCAATAGATTTATAGTGGAATTTTAATAAATTATTAGTTTTTTTATAAAAAAATTAAGTTATTTTTGAAAAAAGATATGTTCTATTCAAAAATTATTGTTGTTTTTCGTTTTAACAACTGTTCTGGGAATAGATTGACATTATCTACAAGTGCTGGGCTCATATTGACCAAAACATAGGAAGATTTTATATTTGTTATAAACTCCCTTATTCTTTCTTTGTTTCCGCTCATTATGGCAGTGCAATAATTTGCTCCATTCTCGTTTATCTCATCATAAACGCCCTCTTTTCTTTTGTAGATTTTTATGCCATTATTTTTTGCAAAATCAATCATCTTTTCGTCGATTACTTCATCTACATAAAGTTCATATTGCCCTACTCCCAAAAAGATTTTGTCGTTTTTAAAGTTTAGGTTTTTAAACTTTGTTTTTTCGCCCACGAAAATAAGCAAATCTATTTCATCAATAAGCAAACTTTCCTCAGTAAGGACAATCTCATTGAAGTCAACTGTTTGTTTTAATATATTATTTATTAAGTTTATTGCAACCTCCAACGTTTTGCTTTGAGTGAAAGGTTTTATAATAAGTGTATTGCGAGTTTCTAGGCAAACTTTTATAATTTCCAAATAATTATTGAGCGACATTTTGCCTTCCACTTGCAATCCCACAATTCCAAAGGGAACCATGTTTTCAGAAACACGACCATATTCGTTTATAAATGGAGAGGATGTATTCCCATAATTGTTTAAGGCAGAAGGTGTAAAAATTTCTTGTGCCGAAGCAACATCAAAATCACGCCCACAATCATGCTGAGAGCATTTGTTTAATATATTTTTATTTTGTGCAAGCACAATTTTAATTGTTTTAAAAATATTTTCAATAGGATATTCCTCTTTGGGTCTTAAAAGATTTTGCCTTAATTTAACTATTGTTTTCTTTAACATTCCACACTCCTTTCATCAAATTTTGCAAAACTATGGTCTATGGCTTTTTGTATTGTCTTTTCTGTTGGCAAAAATTTTACTTGATGCATATACATTTGGCCGTTCCCCGATTCTCTTATCTTTCTCATATCTCTCATTGTTTTTTCTTGCTCTTTTGCAGAGACAGGAGTTTTATTTTCATCCTCGTTGAATTTATATCTTAAATCCTCTCCCACCTGCTCGATTATGCCTCTGTGTTTTTGATAAAGATAAAGTAGATAAGATGTGTCCTCTCTCAAATCTGCCTTTATGCCCTTCAACCCCACAAGTTTTCCATCTTTTACCTCTATACTTTGAAGCAAAATAGTATTAAATGCCAGATTCATTTCTTCCTGTTGATTTTTGTTTTCGTCTTCAATTCTTGGAGTAGTTTTTGCAAAATCATAAACTTCAATATCCCTTCCATTGTCAGAGTAAACATAATACCAGTCTTCCCCTGCCAAAATAGTCAGGTCGCTTGCTCGACATCCATAAATTTGTGCAAGTTGTTCAACAGTATAAAGAATTGGCTTGCCATTTTCTGTGTAATTAACCATTTGTTGTTTATGGGCTGACGCTTCAATTTCTGTAATATGCTTTAAAAGTGAGTGAGGAATTTTATCACCCTTTTTTAGACTTATTCTTCTGTCATCTCTAAAAATTGCAACATCTTCATAATTCTCATCGACAGGTAAAATTTCTTCAGGCGTTTTTATAATAATATGTTGCTTGCTTATTGCTTTTACAGAAATTCCAGAGGTGGTGGCATCTCCGTCAATATAGAAGCCAGAATCCCTATAACCCTGATAACCTTTTGGTCCTTGTGAGAGTTCTACTTCTTCTCTTCGTTTAAATGTTTCTGCTACATTTAAATCATCGCAGCCTTCACCAACTGTAACAATTTTTAATGTCTGTCTCTGCCTAAGTTCTTCTAGTGCAGACAACTTTTTTTCCTTTTCTTCTTGTGTCAACGTAGGCGACATATTAACTTGTGCTGTTTGCTCGGCGATATATTTTTCAACCCCTTCGCGTGAACTTTTCAAAAGGTCTTTGCTTGCTTCAACAATGCCAAATGTAGCAATGTCTTGATACAATCTTTTTTCATCACCATGTTTGCCTGTAATTAATGTTGTGGCCTCGACATTATCAAGGCAAAGTTTGCTCTCAAGCGACCAAATCCACGATTGTGTAAGCATTTCAGGAATGCCATTTTCATCAATTAAATAAGTTGCAAAAATGCCACCGTTTTGGCTTGTAGCGGCGTGCTTCATACATTTTTCCCCTGCATTACGATAAACTTGACAGCAATTTGTGAATTTACTTTCGCCCACAAGCATTGTAGCAGGGTCATCAAGTCTTAAAATTTTTGTTAAAATAGTGTATTTCTTGCCATTTTTATCTGTATAAACATAGGTTTTTTCATGTCTTGGTATTGTCGTTTTCTTTCTTCCTTTAAGTTCTGGCAACAGGCTTTCATAAAATTCATAGGCTTCTTGCGTTCTCACCCCTGAATTTTTAACTTCTTGTGCAAACTCATCGAGGCCAAAACCATAGTTGAAAGTTGCATTTTCTAAATAAGTGAGCAAATCCCAAAAGTTTGGTTCGCTGTTTCCACGTGCCTTGTAATATGTTTTTGCACTGCCCAGTGTCCTTTGTATGTCCTTTACAAGACCATGTCTTTCTGGATAATCCAAAAGCATACCAAAGTTTTTGACCAAAAATTCATAAAATTCTTGATTATATGTCTGTTTGCATCCGTCGAACATTCTGTGAACAGATGCAAAATTTAATCTGTTGTCAATATGTGTTGAGGAAAGAATTATATTTAAAATACTTTCTTTTTCATTATTTGATAGGTCATCTCTTGGCACAATTCCATCGACATAAACTTCTCTTACAGGATTTAAAAAGGCTGCTATTTTGCTTATTCGTGGCTCGACGGAAAGAGCGGCTGGGACTTGGGCAAGGCTCAAAAACTCTTCATATTCTTTTTGTGAAATTTCCTTTTGTAAAATTCCAACAAGTTCAGGTGGGATTACAGCATCTTTTTTAAGCCTATAAACATCACCATCTTTGGCATAAGGTGATAAGAAATTGTTCATTTTCTTGCCAAAAGAACCTGTAAGTTTTTTTAATTCAGCCATATCATTTTCGCTGACTGTATTTAATTTTCCAAAGTATCCCTGTAATTCTTCGGGAATTTCCACATCATCTCGAATAACAAATTTTCTAATTTTGCATGGCTTAAAGTATTTATTAATTAAAAACTCATTAATGTCTTCTTCGGTCAGTCCTTCTTTCCCTTCAAGTTCAGTTGGGAGATTTCCTTTTCCATAAAAAGCATCTTGTATTTTTGTTAATATTCTTTTATCCCACACTACAGAAAACCTTTGGTCTATATTTGTCGCCAATTTATATGCAACCTGTCTTCTTTTTTCAACATTTGCATCATCTTCAAAAAGTCCCATAACGGCAATAAATTCAACAAGTGCTTTCTTTGTGTTGTCATCTTCGCTAAAAATTGGCAACGATGCAAATTGATTCCAAACTTTCACGTTAAACTTTTGCTTTTGTTCAAGGCTCATCTTCTTGAAAACTTCAAGATCTGGCAAAGATTGTAATCTTGTTTTTGGGAATAACGTTTCAAAGTCATATAGCCCTCTACTATATGGTGAAAGGCATTCTGGCGGATAATTTGATTCATATTCTGTCCTAAATGGTTTTTGTGAAAGAGCTGAAAGATATTCCATAATGGATTTTAAGTTATGATTTTGAGAGATTGTCTGCTTCAATTTTTCTTCTGTCATGTTCTTGTTGTATCTTTGGGCAATTTTAAGCACATCTGAATATACATCGTCTGTAATTAGTCCATTGTTATAGTAATCAACAAGTTTTTGCTTGATTGTCTCTCTGTCTACTTTAACAGATTGGAAATTTTGTGGCAAGTTTAAGCGGTCAATTCCAAAAGTTTTGTCTTCAACCTGTCTTAGTTCAAGAGAAAATTCCATTCTTGGCAAAGCGTGGCTGCTTGCAAAACAATGCGCAAGTGGAATTGTTGCAAAAGAGAGTTTTTCAAATAATGGCATAGTTTTATCAAAGTCAAGAAACAAAGATTTATCATTAAATCTTCTCATATTATTGAGGATAAAATTGCTTTGTTCACTAGTAGGCACAAACAAAGGGTCGGAAACATATTCGATTATATGAGAAAGCCTCTCTTGTTCTGGCATCCCTTCCAAACTGGTCAAAACGCCATTGAGTATAAGTGCCCTGTCTGCCGCATAAATATTTTTCTTTATTTGTGGATGTTTAAGAAGTTCTAAAAAATTATCAAAAGCATATTTTCCTGTCAAAAATGGGGCATAATTATTTGGCTCATTTAAAATACCTGAATTTTGCAAATTTGGGCTTTTAGATACGGCATTTTCTAATTTATCATAAAATTCCGCCAACTGGTTTGTTGTAACATCGCCGTCAAACCCTGCGTATCTGTTGCAATATGTTTTATTAATATACCCTCTAATAAGTCTTCCAAGGGTGTTCTTGTTTATATACATTAGAGTTGTATCAGGACTAATTTCAGGTTTAAAGGTAATATTTGATAAACTTATCAAATCGTCAAACATCTTGTCAGGATTAAATTCATATTCGCGTTCTCGCATTCTTAAAAAAATTGGAAATAGGTCATCTACATATTTTGGTGTATATTTTGCTTCAAACAAATTTCTAATGCTATATTCTCCGTCATAAGAGGCTTCAATATCTCTATACATAGAAAAAACATTAACTTTTGAGCCATCATAAATACTTTTCCCATCGGCTGTTAATGAAGTTGTTCTGTGAAATATATACTTTTGAGCATCTTCTGGCAATTTTGTAAAATCATTTTCTAAATATTGTAAGATTTTTTCTCTACTGCCCGAAGATAAAATCTTAAATGCTTTTACAAAACATTTGCTTCTCAAAATCTCTTTGCAATTTTTCACTTGACCATCTAAATATTCTATATTAGAGGGATTATTCTTTTTAGAACTGGCGAGTTCTTCTTGATTTTTCTCTAATTGTTTTTTAAAATGGTCGGTTGCAAATTGTATCTCTTTTTTTAAGTTAAAAATCACAAACAATCTCCTTTTTTAGCACAGCAACATTGATGTTCTGTTAAGGGTTATATTTCTAAATATAATTAAATTATAACATAAACTTATTTTATTTGCAAGGGCTTAAATTATATATATTTTTAGTTTTCCATTCACGTTTAATATCATTGAATATTCCCTTTCATGCTTTTATAACAATTTTTGAAATATTTTGACAAAAAACTTAATATTGCTTGACATAATTTTTAAAATTTTTTATTATATACTTGTTTCAAGCCTTTTTTTTAGAGTAATAACTTTGGCATTATCAGATACATTTGTATCTGTTTTGCATATAAAATATTAACAAAAGGAGGAAAAGATGAAAAACTTAAAATCTGTAATTGTCAACAGCGTTTTGATTGGATTAGGAATACTTTTCATTGGTTTTATGGCAGGCGCTTATTTACCTGGGATAGTAACAACTTCTGGATACAATATGTTGTCTACTTGCCTTAAATATTTTTCTAAAGCTTATCAATATGCAGCATTTGGCATAACAACACTTTTAGAGATTGTTTGTGTTGCTCTTGTAGTTGTATTTGCACTTTTAAATCTTTTGATTGCTTTAGGTGTAATTAAAAACGAAAAGTTAACAGACAAATTCAACAAAGCATTAGTTGTTTTGACAGTTCTCGCTTTAGTGTTTGTTGCCCTCTCATTCATAGGTTTTGCAGACTTCATTAAGTTGGCAGATGGTTGCGGATACGCTATGATTATAAACATTATAGTTTTATTTGCAGCAGCAGTTGTAGCAATCTACAACAAAGTAGCAGCAAAAAAAGAAGCAAAGCCAGAGCAAAAATAATAAAACTTAAAAATTAAGGACAAATAACTTTAAGTTGCTTGTCCTTTTTTTTTAGGAAAGCAAAAATAAATTAAAAAAATTGTAATTTAATTTAAAAAAAAATATTTTAAAAAATCGCTATATCATCCTATTTAAAAGGTGTATAGCGATTTTATTTTATATTTTTAAAATTATAAATTCAAGCCTTTAATCCAAGAAGAAAGTGTGGCATCACTAGGATTGCCATTAAGAAGTTTTCCCTCTTTTATTGTTGCATTTGGAGCGCTTTGCTGTAAATATTTAATTGTTTGTCCAAAACCGCTTCCGCCAGATGTGGCAAACAAAACAATTGTTTTCCCAGAAAAGTCATAACTTTCAAGAAATGTGTTTATTATTGTTGGAGCGACATACCACCAAATTGGGAAGCCCAAAAATATAACATCATATTCGCTTGTATCCAAACTTTTGTCCGCAATATCTGGGCGAGAATTTTTGTCAGCCATTTCCAGACTTGAACGCGACTTTTTGTCCATCCAATTTAAGTCAGCGTTTGTGTAAGGCACTTTTGGAGTTATTTCAAATAAATCTGCCTCCGCCACCTTTGAAAGTTTTTCTGCTACTTTTTTTGTTGTTCCACTTGCACTGAAATAAGCAATTAATTTTTTCATATTATTCTCCTTTTTCTTACAATAAGATTATACAATAAAAATCAAAAAAATATAATTAAATTTGATATAATAAAAATTTTATTTATGGATAAAGCCTTCCATTGTCATTCCATTCTCCATACATTATGTTCTTTTTTGTGTTTTCAATAAATTTGTTTAATCTTGCTTGAAAAATGGCAATATCCCTCTTTTTCATAATTTGTATTGTGTCAATTCTAACCTTTATATAAAGTTCGGGAAAGGATTGAAAGTTTTTCCAAACCTCTTTGTCCTTTTTTAACTGTGCGAGAATCTCTTCATCGATTTTAAAACTATCCTTTGGAATAAGTCGTCGACCATATTCGGTCATTTTCCCCAATTGTTCCATCCGCTTGCATCTTGCCCTGTTAAGTTCGCTCCAATTCCCCTTTTTTGAGCGTGGGGTAAATTTTTGAGCATTGGAGCCATCTTCCAATCTTTTTGTTACACTGTC
This sequence comes from uncultured Clostridia bacterium, assembly GCA_947624415.1. Taxonomy (GTDB): domain Bacteria; phylum Bacillota; class Clostridia; order Christensenellales; family UBA1242; genus Caccovivens. The sequence goes on along the minus strand of CANQKH010000012.1, from coordinate 35,602 downwards.
AATCCAACCAAAGCAAAGGGCTTCCTCCACAGCATCCACATACCAAAAATTATTGTCGTTTTGAGGTCTGCCTCGCTTAACAACAACCCAGCATTCTTTTTCTGTTAAATGATTTTTTTCAAGCCACTCTCTAAAATCATTTCTGCTTTGGCAAATAAGTAAATTTTTAATTTCCATTCATCCTCTTTTTATTTTTGCAAAAATCTTTTCAAAAACACCAATATTGACAAAAAATATTGGCATTTTATAGTTTTGCGAATTATCCGCCTTCTATTTATTTTTTAAATTTTATTGTTGCTCTGCATAGTCGCAGCTTACAGGCATTGTAAAATAAGAAGAATTTCCTTTAATTGATATGTAAGGAAGAGTAATTTCTTCATAATAATAGTGATATATTTCTTTGGCAGGTTCAAATGTTACTGTAAACTTGCCATTCCCATATGTTAGAGACTGTGCCTCATTTCCAAGCGTGAGGATTTTGCTTTCGCCTTCCACTGTTAATTTAACGGCAAAGCCCTCATCAAGTAAAGCAGTTACTTCCTCAGTGAAACCTATAAAATATTCAATATTAGAATTTTTTGGAACATAAACTTCGGCGGCTGAAAGCGGAATGGACATAATGTTCGTCAAATTAATTTCTGAGCAATATGGCATTATATTCAAGAAGAAATCAGAGCCGTTCACATTATCATCAACATTCCTTGAGACTTTATCAAAATCTGCATCCATTGCCTGCTGGAAATCTTTCCAAACAACATCGATAAGTCCATGCGACATAGCTTCTTCTCCCGTTATAACCATGCCCTCCTCGAAATGTATTGGAATATTTTCAAACACTAAAGATGGTCGATTCCAAAAATCAGGGTTGAGTTCTGCTTTTGCGGTAATGTTTGAAAGAACTGTGGTTTTGTTAAGTAAAACAACGCTGAAATTACTATATAATCCATCTTCTTTTATTCTATCATAAATGTATCTCTTGTAATCATATGAAGGAGTGCCGTCAAGGTTATCTTCTCCCACAGACATTTTTAAGGTTACACGACTTTCTTTCAGCAGTGCCGTTATTGTGTTGATTTCGTGTCCCTCATTATTGTATACAAAGAATGAACTATCTCCTAAATATGAGTTTATTCGTAACATTGCAGCCGCCATACCAAAAGTATCGTCAAAATCTACATCACGCAAGAAAACATTTATATCTACATCTCCGCCAACCTTAAATTCCACATAAGTTTTTATGTTAAGTTTGTTTCCTATATTTTCAAAACGATATTCATGATATCGCTGAAATTCTTGTTCAGGATTAAAAGGTATCTCGAAGGCTTGAGGAAGAGGAGTTACGTATTCTTTATTCCAAATTGTTGCAGAGATTATTGTGCCAAAGTCAACTTGTTGCTGACTTTTTAAAAGCAAGTTTTCTCCATTTGATGTGGCCTGATCAGTTATCATTGCATCAAACTCATTAAAGGTTAAATCGCCGGTAGACTTTCCGTTTATATTAACGTTTATCATAAATTTGTCTTTATTTGCATCACTTAAATCTTGATAATTTGGCGTAAATGAAATTGTGTTTTTTACTTTAGATGATTCGCCGGCAACTGAGACTGTTATATTGCCCAAAGTTTCTATTTTCGCCCAATAACGATTTACATAACGAACAGGATCGTAATCAAAAAATGTTATTTCGCCGACAGCACCTCCGTTTTCACTTTGAAACTCAATTTTCATAGTGTCTTGATCGTAAAAATAGTGAGGCAAAAACTCAAAATAAATAGAACTATTTAATTCAGTTACTTCAAGTGGTCGTCCCCTAAGTTTGTGTAAATTTTATCTATTCCATAATTTGATAGATTTGAAGGAATAGTCAATGAATAACCCTTGTCTTTCTTCTCACCGCAGGCAGAAAGAAGAAGTCCTCCACCAATAATAAAAACAAAAACTGCTAAAATACTGAGTAATTTTTTCATAATTCCCCCTTTATACGTATAATAACATATTTTATTTATATTTCCAACTATTTAAAAAAAAATATTTTTCACAAAAAAACACTTGACAAATGCGTAAAAATTACGCATAATATACTTGGAGAAAATATGGATATTAATGACAGCCGTTATGATAATCAAGGCTTGCACGTCGTGCTTGCCCTGTTCACTGTAGATAATGGAAAGTTTAAAGTTTTGCTTATAAAGAGAAAAAATCAACCTTTTAAGGGAAAATGGATTCTTGTTGGGGGTTGTGCATACAACTATGAAACAGGCGAAGAGGCAATGGTGAGGGAACTTAATGAAAAAACAAAAATTCAAAATATTGATTTTGAAATGTTTGACGTTTTTACAAATCCAAATCGCTCTCCACTTAAAAGAATGATTGCAATTGGATATATAGGGGTAAGTGATGCGAGCATAATCAAAAATTTCAGCCAAACAGAAAAGGCCTCAAATGCCGAATGGTTTGAAATTGATAAAATTCCCGAATTGGGTTATGACCATCAAGACATTCTTGACAAAGCAATTAAAACGTTAAAAGAAAAAATATTTACTTCAACTATAATGAAAAAACTTTATCCCGACACCTTCACCCTGCCACAGCTTCAAAAAACTTATGAAAGTATTTTAAACACAAAATTAGACAGGCGTAATTTTAGAAAAAAACTTATAAATTCAAATATAATTGAAGAGACACATCAAACTTTGAAAAATGAAGCAGTTCGCCCTGCAAAGTTATATCGTTTCACTTCAAACGAAGTAAAATTCAACTTATATAAATAAGTGCAGAAAAGCACTTTTTATTTTGAAGATAGAAATGCGTAAAAAATACGCAAAGGAGAAGTTATGAAAATATGCTTTATCGCCCCAAGCGGATATGGGAAAAGCACCGCAATAAAAATTTTAAGTAAAATTTATCCAATTAAAAACATAAAGATTGCCGCCCCACTATACCGATTGCAAGATAAATTTTACAAATTTATAGGCAAGGAAATGGAGGGAGAACAGGACGGAGAATTATTGCAATTTTTGGGTGCAAAGATAAGAAAGGAAAATCCAAATTTTTTGCTTGCTCAGTTTTCTAAAAAAGTCAATGAAACAGAGGAAAAGTTTATAATCACAAATGATGATTGCCGACCACCCGACTTTGAATATCTTAAAAATATGGGATTTATTTTTGTGGAAATTGTTGGCTTCAAAAGAGATCGCAACGACCATTCACCAATAAATTCCAAGAATGCTCTTGAATGGCAAAATTCAATAAATTGCGATTATAAAGTGGAAAATATCAAAAAAATCGAGGATTTTCGTGAAAATTTGCTTAATTTAATGAAAAAAATTGAAATGGAGGTTAAAAATGAATTTTAACAGAGTAACGGGACTTAAATTTTTGTGCGATAATTTTCCATACCTATTTAATAAGGAAAGAATTCAATTTTACTTTGTAAATTCAAAAAAAGAACTTGACGACCTTAAAATTGAAAATGAAAATTTTGACACCTTAGTTTTGAAACGCAGTGGCAACAATAACAATTGTTTTTTGAGTGATATAAAATGTAAAGATAACAGATTCTTTAAAAACTTAGATGAATTGAAAAGAGGTGCTCAAGAATTTGAAGACATTTTTATCTTTTGTGTGGAATGCCATAAATTTAAAAAGGGAGAGGAATATTTCAGTGATAAACTCGCAATTGCTCAATTTACCACCGACAAATATAGTGAAGGTTGCGACAGAGTGAGTTTTATCCCATCTCGAAAGCCTGGCGTCTCCACTCGCGACAATGACCCCTACCTTTTGATTGAATATCCTTTTGACAGTTCAAACATATTTCATGTTAACAAGTTAAATGAAAATTCAATGCGCGAAAACGGCTTTGACAACTATACAATATCTTATCTTGCAGTAAAACTTGAAAGAATTATAAATTCCTTGCGTGAATTTTTGATTGAACAAAAGATTTTTGATACCTTTCAATTAATTTTCAGGATAGACAGTTACCTCAACCTTCTTCCAATTGACTTTCGGACAACAGATGCCTGGGTAAATATAAAAAGGTGAAATTATGATTTTAACAAGACTTGATATAGTTAAAGAAATAAAGAAAGGAAATATAAGCATAACACCTTTTAATGAGAGTATGCTAAACCCAAACAGCGTAAATTATCGTCTTGATTATGACCTTCTTGAATTTGACGATGTTTTGGATGCAAAAGTAAAATCTTGCCCCAAAAAGATAGTTATGGATGAAAATGGCTACACTTTAAAACCCAACAAGTTATATCTTGCAAACACTTTTGAAAAAATTGGTAGCAAAAAATATGTAACTCAACTTATTGGCAGAAGTTCACTTGGACGGCTTGGACTATTTTTGCAAGTTACAGCACCAATTGGCCACGTAGGCACATTTCATAACTGGACGCTTGAACTTAAAGTTGTTCAACCCCTTAAAGTATATCCCCTTATGAGAATTGGCCAGGTAACCTTTTGGAAAATAAAGGGCAGAAAAAATATAACTTATGCACAAGGAGAATATAAAAAGTTTGAGCAAGCACAAATAAGTAAATTTTATAAGGAGTTAAAATGATATTATCAGGAAATGAAATCACCAGGCAAGTAAAAAAAGGTAAAATAACTATATCCCCTTTTGACGAAAGGTGCATAAATCCAAATAGTTATAATGTTGAACTTGGCGACTATTTAAAAGTTTATGAAGACGAAGTTTTGGACAGCAAAAAGCAATTAAAGACCTTAACTATAAAAATTCCCGATGAAGGACTTGTGCTTTTGCCAAACAAAATATATCTTGGTTTCACAAAAGAAGTTATAGGTAGTGATTATTTTGTTCCAACCCTAACGGGCAGAAGTTCAACGGGCAGATTGGGACTTTTTGTTCAAATAACAGCCGACCTTGTCGATATAGGATTTAAGGGCAACCTTACATTTCAACTTCATGCCGTTCAACCCCTGCGAATATATAAAGGTATGAAAATAGGTCAAATAATATTTTGGAAAGTTAAAGGTAAAATAAAACTTTATGAGGGCAAATATCAAAATAGTATAGGTCCTCAAGAAAGCAAGGTTTGGAAGGATTTTAAATAAAAACCCAGATTTTAAAGGGATTATGGGAAAAAATATTTATAATGTAATTTTTGACAAACCATGTTCGGTTTGTGGGGCAAAAGCCCTTATTACTCGTAAAAATTAAAAAACCTTTTTGTTCACTCTTGACATTCCCTACCATCATGTTATAATATTTATATTAAGGAGAAAAATATGATAAATTCGACCCTAATCCAACAGTTTTAACTCCTCGCGAGCACTTTCCACTAGCAGAAATTACAGGCACAACCACTTACAAAAGGAACAAGGCAGAATATGTGCCACCTGTTTGGTATACAGACCTTGTTGCAAAATGCGAAAGCAAGCCCGACAAAAAACATATTTTATATATTGAAAACATAACCAATGTTGACCCAGATGTTCAATCCCTGTTTTATCCTATCATGCTTAACCGCTCACTATATAATGGTATACGCACATTACCAGAAAATTGTGTTGTAGTCGCCAAGGATGCCGATTCTGAATACTATTATCCTATCCCAGAGCAAATCAACAAAAATTTCTCGCATATTTATTATGATGAAAACACTAAAGATTTTGACTACGAACTTGACGACGAATAAGACAAAATTATTCACTTAAAAGGAGTTTTATTAAAATTTTGCAACCAACAAAAAAATAGTTTGAAAGCAAAACTTTTGAAATATGTAAAATTAAAAAAAGAATAGTTGAGAACATTAACTATTCTTTTTTATTAATAATAGATATGTTTTGAAAATCTATATAAATGCTTTAATTTATAGTTTTTTGCTTAGAAAAACACAAAAGCAAAGATTTTTATTTTTCAAGACCGCTCATAAATTCCTCAAACTCATCTTTTTTAGGTTTGTCTATTTCTTTCCAAACTTTATTTAGTTCTTCCATATCGACGCCTTTAATAGTTGAAAATAGATCGCAATAATATGCACTTTTGGAGGCCATAACGACTTTTTGCAATGCTAAAACATCCGCTCCTTTGATATTAGTCGCAAATTTATAAGCGAGTTCAAGATTTTTTGATTTAATGACAACCTGCTCGAGTGCTTCAATATCTGCACCTTCAACATTTTTAGCAAATTCATAAGCAAGTCTAGGGTCTTTAGATTTAATAACAACTTGCTGAGGCATTTTAACGTCTGCACCTTTAACATTTCTGGCAAATTCATAAGCAAGTTTAGGGTCTTTCGCTTTCACAACAACTTCCTCTAGTGCTATAACGTCTGCTCCCTCAATCTCTCTCGCAAAATTGTAGGCATACTTAGGATTTTTTGCCCTAATAACGACTTGCTCAAGTGCCTTAATGTCTGCATTCTTAATATCTTTAGCAAAATAAAAGGCAGTTCCGGCATCATAAGATTCAGCAACAATTTGTTGCATAGTCGCAACATCTGTTCCTTTTATATCATTTGCAAAATCGTAGGCAGATCTTGCTTTATCATCTAATTGATCTTCATACATGCGATTGTTTGCATTTAATGTGCTTTTAGCATCGATAACAACTTGCTCGAGTGCTTTAATGTCTGCTCCCTCAATATTTTTTGCAAAAGCGAAGGCAGTAGTAGGTTTTTTTGCATCAATAATAACTTGCTCGAGTGCTTTAATGTCTGCTCCCCTTACTTCATATGCATAATAATATGCTTCTATTGGATCTTTAGAATCAAGAACAACCTGCTCGAGTTCTTTAACATTTTTGCCACAAATTTTTACTGCATATTCGCGAGCATAAGTTGGATTTCCGTTTTTTATAACAACTGCTTGTAACCTTTTCAAATTTTCTTTTGATTTTGGATCTGACTTATCCTTGAAAGAAAGTGCATAAGAAATTAATCTATTAAATTCTTCTCTAATCATTTAAATTTCCCCCGTGAAATTATTATATCATAATAAAAAGCATTTGTCAATATCTTGCTTATTTTATAAATTTATATGTAAAGAAAAAAGTTAAGAATTAAACTCTTAACTCCTTATTTTTTAGTTTTAAAAAATTAGTAATTAAAATCCTTTTTGTTTGATTTTTTAGGAAAAACACTCAAAATTAAATAAAATTGCACAAAATTCGCGTTTTTTAATATAATTTTCTTTAATTTTTTCAAATTAAATCAAAATATCATCACTTCCGCCATTGTCTGGCACAAGTGGACAAATCTCATTTAACAAGGCCTGCTCAATCGCTTTAATATCCCCACTTGTTTGAAATGCTGCAACGGTGGGGCTTCCACCTCCATTAAAGGCCTTTGCAATTTTTCCAACATCAACATTGCCCTTACTTCTCAAACTTACATAAACATTGGATGGTTCTCTTTCAATGAGAATGGCACTTACCTCTGTTTTGTTTATATTAATTCCATTATCCACAATTCCCAAAGTATCTTCAAATCCTGCACCAATCTTGGTGAAAACTGAATTTGGAATTTTCATTGTGGTTATCTTATCACCCTTATAGAATTTTAATGATTGAAGGGCTTTTGACAACAATTTCGTTTTTGCTATCGAATTTGTCTTAAAATAATACTCTTTAATCTTATCATAATCAAATTTATATGTCATAAGTTCGCTTACAACCTTATGTGTCCTGTTTGTAAGGGAAAGGGATGTAAAACAATTTGTATCTGTAATTATACCTTGAAAAATATTTCTTGCTATGCTGTTTGTAACTGTCAACTGGTTTGCTTTTGCAATCAAAAACACAATTTCGCAGGTGCTTGACGCCTTCGGTAAAACATAATTTAAAGTTCCAAATTTTTCATTTGTGGCATGATGGTCAATTGTTGCAATAATTGGAATATTTTGTAAATATGTCTCATAACTTCCTATTCGTGATGGTGATGGGCAATCCAGGACAACTGCCATATCATAACTTGAAAGTGGTTTAGGATTAACAACCTCATCTCTTATAATATGATTGTAAAGTTCTCTCACCGGTCCCTCGATAAAAACATCAATATATTTAAAATCGTAGTTGTTTTTAATCAAATTCTTTAAAGCGAAACAACTGCAAAGTGCATCGGCATCTGGTTCAACATGAGTGAAAAGTGCAATCTTTTTTGAATTTACAATTGCATCTATTAGTCTATTCATTGTTTCCTCCTACTTTATAATAATAACACCAGCACATGAAAAAGTCAACTTAATCGCTCTTCATGAGCCACTTTTTAAAATTTTTGCACTCATCTTAGTATATATCTTACACATCATCTTAAACATTTTCTTATTTATTGAATGCAAAAATATTATTTCGTCTTATGATATTGATTAAAAACACATTATATGCTATAATAAAATATATAAAGAGGTAGTTTTATGGAAAATTTTATCAAACCATACCTTCAAAAACTCGCAGATTACTTTGTTGAGGAATTTGACGGAAATTATGAAAAGGAAATTAGGCAGAGAATAAATGATACAATATTTCTGTCAGTAGACCCAGCAAATACAGATAAAGTGAGTTTGGCTCAACAAATGGACAAACAACTATTGGGGCTTGCAAAACAATTTTGTTTGGATGCAGGGAAAATTCTTGGTATAAATTCCCCACACACAAACCTAGCACCAGAAGAATTAAATGACCTAAAATACTATGATGTTTTGCTTAAAAGTGGAAATTCAATAAATGATGAAACATATATAGATTTTGTGAAAATTTTAGAAAAAATAGTGCAAAACAACGAAATTTTGCCAAAAAATCGTGAAAAATACATAAAAGACACTAAAAATAAAGAAATTATTGCAGATTGCATGAAAAGTCTTTGCGAACTTTACAATGCCACTTACTATGAAAAAATGCAAAATCTTACCACTTTAAAAAGACAATTGCTCATGCCATACAACATAGACGACAAGACTTTAACAGCCTCTCAAAATATTTATTATAAGGAGATGCAGAAAGCCCTTTGCTCCCACCTATCTAAAATTTTGGGCAAAAATGTTGATAAAAACTCAATAATATTAGATGATTTTGAAAAGTATTTTTTTAAACCTGCCGACACTGTTACCAATCTTGATAAACAAAAATTAACTCAAACATTATCACGAATTGCTCATAAAATGAATATAAAACTGGAAATAGATGAGAATTTTTGGAATAATTTTGAAAAAGACAATATTAGAAAACAATTAAATGAGATTTATAGAGAAAATTGCTTGCGATTAAACCTCATTTCAAAAGAGAAGAATTCGACAATTGAAGACATCGATTCACTAAATCTTGACGATAAGGAAAAAGACATTTTGAGAGTCAAAATTGCCGAATATATTTTAAATGATGAAACGGCAGGCTTTTCCTTTTACACAAAATCAGTTGATGGCAAGAATATGAGAGTGTGCATTTTGCCACCACTAAAAGATTTAAATGATGCCCTTATTTTTCATGAAATTTCCCATTCAATCAATGCTCCAATAGAAAGGAATAAAGAAGGAATATATTCGGCAAAGTCAGGTTTTACACTTTTCGTTGGCGACAAAAATAGAGAAAATAACGATTTAGACGAGATAATTACCGATTATTTTGCGTTAAAAACACAAAAATTAGCAAAAAATGATAATTTTCGTATATGTAAGAATAAAGATGAACTTTCACTTTATAGTTGTGGCTTTATGTTGTTTGGCAACTTTCTTGAAAATTACACAAATGAAATTAATGCTTGCAGAATGAGTGGCGACCCATATATTTTAAATAAAACATTTGGGGAAGAAAACATCACCACCCTTTCATCTATAGCAACACAATTTTTTGATTTAATAGACACACCAAAACAATCAGAAATTATACAAAATTTTGAACAAAAATATGGTTTTGACGTAGAAAAAATTGATTTTTCACAAAAACCTAAGTCTTATTTTGAAAAACAATATTTGAATTTAGCAAAAACCATGAAGGAAACTCTAAAAAACATACATGAATTTCAAAATAATGCGGATAGTGAAAATTCATTATAAATATAAAGCGAGGGTCAACTATGAATTTAATTCAATATATTGAAGATGTGAAAATTAAAGAAGATGACAATAATGGACAAACATTATCATATGCCGATAAATTTTATATTTTAGGTAAAGACGACTTGCAATATTTAAAAACATCAAGAGAACGTTGTTGTCCTATGTCTGACTACGCGGTGGCAAATGGAGGAACACGAGAGCCATATATTACAATAGATTCTCAATTATTTTCCAGCCCATATTATTTACGCACAAAGTATAACAGCGGATTTTCTTATGAAGTTGTCCAGGGCGGAGAACTTTCACATAGCGTATCAACAAACAAAAATCTTGGAATAATGCCATGTTTTAATATAAAATTCGATGATTTTATTAAAATTTGTGATGAATTAAACTATAACAAAGAGGACCACACAATTCAATTTGGAGAAATGCCTCAAAATTATTGTCTCAACTCAGCAGAACTAGAGAATGCCTACAAAAACCACCAACTTCAACCCACCGGCAAATATTATATGGGAAGTATGGATAATAATGGGGTTGTAACTCAAAACAAAGAATATGATTATAAAGGCAAAAAATTTGTCCGTGTCCTTCTTAAAAACAAATTGATTGTTTCAGATGATATCACAATTGATGGAAGTAAAGAAGAAAAATGGGTTTGGTTCGAGGTTAAGCCTGTAAAATGGGTAATATATAATTTCGAGGAGTTTTCTAAACACCTTGAACAAAAAGCACAAGGTGAAGACATTGTAAAATTGCGAAGCCAATTTTCATTATTAAGCGGAATACCTTTTTCCCTTCCTAGTCCACATAAAAACTACAAAGATTCTATTATAAGACAATATCTAAACACTACAATAAGATATGGTGAAAAGGAGACATTGGGAGGAGCAAGTTTTTATCACGATTGTTTCGTCGAGGAATATAATAGTTATCTTGAATTGGAATAACACTTACAAACAGGAAAACGTCCTGTAAACTCATCGTTATTCTTGCGTTCCTAAATAAAAAATCACGGTGTTGACCGTGTTTTTTTATTGGGGTAAAGCCCCATTTTTATTCTTCGCATAAATGCGTAATCTAGTTTGATTTTTACTTTTTTGAAAAGGTATAATAAGCAAAACAAAATCACCTTTTAAATAAGATTAAATTACAAATTATGTTAAAATTATCCAAAAATCCTATTTTTTTCTGTTTTTTACGCGCTTTTTAACTAAAAAATATTAAATTATTAAAAAAATATGTTTTCTTCCTTATCATCGGGATGAGCAATCTGGTCTTCCTCACTCTCCCATGGATATATAGGTGCATAGCCATCAATTTTTAATCTTTCACATTCTTCTATTGGTAAGAAATAGCCAGTAATTCTGCCAGCACTTTCAAAAATCGTCTTATCATTAAAGTTTTTACTATTGTAATCTTTGAAAAGGCAAACATATAATATTTTTGCTTTTGGATAAACCTTAATTAACTGGTCAATGCATAATTCTACGCTCTTTCCCGTGGAATGATTGCCCTCGACAACCAAAAATACAGGTTCTTCTTTGGAAATATGGAATCCTTCCAAGGGGTTGTAAAGCATTTCTATTGTTTCCCTTCCATCTTTATATGTTATGTGCTTTGATTGAAAAGGCAAAAATTTTACAATATTTAATTTGTTTGCTAAATAAACTGCCGGAACAGCCCCACTTCTAAGCATTGGAACAACATAGTCAACTTTCAAATTGTTTTTAGTTAAAAAATCGCTTAATTGCAAACTCAATTCGTCTACAATAGATACAAATTCTTCATGGCTCAAATTTTTAAATCTTTCTTGCACATTATCCTCCACATTATCTTATGCACGCCTTACTCATGCTCAACTTCGCAATCATCTTCATATAGTTTTTCAATATTATTTTCTCTTTGAAACCTTGCAAGTTCGTTTTTCCCATAAAGTCTTTCAATACGTTTTTCCTTATCTCTTCCTTGCAAAAGGTAATAGTCCCTGTCCTGTCTGTGAGCATAACGATATGCATCTGGATTAAGTTCATATCCAGAAATTTTGCAAGCCTCTTTTCTTCCAACATCTTCCATCTTTTGATATAAGTCATAAAGTTTATTTGCGACCTTTGCATTTGGAGTGTTTTGAGGCAAAAGGGCATTTTCCTTATAATATGGGACATTGACGCTCTCGCATAGTGTAGCAAGAAGGGATATCATTTCATCAACATCATCAAAACACAATTTCCCCTCTTTTTGCTGTTTATCAAGCAAATTTACTCTTTTTTCAATAGAGCCCATTATATTAAATTTAGCCATTGGTTCAACCTCGTCAAGGAAATACCACTCCTTTACAAAATCGCCCTCTTCCCTTATCTTTTTAAGTTCTGCTTCAACATCCAAATTGTCAGTTCTAAGATAAGTTTTTATTTCATCACCCATTGATTGAATCATAGAATTTGCAAACTCATATCTTCCTGTTTCAATCATTTTTGTCAAAATCTCCAATCTTTGCGCTGGTTTTAAAAGGTCTATTTTATCAAAGGAATATAGTGTTATTGGCTCATCTCTAAGCATTAAATAATAACCATCTCTAAAACGCGTGTTTAATTCTCGTGGCATAATTTTCGCCCCATTTGTTTGTTCAGCCAATGCGGTTGAAGACGATAAGCCATGTTTCATAAATGCCAATCTTACTTTATTCAATTGTTCCAAATTTCCCCAAACTTTTTTGCCACCATCAAACTTGTTTGTATGAAGGATAAAATTGAAAGCATCTAAAAGTATTTTTTGTTTAACAAAGAAGTCGGCGTATGCTGTTTCTTGGTCGGCAAAGAAACGCATATTTTTCAGGCCAATAAGGTTTTCATTTTCGAGTAACTTTCCAAAAGCAACATAATCATTGGCAGAAAGATTATCCATAAGACCTTTAATTTTTTTGTAAACTGGGGTGTCTTGCATTTGCTGTAATTCTTCCTCGCTCTCCGCCATTTCTGCCACTTTATCGATAAAAACAGGGAAAAGTGGGTTTATTCCATCAATATTTTTGACATCCTCGGCAAATTTTCCAAAAATTTGTCTTTCCTTTTTTCTTGCATCCTCTTCCGCTGCTCTTTTAAAATACAAAGCATAAAGGCATATGTCGGCTGCAAAATCCTCATCGTCCTGCTCCTCAGGAGTAAATTGAGAATATATATCCTTTTCCAGCCCCTTAAAAAATTTAAGCATTGTTTTGACTTCATCTTTTTTGTATTGCTCAGTAATAAAATCTTCGGCAATTTCATCTGCTCTCTCGCCAATAATTTTTTTATACAATTCGTGATTGGTAATATTTTTATCTTTTAATTGATATTGCCTTGGATTGGCATAATGATCTTTAAAAAGCAGATAGTAGTAAGTATATCTGTGTTGAAAACTATGCTCATATTCATGGCCAACAGTCTTTATTACGGTTAATAATCGCAAAAACTTTTCACTATTATCTTCACCAGCAACGACATATCCAAGATTAATATTAACAGATTTGCTTGGTGGGTCATAGAAAGCGACGTCTTCAACGCCTTTACCAAAAGTTCCGCTGCCCTGCCTTGTAAATTTCAACTCTGCAACAGGCTCACCAGTTCCTTCCATTATAGGCTTAATATAAAGATCAGCATATTCCCTACAAAAATGCTCTGCCAATTTAAAATATATTTCATCATCGACTTTCTTTTCGGTTACAAAAAGTTGAAGTTTTAAAATTAAATCCTTTAATCTTTGATTATCCATTGCTTCTCCTTATTTTTATTATAGCATACAAAATGCTTTTTGAAAAGTGGGAATATTAAAAAATTTAATATTTGTCTATAAGTGTATTTCCTTGCCAGTCGATATAACATCAATATTTATTCCCTCACACCTTTCTTTGAAGTAATCTATAACAGGGTTTGAGGTGCAATGACCCAAAAATATATTTTTAACATTGTTTTTTCGCATATATTCAACCGTCTCTTGAGTTTGAGCATCCACATCTTTCAAGTGGAAGCCGCCCAGCACCGCATAAATTCTATCATCTTTGGCAATTTGTTTTGCCTGCTCGATTGTGTTACAAACTCCACTATGCCCACAGCCTGTAATTACAATAATTCCCTCTTCGCTTTTAATTACAACCCCACTATCATCGGGTGCTGTATCATCAGTGCCGTCTTCACGTATAGAAGGAAAACTTTTACATTCAAATGGAAAAATTCTATTAATTTCACCCAAAAATATAATGTTTTCGCTAATTTTATAGGGTTTTACAGAATATATGACATTAAATTTCTTTTCAAACTCTTCTTTTGTAAATGGCAACCCATTATACTTTCCACTTCTTTTTGATATTCGTTTTGACAGGCATTCGGGATGGCATATAAGAGGTTTTGAACTATTTAAAAATTTAAGCCCATCTGTGTGGTCATAATGTCCATGACTTAAAACAATATAGTCCATATCTAAATTAATTCCAAGTGTTTGGGCATTTTTTAAAAAACTGTCATCTTGCCCAACATCAAACAAAAATTTTACATTTTGACACTCCACATAGATAGAAAATCCATGACAAGAACAGAGTTTGTCATTATAACATCTGTCATCATTTAATATAGTAATAGTTATCATATTCTTCTCCTATAAATAACAATAACGGCAAAAATTAAGCCGTTATTTGTTTCCAAAAGTTGTATTTAGCCTTTCCCATCCTTTATGCAATTTTTAAAATAAGCAAGGCAATCAAGAAACATATCAAAAATGTTAATCCTGTTATTCCAATTGCAATTAAAATTTTCAGCCAAATTGGTTTTACAATCTTAATTAAAAATAGGTTTAGGCAAGACATTAAGCCACTTATAAGACCACCAATTGCTCCGCCCACAACAGGCACGATTTTGCAAAGATAAACAAGATTGCCCCATACACATATAAGAATTAGTGGCAAGAATGTCATAATATATTCATACCATTTTGCACTTGGGAAGATTTCATATGTTTGATTTTCCAATTTTAGTGTTGCCCCAATAACAAAATTCCCTTGTGCTTCAATCACCCTTCCGTCAGGCATTTTAAATGTTGTCTTTGAGGTTTTTTCAAGGGGCTTGTCATCTATGCTTATATTCTTTTTGCCCGTCCAAATGCTTTCCTCGTAAGTTACACGACCAATATTTTCAATTTCTAATACTTTTTTCACGCATTACTCCTTTTTATAAATTTTTGCTTAATTTTGCTCCGCAATCCAAAGCAAGTGGAATTATTTTAAATTTGCCTTCCATGGCACTTTTATCTGTCAAACTTCGTGGGTCATATTCCTCGCCACCAAGATTGTCCGCCCCATAAAAGATTTGAGCGAAATTAACATTTCTAAATTTTGCAATCGCAATCATTGCCGAGCATTCCATATCTACCGTGATTGCACCCATTTTTATTCTGGAAGCCACTTTGTCCTTTGTTTCTCTGTATAAGGCGTCTGTTGTCCACGTTTTGCCCTTTTTATATTTAATTTTATTTTCTTTCATAACTTCTTCCAAAAGTTCAACGCACTTTGGTTCTACAAAATTTTCATCGCTTTGTGGCATATAGTGATAACTTGTCCCCTCATCACGAATAGCACTTGTTGGAATAATTATTCCACAATCCTCAATATCTTTATCAAGGCATCCGCAACACCCCACCAAAAGAAAATTTTTTGCACCCATTTCTATTACGTCTTCCATGTTCATACCACAAGCAGGTGCACCAACTGGGGATTGATATACCGCCAACTTACAGCCATTAACCTCTATTTCATAGATTGGATAACGAGTTGTCTCACCATCAATTTGTGCAATTTCCTTTGGAGAATATCTTTTAACAAATTCCTCCATAACATTTCTTGAAAAAAAGGAAACTGCTGTGGTTGGGAATGATGCAACCTTTTTATTAAACATACTTGGATTTATGACTGCCTCTGCATTTTTATCAAATTCTTGTAATATCATTTGTAACCTCAAATAGATTATATCATTAAAGTGTGTTTAATGCAAACAAAATCTTTAAATATCTTGTTGCTTTGTAATGTTTATGATATAATAACAAGTGGAGATTTATATGAAAAACGTGCAAGATGTGGAAGAAAGCATAAGAAAAAAATTTCACAAAGAATTGTTCACCAAGTTTTGCAAAGCATTAAATGACTTTAATCTTATAGAGCCAAACGACAAAATTGCTGTGTGTATTTCTGGCGGAAAGGATAGTTTTTTAATGGCAAAACTTTTTCAAGAACTTAAAAGACACAATAAATTTGATTTTGAAATCCTCTTTCTTGTTATGGACCCAGGATACAACAAGGCAAATAGAGAACTTATTGAAAGCAATGCAAGGGAATTAAACATTCCATTGACGATTTTTTCGTCTAATATATTTGAAAATGTTGTTCACATTGAAAAGTCGCCCTGCTATATTTGTGCAAGAATGAGAAGGGGGAATCTTTACAGCAAGGCAAAGGAGTTGGGTTGCAACAAAATTGCTCTTGGACATCATTTTGATGACGTAATTGAAACAATTGTTATGGGAATGCTTTTTAGCGGCCAATTTCAAACAATGCTTCCAAAGATAAAGAGTGCAAATTTTGAAGGAATGCAACTTATCCGCCCGATGTATTACATTCGCGAAAAAGACATAAAGCACTGGCGAGATTACAACGAGATTAAATTTTTGCAGTGTGCCTGTCGATTTACAGAAGAAACTAGTGCCGACATGGAAAACAAATCTAAGCGTTTATACACAAAAAAACTCATTGCCCAAATTGCTCGCGAAAACCCAATGATTGAAGGGAATATATTTAAAAGTTCGACAAACGTCAACCTCTCAACAATAATATCTTATAAAGATAAAAATGGAGAAATTCACAGTTTTGACGATAACTTTTAACATTAAAAATGGAAGGGGTCGCCTCCTTCCTTTTTTTATAAATAAAGTGATTTTAGCCTTCCATTATCATTTTGTCTGCAATCAAAGCAATCAATTCACCATTTGTAGGTTTGTCGTTTGCACCATAAATTTGAAGCCCAAAGAGGCTGTTGATATTTTCAATCTTTCCCCTATTCCAAGCAACTTCAATAGCATGACGCATACCTCTTTCAACTTTTGAAGAACTTGTCGAAAACTTCTCGGCAATAGTTGGATAAAGCCTCTTTGTTATTGACGCAATAATATCTGGGTCATCTACTGCAAGTTTTACAGCCTCTCGCAAGAATTGATAGCCCTTTATATGAGCAGGAATGCCAATACTAATAAATATGTTTGAAATCTTTTCATCAAGCGCCTTATCACTATCGACATTAATAGTAGGATTTGTCAAATCCTTAATTCTTTCTTCAAGATTTTCATAGGAAATAGGTTTTACCATAAAATAACTTGCCCCTTCCTTCAATGCCTTAGATATAAAGCCTGCATGAGAAAGGTTGGACACAAAAATCACCTTAGGTGAAGATGAGCCCATCTCCTTTTTTAAACTTTCAATAACCTTGAAACCATCAGCATTGGCAAGGACAACCTCGCTTATCAAAAAGTCGGGTTTAAGTTCAAGAATATCTTTGATAATCTCCACCCCATCACTTCCTTTGCCGACAACATCAAATTCATCGAATTTTTGTTTAAAGAAACTCTCCATTCTGTTTAATTCTTCGACTTCGACATCAGCCAAATATAGTTTAATTTTCTTTTTTGGAATTTCCATTTTTACATCTCCTTTACGGTGCAACTTGCGGTTGCAACCTTTACATTATAAAGATAACACATTCGGTCTTTAAAGAAAAGTCTTCAAAGTTTTAATTTTTGACGAGTATTGTCTTTATTTGTCGTAATTTGTAGAATTGACTTTTTTGAGTTCCAAAATCCCTTTTTATTTGCCAAAATTTTTATGATTTTTGCAAAATTTTGTCGCAAAAATTCACCTTTAAAATTTGCTTAAAAAATTTAATTTTAATATTAAAAATTTTGAGCCACAAACAAAAAGATGCAGTATTAACTTGCATCTTTTTACTAAATTATTTCCTCACAATTATTCTTCGCTTGACTTGTCAACCTTTTGAGTTATAGTTTTTCCTATTAATTGAAGATTTCCATTTTTATCAACTCTATGCATATAGTAGTTGTCAACAACTTCCTCCTCTGCTGTTTCTGTGGAAGTGGTTGTATCCTCGCTTTCTGTTTTATTTATCTTGCAGTAGAAATAGATATATTCTCCGTCATAACCGCACTTGCCACTAACCATATCGCTTACAGTAACAATGTCTTCCTTGCTGTCTGGGAAGAGAACGCTGGCACGTTTAATAGCGGCTGGCCCAGAAACATAAACGTAATCGTTTTCTACAAACAATATATCTGAAAAGTCTGCGTCAGAGAAAACTATTTCGGCATCCTTTCCAATTTCGCAATACATTAAAGCACCGCCATCAGTTTTAAAAGTGTATCCGTCAGCAGTTTTAGCAATATTGGAAATTGTTGTTGCACTGTAGAAGAATTGGCTTTCTGCAGGCGAGAAATGTTCATCTTTGAATGCTGAGTCTCTATCTGTCAATAGAGAGCCGTCTTCGTCAAATAATGGATAATCGCTTTCTTCCAAATGTTTGTAATAAATTCCATCTTTTGAGGTTTGAAGGTGTTTGTAATAATAGAATATAACATCTCCCACTCTCCCCATTAATTTTGTTGTAGAAAGTGCAAGACCTTTATCGAGTTCAACGGCATCACCGCCCTCAAAGTTTACTGATTTGATTATTTGAGCGGACATTGGTCTGTCTTCGTCGTTAACAGTGAATATAACATTCTTTTGGGTTGAATTTTCATCTGCTATAGCATAAGAGGTGGCATTTTCGGCAAGAACGTTGATTTTGCCAATTTTTTTGCCTATTTTGAGAGATTTAATAGTGAATGTGCTGTTTTCTCCCTCTTCTACAATTATATAGTAATAATTGCCATCATTACCTTTTTGAACTGACAATTTTCCAGTTGTGCCTATTGCAAATGCTGTATTTTTTACAAGTTCTTTAACTCCGCTTCCGTCAAACTTCATTCTGTAAAGTGAAACTTTCTTGTAGTCGCTTTCCATATCCTTTGTTTTGTGTTGGTTTGGAGATGTAAAGTAAATATATTCACCAAGAGCAAACATATTTTGAAGTTGAGAGCCAAACACCATTTTACTGTTGACACTTTCAATTCCTTTTGGCGTTGTCATGCTCCAATCGTCGCTTTCAACATCTTCTTCAAAAGATAATTTTTCTCCTAGTTTCATTCGAGAGAGTGATGTATATTTTGCCGAAGCCTTATAGTCATATGAATCACCATCGGAAGCATTATAACCATTTCCAAAATAAAGATAATCACCAATAGTCAAAACTTGACCTTGATTGTAATGAATATCCTCATAAACAATTTTACTTCCATCGCCATTTGTTGGACGAGAAACAGTAGCACAGCCTGTTAGGACGAGTGCCATACAAAAAATCATAGCAAATATTTTTAATATACGTTTTTTCATTTTTTTACCTTTTAATAAAGAGATTTTACTATACTTTTATATTTTTGTCAATTATTTTGCTATTTAATCTCCATGATTTGTATAATATTATTGTCAACCATATCACAAGATGTCAAATAATAAGGAATATCATTTTTAACAAAAAAAGTAGGCACATTTTTGTAACCATGAAGATGACCATAAACTACGGCATCAACCTTATACTTTTCTATCAATTGGCTAAATGGGCTGTCGTCTTTATTGAGGCCCACAGGCGGATAATGCATCATGCAAATTAATTTATCCCCTTCCTGTCTTTTTTTTGAGGCACTGGATAATGTCATGTCAAGCCTTAAAATTTCTCGGTTGAAAATTTTTTGGTCTTCGGGCGTAAACACAAACCCTCTCTCAACTCCTTTCCAACCGCGTGTCCCTGCAATTACAACCTTGTCAAACCTGACAGAGTCAACTTGAATTGCATGGAAATTGGGTGGCAAAATCGCCCTTAATGCTGATATAGATTGCCACCAATAATCATGATTACCCCTAATTATAACCTTTTGCCCTGGTAAGTCCTTGAGAAGGTCTAGGTCTGCCACAACCTCTTCAAGACGCATTGCCCATGACAAATCGCCGGCAAGCAAAACAATGTCATCTTGTCCAACCATTTCTCGCCATTGAGAGAAAATTTTGTCAAGATAACCCTCCCAAACGGGGCCAAAAATATTCATTGGCTTTGAATTGTTTATAGAAAGATGAAGGTCGCTTATAGCAAAAATCTTCATTATAACCCCTTTAAAACCTCTTGAACCTTTCTCATATCACATTTGCCATTGTAATTGGCTTTAAAATGTTTCATTACACTTGGCACGCTTTTGTCATCAAGTGATAAGATAACTTTTTTAATCTCCTCTTCGCTCATCATTTGAGGCAAATATTTTGAAGCAATTTCAATGTGTCTTAAAATATTTTCAACCTCATCCTGATTGCCAACTTTTACGTAATTTTCCTTCTCGTCATTCAACTCCTTGATTGTTTTTTGCAAAATTGCAACAACGTCAGCATCCTCAATTGAACTGCCATTTTCTCTTTTTCTTATCTCTTCAAGTTTGATTTTGTTTAAAAGAACAGAGTATATGCTTCTTGCAACACTGTCTTTATCTTTCATCGCTTGAACGTTTGCTTTTTTAATTTCATCGTAAATCATTTTTTCACCTCTTTGAATATTATAATTAAAAACAAGACAAAAGTCAAAAAAATTTGACTATGAATAAAATTTAAATTTGTCATTTTTTACAATTATTAAAAAATTTTTATTTCACAAATTTTTTACTTGACAAAACAATCTTTGTAATGTATAATTTAAAAGTAATTTATGGCAGCATAGCTCAGGTGGCTAGAGCGCACGATTCATACTCGTGAGGTCACTGGTTCGATCCCAGTTGCTGCTACCATAAGCCACTACTATTGTTGTAATGGCTTTTTTTAAAAACTTAGTTTTTATCACTATCGAATTTTATTACATTTGAAAATTTTTTACATCACATCTTCTCAAAAAAACTTAGTTTTTATCACTATCGAATTAAATTGTATTTAATATTATATAAATTCCACTTTCTCTTAGAAGACTTAGTTTTTATCATTGTCGAATTATATTACATTTGAAAATTTTTTACATCACATCTTCTCAAAAAAACTTAGTTTTTATCACTATCGAATTAAATTGTATTTAATATTATATAAATTCCACCCTCTCTTAGAAAACTTAGTTTTCATCACTGTCGAATTATATTTGTTATGAAAACTCGCTGTATTTTAGATACTTGTGTTCTTAAAAAAAAGGCGATTATTTTTTTCGCCTTAATTCAATTCATTTCCATCTTCATCATCATTTACATATTCTTCAAAATCAAAATCTTCATCTTGCAATGTTGCACTGATATGTGCAAATACTTCGTTCATCTCTTCATCAGAGAAAGAAGTCTTATTCTCGTATCCCAATTCGACAAGTGCCTCATTAAATAATTTGTCAAAAGCCGATGTTACAAGTTGAGTGTCTTCTTCATCAAATTCTTCATCCATTTTTAACATTGCTAAAATTGTCTCCATACAGAAATCTTTTACCTCAAAAATGGTTGCTCCAACAACGTCTTCCTCAACATCATCATATTCAATCGCTCTTGCCTGAGCCTTGAGTGTTGCATTTGGCAATTTGTTCATTATTGCTTGGTTGATTTCCTCGTCAGAAAGATTTTTCTCTTCAGCCATTTTTAAAACACCATTAATGCCCTTTAAATATTCTGCCAATGTCAAAAGTTGTAATCTTCCTTCCTTTGTCGATGCCGATTGCTTAAAAACAATATCATTTGTAAGGAGTGTTCTTGCCACGAAAATTTGAGGTGCTAAATCTTCATCCTCCTGCATCTTTTCATTCTGTAATAAAATTTCAAGTTGAGTTTGAATTTCTTCCTTTGTTTTATTTAAAAATTCACTTGCTTTCATAAAAATTTCTCCTTTTTAACTTAATTATATTTTACTACAATAAGCCTTGTTTGTCAATATCTTTTTTTTTGATTTTCAGTTGCAAATTTTCCACTCATAAATTTATAATTCAAACCTTAACAATATTATCTTGACCCAATAAAAATCAAACCACGAGACAAAAAATATAAAAACATCTTCTTATGTCAATACCGCTTTTTAAATTGCTCCGCTCCTTCGCTATCGCAATAAAAAAAAGACCTTCGTCTTTTATTCAACGGAAGTTATAAGAACCTTTTCAAGAACCTTTTATCTTCCTCTCTAGTCTTCATTCTTACTTTTATTTTTTTAAACGGAAGTTATAAGAACCTCTTCGAGAACCTTTTACCTTCCACCGTTCGCTCCGCTCCTTTGCTATCGCAATAAAAAAAAGACTTCCGTCTTTTATTCAACGGAAGTTATAAGAACCTCTTCAAGAACCTTTTACCTTCCACCGTTCGCTCCGCTCCTTTGCTATCGCAATAAAAAAAAGACTTCCGTCTTTTTTTGGTGGAAGTTATAGGGCTCGAACCTATGACCCTCTGCTTGTAAGGCAGATGCTCTCCCAGCTGAGCTAAACTTCCATTACCCTATATAATATAGCAAATTCATTTTTATTTGTCAACACTTTTTCAAAAGTTTTTCTTTTATTTTTTGCAAGAATATTACTAGAAAAATTTGTATTGGCTATGAATATGTGCTATATAATATGATGTTTATTATTATATATTATTTATATATTACAAAATAGCAAGGTATGCAAAAAAATAGGAAGGGTTTCCCCTTCCTATCTTTTTGCTTGTTATAAATGTTGCCAAATGCTCTTTTGACTTTTGTCGCAAGAGCAATTTACATTTACTCCATTCTAAAATACAATTCGCTTTACTACAACAATTAGTCTCTATTTCTTGCTGATGAGTAGTATGATCGAGCCTGTTGATTGCCTTCTTGAATTGCCTTATTGTTATTTTTGAGTTGATCACGAATCTCTTTAAGCAATGCTGCTTGTTGTGAAGCCTCATTAGATCTCTTGTTGCTTGCCTCTCTTTGTGCAGCGTCGCCTTCAGCAGGTTTGCCTTTGCCAAAGTTTTCGAATGCCCCACCCTTTAATGTCAATCCGCCTTTAAATATGTCGGCAAGGCCTTTAAGGAACTTATCAAATCCACAAGCGTCTGGAACTGCTTTAAGAGTTTTAAGGAGTGAGTCCGCCATCTGCAAACCTGCACCTTTAGCATTAAAGAATTTATCCGCAAGACCCGTACCTTTGCCGAATACAGATTCCTCGTTTTTAATTCTTTCTCTTTTCGCTTCTTCTCTCCTTTCTTTCTTCGTCTCTTTCCATTTTCCTTCGGCCTTTAGTTTTTGTTTTTCTTCTTTTGCCGCATCCTTAGTAGCTTGTTTATAATCTTTTGCAACCTGTGCTTCTTCGCGTTTTGTCATGAAGTGTGAGCCATCAGATGCTAATTTAAGATCATGATTATGCTGTTTTGCTTCTGCCACAACACCATCAACCTTGGCTTTCTTAGTCTTAACATCCGCCTCTGCAGCCGCAATCGCCGCATCGTGTATAGCATGCGCTTCTTCATTTGTTTTCTTAGCACGTTCATTCATTTCGTTATCCGCTGCCAATTGTTTTCCTGCACCAGTTTCAGCAAACGCTGCTGCCGCAGCATCAGCCGACTTAACTCCTTTGCCTCTATTTTTAACGGCATTCAATGTGCTTTCATACGCCGCCCTATTTTCTTCCGTGTCTGCTATTCCTAGTTGTTCAAAACTCTTCTTTTTGCCCTTTGCAGAGGCTGCTTCAATTATTGCGTTCTTTGTTTTTTCTTGCTCACTAGTATCAAGCATTGCAAGATCGTGTGGAGCTTTTTTCTTTAAAGCATCCAAAGTCGCCTGTGCTTCATTTGCTTCACCCTGAGCGGCCGAGGCTTCCTTTCTAAACTCCTCACGTGCTCTGCGTTTTCTGACGGCTTTCATACCAGCTCTTACTCCAGCACCTGCAAGTCTTACACCGCCCACTGCAAATCTTGCCGTGCCCATACCAATTTTAGCAGTTGTTTCAAAGCCAGATTTAATTGCATTAAATGCCTGCCCTTTGGCTTTTTCACCTTCACTTGCGGCATCTGCAGCACCAATGAAGCCGCTTACAATTCCAATGAAATCTTTAACCATTACTATACCGGTTATCAATAGCACCATGTTAATGATTGCATCGATTAAACCTATATTAAAGAAAGAAAAATTATTAAGATAAGGGATTATTAACATTAGCACGTTGACAGCGGTTATACTTCCCACCGCCATAAGAACTTGTGCCATAAACTTTTGTCCCCAACCCTTGAATGCTTTAAATTGGTCAAGTGGTGCAATTGAAAGCATAGTTGGGTAAATAAGGAATAATGCCGCACCTTGAATAAGTCTTGACATCATACCAAATATAATTGAAAGGACGAGGCTAAAAATTGTTACACCTCCACCAAATGCGACAATAAAGTTAAATTGCCACAAATCGTAGAAGAACCAAATTGCCGAAACATTGAATTTTGAAAATCCATTCAATCCCTCTTGATATGTAGGAGCATCAAAGCCATGTATAAACGGAACTCCTTCAAATATATCATCTAATACATAAATTGAAAGTGTGTTATTTAATCTCAAGTTGTTTTGGAAAGCGTAGTCAACTTGATATGCAATATATTCGACCTGTGCAGACACGTTGCTACCCTCACTATTAGATGTCCCTGCTTGAAGAGCACTATATGCGGCACAACTTTGATTTCCAAATATTTGAATATTTTGATGTTTCAATGATAAATATTGTGCTTTCGTATTTGAGCCCGTTCTCGCTCGGTTACTGGAATATGCCGCCGCCTTAAACAGCATACCCCCAAAGGTTGTTGCCGACGTCGGGCTTCCAAAGCCAAAAAAGTCATAATGACCATATATGCCATCGAATTCACCCGTTCCATCTTTAAAGAGCGGAACTACATTTTGTCCGTAAACGCCCTTTAAGGTATCTTCAGATGAATAACCTGCTGTAATATGGTCAAGTGTTCTCAAAACGAAAGTTGCAAGTTGCATACCAATAACAATAACTACTGGCATTGCCGCATATGTCAAAATCGCTTTGATGGCTGTATAAATATATTTCCATGGGTTGGTGCTTGCATAATCTTCATTGTAGTGAGATTTTATAATTGCAATCATAGTGCAGACAACCAAAACTATAAGTGCGAAAATGCTAAGCGACCAGAAAACTGTGTTTAATGCCTTATATGAAGCTGCGTTTTTACCTATTCCTAAAATTCCATATATAAATTCAGTCAAAGGGTCAACATTTGAATATTGTGTGCCCTGTCCAGAGAAAGACCAAGCTGAATTTTCGCCTGCTGTTTTTATGTAGAAGACATCAAGACCGGCAAGTTTTCTTATTAATGCCTGCATGGCATCAATAGCACTTGCAAAGCAAGCAAAGAAGAAATATATCATCTTTGGGATGATTGCTACAATACACCAAATGATTTCCATAAAACCCCAGCCCAGCGTAGATATATAATTCACTTTGCACCCCTCCTTTTAAAATTTTATATTATTTATCATTTACATTATAGCAAATAAAAATTCAAATTACAACAAAAACTTAATATTTTTATTTAAAAATATTCAAATAAATAGAGATAAGTTGGTCAAGAGAAAGATTTTCTGGCCTTTTTTTCAATGTAATTTCATCGAGTTTATCTATTTTTTCAGCCGTCAGCGAGGCATGAAGAAGATTATTTTTCAATGTTTTTCTTCTCATGGCGAAAACTTTACATAAAAAATTATAAAAATCTTCACCATTAATATTTTCATTCTTCTTTTTGTCAATATTTATTGTTACAAGTGCCGAATCCACATCGGGTTTAGGATAAAACATATTTTTTGAAACAATTCTTTTTATAGTTGCATTGCCATAAAAGGCTGTCATTATTGAAAGCACGCCATAATCACGGCTATCCTTTTGAGCAACAATTCTTTGTGCAACTTCTTTTTGAACCATTATTGTAAGTGAGGTCAAGAGATTACCTTCTTTTAGAAATTTAAAAATTATAGGGGAAGTTATATAGTATGGCAGGTTTGCAACAAGTTTATAATTTCCGCCTATTTTTTTTTCAATATCTGCGACAGAGTCGCTCAAAACATCTTCAAAAACAAACTCGGTGTTTGGCAAGTCAAGTGATAAAAGATAAGGTTTTAAATCTTTATCAATTTCATAACTTACAACTTTTTTGGCACGACTTGCAATCTCTTTTGTTAACGTTCCGCCACCTGCACCTATTTCCAGCACATAATCCCCCGCCTTAATATCTGCATCGTTGCAAATTGCAGAAAGTAAATTTTTGTCTGATATAAAGTTCTGCCCAAACTTTTTTTTGAAGTTGTGATTTAGCATAATTTAAAGACCTCCTCTGCGTTTTGAGTTGTAACCTTGGCAACTTCGTCAACAGTTATTCCTTTTATATCGGCAAGGTTTTGTGCAATTGTAGGAATAAAGGCAGGGCTGTTACGTTTTCCTCTAAAAGGGTGAGGCGTAAGATAGGGGCAATCGGTTTCAAGGAGGAGATGTTGCAGAGGAATCTCTTTTATAACTTCTTTTAGACGTTGAGCATTTTTAAAAGTTGAGACTCCGCCCACAGATATATGTAAGCCCAGACGTATAAGCATTTGTGCCATTTCAATGCTGCCTCCATAGCAATGCATTGTTCCCCCATTATTTAAAAGATTTTTATTTTCTTTTAAAAGGGCGAGCAAATCGCCATAAGCATCACGGCAATGTATAACAACAGGAAGTCCAAGTTTGTCAGCAAGGACTAATTGTCTTAAAAAAATTTGTATTTGTTTGTCCTTTGCCGGCATATCAGGAGTATATTGGAGTCCTATTTCCCCAAACGCAACAACTTTCTTTTCCTTGGCAAGGGAAGAGAATTTACTCTCAAAATCATCTCCAACTTCATATATATTTTCAGGGTAAACCCCTATCGATGCATACACGCCATCGAATTTATTGGCAAGTGCAATCGCGTCAAAAGAGGAAGGGATATTAAATCCCGAGGTTATTATTTTACTCACCATGCATTCCTGCGAAAACTTTATAACTTCATCTCTGTCTTCATCAAAAGCACTATCTGTCAGATGAGCATGGGTGTCAACAAACATAGCAACTCCTTTTTATATATTTTGCCCCAAACAAAAGTAAAAGTCAAATAAAGTTTTAAAAATTATTTAAGAGGAATAGATTATTTTATGAATAGAATTTGGTTTGTAATGGTTGTTCTTTCAATTTGCCTGCTCCTATTTAATGACCCGTCAGGAATGCTTAACACAATGATTGAGGCATCGGGCGGTGCTCTTTCGCTTGCAATTGAACTTTGTGCCGTCTATGCGGTATGGCTTGGAGTGCTTGAACTTGTCGAGGCAAGTGGGCTTAGTGAAAAACTTGCAAAACTGCTTCGCCCATTAATTCGTTGGCTTTTCAAAATAAAAGATGAAGAGGCGGAAAAGATGATTGCCCTCAATATGTCTGCAAATATGTTGGGGCTTGGCAATGCGGCAACTCCAATGGGCATAAACGCAATGAAAAAACTCGACGACAAGAGTGGCATAGCAAATCACGCTATAATAATGCTTGTGGTTTTAAATTCAACATCCATTCAACTTCTTCCCTCAACTGTAATTGGCCTGCGTGCCGCCGCCGGTTCACAAAGTCCGGCAGATATAATTTTGCCAACATTAATCGCAACAATATGCACCTGTATTGTGGGAATTTCTTTAACAAAATTAGCAAACTTTTTGCACGATAAATTTAAAAATAAAAAACTAAAAAAAATAAAATAAAAAATAATTTTCAATGTATTTATTTCCCCCTTGTTTAGCGGTGAATAAATAGATTTAAAAGGAGTGAAATTTGAGCGGATATATTTTGCCAATTATTTTTATAGCAGTGTTTTGTTATTCAAAATATAAAAAGGTCAACACCTATGACACTTTTGTCAAAGGTGCAAAAAAATCAATTCCACTGGTAATTGACATTTTTCCATATATTGCAACAATTATGGTTGCGGTCGCCCTTCTTCGCACAAGCGGTGCAACAGACATCCTTGCAACAATCTTCTCTCCCATTTTTAATCTTTTAGGCATTCCTAAGCAGCTAATCGAACTTGTGCTTTTACGACCCTTCACCGGCTCGGGAAGTTATGCCCTGCTTGACAGCGTGTTTGCCCAATATGGTGCTGACTCATACATATCAAGATGTGCCTGTGTAATTTTGGGATGCAGCGAAACAATTTTCTATGTCGCAACCGTTTACACATCGCAAACTAAAGTAAAGAAACTTCTCTACGCAATTCCCATTGCCCTTGTCGCCTCTGTTGTTGGCTCTGTTATAGCCTGTCTTATTTGCAAAATAATTTAATCTTTTTTACATCCTTTTCTATGCCTGCCCTCAATCTCGATTACAGTCAAGTTTCCCGATATGTTTGCAAGCAGGCACTTAATTTTTCGAACGTCCTCCTTGTCGAACTTGTCATAAATTGCAATGGCAATACTGGAAGCAAGTGCAATAAGTTCAGGTCCACACAAATTTATTTTTCCCATAAAAATATTTATGAAGCGTTGTAATGTTTTGATATGAATTTGTTTTATGCTAAAATGTAAGCATGGAAGAAAATTTTTTTGAAAAAGTTTATGAAGCGGTAAAACTTATTCCAAGCGGAATGGTAACAACTTACGGGGAAATAGCAAAGTTTTTGTCATGCCCCAATTATTCCAGACAGGTGGGCTGGGCTTTGCATAAAAACCCCTATCCAATAATTGTTCCCTGCCATAGAGTTGTGTTTGCAGACGGCTCACTGTCGCCTGCTTTCGCATTTGGCGGCCATGCTATACAAAAAGACCTTCTTGCCAATGAAGGTGTAACCTTTAAAGGTGATAAGGTGGACATGGTTAAACATTTTTACAGGCTAACTTAATATTTTTAAAATGACAAAATTTAAAGTTGAAAATGTGGAAATTTACATTTATTAAATTGCAAGCATCACTTAAAAACAAAATAAAACCCCTTACAGTTTATGTGTTTGGGGTTTTGTATTTAATTAGACAGACAATCTTTTCTTAGTCTCCTCTTCGCCTAAAATTTCTATAATATTAAATAATGTTGGAGAATCCTTTTCACCAGTAAGAGCAACTCTTATAAATTCACAAGCCTTTGCAATATTTCCTTTAAAAGCGTCTGGATTTTCCTTATACAATTTATTATCGGTGGCATAGCCAAGATTGCCGGCAACAACTTTAACATCATTAAACCATTCCTCATTTGAAGAAGGCATTTTAAAGGAATTAATATAAGATTTTAAAAGTTCTTTTGCCTTGTCCTCTTCATCAAATTTAGGGGTTGGCCTTTCAAAAATATAGTGGAACTTTTCTTTCATCATTTTATAATTGTAAATATCCTTTCTAGGTTTTGGTCTGTCATCCCTATCCATTTGACAAACTTTTACAAATTTGTCTTTATCCTTTTTCAAGACTTGGGCAAGGGGTTTGTCAAATTCCTCCGCCCATTTTACCCAACCATTGTAAAGTTCCTCGCCGGGATAAGTTGCAATAATATTTTTTGCAATATCGTTAAGTTTTACAAGGTCAAAAATTGGTGCAACAGTAGTTATCTCATTTGGCTTAAACCTAAATTCTCTCCAATGTAAATTTGGATTGTTTTTTCGCCAAATCTCAAAGTGAGAATTTATCATATTTAAAAGATATTCAAAAACTGCATCGACAGGATAACCATTTTCAATAAAGAACATCATGTTTGATTCTGGGTCATATCTTTTTGAGATTTTTCTACGGTTGCCCTGCTCGTTTAACTTGTAAATTAAAGGATTGTGGCAATAGTCAATAAGTTTAAATCCAAGTGCCTCAAAAAGTTCAATATGTGCTGGCGTGGAAGCAATGTATTCCTCACCGCGAACAACAATAGTTGTCCCCATTAATGTATCGTCAACAGCATGAGCAAAAGGATAAGGAGGAGTGCCGTCTGATTTAATAATTATAAAATCTTTTGCATTGGCTTTTGCCTCCAACTCGCCTTTGATTATATCATTAAACTTAATTCTCTCATCGCCTTTATTTTTTGTTTTAAATCTAATTGCAAAAGACTCGCCATTATCTATATGTTTTTTGACCTCTTCAAATGATAAATCTCGGCAAGGGTCATATTCTCTTTCGTCATTTTCTAAAAACTTGCTTTCTCTTTGCTTTAAAACATCTTCCTTGCCCTCTGTTTTTTTGCAGAAACATGGGAAGGCTCTCCCCTCTTCAACCAATTTTTTTGCAAAAACCTTATAGATGTCATTTCTTTGGCTTTGAACATAAGGGCCATAATTTCCAACATCTTTGCCGTCAAGGGTTTGATACTCATCAAATTCAAGGCCAAATCTCCCCAAAACGTCATACAACACCTTTTTGGCTTCTGTTTTTTCACGTTTTCGGTCGGTGTCCTCAATTCTTAAAAATAAAACACCATTTGAATTTCTTGCAAGGTTATAACTTATAAAAGCCTGGAAAAAATTACCTATATGAACAAGTCCGGTTGGGCTTGGGGCAAATCTTGTAACATATTGCCCTTCTTTCAAATTACGTTTTGGATATCTTTTAAAAATTTCCTCTGGTGTCATAGTTACATCTGGGAAAATTAAATTTGCAATATCTTTATTATTCATTAAAAATCTCCTAAAATAAATTTAAAAATAAAAGTGCCACTACGGGCACCTTTACTATATTGTTGCAATTACATTATTAGATAAATAATTACAAAGCGAATTGTAAACCCCGTTGATTCTCCAAAGGTAATCGCAAATCTTATTATAATATGCCAAAGCATTGTCCTCTTCTTTGAGGTAAGCATCAATTGAATAGCCCCAAGAATTTACATAATCATAGAATGAGAAGTTTTCTATTGCTTGGGCATAATCGCCTCTTGAAGCACTTACTGTATCAAAAATTGTTTTGAGGTCTTTTACTTGGTCGGCAGACAACAACATATTGTCTTTTTTGAAATTTAAAGTAAACTCTTCATATTGAAGTGTCGCAGAATGAAATTCATCTTCAACCAAATTAAGTCCTCTGCAACTTTCAAAGAAAAATCTTTCATAATCGGATATTACTCTCAATTTTTGTATGTCAAGATAAACATCTAGTTCTTCTTCTTTTACATTATCAGTTCCAATACTTGCAGTAAATCCTCCCTCAAGCAAGAAGGATGCAAGATTGTTTGCTGTTTGATAAACTGTTTTAGCAAAGTCATTAAATTCCACTCTGTAACGAGCAAAATGACCATTATATACAACTCTATTTGCTATATCTGGCAGGGCAAGAAGTCTTTCAATTTCCCCTTTCATCTCACTAAATTCTTTATTTAAAGAATCGATTGAATTTGAAACTGCTTTAAGATTTGCCTTTCCTTTATAGTTTTGCAAGTATGGATAATATTTTTCAATGAAATTAAGTCCATAAGCAGAAAGAGAATTTTGAATAGTGTAATGAGTTTTTTGATCATCCTTAGTTTTAGAATAAAGATAGTTTACATAGTAGCGAGAAGATGTGTTGAAAAGGTCTTGCGTGCCAAAAACTTCATAGTCTTCTCTAAAAAGAATGAATGTGTCATTGTAAGCCTTGTAAATGTCGGCACTTGTTCTGTTTTTATCACAAGCAAACAATGTGAAGGAAGAGAGAGCAAGCATAAGCACCAAAAGGCATGAAACAAATATTTTTTTAATTTTCATATTACACACCTCCATTTAAGTATGCTTTTAAGGCATCATAAACATTTTCCTCGTCATTAACATTTTCGTAAATTTTATCGAAGGAATAATTTCCCCCAGCCACCGACTGAACTGAGGCAATGACGTTTTCAAAGTTTTCTTCATGATAAACACTGTAGAACTTGTAAATAAGTTGATATTTGTTACTTATTATTTTATCGAAGTAATAGTTGTTAATGTCTCCCTTATTGACTAAATATTGATCCACAACATGGCCAAAATAGTTTATTTTTGTTGTAATCTCAAAAAGATAATCTTGACGAAGACTTCCCTTTTTATCTTTTTCGGCAAGTGAGTCAAAGTCCTTTATAACTACATTTAATGAGTCGGCAACTGCTGACGTTGAAATTTGAAAAGCAAGATTGTTTTCAACTGTTTGTCCAAGCGAACCTATACAGCCATCGCCAAGCCCCTTAAATGCCATAGCATTTGATTTGAGCCAAGCGATAAACTCACTTCTTATGTCAACAACCATGTTTTGCATATAAGTTATTGCAGTGTCGTCAAGATGATTTGCCTCGTTTATAAGGGACATAATGTTTTCCTTGTGTTCATTTGCTTCATTGAGATTGTTCTTTATTATCTTGTAATTTTTCTTCAAGTTTTTATTGCTATCGGCAAAAGCAAGATAATTGGTGTAGAAATTAAGCACCTTTGTAACTGAATCTGCTAAATTTCTTGTGTCTTCAACCTCAGTTGAATAATAATTTAACTCTGGCGTGTTAAAAATTCTATTTTCATAGATGTCATACTCATTTCTTTCGCTCTTGCTTACAAGGAAAGAAGAGTTTGTTGTTCTGTAAAGAGTTTGAACTGCATTGTAAGTGTTTGGTGGAATTGCCATTAAAATAACGACGATTAATATGGCTACAAGTGCAACACCGCCAATAATAATCAACCATTTTTTTGCTCCACCTGCTGAATATTCTTTGTTTGACATGATTACCTCCTTTTAATCATCAAAAACATCGACATTCCCAACATTTTGTATAGGTTTTTCTTCTATTTTATTAATATCTATTTTCTTTTTCACGGTTTCGACTTTATCTTCAAGGTTGAAGAAGGAAGTAAATTCGCCCACCCAACGCAATTTAACCGTTCCAGTCGAGCCATTTCTATGCTTTGCAATAATAAGTTCAACCGTTCCAGGGGGATCTTCCTGTTCAACATCATTGTATTTTTCTGGGTTGTAAAGGAATAAAACTATATCGGCATCTTGCTCGATAGCACCCGAATCTCTTAAATCACTAAGCATTGGCCTGTGGTCTCCCTGCCTGCTTTCAACACTTCGTGATAATTGAGATAGGACTATAATTGGAACATTAAGTTCCTTTGCCGCCACCTTCAAATCTCTTGAAATTGCGGTAACTTCATTTTGCCTGTTGTCAGTTGATTTTGTGGAAGAGGCCTTCATAAGTTGAATGTAGTCAATCATAACAAGGTCAAGCCCCTCTTTTGCTTTAAGCCGGCGACACTTGGTTAATATATCGGCTGGGGTTGAGAGTGATGATTGGTCAACGTAAAGACCACTTTGTTCAAGTTTTTTTGTTGCCGCCCATATTCTTTTCCACTCTTCTGCATCCATTTCCCCCTTTAATGCTCGTGCCATGCTCACTCTTGCTAGTGAACAAATCGCTCTTTGCATAAGTTGTTCTTTGCTCATTTCAAGGGAGAAAACAGCACACTTTTTCCCATGTTCAACCGCCGCATTGACGACAACGTTCATTGAGAAAGAGGTTTTTCCAACGCCGGGACGAGCCGCAAGCATTATAATATCACTGTTTTGTAGCCCATTTGTCAAAGCATCAAAGCCTTTAAACCCTGTTGGAATTCCATTTATTGAAGTTGGGTCTTTTGCTATTTTGTCAAACTTATCAATAACGTGCTTTATTGCCCCGTCTGGAACACCAACGTGTTCAAGGGCTGAAGTTGAGCCTTTTTCTGCAATGTCAAATATGGCCGTTTCACTGCGTTGTAAGAGTTCTTCACTGTTTTCATTGTCATAGGCTTCCTTTATAATATCTTCCCCGGCGGAAATGAGTTTTCGCCTCACCGATAAGGCCTTGATTATATCACAATAGTATTTGTAATTAGCAGCCGATGGTGTGGCATTTGAAAGAATTGTTATATACTCAATTCCCCCAACCTTGTCAAGTATTTTATCATTGTCAAGTTGGTCAGATAAGGTTACAAAATCTATTGGCACAGACCTTGCATAAATTTTTTGCATTGACTTAAAAATATTTTGGTGTGCCTCAAGATAAAAATCGCTTTCCTTAATAATACCCATTATGTCGGCTTGAGCCTGCACGTCTATAAGAATAGAGCCAAGCACAGACTGTTCGGCTTCAATATTATGTGGCATTGTTCTATAATTGGCCATATCCTCTCCTTTTGTAAAATATCATTAGTTTTTCGTAAAAGGGTCCTTTTTCTTCTCTTTTGCGTTTTGCTCTGCTTTCTTTTTATCAATTTTAGCACAAATATAATAAAAGAGCAAGTATAAAACAGCAGTTATTACAATAATGATAAATCCGCAAAGGACTTCATGTATATTAGAATAACTAAAAAGTAAAAAAGCAATAAAACTATCAAAGATAAAAGCAAATAAAAGAAAAATCGCAAGTCTTTTATAACTTTTTTTTAAATCCCGCTTTTCCTTTGGGTTTATAATCATGCCCACTCCTTTTGGTATTTTATCATTATTATAATATAATAATAATCATTTAAAATAAAAAAGTCAAGATTCTAAAAAAAATTTTTAAATATGGCAATAAAACACGCCCAAACCAAAATCTCACCCAAACTACCAGAAAAAGAAAAAGATATGCTTTTTCAACATATCTTTTAAATTATATAATAATTATTATTTTTTTTGACAATATTATTACAATTTTTATTAAGAAAACTATGCAAGCCAAGTAAGTCCCTTAGGAAACCATTGACCATTTACTGTTGTCCAATTTGTATAGTCCATTTCTGCCGTTGTTTGTGGCGAGCCATTATTTACATAAACAATACAATTTGTTGCATTATCTGGAAATAAAGTCATTCCAGAAGTTGATGTCCTTACAAGGCAATCTGTAACCATTCCGTCTCCCGCCGGACAAATTCCATTACCCCTGCTTGCACTTTTTATGTTTATGTTTCCAATATAAGCACATTGCTCAATTGTTGTATTTGCACTTTTTCCTGTTATTCCACCATAATAATCAGATCCAAAAAAACTATTATTATCTGTTATAGTCGCCTTAACATAACAGCTTTTTATTATACCATTTTCTATATGACCTACAATTCCTCCTGCGTAAGCATCTGGCAGCAAGGCTTCAAGGACAACTTTACCATAATTAATACAATTTGATATAGTTGCAGATGCGTTTGATAAGTCATCGGTTTTGTATCCAACTATACCTCCAACACAAGCATCCCCTGATACACTTGCATAATTTATACAATTTTTTATTAACGTATTTGTTGCATATCCCACAATCGAACCTACATTATTTGCTCCAAATATGTTCCCTGACATTATTGTTATTTTTTGAAGACTAGCACCGCTGGTTTGAGCAAATAGTCCCACATATTCTTTGAAAATTATACCTTTATTTCCATCTGCATCGGTATGCAAGTCATATATATAACAACCATTTCCGTCATATCTAGAAGAAAATATTCCGTCTGGGTTCCATGGATAATCGGT
>CANQKH010000011.1 GCA_947624415.1 uncultured Clostridia bacterium | reverse complement strand
ATAATTATTTCCTCCCTGCTTTGGTGAGTGCTGAAATTGATCTCAATTTAGCAACCGACTTTTCAAGAACATCAACTGCGTAATCTATATCCTCCTTAGTCAAGTTCTTTCCAAAGGAGAATCTTAATGAACTGTTTGCAAATTCATCTTCAAGTCCCATAGCCTTTAATACATGAGATTGTGTAAGTGAGTTTGATGTGCATGCTGAACCTGCCGATACTGCAATTCCTTCAAGATCCAACAACATTAATAATGACTCTTTATCAACCATTTCAAAGCAAAGGTTTAATATTGTGTTTACCTTTTGCAATGGATGTCCGTTAACTGTTACAAAATCAATTCTATCGCGAACACATTTTAAGAAATATTCTCGAACATTTCTCATCTTTTGTGCATTTACCGCCATATCTCGAACAGCAATTTCAACGGCTTTCCCAAAACCGGCAACGGCTGGAACATCTACTGTTCCACCACGCTTGCCACGTTCTGCACTGCCACCATAAATGAGATTTTCAATTTGCAACCCATCTTTAAGGTAAAGGCATCCCACACCTTTTGGCCCATATATTTTATGTGCGGTCATTGTCATAGCATCAATTTCCATGTCTTGAACATCAATTTTAATGTTTCCAACTGCTTGACTTGCATCAGTGTGGAATATAATACCATAATCATGAGCAATCTTTGCTATTGTTTTTACATTTTGTATTGTTCCCACTTCATTATTTACAGCCATAATTGAAATTAATATTGTGTCCTTTCTTATAACGTGCAAAAGTTCACTCAAATTTACAAGACCATGTTTATCAACAGAAAGGTAAGAAACCTCAAACCCCTCTTGCTCTAACACTGCACAAGCATCAAGAATGGACTTATGTTCAATTTGGCTTACTATTATATGTTTACCCTTATTTGAATAAGCATGAGCAAGACCTCTTATTGCCCAGTTGTTTGCTTCTGTTCCACCAGAAGTGAAATAAATTTCATTTGCTTTACTTGCATTTATTGCATTTTTGATGCGATCTCTTGCTTTATCAACTATACTTGCCGCCATTCTACCAAAACTATGTAAGGTATTAGCATTGCCATAAACGGCATTAAAGCAAGGCATCATTTCATTTAATACTTCATTTGATACATAGGTTGTTGAAGCATAATCGAAATAAACTTTTTTAGACATTTTACACCCCTTTACATATTTTATATTTTACCACGAACAATTTACAAAGTCAATAGCAATTAAAATTAAAAATAAAAAAAGTTAAGATTTTAACCTTTTTTATGCCAATTTCTCCAAAATTTCTATTAATTCGTCTTCATTCCAAACTCCTACATGAGTTTCCTTCATTTCTCCATCTTTAAAAACCATTACAGTTGGTATTGCTTTTATGTTAAACTCCTGGGCAAGATTCCTGCTTTCTTCAACATCAACCTTTATTATTTTCACTTTGTTGTCTGTTTCCTCCTCTATCGCTTCAAGCATCTGTCCCATAATATGGCATGGCCCACACCATGATGCAAAAAAGTCAACAACTACAAGTCCTTCTGCCATTTCCTTTTTAAATTCTTCCTCTTTTACTACTTTCATATTTCCCCCTCAATTATTTTATTTACTACCACCGATGCCAAATAGCAACCACATGACGCCGGATAATAACTTATACTTGCAATAGTTCCGCCCACCTTTTGAGCGCAACTGGTGCTTGTAACAACCTCCAAACTTTCTACACCATTTTTTCTTAGTTGTTGGCGAACCCTCTTTGCCAGGCCGTCATTTGAAGTTTTATAAATATCCGTCAATATAAAGTTTGGTAAACCACTTCTATTGCCTGCCCCCATCGATGAAATTATTGGTATGGAATTCCTTTTGCAATATACAATCAAACTTATTTTATCGCTTACGCTGTCAATAGCATCGACAACAAGATTAGTTTCCCCAATAAGTTCATATATATTCTCGCCTGTCAGCCGTCTGTCATAAACTTCAATATTTAAATTTTCATTAATATCTAACAGCATTTCTTTTAATACATCAACTTTTTTTCTGCCTATTGTGCTTTTATAAGCTGTTATTTGACGATTTATATTTGAAGATGACACGGCATCAAAATCTATAAGTCTTATATTGGTAACTCCTGTCCGCACAAGCATTGTGGCAACATATCCACCAACTCCACCAACTCCAACTATAGTTATATGTTTTTTTTGCAATTTTGACAAATTTTCTTCGCCAATTAGCAATATTGTTCTTGATAAGTCCATTTCTATCCCTATAAGATGTATTTTGTAAGGTCAAATTTTTTCTTTGTTTCCTTAAATGCATTTTGAACATAAAGTTTATCTATTTTGACGTCAAGCATTGGATGTTCCCCGGTCGCATTAAATGATATATCTTCAAGCAAACTTTCCATTATTGTGTGAAGGCGTCTTGCACCTATATTTTCGCTTGTTTCATTTTCTGCCGCCGCCATCTCTGCAATCTCATCAAGGGCGTCATCTGTGAAATTTAACTTTATATTATCAACTTCCAATAGTCTTGAATATTGCATTGTAACTGAATTTTTTGGCTCTGTTAATATTCTTTTAAAATCTTCTTTTGTTAAACTATCAAGTTCAACTCGTATAGGAAATCTTCCTTGTAGTTCTGGAATCATGTCCTCTATTTTAGAGATATGGAATGCACCAGATGCAATAAACAGCATAAAGTCAGTTTTTACATTTCCATATTTTGTCGCCACCGTGCTTCCTTCCACTATAGGCAAGATATCCCTTTGAACGCCTTCGCGAGAAACATCATTATTGTTTGAGCCTCCTGCTTTACCTATAATTTTGTCAATCTCGTCAATGAAAATTATACCTTCTTCTTCCGCTCTTCTTATTGCCTCAGCATAAACACTATCTTTATCAATAATTTTATCGCACTCCTCCATTGTAAGAAGTTCGCGTGCTCTTGCAACCGTCATTTTCCTTTTATGTCTGCGTTGTGGCAACAACCCATCAAACATATTTCCTATTGAAATTTCTGGCCCACCTATTGCCATTATAGGCTTTGCATTGTCAAGCACACTCAACTCAATCTGTTCATTTTCAAGTTTTGAAGCAAGCAAATCCTGATGGACAACTGTTTTGTCAACAACCATATCCCTTGCTCGTCGCGAATCACAAATTGCATCTGTTAACTTTGCGTCAACTTCTGGTTTGACTTTGGCCTCAACTTCGTGCGTCTTTTCATCCTTTACTATTCGCACCGCCACCTCAACCAAATCTCTCACCATGCTTTCAACATCTCTTCCAACATAACCAACTTCTGTATATTTTGTGGCCTCGATTTTGATAAAAGGTGCTCCAACAAGTTTTGCAAGTCGTCTTGCAATTTCTGTTTTTCCAACACCGGTTGGCCCTTTCATAATAATATTCTTGGGTGTTATCTCATCTCTAAGTTCCTTTGAAAGGCTGCTTCTTCTGTATCTATTTCTTAATGCAATAGCAACTGCTCTTTTTGCTTTTTCTTGTCCAATAATATATTTGTCGAGTTCGTCAACAATTTGTTTTGGTGTCATATTCATAATTAAACCTCCTCAACTGTTATATGGTCATTTGTAAACACGCATATTTGCCCTGCTATTTCAAGTGCCTTCTTTGCAATTTCATTTGCCGGCAAATCTGTATTTTGTTTTAAAGCCTTTGCAGCCGCCAGTGCATAATTTCCGCCAGAGCCAATTGCGCATACATCGTCATCAGGCTCAATAACCTCACCCGTTCCACTTACAATCAAAAGTTTTTCTTTGTCAGCAACAATCATCATTGCATTTAATTGTCTTGCAGCCTTATCTTCTCGCCATGTGCTTGCAAGTTCTACAGCACTTCGCATAAGATTTCCAGAAAATTTATTTAGCATATTTTCAAATCTCTCGCACAGCGAAAAAGCATCAGAAACGCTTCCAGCAAATCCAATCACCACTTTTCCATCATAAATTCTTCTAACTTTGTGTGCATTTGACTTAAAAATTACACTTTCCGACATTGTAACCTGCCCATCTCCTGCGAGTGCAATCTTTCCATCTCGTTTAACACCACATATTGTAGTGCCTCTAAACATACTTTCCATATTTTACTCCTTGTATAAGTTTAAATTCTTTTTATAAAACTGTCAAACAAATTTAATCATTTTGCTCGGTGTAATCACATTCATGATTGCTGCAAAGAATTTTTTTACCCTTTTTTATTAAATATGCATTACATTTTGGACATAATTTGCCTGTTGGAATATCCCAACTCATAAATTGACATTCTGGATAATGTGAACATGAGTAATAGGTCTTACCCTTTTTACTCTTCCTTTGAATCATATTTGCACCACATTCTGGGCAAAATCCGACTTCCTTTGGCTCTTCACTTAATTGCCTTGTGTTTTTACATTTAGGAAAATTTGAACAAGCCAAAAATTCACCATATCGTCCATTTCTTATAAGCATTTTATGCCCACATTTTTCACAAATTATATCTGTTTCTTTTGGAGGCTCTTTCATTGTAACCGAACTTGCATCCGCTCTTGCCAAAAGATGTGCAAAGCCATTCCAAAAACTTGCAACCACACTGTGCCAATCTTCATCTTTCTCAGCAATATCATCAAGTCTTCCCTCCATATATGCTGTGAACTTTACATTTATAACACATGCAAAAAACTTGTCAAGATATGCAGTTATTTTTCTTCCTAACTCTGTTGGCTTTAAATACTTCCCCTCTTTTTCTGTATATTTCCTTGTCTGCAAAATAGTTATTGTTGCCGCATATGTGGCAGGTCTTCCAATTCCCTTCTCCTCCATTGCTTTAACAAGGCTTGCTTCTGTGTATCGGACAGGAGGCTTTGTAAACTTTTGTTCTGGCAATATTTTATCGCATTCCAAAACTTCATTCTCGTCTAGTCTTGGTATTTTCCCTGCCATTCCTTCTTTATTTTCCTCTTCTACAAATTCCTTGTATACAGTCGTGTAGCCCGGAAATTCCATAGTCTTGCCATTTAATTTAAATCCATATCCATTACAATCAAAATTGACAGCAACACTTGCATATTCAGCCTCAACCATTTGACTTGCTAAAAAACGCTCGTAAATCAATTTGTATAATTTGTAGTTATCGCTAGACAATGTTTCCTTTGCAAGTTCTGGCGAAATATCCATTGTAATTGGACGAATCGCTTCGTGGGCGTCTTGGGCAGACTCCTTTGTATGATAAATATTAGGCTTTGCTGGAACATATTCTTGACCATATTTATTCTTTATAAACTCACGACAAGCATTTTGAGCATCGGTGGACACACGCACTGAGTCAGTTCTTATATAGGTTATAAGGGCAATTCTTCCTTCACCCTTAATGTCAACACCTTCATATAATTGCTGAGCCGCCGATGTAGTTCTTGCCAAACTCATTCCTAGTTTATTTAAAGCATCCTGCTGCATTGTGCTTGTTGTAAATGGTGCTGGTGCATGAGATTTTGTCTTTGATTTTTTTATGCTCTCAACCACAAAATCTTTTCCGGCAATATCATTCATTAAATTATCAATTTCCTCTTTGTTCTTTGGCACATATTTTTTCTTGTTTTTAGTGGCCAATGTGGCTTTAATAGTGCTTGCACCCTTTTTTAATGCGGCAGTAACAGTCCAAAATTCTTCTGGAACAAACTTCTCAATTTCAACTTCTCTTTCAACAACCAATTTAAGAGCAACAGACTGAACTCGCCCAGCACTCAATTTTGGAGCAATCTTTTTGCAAATTATTGGCGAAACCTTGTAACCAACCAATCTATCAAGCACCCTTCTTGCTTGTTGGGCATCAACTAATTTTAAATCTATTTTTCTTGGACAAGTCAGTGCGTTTGTAACTGCCTTTTTTGAAATTTCATTAAATTCAATTCGGCAAGTCTTATCTTTATCAAAGCCTAAAACATTGGCAACGTGCCAAGATATTGCCTCACCTTCACGGTCAGGGTCGGTTGCAATTAATACTTCCTCCGCTTTCTCTGCCTTCGACTTTAACTCCTTTATTAATTCATATTTATCAGGCACTATCTCATATTTAGGTTCAAAATTATTTTTAATATCAATTCCAAAACTCTTTTGAGGCAAATCTCTTATATGTCCTTTTGTGGCAAAAACTTCATATCCTTGCCCCAGATACTTTTTTAATGCCTCTCTTTTAAATGGTGATTCTATTATTACTAATTTCATTAATCTCTCCTATCCTATTGCAAAAACATAAATAATTCACTTTAATTTTACTCTTTTGCCTTTAAGCCAATGCAAACACTCCTCCTGGCAACCTTTTTATTATCTCATTTATTTCAAGAGTTGTCAAACAAGTATTCAAAATATTTATGTTTAAATTTGTCAAAGCACTCAATTCATCTATACTTTTCATGCCATTTTCTAGATTTTTACAAATTAGTTCCTCTTCAATTGATAACTGGCAAACCTTTTTATCTTTAATATTCTCTTTAAGCATTGTCGCCAAATCATAATCTAGCAATATGTCCTCGCTTGTCATAACAAGATTTGCCTCGCCATCTTTTATTAATTTGTTTGGCAAATATGACGTTTCGCAATTTATTTGTCCTGGCACTGCATAAATGTTCTTTCCATAATCTAGTGCATAATCTTTTGTGTATGATGTCCCGCTCTTTATTCCTGCCTCGCTTATTAAAATTCCTTCACTTAATGCAGCAATTATTCTATTTCTTATAGGAAATGTATATTTATATGCTATTGCCTTTGGTCGATATTCGCTTAAAAGCAGGCCACCTTTTTCAACAATCTCATTTGCAAGTCCAATATGTTGAGCAGGAAAAATATTATCAAATCCACAAGCCAATACAGCAATTGTTTGCCCATTTACATCCAAACATTTTCTATGTGCAATTGAATCTACACCATACGCAAGACCGCTTATTATTACTATTCCACAACTTGCTATATCTTTTACTAATTTTTCAGTCGTTATAATTCCATACCTTGATGGTTTTCTTGTTCCCACAACTCCTAGTGATGGCATCCCCACCAAACTATAATTGCCTTTACAATACAAAATATTAGGTGCATCTGGAAGATTTACCAATTTGCTTGGATAATCATTATCGTATTTTGTTACAACTTTTATCTCCCTTTCATTAATACTGCTCAAAAACTTATCAACTTCTTCTTCACTAGCATAAGATTTCATCTTTTTATAGCCGTCAGGAGATAAGACTTTATCTTCAACAAGTTTTGAGCATTTTTTAAAACTTTCAAAAAGATTTGTCTCGTCAAGATATTCAAGAATTTTATCATATTTTGAATTTATTATATCAAATTGAGACAAAAACACGATAAATTTGCTCTTTTCCTCCACTTTATCCTCCTTTTATTGGAAATATTTTCTGTCCAGTGTCCTATATGAAATTGCTTCCGCAATATGGCTTGACTGTATGTTTTCACTGCCTGCCAAGTCGGCAATTGTTCTTGCAACCTTTAAAATTCTGTCATGTGCCCTTGCACTTAATTTCAATTTTTCAAAAGCAACTCTAAGCAATTC
The DNA here is from genome assembly GCA_947624415.1 of uncultured Clostridia bacterium. GTDB lineage: Bacteria > Bacillota > Clostridia > Christensenellales > UBA1242 > Caccovivens. The sequence goes on along the minus strand of CANQKH010000011.1, from coordinate 42,954 downwards.
TTCTCCCTGTGGATCAAGTTTGCAATATTTCTTTGTCTGTGCCGCATTCATTTTTGCATTGCAAAATACATTTGTGTTTTTAAATCGTTTGTTTTGTATTTCGCGTGCTCTATCCACTCTTTTCTTTATATCTTGCGATTTTTCCTCCATTGTTTCACTTGACAATTGCTCATATGTAACATTATCAACATCTATGTGTATGTCTATTCTATCCATTATTGGGCCAGACAACTTTGAAATATATTTCGCAATCTGGCTTGCCGAACATTTACATTCCCTATCTTTTGAACCATAATATCCACAAGGACATGGATTCATGCTTGCAATTAATGTGAAATTTGCGGGATATGTAATAGTAGCATTTGCTCGGGCAACTGTTATAACTCCATCTTCAAGGGGTTGACGCAACGTTTCAATTGTGTGGCGAGAATACTCTGGAAATTCATCTAAAAATAAAACACCATTATCGGCTAGGGAAATTTCGCCTGGCCTACTATTTGTTCCTCCTCCCGTCAAGGACACCGTCGTCGCTGTATGGTGAGGACTTCTAAAAGGTCGTCTTGAAATTATCCCAAATTTTGGGTCTAACTCTCCTGCTATAGAATGAATTTTTGTAACTTCAAGAGCCTCCTCAAAAGTCATATCTGGCAATATAGTTGGAAAGCACTTGGCAAGCATACTTTTTCCGCTTCCTGGAGGCCCTATCATAATAACGTTATGCCCTCCTGCCGCAGCGATTTCAAGTGCTCGCTTTGCCATTTGCTGCCCCTTAACATAACAAAAATCAAGTCCTGATGGGTCTTGGATTTTAATATCTTCATATTTGCAAATTGATATTGCTTCTATTTTCTCCTCACCTTTTAAAAATTTGATTGTTTGATTTAAATTTTTTACACAATAGACATTTATATTATCTATAAAACTTGCTTCTTGCTCGTTTTCTTCTGGAATTATAAAATTTGTAAAACCAAGTTGTCTTGCTGAAATTAAAAGAGGCAAAATTCCCTTAACTTTTTTCACGCTCCCGTCAAATGAAAGTTCACCTATATATGCATAGTCTTGAAAATGATTTAATTGCATTCCTTCGTTACAAGCAAGTATGGAAACAGATATGGCAAGGTCATAAAGCGAACCCTCTTTTTTTATATCAGCAGGAGCAAGATTGACAGAAATCTTTTTTGTAGGATAAGGTAGCCCTGAATTTCTTATTGCATTTTTAACCCTTTCCTTTGATTCCTTTATTGATGTGTCGGCAAGCCCAACTATATCAAAATTTGGCAACCCGCTACTCACATCAACTTCAACATCTATTGGATAACCTTCAATACCCCTCAACCCAAAACTTTTTACCTTTGAATACATATTTGTTTCCTCTTTTTCATTATATATTAACATAAAATTTTTATTTTTCAAAATATTTCATTATAATTTTTAAACATTTAAGAGCCAACAAAAAAGGATTGAAATTCAATTCAATCCCCTCTTTTATTTTAAAAACCCAAACACCGAAATAGTTTTTGGCCCACAATTACATCCCATTGTGTAATCAATATAATCAACTATTATTTCCTTATTTTGAGTATGCTCTTTTAAAAATATAGCAAATTGCTCAGCCTCCTCTTTTTGCCCTGTATGGCCAACATACATTTTACCAGGAGTTGTAAGGTCGGCATTTTTTAAAACAAATTCTTCAAGTAATTTTATCGCCTTCCTTCTCCCAATTGCTTTATTTAATAATTTGAGTTCTCCCCTATCATTAGATGTTATTATTGGAACAATCTTTAAAACTGAACCTATACTAGCAACAAATTTGTTTATGCGTCCAGATTTCTTTAAAAATTTTAAGTCGCCGGGTGCAAATACAGCAAAGGTTTTAAAAGCATTTTGGTCAAGTGCATGGTAAATCTCTTGTGCCGACATCCCATCGTCTGCCATTTGTTTTGCTCTTTCCACATCAAAGGCTATCGAATAACTCCCTGTAAGACTGTCCGCCACATATACATGATTTCCATATTTGGCATTTAATTCCCTTGCAACCGCCTTTGCATTGTTGCAAGTGCAACTCATACCTCCCGACAAGCCTATATAAAATACATCAAATCCCTCTTTTACATATTTTTCAAATTTTTCATTGAATGTAAAATTATTAATGCAACTTGTCGAACAACTTTCCGAATGTTCAAGATTATAATAAAATTCATCGGGATTTGTAATTGGACATTCAAAACTGTTGAAAGTTACCCCATCTACAGTTATGTCCATTGCGATATAATCAACATCTAGTTCCTGCAATCTTTGTGGAGATAAACTGCAACAACTATCAGTTATTATTTTTACTTTATTCATTAAAACTCCTTTTATCAACCATAAGGTTTCGTGATAATTTTATGTCCTAATCGCATATAATTACAAGCGAACATTATTTTTTTCTTCTAAAGTTTAAAAATAAAAATCGCTTAAATGTGGAATTTGTGTATTTTTTGCGTCAATTCCCTTTGAATTTTTAAATTTGTGTGCTAAAATATAAACTATGACCGAAAAAGAGATTCTTGCAAGCAATTTGATTAAATACAGAAAGAATGCTGGGCTTAGTCAGGTTGAACTTGCAAAAAAACTTAATTACAGCAATAAAAATATAAGTAAATGGGAAAATGGTGAAACAATGCCCAATGCTTTTGTATTGCAAAAAATCGCTAATATCTATGGTATAACAGTCGAGGACCTTATTACAGAAAATGGGAATCCAAAACCAGAGGAAATTCAAAAGACAAATAGTGTGCGAAAAACTATTTTTAGAATAACAATGCTCCTTCTTGCAAATGCAATTCTTTACGCTTCGGGAACGCTTTTAATTTACATCTTAAAACTTGTAGGAGTAAAAAATTTCCCTCTTTATTTTATCTATCTTTATCTTTCCCCTCTATCTTTTTTGAGTATTACAATTTACATAAGAGTCATTTATAACGTAGTAGAAATACTTTCAATGTCAGCATTAAATTGGCTTGTATGTCTGTCATTTTATCTTTCCTTTATCAATGCACCCCATATGAACTTTATATTTGTTATGGGTGGTGGCGTGGAAATAATTGAAATTTGTATCGCCCTTCTTGTAAACATAAAATTAAGAAATGACAAAAAGAAGAAATCTGGACAGGAATTACAAGAAGAAAGCGAGGAACTTAAAACCCAATGTCCAAAGGAATAATCAATGTTTTTCACTAGACAAACTTTACATTTTCAATAGACAAACTAAAACCTCTTTGCAAATTGGCACTAGTTTTCTCGTAAACTCATCGTTATGCATTCCAAAAAAAATACCTTTTAAATTAAAGGTATTTTTTCTTTTAAAGATTAATTCCAAGAATTTTACTTCTTAATTTGCGAATTTCCTTTCTTTTCTCTTCCACCAATCTCGCCGAATCACAAGCCCTTTGCAATGTTCTGTTTCGAACAACATATCTTTCCAACTTTTGAATGAAATCAACCATATAATCGTAGTCAAATAATAATGCCTCTGCATAACAAGCAGCAAGTGCCGCTTCAACATATGTGTTTGTATTTTTTACATTATCATTTATTAAATTTACAATGCCTCGAACATCATCTCTAAGTGCAAATTTTGTAAGCCATTGAATTGCAAATCTAATATAGAATGGTCTTTTACTGCTTAAAAGATTGATAAAAAATTCTTTTTGATCGTTCATCCCCTTGATTCTTCCGGCAATAATATCACAATTTGACCAGTTGTCAATATATGGGAGCAATTTTTCAAGTTGCTCAAGTTTTTTCTCTGGACTTAGTTTTGTATAAGCAATTGTAATACCAGCAAGCAAAACTTCCTCATGATAATCAAAAGGATAATCCTCAAATTTAGGTTTTCTTACTGCAAGTTTTTTTGCAAATTTATCTATGTCCTCAATTTTAACACCAGCTATCTCATAACAAGTTGGAATTGTCCCCTCATCATATCTTGCTTTTTCATCAGATCTGTGTGTTTCAATAAATTCTCTGATTTCTTCAGTTACATTTCCCATTTTCTATCTCCTTGAATTATATTACATTATTATTTAGATTTTGTCAACCAAAAAGTCGAACTTTGTCGATTTTTTCCACCGAACTCTATTTTAACAAAAAAAGCCCTTTGTTTAAAGGACTTAGTTGTTGTCTGCTGATTTGATTTTTGCTGCCTTACCAGTAAGTGCTCTAACATAATACAATTTTGCTCTTCTTGGTTTTCCCTTACGCACAACTTCAACACTTGCTACAAGTGGAGAATGGCATGGGAATGTCCTTTCAACACCAACACCATTTGATATTTTTCTAACAGTGAAAGTTTCTCTTACTCCGCCGTTTTTACGTGCAATTACAACACCTTCAAAACCTTGGATTCTTTCCTTGTCTCCTTCTTTAATTCTAACGCCCACTTTTACAGTGTCGCCAACATTAAATTCAGGGAAAGATTCTTTCATGTTTTCTTTTTCTATTTGGTCAATTAAGTTAGCCATTTATTTACTCCTTTTAATAAATTTTAAATTAACTATAATTTAAAGATTAACCTCTTTTTCTTGCTCTTTTACGTGCTGCTTCTCTCTTCTTCTTTTTTGCGACACTTGGCTTATCATAAGCCTCTTTTCTTCTTATATCGCCGATAATACCATCTTTTTGACATTTTCTTTTAAAACGTTTTAAAGCACTTTCAAGAGTTTCGTTCTCACCAACTTTAACAGTAGTCAATCTTCTCACCACCTTCTAATTTAATATTATGTTTTTTAACAACATGAGTATATTATACACATTAAAAAAGTTTTGTCAAGGAAATTTTCTTGTTTAGTTTTAAATTTTTAGGGCTTTTACCCCATCTTTATAGGCTTTTGCAAATTTTACATCAATTATTTTGCCAACTGTATCTTCATTTGATAAAATATAGCAACGTATATAATTTTTCGTGTAACCCACATAATATCCCTCACAATTTTCTTCTATCAAAACCTCGCCACCACTATTTTGAGCAATAAAATTTTTCTTTAACTTTTCATTTATTTCTTCAAGTCTGTCAAGTCTTATCTGTTTTATCTCTGGTGGAATATCTTTGTAAAGTTTCTCCGCCGCCGTAGATGGTCTTTGCGAATATTTAAAAATGTGTAGTTGACTGAATCTCGCTTTTTGAATAAATTCTAAACTTTCCTCAAAATTTTCATCAGTTTCAGTTGGAAATCCAACAATAACATCTGTTGTTATACCTGCAAGAGGAAAATATTTTCTTATAAGTTCAATTGATTTTAAAAACTCTTCCTTTGTATAATGTCTGTTCATTGTTTTTAAAACACTATTCGATCCGCTTTGCAGCGAAAGATGAAAATGTGGACAAAAGTTTTTCAGTTTGCTTAACCCCTCAACAAACTCCTCCTCAATTAGCCCTTCCTCCATAGAACTAAGCCTTATCCTCTTCCCAAAATTGTCAAGATTTTGCAAAAGAGTTAAAAGTCCCTTTTTGCCATCAATTTTATAATCTGTTACATTTATTCCCGTAACTACAATTTCCTTTATACTCTCGCTCATATTTGCAACTTCATCAATAATTGATGTCATCTCCCTTGAGCGGCTTCTCCCTCTCAAATATGGAATAATACAATAACTGCAAAAATTATTACATCCATCCTGTATCTTTATATATGCACGTGTTCTGGTTTGATAGGCAAAAGGCTCTTCTTGATAAACAATTGGCAACTCTTCTAATTTTTCAACCCTTGTAAGATTATTACTTTCTGCAAATTCTTGCAAATAATCTATTAACTTTTGTTTTCCACTTGTCCCAACGACAACCTCAACTCCCTTTTCAGCAAATTGTTTGCTATTATTTTGACTGGCACAACCACAAACAAAAATTTTCGAGTTACTATTAAATTTTTTACATCTCGCAATCATTTGCCTTGATTTCTTTTCTGCTTCTTTGGTTACAGCACAGGAATTTATTATATAAACATCGGCAGATTCCAATTTGTCTGTCGTATTAAACCCAAGTGAATTTAATTTTGCAATTAGTGCATCACTTTCATATTTATTGACCTTGCACCCCAATGTCATTACCGCTACTTTCATAAATTTTATTTTATCAAATACATAATTAAAAATCAACTTATTTTATTGTAAAAAATTACAATTATATGGCTGTGATATAGTTTTTAAAATTAATTTACTTTTTAAAACAATAATAATTAATTTTTCTCGCCAGAACTTGTAAAACGAAAAAATTTATAATAATTAAAAGAAAAACACATAATTTCTAATAAAAATTGAGTTTTTTTACAATTTTTAATGAAAAATTCATAAAAAAATCAAAATTATCATTTTAAAAAGATTATACAAGAAAAAGAACATATTGACTATAATTTTCAATATGCTCTCTTTTCTTTCCTTAACCATGCAATATTTTATACTCTCTTTTGCATTTTTTCTCTTCTGTTTGGATTGTATTTTAAGGCTCGCATACTATTTAAAACAGCAAGTAATGTTACCCCCACATCAGCAAAAACGGCAACCAGCATTCCAGTAATCCCTGCCGCTCCAAGCGATAAAACAACAACCTTGACAAGTGCCGATAAAATAATGTTTTCCCACACAATCTTTCTTGTATATCTAGAAATTTTTATTGCAGATAATATTTTTTGAGGATTATCGTCTACTATAACAACATCACTCGCTTCAATGCTCGCAGGACTTCCATTTATTCCCATCGAAAAACCAACATTTGCAAGTGTTAATGATGGTGCATCATTTATTCCATCTCCTACATAACCAATTTTTTCACCATTTTCCTGGCAAGTTTTAATATATTCATACTTCTCTTGCGGTAATAATTGAGATTTTGCCTCGTTTATACCTATTTCTTTTGCAACTTTATCAACACTTTCTTGATTATCGCCAGACAACAACACCGTTTTTATACCTATGCCGTTAAGCCCCTCGCAAGCTAGTCTCGACGAAGTTTTTATCATATCCCTTAATTCTATTTGACCTATTTTTACATTATTTTCATACAGTTCTATAGTTGTAGTTTTTAAATTTTTATCTTTTCTCCCAACAAAATATTCCTTATCTTGATAGGTAAAATTCAAGCCCTCTCCTGCTACCTCATGGATATTTTCAACCTTCTCCAAATCTCCTTTGCAGGCTGCACAAACCGCCTTTGCAAGAGGATGCAATGAATTCTGCTCTCCAAGTGCACACAAATAAATTATCTCCTCCTTGCTAAGTCCATTATAACTCTCAACCTCTTTTATTTCAAATTTGCCTGTCGTCAACGTGCCTGTTTTATCAAATGCGACCTTCTCAAGTCCCGCACAGGCATCAAGGAAATTTGAACCTTTAATCAACATACCATTCTTACTTGCATTTCCAAGCCCCGAGAAATAAGACAATGGCACAGAAATTGCAAACGCACATGGACAGGATACAACCAAAAATATAAGACCTCTATACAATGCAAGTTCAAAATTTTTAGTTACAATCCAAACAATTCCCAGCACTAACAATGCAATAACAACAACTCCCAAAGTATACCATCGAGTAATCTTGGATATAAAAGTTTCTGTTTTTGACTTGTTTTTTGAAGCATTTTCAACTAAATTCATTATTTTTGCAACTGTGCTGTCTTTTTGTTCGCTTGTTGTTTTTATCTCTATCGTTCCATCAAGAACAATTCCGCCAGACAAAATTTCATCACCCTCTTTGCGTTGAACGGGAACACTCTCGCCAGTTAAACTTTGATTGTCAACTAAAACTTGCCCCTTTAAAACTATCCCATCAAGAGGAATTTTTTCGCCTGCATGAACAACTATCGTGCTTCCCAACTTAACTTCCTCAGGTTTTACACGTTTCTCCTTCCCATCTATAATTATATTTGCAAATTCGGGCTGCAAGCGAACTAATTTTTCAATGCTGTTTCTACTTTTATTAACTGCCAGACCTTCGAAAATCTTTCCAATAGAATATAATGCTATAACCATTAATCCTTCCATATGTTCACTTATTACTGAAGCACCTACGACTGAAATCGTAATTAGCAAATTCTCATTTATTATACCTTTAAATAATAAATTTGCTGCTTTTAAATAGGTTTTCCAGCCTAAAAGCAAGGCACTTGTTACATATAAACTCCAAAACAACCATTTGGACATTGAGCAAGTCAACAAGATAATTCCAAGAATTATTCCTATTGTTAGGGTCATTACATCAATTATTAACCCCTTTCTATTTTTATTATCCTTACCCTCAGTATAAATTCTTGCGTGAGGTTCAAGTTTCTTTGTCAATGAAATTATTGACATTAGTGCCTCTTCAGGATTTTCACTTTCAAATGTCAAAGAACTATTTACAAATTCAATGTCTGCATTTGTAATTCCTTCAAGTTTATTAATTTCATTTTGCAAACTCCTGGCACAATTTGGACAATCAAGCCCAACAATTTTAACTTTACTTTGCATTTTTTCTCTCCATTACATGCTCGATACAAATTTCAAAAACTTCTCGCACATGATTGTCAGCAAGAGAATACAAAACTTCTTTCCCCTCTCGACGACTTTTAATAAGACACATATCTTTTAAATTTTGTAGTTGGTGAGACACCGCTGATTTTGTCATATTAAGCAAAGCGGATATATCACAAACGCAAAGTTCACTTTTATCGAGAGCATTTATAATTTTGATTCGTGTGCTATCTGAAAGTGCTTTATAAAAATCTGCAATATCAAGCAAAATATCTTCTTGAAGCATCTCCCCTTTAACATATTTTACATTTTCTTCATGTATTGTGTTACAATCACAAGATATACATTTACATTTTGTCATATTTCTCCTTATAGTTGAATATTTATTCAATCATTAACATTATAGTTGAATATCCGTTCAACTGTCAAGCATTTTTTAAATCTTTTTAATTAAATTGAAATTTTTTTGTGAATTTCCCTTAAAAATTAAATAAATTAAACCGACAACAATTATAAGTAATAAGGATATAGAAAATAAAATATTACTTTATTGACATAATCATACACATCATCTTACATATTATCATACACAAATTAATATTATTGTTTTCCTAATATTAATTTTATAATTAAAGAATTTCGGCCTCCAAATATAAATTTTAAGCGTAAGTCTTACAATAAAAAAATGGCAAAGTAATATATAACCAAGCCATTCTTTTATAATTTAATTTAATGTTTCAAACACAAATATTTATCATTCAACTTTCATGTTGATCCAAAATTTAATAATTTTTCTGTTAAAATGCCTTAAAAACCTCAAAAAAATCGATTTTTAGGCCTATTTTAATTTAAAACCATCCTTAAAAGCATTTCCTACTCGTTCTGTAACCTTATAATAACCATGTGTATATGGATCAAACGCAATAGCACCAAGTTTTTCAATGTCCACTTGACCATTATTTACAATTTCTTCATCTGCAGACACATTAATGACTTTTCCAACAACCCCGCAGCCATATTTATCGTCTTGATATTCAACGAATTTACATTCAATACATATTGGAAATTCATTAACAATAGGAGCATCAACAATTTTTGACTTTTCTACTGTTAATCCGCTTTTTTCAAATTTATTTTTATCACTATTTGCAGAAACAATCCCAAAGTAATCGGCCTCAACAACGTGTTTTGAATCAGCAATACTTACCGTAAATCCCCCTCTTTTTCTAATATTTTCCACCGTTTTATGATTTTCTGATAAATTTAAAACAACATAATCTCTTTCTAACATCATGCCCCAAGCCGCATTCATAACATCAACTGAACCATCTTCATTATATGTAGCAATCATAAGAACTGGCATAGGGAAAATTGCCTCAGTCGTTTTAATATTTTTTTTCATTTTATTCTCCTTTTTTACTTAATTTATTGATTTTTAAGAAATTTTACTGTTTTTTCGAAAAATTTTGTCAAATTTTTATAATTATCTATGTTTTTTAAATTTTTACATTAATTATTATGTTTTAATATTTTAGTTTTATTTCATGCTTTCAATTATTTCTTGAGCCACATATATTCCACTTGCTGATGCCTGTGAAAGTGAATGAGTTACTCCACTTCCATCACCAATAATATATAATCCCTTGTAACGTGTTTCAAGATTGTTGTCAACTTCAACGTGCATAGTATAAAATTTTACCTCCACTCCATATAGCAAGGTATCATCATTTGCCGTTCCAGGAGCAACCTTATCTAGTGCGTAAATCATTTCAATAATTCCGTCAAGAATACGTTTTGGCAATACTAAACTTAAATCGCCTGGTGTGGCTTGTAATGTTGGAGTTATAAAAGCATCGCTTATTCGTTTTGGTGTAGAACGCCTTCCTCTTACCAAATCACCAAATCGTTGAACTATTACACCTCCTCCAAGCATATTGCTGAGTTTTGCAATCGCCTCACCATATCCATTAGAATCTTTGAAAGGTTCTGAAAATGTTTTTGATACAAGCAAAGCAAAATTCGTGTTATTTGTTTGCTTTGATGAATCTTCATAACTATGACCATTCACAGTGATAATTCCGTTTGTATTCTCATTTACAACTATTCCTCTTGGATTCATGCAGAATGTTCGAACTTTATCACCATACTTTTTTGTGCAATATACTATCTTGCTCTCATATAATTCATCTGTTAAATCGGTAAACACTTCGGCGGGAAGTTCCACACGGACACCGATATCAACCCTGTTTGACTGAACGGGAATATCAAGCTCCTTACATATATTTTCCATCCATTTACTGCCACTTCGCCCAACAGATACAATACACTTATGGCAGGCAAATTTCCCCTCCTTACATTCTATTTCATATCCATTTTCTATAATTTTTATAGTTTTTACAGGTGTATTGAAATAAAAATCAACTTTTTCCTTTAATTCTAAATATAAATTGTTTAAGACAACATAATTAACATCTGTCCCCAAATGTCGAACAGAAGCATCTAGCAAGTGCAAGTCATGTTGAATACATACTTTTTTAAATTTAGTTCCAGCAGTTGAATATAATTTTGTTCCTTCTCCTCCATGCCTTAGATTAATCTCATCTACATAATGCATAAGCTCCAAGGCACGCTCTTTACCAATATATTCATAAAGAGTTCCACCAAAATCATTGGTTATGTTATATTTACCATCAGAAAACGCACCCGCTCCACCAAAGCCACTCATTATTGAACAAGTCTTACAGTTGATACAACTCTTCACTTTCTTTCCGTCAATAGGACATTTTCTACAATCTAGAGAATTCCCCGCTTCAAAAATTGCAACTTTTATTTTTGGCATTTTATTTATTAATTCTATTGCAGAAAAAATTCCCCCTGGTCCTGCCCCAATTATAATTACATCATATTCCATATTTATCTCCTTATATTTGAATTTCAATCACACAAGAATTATTATAGCATATATTGTTTAAATTCGTATTTGATTTTTCAATATTATTTTTTTATTTTGTTTTTTTATTATATTTACTTTGTAACCACGTAAGAAACAATACTAATTTAAGCATTAACTTTTAAAAATTAAAGAAAAATACAAGAAAATGACTCGTAAACTCATCGTTGTTCTTGCGTTCCTAAAAAAAATCTTGCAATTTAGCAAGATTTTTTGTTAATTTTCTCGTTTGCTTACTTTTCCATTAAGAATTGTATACATATCTCCATAATAAAAAACATTCCCATCATCGTCAATAAGCACATAAGAAAAATTGGGCAAGCCTAAAAATTTATGCTTGTATGACATTGGCAAAACATAGTCATTGATTAAATCAACTTCATCGCACTCAATTTGATAGGTCTTCGTCTCTCCATCAAAATGAGGAATAATAATCTCGTCAAAAAAGCCTAAGCCTCTCAGCCATCTTCTTTCCCTTAAATCCGCCCTTTCCTCAGGAAAGTTTGCAACGGTTTTGCACATATTCATAGTCCCCGCAGATATGCCTATAACAACACCTTTATATGTTTGTAAAAATTTCTTTAATCCAATCTTTCTAAAAGATTTCTTTTGACATATACATTTGCCGCCACTTAAAATTATCAAATCCGCTCCCGTCAATATCTCTTTTGCTTGGCGTGAATTTCTGCAATCTAAAAGTATTTTTTCCTTAAAATTTAATCCCGTTTTATCAAAACTTTCAAATACTGGCACTATTCTAACATCATTTTCTTCTATGTTTTTGGGATTATTCGCAACATATACAATTTTATTATAACCTTTCAAATATTTTTTTATATTTGTCAAAATTTCATTTGTATCTTCTAGCGGTATTGATGTTTTTATACCATTTTCATCTCTTATATGAGTTGCTAATATACTCGTTAAAATTATTGTCATTTTTATTCCTTTTTCAAAATTTTCTTATTTTTAATGTTTTTTTTGCAATTTTTAGCACTTTTTTCATTCTTTTTGGCAAATATAAAGCAAATGAGAACTTAATCCCTGTTGATCTAATCTTTCACAAGTTGCGAAATGCCATTCTAGCAACAGGTTATATTCCTCCTCACTTATTTTGTCATCTATATAATCTCTCATCATTGGAGCAACTCCATCTGTTGCAATATTTTTTAAAAATTTAGTGCCTGTATTGTCAAATTGCTTTGCAAAATCTTCAATATAAAACGAACTAAATACTTCTTCAGGGATATCTTTTATTCTTCCATCCTTCTCTAAGCAATTTGCAAGACTTAATATTTCCCCCTTTCTTACACCATATCCCCAAACAATAGAAGCATGAGAAAGATAAGCAAACATTAAAATCCCGTTAGTTTTACAAACTCTTATACTTTCCGCAATTGCCTTGTCCTTGTCTTCCTTATTGAATAAATGATACATTGGCCCTAAATTTAAAACTATATCAAATTGATTATCTTCTAGCATTGATAAATCCATGGCATCACCTTGCAAACTTGTGAGATTTTTTAATCCTTTGCTCTTTTGTCTTAAAACTTGCAAATTTTTGTCAACGAGGTCAACCGCAGTAACATCGTAACCCATTTTCGCTAATGCAATGGAATATCTTCCCGTTCCAGCACCTATCTCCAAAATCTTACAACCCTTTTTGAGATATTTTTGAATATATCTCATTGTTGTCAAATATTCAAATCTTTGCGATTTTCTTTCAAATCGCTCATCCTCATCATATTCATTGTATTTTTTCTCTATAATTGACTTGTATTTGTTTATCATATTTTTCTCCTTTTTGTTGTTCTTGCAATTCTTGAATTATATTTGGGTAATGTTGCTCGCAAAATTTGTAAATTGGTTTTTCTTTGTTGTCAAGAATATTAAATCTTATAATTCTATCCTTAATATGCTCCTCTATCATAGAAACATATTCAGCATTGTAACATTGTTTTTTTATTAAAAATAGCATAAAATCATCTATTTTTTTAAATAAAAAGGGGAATTTTTATTATTTTTACACTTCCCCTCTTAAAATTTTGCCTCTTTCTCTATTGCGTAGATTGTGGTCGAGAATAATTTTTCTTATTCTTAAACTCTTTGGTGTTACCTCAAGTATTTCGTCGTCAGCCAAAAATTCAATATCATCTTCAAGGCTCATCTTTCTTGCAGGAGTGAGTCTTAATGCCTCATCAGACCCTGATGCTCTCATGTTTGAAAGGTGTTTCTTCTTGCATACATTAACTACAATATCTCCACCTTTTGGGTTTGAGCCTACCACCATCCCTGCATAAACACTTACACCTGGTCCAACAAACAGTTCACCTCTTTCTTGTGCATTATAAAGTCCATAAACTATAGTTTCGCCATCTTCATGGGCAATCAATGAGCCATACTCTCTTCTTTTTATTTCTCCCTTCCAAGGTTCATAATCGTAAAATATTGAATTTATTACACCTTCTCCCCTTGTATCAGTTAAAAGTTCACTCTTAAATCCAAAAAGACCTCTTGATGGAATTAAAAATTCCATTTTGATTCTATTCCCGTGAGGAGTCATTTGAACAAGTTCACCCTTTCTTATTCCCATTTTTTGCATTACAATTCCCGTGCAATCTTCTGGGACATCCAAAATCAATTGGTCAACTGGTTCACATTTTACCCCATTTATTTCCTTTATGAGAACCTTTGGCATTGAAACTTGAAATTCATAACCATCTCTTCTCATATTTTCAATTAAAATAGACAAGTGCATTTCTCCTCTTCCGCCAACAACAAATTGCTCGGCAGTTTGTCCATCAGTAACACGCAAAGATAAATCCTTTACCGCTTCCTTGTATAGCCTGTCCCTTAAATGACGAGATGTTACAAATTTTCCTTCCTTGCCTGCAAAAGGACTGTCATTTACCATAAATGTCATTTCAACACTTGGCTCGGCAATCTTTACAAATTCAATAGGCTCAATTAGTGCGTTGTCGCAAATGGTATCACCAATTTGAATGCCGTCAAGACCAGCAACACAAACAATCTCTCCAACCTCAGCCTTTTCAACCGGAACTTTTTTAAGCCCCTCAAAAACAAAAAGGCTTACAACTTTTGATTTAATCATTTTTTTATCATCATGATAGTTACATAAAGTTACATTTTGACCTATTGAAATGCCACCTCGTGAAATTTTCCCAACGGCGAGTTTTCCAACATAATCATTATGCTCCGCCGAAGATACCAACATTTGAAGTGGAGAATTTTCGTCGCCTTCTGGGGCTGGAATATAATCTAATATTTTTTGGAATAGCGGTTTCATATCCTTTCCGCTCTCATTCATATCTTCACTTGCCCTTCCCTGTCTTGCAGATGCAAAAATAAATGGTGAATTTAATTGTTCGTCATCGGCATCAAGTTCCAAAAATAATTCAAGAACTTCATCAACAACTTCGCTTATTCTTGAATCTGGCCTGTCAATTTTGTTTATAACGACAATAACCTTTAATTTTAACGCCAATGCCTTTTCAAGAACAAATCTCGTTTGAGGCATTGGTCCCTCGAATGCATCAACCACAAGCAAAACGCCATCAACCATTTTAAGCACACGTTCAACCTCGCCTCCAAAATCTGCGTGTCCTGGAGTGTCGATTATATTTATTTTAACATCATTATAAATACAAGAGCAATTTTTGGATAAAATCGTAATTCCTCTTTCTCTTTCAAGGGCGTTTGAGTCCATAACTCTATCTTCAACAACTTGATTATCTCTAAATACCGAACCCTGTTTTAATAGTTCATTGACAAGAGATGTTTTGCCATGGTCAACATGGGCAATAATTGCAATATTTCTAATTTTTTCATTAATCATAATTATCCTCACATAAAACTAAGAGATTATACAATATTTATCGCCAAAAGTCAACAAATTCAAAAATATAGTTTTAATTGCATTTAATTTTGACTATTTTTATAGTAATTGTCAGCCTTATATTCTCCCGTTTTCTCATTTGTTACAAGTTCAGGCAAAACCTTTATTCCTTGATGACCGCCCTTCACTGCCTCGATGACAATTAATTTAATCTTGCCTTTGCCATTTTGCGTGAAAAACATTTTTTTTGGTTCAAGCCTTTCTTTCTTTAAATTATATATAAGTTCTGCACTTCTTGTGGCTGTATAAACCACATAAAGTCTTCCTCCCTCTTTTAGAAGTGCACTTGAAATTTGACAGAATTTTTCAAGAGGCAAAGCAAAATCATGCCTTGCAATATTACGGACTTCGCTTGCATTTTTATCACCACTAGAAAGCATATATGGAGGATTTGAAAAAACAACATCAAATTCCCCCTTTTTGAAATATCTATCATATAATAAAATATCATCGTTTATTATTTCTATTTTATCTTCTACGCCATTTAATTTCACATTTCTTCGTGCAAGTTCTGCCATTTTAGGCTGTAACTCAATGGCATAAATCTTTTTAAACTTTACTTTTTTTGTCAGCAAAATTGATATTACACCACATCCGCACCCAATTTCTAAGGCAATTTCATTTTTTTTAAGAGAGATAAAGTTTGCCAAAATTGCAGAATCGCAGGTAAAAGTATAAAGATTTTTATCCTGTATGACTTTAAGTCCTTCGCATTGCAAATCCTCTATCTGCTCACCTTTATTTAAAATCATTTATCTTTTCCCTCTTTGTTTGGCTTTAAGTCATTTAGAGGATATTCTTTAATTTCACTATCATCATCACTGCTAAATTTTACAGATACAACCTGCTTTAACAAGTCATTATAAACCACAATCCCTTCACCATCTGGAGTTTGCACTTTGGAATTAACCTTTGGCATTAATTTCATTACTTCTTCGTAGTAGGGATTTTCATAAGCAATACAACACAAAAGTTTTCCGCAAAGTCCAGAAATATTGGTCGGATTTAAAGATAAATTTTGATTTTTCGCCATTTTTATCGATACGTGGTCATTAATTCCAAATCCCTGCTTGCAACAACATTCTTTTCCACATATTCCAAGTCCTCCCAAAATTCGAGTTGCATCACGAGGCCCAATCTGCCTCAATTCAATTCGCACTTTGTAAGTTTCTGCTAGTTTCTTGACCAAGTCCCTGAAATCAACTCTATTATCAGCAGTAAAATTTATTGTCATTCTTGAAAAATCATAGTTGCATTCGACAGAAATAACCTTCATTTCAAGATTCTCACCCTTGACAATTTCTTTAACCTCATCAAGCAACCCCTCTGCCTTCTTATAATTTTCTTGCGCGAGCCTATACTCTTGTGCATCGGCAACCTTCACAACTTCTTTTAATGGCTCTGGGAGAGAACTGTCATCTATATATTCAATATCACTTGTTATTCGAACAATGTCTCGCCCCTTTTCTGTTTCAACAATAACATAATCACCAATCTTTAAATCTAAATTTCTTGGACTAAACGAATAACTGTGAACACCATTTCTAAATTTTGCATTTACAACTTTCACTTGCATAAGTATTTTACCTCCAAAATATTAAGTATAAGATTTTCAATAACAACATTAAAATTACAATTGTAACTTAATTCCAGCATCGCCTTATTTATAAGTTTTTCTATTTCAATTATTGCCTCAACGGTGTATTCTCTTTCAACACTTTCTAGTTGGGTAATGCTTGTTTTTAATCTCATAAGATTTTGTTTGCCATTTTTCAAATACAGCAAATCTTCAAAAATAAGAGATAATATTTCAAATATAAGTTCTTTCTCGTTTTCAAAAGCCAACAATTTTGTTGAAAACTTTAATACATTTTTGCTACTTTTTAATTTTGTAACAATGTCAAGCGTTGAATTAAATATTTCATCCAAATTTTCCATGCTTGCATATTTTTGAGCAAACCCTATATATCCATCACTCAGTGCAAGTGCAAGAGTTTTGTTTTGCTGGGGCATATATTTTTCGATGTCTTTTATTTTCCCCAATTCTATCTTTGTGCAACGCGACCTGATCGTTGGCAAAACCTGACTTAAAACCTTTGTTGTTAAAATAAAGTAAACGTTTGGTAGTGGCTCTTCAAGAGTCTTCAAAAGTTTGTTTTGAGCAGCCTCCATACTCTCTTCAATCTTATTTATAATAAATATTTTTTTATCAGCAAATATGGGTTTTACAGCACTTTCAAAAACTATATCCTCGCTATCCTGCACAAGTAATTTTCCCTTTGAAGGATATATTTTTAAATCGGGATGTGAATTTGAAAAAACTTTTATATAATTTTCGCTCTCATCCTTTATATCTCTATCAAACAAAAGACATGATAAAAGTTTGGCAAAATAAAAACTATATTTTTCATCCTTTGAAATAAGAAGTATTGATTTTGCCATCTTGCCATCTTTTAACTCGTTTTCCAACATTTTAAACTCATTTGAAGAAAGAACTATATCATGTAAAATATCATTCATGATAATATATTAGCACAAATTTTACTTTTTTCAAAATATTAAGAGAGTATTTTAAAATTTTAATGTTTAAAAAGGATGTCAAGAATTCGACATCCTTTTATAATATGTTTATGCAAGCCAAGTAAGCCCCTTAGGAAACCATTGACCATTTATAGTCGTCCAATTTGTATAGTCCATTTCTGCCGTTGTTTGTGGCGAACCGTTATTTACATAACCAATACAATTTGTTGAATAAATATAATTATTTTCATAATCAGGGAATAAATCAAGTCCGGAAGTGGATGTCCTTACAAGGCAATCTTTAACCTCTCCGTCTCCCGTTGCACAAATTCCGTTACTATATCCTGTCTGTTTTATAGTCCCAATATAAGCACATTGCTCAATTGTTGTATTTGTGGCATTTCCTGCTATACCACCAAAATAAACGCTTCCCAAAATAATATCATATATACTTGTTATAGTCGCCTTAACATAACAGCTTTTTATTATACCATTTTCTATATGACCTACAATTCCGCCTGTGTCCTTGCTACTGAAAAGTTCGCCAGGACTGGTACAGATAACTTTACCATAATTTATACAACTTGAAATAGTTGCGGATGCGTTTGATAAGTCATCGGTTTTGTATCCAACTATACCTCCAACACAAGCATCCCCTGATACACTTGCATAATTTATACAATTTTTTATTAACGTATTTGTTGCATATCCCACAATCGAACCCACATAATTTGCTCCAAATATGTTCCCTGACATTATTGTTATTTTTTGAAGACTAGCACCGCTGGTTTGAGCAAATAGTCCCTGGTAATCTTTAGAAATTATACCTTTATTTTCCTCTGTCTCGTTGTGCAAGTCATATATATAACAACCATTTCCGTCATACCTAGAAGAAAATATTCCGTCTGGGTTCCATGGATAATCGGTTAAATATATGTTCCTTGTTTGTTTAAATGTATACATTGTGCTGTTAATACTATTTTTGAGTTCTGCGCTTCCAAAAGATATTGTCCCCATTAGCCATCCTAAATTCTCAGCGCTTTGTATTAAATAGGTTGCACCCTGTTGCACTGGCTTTGCCGACTCCTTATGAGCAAACTTTGACCATGTAGGCTCCCACTGCGCGTAAAGAGTAATTTCTTGGTCCTTTTCATCTGTTAAATTGGATAAGTTACTCCAAAAACCATATAATGTTACCGTTGCACCTGCATTTGTTCTAAATCCTAAGAGATGGTAGCCATTACATACAAAATTATTTTCTACTAAATACAGTTGGTCATAAGTTAATGTATAAATTCCATTTGAAGGAGTTAAATTTGAAGAAGACATGTCGGTTATGCTTGGCGAACCTGTTGGAGTTGTGAAAAGTTTTTCATTTCTAATATCAATTGTATTTAGGTCAAATTTAACTTTATATGTAATTGGTGTCCATTCTGCAGTTAATGTTATGTTTGAAATATTATATACTCCCGACTGAGTTGAAATATTGAATAAATCTTTTATTGCCACTTGTTGCTCGGGCTGGTATATTTTCTTATTTGATTCATTTTTCCAACCAGAAAATTCATAACCTTGTGTTTTTGGTATATTTGACTTCGCTGGTGGAATTGTATATTTTGTCGTGCCAGTATCGTCATAATTTAACGTTACTGAACTTGGCAACGTCCCTTCTGTCAATGTTTTGCCCCCAGAGTCAAATGTAATGCTATAGGAACGTGCCTCCCACTGAGCATATAAGGTTAATGTTCCACCATTGCCCAAATTTGGAATTGTAAACTTCCCATCTTTAACTTCATACAATTTATTTGTAGTTGAAGGTGAAGATGAATTTGTGGTAAACCCTAAAAATTTATATCCTGCCCTATATAAATATAGTGTAGTTGCACTGTCTTGAATGCTGTCCTGGTCAGCATAAACTGTCAAATCCTCGTTCTTGTGATAGCCATATCCACTATGATTTATGCTTGTTCGACCATTTACTTTTCCACCATTGCCGGAAAATGTAATATTATAAGTATTTAATGATTCACAAACAGCAGTTAAATTTAAGTGAAATGCAGGACGAACAGAATAGTTATATAGTGTCGTGGTGGTCGCTAGTTGTTTTGTCATAATGTATGTGCCTGTCCCCATAAGCAATGAAATATTGCATTGTGCATTTTCCATGCCGCCTTCGCCACCAGAACGAAGCCATGATTCATTTATTTGGTGCCGTTGCATAAATGTAACTTGCCATAACCCGGCTTGTGTATCATCATTCAGTCGGCCTATCTCGAATGCAGACGGAAGCCATAAATAGTCTTTGCCCCAAGCCGTATAACCAGTTTTGCTTGTATAATTTAAGTCTGCCACCGTCTGCGGTGGGCGTCCAAACGTGTTAAATAGACAAAAATCTGTCGACGTTGTCAAATCCTCATTTGGATAATTATATGTTTCACCCCAGTACGTTTTTGCAGATTGATCGCTTTCCTGCCATGATACATCTTGTGGTGTAACTATATATTTTGTTAAATCACCCATTGTAAATGGAGCAAAAACAGAATCTGAAAATTGTGCATAACTTATAGTGGTAGTGTCGCTAGTTGCATATTGTCCCCCATTATTTAGGACAACAGATCGCATAAACGAAGTCCCATACATATTCGCCGGATAATTGACAAGTGTTGATGTGCCCGGATACTGAGACCATGGTGCTAACCCTCCACTAAAAATAAAGTAAGGACTATTACCATATAGACCATATAATTGAGATGGGTTATCAAGCCACAATGTTAAAATTGTATTCTTGTTTTTATCTTTAGAAAGAAATGTTGGTGTCCAGTTTAAACCGCCAATGGTTACTAAAATCTTTGTTTCCTTATTAATATCAGCCGCTGTAGTTTTCTTGTTTGCCAAATCGTCAACTGGAGCTGTATTGGTTATCGAAGCACTGCTATTTCCACTTATTGTCCTCAATAAAGTATTAACATTATTTAAATCAAATTCTGATGAAGAACTATCCCATAATTCATTTATTGTCAATGCAGATGCTGCCGCAAGGGATAAATTCAGGTGAAATGCAGGGCGAACACCATAAACGCTTTCAACATAAAGAGCGTCTACATAAAAACCATTTGAAGTCATTAAAGTAGCCGCTTCATAATCATATCCTGAGCGAAGCCCTGTATCGTCATAATTTCGTCTTTGTTCAACCGAGGTTCCCCAAATGCCATTAATATTTCCGTCTCCTATTTCAGTATAAGATGGAAGCCATAAAAAATCATCTCCCCAGTCAGTATAATGCTCTATACCCGTATAGTCATGACCTCTTTCAAATCCAGTGTTTAATGTTGACAAACTCTCATTTGGCAAATTATAGGTGCAATGGAATATATCTTTTGCACATTCTTCGTATTGCCACGATACATTATATGGTGTAACAATATACTTTCTAAAAGAGCCCATTGTAAACGTTTCAAAAACACTCAATGCATATTTTGTTGCCAATGTCAGAGAGGTATCCCGAGTATATGTCTTATAATATCCTCCATTATTTAACACCACGCTTCTCATGTATGACGTTCCATACATATCTTCTGGATAGGGAGCAGTTGAAGTATCACCGCTAGGAGTATATCCAGAATTCCATGTCGCACGACCGAGACTATCAAATGTTTTTCCAGGTGCAAATAGTTCATTGCCAATTTGTTTAGAATCGGTGAGCCAAAGAGTCAAAATAATATTATCATCCATATCTCTGGAAAGATATGTTGGAGTCCATTTTAGGCCTCCTATTGTTACAACTATTTCTCTATTTGAATTATTAGTCTTTAGTGTCGAGGATGTCAAACCATTTTCAAAAAAATCTGGTGTCATATCCTCTAATTTTTTCATATTGGAAGAGGTCGCCTGTCTTCCACTTATTGCTTGGAGCAATGAATCAAGGGTGCCTTTGATAAACTTTGAATGGGAAGAATCCCAAATCTCGCCAATTGTAGTATAACTATCACTGCTATTGAACGCGTCGCCAGATTCCATATATATGATTCCACAAAAGTTTAAGCCAATCATTAATGAAGATAGGCTCATAAAAAGGCAGGTTATAATTACAAAAGTTTTAAAAATACCTGATTTTATAATCTTTTTCATATCCCCTCCTTTTTTTGTATGATTTTATTCTTTTTTACTAAATTTTCATATGTTTAACAATTTTTGCTTAATTTATTTTATATTAATTATATAATTATTGTAGACAAAATTTTATTTTATGTCAATTTTTTGTCGAATTTTGTCAAAATTTTAAGTCTATGTCAACTTTTGGACAAAACAAATTTATTTTTTGAATTTTGAAGATATAATTATATTTTGTCTATACCTTAATTATAGTATTGCCCCCCCCCCTATTGTCAAATGATTTTACGCTTTTTTAAAAAAATTTTTATTTTTTTCTTTTTTCAATGTTTTTTGCTTATTTTCAGCATATAAATTTTATTGACTTTGGCTTTCCCGTGGCCTTAAATTACAGGTTGCTTGACGTGATAAAAGATTTTAATGAATAAAAAATGGACTGAATTTTGCAATCAGTCCAAATATTTTTTTTAGTAACATTATAAAAGGGATTTAATGTTTTCCACCCACAATTTAATCCTTGCTTCTTGCGACTCTTTTGTAAACCATGCATACTCGCTTGTAACCATGGTGTTCCCCTCAAAATCAAAAACACCCTTATTTTCAATCTCTAATCCATAGCCAAACAATTTGTTGTTTTTCATCATTTCTACTACTAAATTATGATTAAACAAATTTGCGCCACCTACACTTAGCAAAATGGCAGTGTTTTTTAATGAACGCAACATATCATCGGTTACAATCTCAATCGTCTCTTTATTTGTCGTCAAGGCAACAAACAAAACATCTGACTCTTCAAACAATGATTTTAGCCCCTTATATGTAAACTCAACATCCTTTTTCTTTCTGTCCCAATAACTTACACTCATGCCAATTCCTTCACAAATGCTTGCAAATCTTAAACCAATGTTCCCAAGACCAACAACGCCAACTTGTTTGCCTTTAAGTTGCATCTGTGTGAAATTTTCGTTAAAATCCTGCTTGAAATTGGACTTTATTTGCAAAGGAAGTTTTTTTGCTAATGCAAACATTAGCATAACCATATATTCTGCTACGCTGTCCGTTGAATATTTTGGAATATTTAAAATTGGAATATTCTTTTTCTTGCACAAGTCTTCATCAATATAACTAGCCGTTGTCGTGCCTAAACATATACCCTTTATATTTTTAAATTTTAAAACTTCATTGGGAAAGCACCAACCTGAATAATCGGGGTCGTAAACTATAATTTTATTTTCATTATTGTCTAATAAATCATACTCGTCTTTTAGAAAAACAACGTTAGGTTCAAAATCCAATTTATTCCCAAATGTTTCTTTATCGGCAAAGCAATAAATCTTATAATTTTTCATCTCTCCTCCAAAAATAAATTTAGTTTTTATAATGAAAATTATAACACATTATCTTTTAAAAACAAAATAATCTTGAATTAATCAATTTTTAAACATATCAATATAGGAAGATTTATCAAATTCGACATATTTGAAAATGTCTTTTATTGAATTTTCTTGTGCTTTTGAATTAAACAAGTCAATAACTTTCAAAATATTACTTTGCAAAATATTGTCAGTTCCTTTATAAAATTCAACAAAACTTCCTCTCCAATCTAAATTTGCCGATAAAAATCTTTCGTTTGACAATACAAACAAAATATCTGCAATGCTTTTTAATTTCTCTAAACCATTTTGAGCATTATTATTTCTAAATTTCCCCTCCAGTTCAAGTGGAATTGTTACAAAAACAATTGTAGGAATTTTTAGTTCTTTTGCCGTCTCAACAACCACAGGTGTTGCTCCAGAGCCTGTCCCTCCGCCAAGACCTGCAACAGCAATCAAAAGATTGCAACCTTTTATTGCCTCAATAATGGCTTTCCTATCTTCTTCTGCCGCTTGCCTGCCAACTTCAACAAGAGCACCTGCACCTAATCCCTTTGTAAAATTTACGCCAATTTTAACAAACTTGTTGGCAGTTTTAACAGCCCACTCGGTGTTCATATCAAGGCACTCCACGTTGGGCAGATGTCTTTTACCAAAATCTTTAATAACTTCAATTCCAGCATCGCCCACACCAATCATCTTAATAGAAAGTTTATTCTCCGTTATAATCTTCTCCATAAAATACATCTCCTAATTCCACCCTATAGCGTGATATTATTTCTATCAATTCACTCAAAAATGCCACCGCGTTCTCACCCAAAACCTTTTTAGAAAAACTAGCACTTTTTGGTCTTGTTATACCCTTTTCTATGCATTCTTCACATAAGCACCATCTTCCACGACAATATAAATCGTTATATGAAATATTGAAGGATTGCAGTTGAGGTTCGGAAATAACTTTTCCACAATTCTTGCACTTATACAGTGGCATCACAAATGGTTCAATTGGTCGCATCTCTTCTCTCCCCAACATTATTCATTATTGTTTCTCCAAAGCGTGGATATGACTTCATGTAACAACCTTTTCCTTTGATTGTAACTATATCGCAACCATACTGCCGAAGGTAATCAATGTTGCGTGCAATTGTTTTTCTATCACAAGGTATGCCGCAATATTTGGTTATTTGCTCCGCCAATTTTGTTTGATGCAAAAGGCAGTTTTGACTTCCATATCTCAAAGCGTCATAGACATATAAGATGATCAACTTTTTGTGCTTCTGCATAACGACCTCTCTACTAATATTATAACACACAACCTGCGACAAAATCAAACCATGTCTAATAAAATATTTGTAAATTTTGATTTATTTGATTTCTTTTGATTATTATTTTGATTTTCGCAAAAGTATTTTGCGATTGCCCTTTTTCGTCTAAAAAATCAAATTTTGCCTTTAATCAAAGAAAAATCAAAATTTTTGAAATAGAAAAGAAGACATATTTTATTCTTGCAAAAATATGCTAAAACTTATTTTCTCTGTATGTTGTGGCTAAACTGCACTGCATATCACTACATATTGTGTTTTCTACAAAAAATTGCCTTCTCAAAAAAGAAAACAATTTACTTACTTTATATGGAGCTGATGGCGGGAATCGGACCCGCGACCACCACCTTACCAAGGTGGTGCTCTACCTCTGAGCCACATCAGCACATTTATCCCTTTTATTACTACTAACCCCTATATTCTAGCATAAATAAATAAAAAAGTAAATAAATGTTACCAAGTTTTTGAAAATTATTTTAAACTATAGGCTAATTTCTCAATATCCCCTGCTCCAAGAATAGCAAACATATCTGCCTTGTCATTATTTTTAATTATTTCCTCTCTACATTTATTAAATGTATCAAAATATCGAGATTTTACGTTATTTTTTATTAAATCTTTTGAAAAATTCAATGAATTTATGCCTTTTATTGGCTTTTCCCTTGCCGGGTAGATAGGAAGCATCCAAACTTCATCACAATATTTAAAACAGGCTTGAAATTCATCATACAAGTCATGTGTGCGTGAAAAAGTATGGGGTTGAAAAATCGCTATTAATTTTCCGTCTCCAATTATTTCCCTGCAAACCTTTGTTGTAGACAAAATTTCTGTTGGGTGATGTGCATAATCATGAATAATAAGTGGATTTTCTTCTTCTATTATTTCAAAACGTCTTTTTATTCCTTTAAAATCCTCAATTCCAGCCTTTATTTCCTCACCGCTCAACCCTAAAAAGATTGCAACACATGACGATGCCAAAGCATTATAGATGTTATGAACTCCAAAGCATGGCAGTCTTATTTCTGCCAATTTTTTATCAAGCAAACATAAATCAAATTGATATTTGCCCTTTGAATACTCTGTTATATTTTTTGCTTTTACTACAGCACCATCCTTTATGCCGAAAGATAAAAATCTCCTCTCGCCTATATGCAATCTTTGATCCTCTTCATCATGATTAAATATAACAACCCCATCTTTTGAAGTATTTTTAATAAATTGGTTGAAAGATGCAAAAATATTGTCTAAATTCTTAAAATAATCTAAATGGTCTTCTTGAACATTTAAAATAACAGAGATAAAATTATTTAATTTTAAAAAACTATCCTTATACTCACACGCCTCGGTAACAAAAAAATCCCCTTTTCCTATTTGAAGGTTGGAGTTTATATTATTCAAAATTCCACCAATGTGAATTGTGGGGTCATAACCACTTTTCAACAGTATTGACGCAACCATGCCCGTAGTGGTTGTTTTGCCATGACTACCTGCCACAGATATACAATTTTTTCCAAAAGAAAGCATTGCAAGAGCCTCCGCTCTAGTTAGTATAGACTTACCTTGTTGCCTTGCCAAAATTAAATCAGGATTATCATCGGGAATAGCACTAGTATAAATTACACATTCGCTCTCAAATACTGCACTGGCACATTCTTTTCCTATTTTTACATCAATACCTTCCTTTATTAAAAAATCGGTCATGCTTGATCTTGCCGCATCAATCCCGCAAACCCTTATCCCTTGTGCTTTAAGTAATCGTGCAATGGCAGAAAGGCTTATCCCTCCTATACCCAATATGTAAACAGATTTGTATTTAAACATATTATCATTATATGTAAAATTAATTGCTGATGTAATCAAATTTTCACAAACACCTGCATAAATATATTTTATGGATAAGAACTTATTATTAAAGACAAAGTTTGTCTTAGATGAAGATATAAAAAATATAACAACTTATAAAAACGTGGGCAAGATTGCAGGTGCATTTTACCCAAAAAATCAAAAGGAACTCATTAACACTTATAAATTTTTAAATTCCTATCATTTACCATTTATTATTATCGGTAATGGTAGCAATATGCTAATTGATGAAAAAAATGCAATACTTGTTATTTCAACAAGGTTTGTAGAGCATAAAATTTTTTGCAAAAACAATGTTGTAAATGTCTCCTCTTCAACAACGTTAAAGGAAATTTATAACTATTGTTACAACAAATCTCTTGGCGGTTTTGAAAAAATCGCCGACATCCCGGCAACTGTAGGCGGTGCCATAAAAAATAATGCATCCTCCTTTGGACAAAGTATATTTGATAATCTTGAAAGCATAAAAGTCATAAAAAACGACAAAATCTTCACTATTAATAAAGATGAAATACAACATAATTATCACAAGACAAATCTTAAAAATTTATTAATTATTTCTGCAAAATTCAACCTAAAACATAAAAGCAAATGTCAAATTATTAATGATTATAACTATTATTCAAAGTTGCGTCATTTATCCCAACCAATGGGTTTGTGCTGCGGTAGTGTTTTTAAAAATCCTCCAAATTGCAAAGGTGCAGGCAGTCTAATTGAACAATGTCGCTTAAAAGGTTTCTCGATAAATGATGCAGAGATTTCCCCTGTTCATGCCAATTTTATTATAAATAAAAGAAATGCATCCTTTGACGATATTTTCAATTTAATTAAATTATGCAAGAAAAAAGTTTTTATAAAATATGGCATTAAATTAGAAGAAGAGGTTGAAATTATATCTAAAAATAAAAAATTCTAGGCTAATAACCTAGATTTTTTAATTTTTGTGGTTTATTTCTCCAATCTTTTTCAACTCTTACAAACAATTTTAACATAACCTTTTTGCCAAGCAAGTCTTCTGCAAATTTTCGTGTGTTCGTCCCAATTCGTTTAAGCCCTAGTCCACCTTTTCCTATTATTATACCTTTATGGCTTTCCTGTTCGCACACTATGTCGCAGTCTATATAAACAATTTCATCTTCCTCTAAAAATCGTATTATCTCGACAGCAATACCATGAGGAATTTCCCTTTCTAAATTGTTTAAACAGTTTTCACGAACCTCTTCGGAAATTAAATATTTTACGCTTTTGTCTGTATATTCATCAGGTGAAAAAATATAATATGGACTATCATAGCAATTGAGTTTCTCTTTTATCATGCTTAATAGTAACTCTAAATTTTCCCCAGTTTTTGATGATATATGAGCATCACAATCAAAATCCTTTTGATTTGGCAAATCGCACTTCGTCCTTACAATTAATTTGGGGGTCGTTATATGTTCAATATATTCAATTTCTTCTTCATCGGGCATTAGCGTTCCATCAATTAAATAAACAACAAGGTCTACCCCCGCAAGTGCACTTCTTACATTTTTCATCATAAATTTGTCAAGAGAATTCCTGCTGTGGTGAACACCTGGCGTATCCACAAAAATTATTTGACAGTCGTCTTTATTTACAATTCCAATTATATTATCTCTTGTCGTTTGAGGTTTTCTGGAAATTATTGAAACCTTCTCGCCAACCAAAGCATTTATCAAACTGCTTTTCCCTGCATTGGGCTTTCCAACAAGTGCTACGTAACCACTAAAAAACATTATTCTTCCCTTCCAAGTCCAACTTCTTCAAGAATTTTATTGCTTGTTTCAAACATTATGTCCTCGTCTTCCTTCTTTATATGGTCATATCCTAAAATATGTAAAAACCCATGTAAAGCCAAAAATCCTATCTCCCTTTTCTTTGAATGCCCATAAAGTTTTGCCTGCCATTTTGCAATCTTTTTGCAAATTACGATATCTCCAATATAAAGAGTGCCATCAGGTGCATACTCATTTTTGTAATCATTTAAAGTTTGAGGATAAACAATATCTAACATTGGGAAAGACAGCACATCTGTTACTTTATCAATGTTTCTGTATTTTTTATTTAATTCTCTTATCCTTTGGCGATTAACAAAAGACACCGTCAACCAAATATTTGGAATATCGTTGTTTGTAACCTCCACCGCCTTTTCAAATATTTTTTTGATTAATTTTTTATATTTATGTCCAACATTATCAAAATTGTAAAGCATTTAACCTCCTATGTTTCTATTGACAGTAATCACATATTCTATACGATGAATACCACCCGCTTCTCTTATTGTAAAATTCTCCTCTTTTATTATCTCATTTTTTTGCAAAAAAATCAAGACTTTTTCTCGTGCTTTTTGAATAATTATATCTTTATTGCTCTCAAAATCTTCAAAAATTTCTTTGGTAACAAGTTCATAATAACAATAATTTACTTTTTTAAGTGGTAAAATGTTGTTTTTTGATAAAAAAATCGATGTTTTTTCCAATTCGTATTCATTAAATGGTATTTCAGTGCTTCCATGCGAATATACAACAAGATTATTTAAACAGATTTCCTGTCTTACAAACTTATTCCCAGTTCTCTCCTTCACAATCCTATAATCATAGTGGATTATCTCATCTTTCAGCCAAATATCAGCAAAAATCTCCGCTTTGGGCATTATGCTACGTTGCTCCCCTTGTGAATCAATAATATAAGGATAAACTAAAACATCTCCCTTTTTTACAACCTGACCAACATCGACGGCAAGTGTGCCTTGAATCAAATTAATATCGGTAATCAATCCATCAAAATTGCTTATAATTGCATTTTGATTTTCATCCTCACCAGATAAAATTCCCTCATTTACATTAATTACAAGGCTCTGCCCGACAATCGCCACACTTACTGAACTTATATCCTCATACTCTTGTTTTATTAAAATTTCAAGTTCCTTAGTATTGATTTTATTTTTTAATCGAGATGAGAGATTTTTATCTACAAAAGAGATAATTTCACTTTTATTTATGTTTTTTAGCCCAAAAATGCTTATTTTTAACACAAAATTATATTGAAAGGCATAAAAAAGAGAACAAATCGCTATTGCCAAAATAAGTCCGTAACTTGTAATCACTCTTTTGAATGCATCAAAAATTCCTTGATGATTTATAGAAACAATTTCCAAACCAACAGAGGAAATTATTTTTTTTATTTCTCTTTTATTAACTTCATCAATCTCAAACTCGCTTAGATCATGTTTTTCTCGTTTTAAATTATATATGTTAATTTTTTTGACTAATTTATTTAAGGCTTTCTCCTGATTTAACCCTTTGACGACAACTTTTGTTTTTCTTTTCACTGAAAAAACTCCATTTTGTTTATCTTTCCCTGCAAAAGCATTGTATTTTCTGTAAGTTCCGCCAAAATAATATTTTCCCCCTCAATGACAACTCGTCCTTTTTTTACTTTAAACACAATTGTTTGAGGAGATAAAATGGTCAGTCCCATATGCCCTTCAATATATGCAAGCCTTCCAGACATATTTACTATATTAAAGTCAGAAAAAAACTCTTCATTCACATAAGTTCTCTTTTTTATTTCGTCAAAAAAATTAAACACTAATACCTCCTTTATATAAATATGCTTTTAAAAACAATTTTATTTGTAAAATTACTCACGCATTTTATATACAAAGGTGTTTGTGTAAAATGGTAAATAATAGGCATAAATGGACAAAAAATAACACGCAAAATATATGCGTGTTATTTATCATCATTGAATTTATCAAAAATATTTCCTAAAACTATAGCCTTTATTTCTGGTGGCATCTCTCTAATTTTTTCAAGTAAAGGTTTATCGAAGATTTTTCTTGAATAACCATGCTCGTCTAAGAATTGCTCAAATTCCAAATCTCGATCTACTCCCTGTCGTGGTGGAGGTGCGAAATTTCGGTCTGGCATTCTTGGATAAGGTTCTTCCCTACGAGGTTTAGGCTCTTCATATTCTTCTTCATATATTTCCTCATTTTGTGGCTCTTCAATCTTTCCATATACTTCCTCTTTGGAAAGATTTTCTCCTGTTGAAGACGTTGGCAATGTTATCTCTTCTTTGATTTGTGCCTTCTTCTCTTGATTTATTTTATCAAGGTTTTCCAAAAGTTTTTGTTTCTTTTTTGCATTTGACATCTTTAAAAGCACAAGAGCGATAACAATTAACGCCACAACAGCAATACCAATCAAAATTAATGTCGTTTTACCATTCATTAGAAGAAATCTCCTTCATCATCAGAATCGTCGCCACCAGGACGATTTGAATTATTATCGTTTATTATTGCCCTTCTCATTGCTGTATCTGCCTGAAGATTCATAAGTTTATAATAATCCATAACAGAGAAACGTCCTTCTTTTATAGCCTGCGAAATTGCTCTTGGAACATCTGCCTCCGCTTCGAGAACAGCAGACTTCATTTCCTCAGTTTTTGTTCTCATCTTTAACTCTCTTATCTCTTCGGCATTCTTTCTTCTTTCAGCCTCTATTTGAGCAAAAACTTTTTCTTTCTCTGCAGACTTAATCTCTCTTTCTTGATTTAAATCTCTTCCTATTTCAAGGCTTGCTATATTTATATCAACAACGTTATATATTGATTTTTGAGTTACTACTCTCAAATCCAAATTGGATAATAAGCATTTGTTTGGTTCTTTTAAAATATCCTTGTAGTTTTTCGTTTTTGCAATATTTTCCATTATCCATGCACTTATTGTCCCCTTTAAATCATCAAGACCAAGGCCAGTCAAATATTTATCAAGTTTTACCTTTATTGACACTCTCGCTTTTGCCTTAATTTCAATTTCATCTTGGGTAAAGGCATTTGCATCGTCAACAATTATAACTTGTGAATTTATACTATCCTGAACCACCTGCAAAATATTGTGTGAGGCAAGTTCAATACCACTGGCAAGTTGATAATCTAATTTAAAATTAGAACTGTTTGCCAAATTGATTGCTTTTATTGTCTCAATTGCACTTCCACCTGAAAGCATTAAGTTTTCAATATCGTGCAGAGAAATGTTGAGACCAGATTTTTTTGCCATAATATAAGCATTAACAACCTCAGCAACATTCAATTTTCTGTTCTTTATGCTGATTAATCTAAAAGATGGAATATACATTCCCGAAAAAAGTGCTGTAAAATAACTTTTTAATGGAACTAAGCACAAATATATTATTGCCGCAAGCAAAATTGCACCGAAAACAGACACTAATACTATACTCGCCGTTCCAAAATTTAAAAGCGATGAATAAGTCATACTACCTCCCTAGACACTATTATTGTATCACAATTTATTAAAATTGTAAATAGACTTTTATATAAAATGTGCCATTTTTATAAATTTTTTAGATTTGTTCTTGAAAAATAAAACAAATATTGTTGAGCATAACCCGACAAATCTCCAAACTCATTGAGCAAGTTTTTTCGTATTTGTTCTCTATTTTCAAGATTTTCATAAAAATGACAATACATCTGTTGCACCCATGTGTCAACAGGAAACACATCACCCCTATGGTACCCAAACAACATTATACAATCAGCAACCTTTGGCCCAACACCACTGAGAGACAATAGTTCCTTTCTTAAATTAATCGAATCAAGAGTTTGTAATTCTATAAGTTTTTGCGGATTGGTCTGCTTTAACACATTAACAAGATACTTTGCTCGATAGCCAGCCCCCATTTGCTTAAAAAACTCTTCACTTGCAGTGCAAAGTTTTTGATATGATGGAAAAGAATATATATTTTCGGCAATTTTTTCACCCAAATTTCTTCTAATATTACCTAAAATTAGTTTTATTCTTTTAATGTTATTATTTGCAGAAATAATAAAAGAAATAAGCATTTCAAACAAATCTTGATTTAAAATTCTTATGCCCTCGCCAAAATCTAATGGCTCTTTCATTATGCTAAATTTTGATAATTTTGATTTAATTTCATCATAATTGCGTCTTAAATCGAAAAAATTAGCAAAAAAATCAGGATTTTGCGTTCTTATAATATAATATTCCTCTTTTTCCTCAATCTCAGCATATTGGTCAAGAGGATAAACTTTATATATATCTCCCTCCCTATTATAACAAAAAATTTGTCCGCATTCTAGTATATGAATGGGATTAAATTGTCTTTTATCAAATACTTTTATATAATCTTTTCCTATTTCATAATTCATATATTAATTATACAATAATATCATAAAAAAGACAATAAAAATCTTAAAATCAATATATTTTTCTTATTCTTATAAAAAAACGACATTTTTATGTCGTCTTTTAATTATTTTCAACTGAAACAATCTTTTTGCCGTTTGATGAACCAAACTTAACCTTTCCATCACAAGTAGCGAAAAGAGTATAATCTTTCCCCATATCTACATTTGTGCCTGGGTAAATTTTTGTTCCTCTTTGTCTTACAATTATAGAGCCAGCAGTAACAACCTCACCACCATACGCTTTTACTCCAAGACGCTTGCTATGTGATTCACGGCCGTTTTTAGAACTACCACCACCCTTTTTATGAGCAAAAAGTTGAGCATTAAACTTAAACATTTTTTACCTCCAATTTTGCAAATTTTTCTTCACCAATAATTATTGATTTAAATGATTGTAAACAGGTGTTAAATAAAAATTGAACCTCTTTTTGAAAATTTAAACTATTTTCAATAATAATTTTTAAATAACCATCACTTACTTCATGAAAATATGGAATTTTTAACTGCTCTGCCCCAACAATCGCAAGTTGACTTACCGTTGAAATCTGTGCGCAAAGCAAATCCTTCCCATAATCATCCTTTCCAGTGTGTCCACTAACCTCAAAGCCTAAATATTGGTCTTTTCTTTTATAAAAAGTAATTCTTGTCATTTTAACCTTACTTTTTTATTGATAATATCTTTAATTGAGTGAATGGTTGTCTGTGTCCTTGCTTCTTTCTTTCATTCTTTTTTGGCTTATATTTGAAAACTACAATTTTATCGCCCTTTCCATGAGCAACAACTTCGGCCTCACAAACTGCACCATTTACGAATGGGTTGCCAGCAACAACAGAGCCATTTTCACTGATGAGCATAACATTTAAAGTAACTTTATCGCCTACGGCATTATTGAGTTTTTCAACACTGATAACGTCGTCTTGTGCTACTCTATACTGTTTCCCACCACATTGAACAATAGCAAACATATTTTACCTCCTCTAACCAAACTCGCTGTTTAACGGGTGCCAAAATGGTCTTTACAAACCCTACACAAGCGGATACTCCACTAATATATCATATTTGCCAAGAAAAGTCAAGGGAAAAGTTAAATTTGTTAAAAATAGATATAGATAATTATATTTATTTTTATTAATACCAACGGCATAAGAAAATGGCAGAAAATTTTGATGAATACTAAAAATTCCACTAATCCTATGCGTAAAAAAAATACACCAAAATGGTGTATCTTTTTTATAAATTATTCTTTGTAGCGTTTTTCTTTCTTGTCAAGTTTAACCTTAGAAACAACAAAGTAAATTACTACTCCGGCAAGTATTGCAACTGAAAGGCCAATTAATACCCCACCCATTACTTCTTTTACATCAACAGATGATTTTTCATCGGTTGTAACTTCAAAGTTGTATGTTCTTGTAGTTTTGTTTCCAGCCTCATCTTCAACTGAAATGTTCAAAGTATATGTTCCTGCTTGTTCAAGTTTGTATTCAAATTTGAGTTTTCCTTCCTCGTCAGCAGTGTTTGGAATTGTTGTGCTGCCTTCATTTAATGTTGTGTTTTGAATTGTAACTTTCAAAGTTGAAAGGAG
Source organism: uncultured Clostridia bacterium (assembly GCA_947624415.1). GTDB lineage: Bacteria > Bacillota > Clostridia > Christensenellales > UBA1242 > Caccovivens. The sequence continues at coordinate 8,582 of CANQKH010000011.1, read as the reverse complement.
TTTGTCGGTGTCTGTTGTTACTGTATCAGATACTGTAATAGCAGCAAGATTTAATGTCATTGTGTCTCCAATCTTGTATTTCTCCTCTGTCAACTTTTTGCCTAATGTGAGTTTAGGGTCAACTGTATCACCATTACTAATATCATATTCAAGTATCTTTGCATCTCCAACATTATTCTGGTTTCTGTCTTGTGCCTGAATTGAATATCTAATGTGATATACACCATTATCTTTAAGAATTAATACAACCTTCTTATTTTCGGTGTTCTCATCGCTAATCTCAAAATCATTTGCATTATCTTCACTAAGTTTTGTATTCCATTCTTCAAAGTTAAGACTTGCAAGAGTTGTAGTTGATCCCCTAACAGTCTTTGTAATTGTTACTGTTGATTCCTTATTATTGGTTGAGTAACCTTCACCATTATACTCAATGCTGTTTGGTTTTATAATTTCAAGTTTTTCGCCAACTGTCTCAAATGAACGTTTATAGTAATCTTCATCGATTTTAACTTCAACATCAACACCGCCAACGTTTATTTGAATTGGGTTGCTCTCTATGCTCCAAAGAGTGAGGTTTTTCATTAATTCTTTATATTCATCTCCACTTTCGTCAAGCACTTTGCCACCAAATGTGAGTTTTTCTTTTGCAACTACTTTTCCATTCTCTCCACTTTCTCTGTCTATATAAACGAAATATTCTCCGCTTTCTGTCTTATATTTCAATTTTCCATCTTCAAAATATAATTTGTTCAATGTTGCTGAAGAAGCAAGATTTTCTTTGCTGTAACGAAGAATATATACTTTATAAACCAATGTGAATGAACCTCTTTGTGCTGCTGAGAAGTAGAATTGGTCAAGAGTATAATCTGCATTTGCAGAAGTAACAGTTGTTGTATAATTAGTTGCTGTATATGCGTCATCGTCCTCCTCAAGTCCTATATAACCATAGTTATCATCCTTGATTATTGAAACTGTTGGAGGTGTAAGATAATATTGTTGTCCTGGTTCGAGGTCAACCTTTCCAGATGCAATATTGTCAATTATTGGCTCGTCATCAATTGCACCACCTTTAACATCATAGTTAAAATAAGTTGTAACACTGTGATTTGCAGCATCAGTAACTGTTACTGCAACTTGATATTTTCCTTGAGTTGATGCCCTAAAGTAACCAGCATTTACCTTAAATGTATCTCTTATTGTATCAAATTCTGTTGACATATTAAGGCTTTGAAGATATGTGGTTGTCTTTTTACCCTCCACATCTTCTACAATTTTTAAAACTGTAACTTTTGCTGACATATAATTTGAGCCTTTATCAGCGAAATGAAGAATTGGAAGTTGTATTTCTTCTGGAGCATTGTAAACGTCTCCCGCAGTTGGTGCTTTTTCAACTAAGAATAACTCTGGCATATCATCATCGACAATCTTTGCAATCTTAACTGTCTTTGTGAAGAAGCCTGCGTTTCCATCGTCATCAATTGTGTATGCCAAAATTTCAACATATTCAGCAGTTGCTGGACGTCTGTCGTCTGCTAAGTCTATTGTATATTTTGTTTTTGTTGTGTCGAAATACCATCCATCGCTTTCAACCAAGCCATTTCCGTCATCTGTCGTATACCACTTATTAACATCTTTTTCATTAAGATTTGCTTTTCTTCCAATTACATATCTTAACTTACCTGTAGTAAGTTCAGATGCAACGGCATGTTTGTCCTTATCTAAGAATCTGTATGCTGTAACTGTGTCAAGACGAGTATCTTGTGTATCTGTTGCTGTTGCAACATTAAATTCAATCTTGTCAGTTGGAAGATATGCTGCTTGAAGATCGGTCGAGAATGTCAATGTAGGACCAGCATTGTCTGAATATCCAGATGCAAGATTTACAGTGTAAAGTTTTCTTGTCTCAGCATTGATTCCATCACCTGCATAATAATAGATTGTTATGCTTGACTCCGTGAAATCCTTTTTGCTTGAACCTTCAGGCTCTAAATATGCATAACCAATTTTATCTGGATCATTAAGGCGCATCATCTTTTCTAGTGCTTCTGGGTCTTCCTTTGTTAACCCTGGAACAATTTCTTTTGCATTTTCGCCATCTTTCTCAATTTCTGCATTAAATTCAGTTGTAACAAGAAGGAATTTATTCTCTTTTAAGAAAGTTGTTATTTGTGCAGGATCTGTTATATCCTTATTCTCAAGAACCATTTGTTTTTTGAGTTCATAGTTATCGGTTATGATTTGTTTTAATATACTACTCAAATCCTCACCGCTTTCCGCTTTTGGAGCAAAAATCAAATTGTATGAATTATATATTTCCTCGCCGTTGTTATCTCCTATAACAAATTTCTTTGTTGTTTGGTTGTCTCTTATTTCTCTTCTTAAAATAAGTTTGTCTCTGGCAACCATATTGTCTGTTCCACCAACTGCATATACAATAATATTTCTATCTACGGACCTATTTTTAATCTTTGTGTCAACGCTTGTATAAGTGTTGTCCTTTTCATTATAGGATTCTTCACGCCCGTCATATGCATAAACATTTGCAGCACGTGTATCTTTAACATTGTCTATAGTAAAACTTGTTTTGCTTGTATTGATTGTATTTCCATAGAAATCTTTAACATTGTAAACAAATCTAAACGAACCTTCAACCTTCGCCTTGAATGTTCCCTTCTTTAATAGTTCAACATCAATCTTTTCATTGTCGTTTGTAACTTCAATGTCATACTTACTGTTGTTGCCTCTCATGAATGCTTGGATTGTATAATATACGTCAACAGATTCACTTGCAGGGCTGTTTTCAGAAGATGTCGATGCTGTAATTTTTGGAAGTTCTCTCTCAACACCAACAACAGCAGTTATATCAGAATAAGAAGATGACCATGTTGGAGTTAAGTCAAGACCATTATCGTTTTCTTCTGGATCTGTATGATAATAATATCCATTGTCAACTGTAAATGATTTTGAAATTGATGAAATGAAAACTGGATTCTCATCTGAACTTAATGTATAGTAAGAATATATGATTTGGAATGTCTTTCCTTCTACACTCTCATAATCAAGGTCTTTACCATCAATATAAAACTCTTTTTTCTCTTCATTGTATTTGATTGAAACATTTCGCTTTGCATCGCCCTCTTCCCCTGTTCCTACTTGAACATTGCTTGCAAGACGAATTTCAACAAATGCATTTTTCTTTTTAGTAGGATCGGCTGCTGGGTCGTTGAATCCATTTTTATCTGTTGTATAGTAGCCAGCATCCTCAGCAGTAAGCAATTCCTCTCCGTCCTCATCCTCTATTGTAGGCAATGGCAAAACTATATTGCGTTTTTCTGCAATAGCCCTGTCGTAGACGTTTGGAATTACATTTGAAATATTTGTTGGGAACTCAAAGGTTACATCACTTGCTTCGCTTTGAACAATCATATCGTAAGTGTATGTTTCTTCGCCATCAACAACTGTATACAATATAACATATCTGCCAACTCTATCTGCAACAAAAGTGCTGTCAGGATTTATTTTTACCTCGTCATTTGTTGCTTGATATAAAACTTTTACTGTTGCAGTGATAACTCTTTCTTCATGTGTTACAGTATTTTCACTATTAGGTAAGATTTGTAATTCTTTTACCTCTCCATTTAGATTATACTTGTAATTGGCTGTTGGAATAGTTACAGATTGTCCCTTTTTTACCCTTGTCTCAGTAACGACACTATCTTGTCCAACTTGCAATCTAGTTGTGTTTAAAGTTGCATTATCCGTGCCTTCATAATTTGTAACCGCCTTTGCAAGTGCGTTTACTGGAAAGAAAGCACTGCACATAACAAAAGCAAAGCCAACGGCTACGCCTTTAAAAAGTCCCTTGATTTTTGATTTTGATTTGTCCATAATTTTTCTCCTCAAATTACTCCATGTATTTATTAACAATTAATTGTAAACTATTTTTAATTTTAAGTCAACAAAATTGCATAATAAAAACAAAAATATTTTGTGCGAGGCATATTCTTTTATGCTGTCGAGGTTTGCCTTGTTTTGTCGAATACCCCCTTCTTTTAAATTTTTTTGAACTTTTCATTTTTTTTGCACATTTTAAGCAAAGTTTGAGTAGTATGTTAATGTGAAAGGGAAAAATGTTTAAATTCCCCTTCAAATTACATAAGAATTTTTTTAGGAGGAACAAATGAACTTTTTTAACAACTCTTGTGGTGGTGGCTGCACCAACGGCTTCGGTTTCGGCGGAGGCTGCGACAGTTGCTCACTCTTACTATGGCTCATCATTTTACAATGCCTTTGTGGTAATGGGAATGGTGGATGTGGCTTAGATTGCTGCACAATAATCTTGTTATTACTTCTTTTAGGCTCTTGTGGCAACGGCTGCGGAAAATAATCAAGAATTGCCATAACATGAATCAAGGACTAAAAATCCTTGATTTTTTTTCACCCTTTTTACCTATCTAAAAAAAAATAAATTATTTTTAAAAATCTCTTTACTTTTGGTATTTTTATTGCTAAAATATAATTAGTTATATTGTTAGGAGGGACAAATGAAATTTGATAAAGACTGTGAAATTATATGGCATGACAGAAAAAGACATTTCGGTTTACCAATTTCTTTCTACCGTTATTACATAGTAAAAAAAGAAGGAGAATGGGTTAAATTTTTTAGGCACAAAGGATTCCTTAGTGCAATCATTGACGAAATCAATGTTTATAGATGCTTTGATGTTACTTTAATTGCTTCACTAGGTGATAGAATTTTTAGAACAGGCACACTGGAAATATCAAGCAACGATGCTCATTCGCCTCAATTCCACCTTCGTCATATTGCTAATCCATACAAAGTTCGTGATTTAATTTCAAGTTTAATTGAAATTGAAAGAAAGAAGAAGCATATTGGCGTAACAGAATTCCAAACATTGAATTAAAAATTTGCAAAATAAAATGCACTTCACTATGTTTATGAAGTGCATTTTTTATATCAAAATATATTTTATAATTCTTTTAATTTACTTAGAAAATCTTTGAAATATTGTGGTAAATCTATTTCAAAACTCATCCTTTCTTGCGTTCTTGGATGAATAAAACTTAGTTTATAAGAGTGAAGGAGTTGACCATTCAAACCCTTTACAGCCTTGCCATAAACTTCATCTCCAACAATAGGATGATTAATATATTTTGAATGAACCCTAATTTGATGAGTCCTTCCCGTTTCAAGATGAAATTCTACAAGGTCATAACCATCATAAGATTTTATAACATTATAATTTGTTATCGCCTTTTTCCCAGAAGATGACACTGCCATCTTTTTTCTATCTTTTACATCCCTTGCAATATATGTTTCAATCCTCCCAGCATTATCTTTTAAATGTCCTTCACATAAAGCGATATATGTTCTGGAAAAATCTTTTTTTTCTTCAATTTCCTTTGCAATTATATTATGTGCAAAATCATTTTTTGCAACTATCATAAGCCCTGATGTATTTTTATCAAGTCTATGGACTATACCCGGCCTTAAAACTCCATTTATTCCACTTAGGTTTTTAATCTTGTATAACAGCCCATTAACAAGAGTTCCTTTTTTTGTGGAGGTGCAAGGATGAACAACGAGTCCCTGAGGCTTATTAATGACAATTATATCGTCATCTTCATAAATTATATCAAAATCTATATCTTCCGCTTCAACTGATAAAGGTTTTGCCTCTTCATAAAAGTAATATACCTTTTGCCCTAATTTCAACTTTTGCCCCGCTTTTGCTTTTTCGCCATCTACCAATACACTGCCACTTTCAATCAACTCTTTTATTCTTGAACGCGACAAATCTTGACAATGAAGTGCAAATAATTTGTCAAGTCTAAGAGAATTATCGTCAACAAAAAACTCTCCCTTAATCATTGTCCCTTCCTTTATCAAAATCATCATTTTCTTGCTTTTCTACAATAATTTCATCTTTTTTATCGTTTTTTTCGATATTTTCATTGTTTTTTTCGATATTTTCTTTATTTTTACTTATTTTTGCCTCTTCCTTTGAATAATAAAAGAGGAAATATATTACAACAATAATTATTCCAAATGTCAATGAAATGTCGGCAAAATTAAAAACAGGAAAATCAATAAACATAAAATTGATAAAATCTCGAACATATCCTAAAAATATTCTGTCTATCAAATTTCCAAGCGCACCACCAACTATTAAGCCTGTGCTGACAGCAAAAAGGATTGAACTTTTTTCACCAATTCTCTTTACTCGCAAAATGTAAAAAGTTATAAATAATGCAAGAATTATTGTTGTGAGAATTATAAGAAAAATCTGACGCCCGCCAAAAATTCCCCATGCCGCACCTGTGTTTTTTACATATATAAAATTAATAAGTGGAGGCAAAACCTTTGCACTGTCCCCCACATTTGGCACAACATATTTTATTATTAATCCCTTGGTTAGTAAGTCGAGAAGCAAGACCCCAACACATATGGATATTGCAATAATAGGCGAAATAAATTTTTTTATTTTATCCTTCAACTTCCATACCTTCTGGCAAAATTAAGTATAACTGCTTCTCGTCATTAAGTGGTATGAATTTGGCATTTGCACCAAAAGCAAAACCTCTTATAAACTCAATTGATTTTGTCATATCTTCGTTTGGACAATATTCAAGTGAAATAATTATTGCCTTATAATTCTTTACAAAATTTAAAAATTCTTTTATTTGATCTTTTTTCTCAGGATAGTAAACAGGAACGCCATCTATTTGATCTGGACGCATATTTGTATTCTTTAATTTATAAGTCGCTTTTGTTTTTGTTTGTTTTGAAGCCTTGGGTTTGCTTTCACCTTCAAAACCCAAAAACTTAAATACATTTCCCATAAATCCCATAATTTACCTCTAAATACCTTGTTATAATAGCACATAATTACAAAAAAGTAAAGTGCATATTAAACTTTTTGTTATATGGTGAAATTTTGAGCCGTTAATGTGTTCTCTTCTTAAAGGCTTATATTTTCTTTCAGTGCATCATACAAATTTGCTAAAATACTCGAATCGGCTGTATATTTAAAGTTAAAAGTAGGAAGTTCAAACGTTGCTCCCAACTGACCTTCAATCTCAACCTTATCTAACTTGCAATCCAATTCTATAAACCCATCAGTGTCCTGTAAATAATCTTCAATTCTCAGTTGTTTTTCTTGATAATTGTGGGTTTGTAAACGAAGTTCCTTCATAAATTTATCAAGTCCTTCGCCAAACATATTAAACCCATCTTCTGCTTTAAAATGGCTTCTTTCATTTTGTCCGCCCACCCAAGAAGGCAAGTTCATTTCAACTCCAATTATAAACGCCACACAAGGCTTTATAACATCAAAATCTTCAACAAACCTAATATATATTTTCCCATATTCATCTTCGCATAGAATTTTTTCCATAATTTCTCCTTTTAAATTCCTAACCACGTTTCATGCTTGCTGCCTTTCACGCAATCATTATACAATATTTTTTGCAAAAGTCGCGACACTTTTACTCACATTTGCAAAAATAATGATAAAATTTTTTCCCAATGTGCTGAATTTACCCAAACGTGTGGTCATAACACGCGGACAAGCGTAGACAAATTATCTAAAAACCATTCAAATGGGCATTTTTAGGCCAAAAAAGGATATTTTTGAGTCCACAACAAGAAAATACCTGGTCAAAAATGCAATAATGTTAAGGCAAAATCTTGAACACAAAAAAAAGATGACCACAACCGCAGTCATCTTTATTTTTAAGCAATATAGCCTTTTTTTTATTATTCAATAATTGTAGAAACAACGCCTGAACCAACTGTTCTGCCACCTTCACGGATAGCGAAACGAAGTCCTTGCTCACAAGCAACTGGTTTGTTAAGTGTGATTGTCATCTTAACGTGGTCGCCAGGCATAACCATTTCAACACCTTTTTCAAGTTCAACAACACCGGTAACGTCTGTTGTTCTGAAATAGAATTGTGGTCTGTAACCATTGAAGAATGGAGTATGACGTCCACCTTCTTCCTTCTTAAGAACATAAACTTCAGATGTGAATTTGAAGTGAGGGTGAATTGTTCCTGGTTTGCAGAGAACTTGACCTCTTTCAATATCTGTTCTTTGAACACCACGAAGAAGTAATCCAGCATTATCACCTGCAATAGCAGCATCTAGTGATTTGTGGAACATTTCAACACCTGTTACAACAGTTTGTTTTGATTCACCAAATCCAACTATTTCTACTGTATCACCAACTTTAACTGAACCACGTTCTACTCTACCAGTAGCAACTGTTCCACGACCTGTGATTGTGAATACATCTTCAACAGGCATAAGGAATGGCTTATCTGTTTCTCTTGTAGGCTCTGGAATATAAGAGTCAAGAACTTTTACAAGTTCCTTAACGCAATCACAAGCTGGGTCATCAACCTTTCCTGCTTGTCCTGCCTCTAATGCTTTTAATGCAGAACCTTTGATGATTGGAGTTGTATCTCCAGGGAATCCATACTCAGTCAAAAGGTCTCTTATTTCCATTTCAACGAGTTCAAGAAGTTCTGGATCGTCAACTTGATCAGTCTTGTTCATA
>CANQKH010000010.1 GCA_947624415.1 uncultured Clostridia bacterium | reverse complement strand
ACCTAATTTTAGCATTGCCCCCCCCCCATTTGTCAAGCATTTTTTAATGATTTTTTCAAATTTTCATTTTTTTGCTTATTTGCATTAAAAACACACTCAAAAATCCAAGAAAAGATAAGTTGAAATATAAAAATTGGTTGTTTTTAAGTCAAAATTTAAAAAAATTGCATCCCATAATTTAAGAGATGCAATTTTATTCTTGTTAAAAACTTTATAAACTTTTTAATTTTGCAAATTTCATATTAAATATTGAACCTTTAAAATAATCTAGCGGGTTACAACATGGCAATATTGCAAACTTTCAAACCTTTCAGCATTAAATCCTTTTGGAACATAGATTGTTAAATTCCTGCAACCTTCAAAAGCATCAAGCCCAATCCTTGTCAAAGATGCAGGCAAGGTTATTGAAGTTAAATTACTGCAAAAATAAAATGCAAAATCACCTATCTCTGTTAATCCATTTGGTAAAATCAGGCTGGTCAACCTCTCGCAGTTACTAAAAGCATTTTTACCTATCTTTTTGAGTTTTGATGGGAAATTTATTTTTGTAAGATTTGCACAATTTGCAAAGGTAGAATTGCCTATAACCTCAAGATTTGAAGGTAACTCAATGGATTTCAAATTGGAGCAAAATTGAAAGGCACAACTTGCAATCTCGGTTACAGAATTAGGAATGGTAATACTTTCGAGGCTATCACAACTTTCAAATGCGTAGGCTGGAATCTGTGTAATTTTGCAGGAATAAGGAAAGGTTACCTTTGCAAGCGCCTTGCATCGATCGAATATTCCATCCCCAATTTTTTGAACTTTATCACTAAACGTGAAACTTTCTAGGTTTGTGCACCAATAAAAAGCATAAGCACCAATACTTGTAACACTGCCTGGAACATTTATCTTTCTCAAACTTGATTTATTTTTGAATGCACTTTGCCCGATTTCTGTTAATCCTTCTGGAATTGTTACTTCGCTATCCCCTTTATTGTAAAGAGTTAGGGTTGTTCCGCTCACGGTAAAGCCCATATTTTTAAATTGTTCAATGCGTGCTTTTTCCTGCCTGTCTTTTTTTTAATTTTTCCTCTTCTTTACGCATCGTCTCTTCAACTCTTTTTACATCTTCTGCTGCTTTTTTATGGCCGCAAGCAATTGATTTTTTATACCATGCTAACGCTTTTGAGTAGTCCTTCGAAAAACCTGTGCCATATTCATAACAAAGTCCAATGTTGCGTATTGCATAAACATTGCCTTGGTCAGCGGATTTTTGATACCAACTGACGGCTTTTTGAATGTCTTTATCCACCCCTCGACCATATTCGTAGCATATACCCAAAAAGTTCTGTGCCGATGCGTTATCATCTTCGGCAAGCCTTTTAAATATAGGAAATGCCTCATCGTATTTTTTTTCATAATACAGTCCGCTTGCTTTTTCGAAATCCTCTTTCATCTTTCTAGCCGCCTCGTCCGCCCGTTTTGCAGCCATCCTTAATTCTTCCATCCTTGTCTTTCTGGCTTCCTCTTGCTTGCGTTTAATGTCAGGTATGGTGTTTTTTAAAACATCTTTTCCCACCTTTTTAATAGTTTTTGGCAGGCTTATATTAAGAGATTCACAATCGGCAAAAACCTCATCCCCCATTATAATCAAAGATGAAGGAATATTGATTGACATTAAGTTTTTACAGCCCTTAAAGGCTCGGTCGCCAATTTGAACCAAGCCCTCTGGCAAAGTCGCACTTATAATTCCGCTTGACATAAACGCCTCTGGCATAATTGAGGTTACACCCTCTGGCACAACAATCGTTAAAGCAGATGTGTCATTTAATTTCTTTATGGAATATGTTCCGTCAAGATGCTCCTCATAATCAAATATGCTCAGGTTTTTAAGTTTTGATTGTTTGTCTTTTTCGCCTGCATTTTGTTTTGCCTTCACCATATCAGAAAAACCACCATACTCGCCATAATCTGCAGTATCGTCTGAAAAATCAAAGAGCGACTCTTTGTTTCCACCGCCATCTAGTTTATATCCACATTCAGGGCAAAATTTATATTCCCTGTCAAATTTAAAGCCACATTCTGGGCAAAATTTAAAATTACTCATTTTTTTCTCCTAATTTTTAGAACTTTTTCAACTTCGCAAGGCTAAAATTTTTAGCAATTTAAGTTTTTTTATTTGATTTTGCTTTTATCGCTTGGAGTGCTTGTGCCGCAGCCTCATTTCCTTTATTTTTTAATTCTTTAAGTTCCTGTTCAGCACTCTTCTCTCCTTGAGCAGCGGCTTTTTGAAACCAATATATTGCCTTGTTAACATCTTTTGTAACGCCATAATAACCATGTAATATCATATTACCAGTTTCATATTGTCCTCGTGGATCGTTTAGTTCTGCCGCTTTTTGATACCAATAGGCTGTTTGTTTATGGTCCTCCTCCTTAAAACTGTAAGGAGGATGATGAAAATAGGCAACCGAACACATCGCCGGTGTGTAACCTGCCTTTGCCGATTTTTCATAATATTCCATGGCTTTTTTAGTATTGCCTTCACAAGCATAGCCCCCGTGATACATAAGACCTAAATAATAAAGTGCCTCGGGGTTATCATGCTCGGCAATTGCCTGAAAAAGTGCAAACGCATCTTTGTATTTTTTATTTTTATAGAGGTCAAGTGCTTTTTCAAGATTTTTTTCATCCTGCTGTTTATTGAGAATGGCCTCTTCCTTTTTCTTTTCCTCTTCTAATTTTTTCTTTTCTTCATCAGCCTTTCGTTTTGCCTCTTCCTTCTTCTTTGCCTGCTCCACCTTTATTTTTTTATCGGCAAAATAGTTTTCGCGGGCTTTAATATATTCTTTATAATCTTCATCATCAACTCCGCCTTTGCTTAGTTTTGTTATAATTTTTATATCTTTTTCAATCTGTCCCCCTTCAAACTCGGCAAAATCCTTGCTATGAACTCGCAACAGGGCAACATATCCCTCAACGTTGTCAAAGTATTTGTCAACATATTCCTTCGTCAATTTTTCCGCTTCCTCAAACTCGCCACGCAAACATAAAATAGTTGCATGCCTTAACGAATCGGCATCGTTTTTGGAAGCCCCTTGTTTTGCTTTCACCATATCGGCAAAGCCACCATATTCACCATAATCCTCTGTGTCTTCAGCAAACTCAAAGAGAGATTTATCCTTTTTATTTTCTTGGGTTAAATTGAAGCCACATTCGGGACAAAATTTATATTCTTTGTCAAACTTAAAGCCACACTCTGGGCAAAACTTAAAACTACTCATTATTTCTCCTTTAATTAAATCTAATTAAAAAATATATTAAGATTTTTATAATCTTCTATTATATTTATTATGTTTTGCAATCTGTTGTCCACCTCTCTTCCCTTTGCGGCGGTCTTGTCAACAATTTCATAAAAATCTCTATAGTTATATAATGATTTTAACATTTCATCTAATTTGTTTATAACTGAAACTAAATATTTTCTAAAATTCTCCGCTTGTTTATTTTTCCCGTTACACTTGTCAAGAACGTCATCTATCTCTTTTATCATAGACTTGTAGGCTTTTAACTTTGTTTCACCATCCAGCGTCAACTTATCAATTGACTCAAAGGCACTGCTTCTAAACTGTTCAAGTTCATAATCTAGCCCGTTGTTTTGCTCCTTTAATTTTTTGACAACTGCTACTGAGGCATTTATTTTCATTTTTGCCCTCCCTGCTTAATATTTTCAAGTTTTTCCTCGTCTGCATATAGATTTATATCGTCCAAAGCCTTTTCAATGCTTGCAATCTTTTCAGCCATCATGAGAAATTTTTCACATTGCCTGCAAAGTTCTTCTGTATAGGCAATAAAGGAGGCACCAACATCATCGTCCCAATCACCCCCGTGAACTTCATTTTTCAATAAATTATCCATTGCCTTTGCCCTGTCATTAAGGGCACTGGAATACTGGCTTAAAAATCCTGATATCATCATATTGACCTACCCATAATACTTACATTTCATATAAATTTCGGCTTTTTCTTCAACATTATTTAAATATACACGGCCTTTCTGCAATTTTTCCTCAGCCTGTCTAAGTTTTTCTACAACCCTGTTTACAACCTCTTCTGCCTGCAAAAAATTTTGAGAGTTGAAATCCTTTGAAACCATATGCATGTTTGATTTAAGTTGATTTGCAAACATCTCAATTTCATTTATTGACCTGCTAAGGTTATGCCGACTGGACGAAAGGGCATCTAATTTTAATGCCATATCATTAAATTTCATATTATATTTCCTTTAATTCACGTTCTTCAATCTTGTCTGCACAATCATACAAAACCGCTGTGTCTTTAACAAGATTTTCTGTAAGGTCGCTCATAAAATTCTCAAAATGTTGATATTGGGTGTCATTCCAACTCCCACCTAATTGCAAAGTCTCGTTCATCATTTTTGTCGCCTCTTCCTTTACAATATCTGCAAAATATCTTATATCTTCTACAAGATTTTTTACAACCTGTTTGTTTGCTTTTCCGCTATTTGCTGACATACCTTCCTCCTTTACCACTCACGCCATGCTCTTCTTAATTTTTCGGCAAAATCATTTACCGACGAAGCAAGTTCCTTTAATTCGACATTGGCATTATCAAGTGTTTGAATATATTTTTTTATTATCTCCTTTGCACGAAGCAAGTTTTCTGAAGTGAAATCTCTTTCGGCAACACCAATATTTTTCTCCATAATTAAAGCGTTCTGTTCAAGGCTTGAACACTTCTTTAATATTTCATCCACCGTTTGAAATATAGCCTGCAATGAACCAACATCATATTCTTCTATATCATCATTTATTTTCATTTTAAAATCTCCTTTATTTTTGTAATAGTCTTATCGTTATTGTCATAATGGAAATATCGAACCTTCTCAAAAGGCTGATTCACTTCCGAAAAAAGTGATATACTGCTTGGGCAATTCATCCCCAATTTTTTATGGTGATAAATTCCCTCCGCCAAATTTTCCATGAATGGGTTGAAACCATAGTGAAAAACTTTATTTTTAACATAACTTGCACCATTTGCTCGTCGTGGAAACATATCTGGATTTATTGAAAAACATATAAAGAAATTATTTACAAGGCTTGAGTCTTTAAGCATTTGCATAAGTGTTGTTTGCCCCTCAACTTCCTCGCTTGCGGACTGTTGCTCTCGCATCGCCCTTAGGCTTACATAACCATCGCTTGACACGTTCGCCCCACCCCCTTTTCTGTCTTCCATAAAATCTCTTATCATATGTAAACTTGCAATTACAACAAAGTATGGCTCAAAGTTTTCTCGTCTGTTTTCAATCCTTCTCTTCAATTCCTTGTTTGCCTTTGCAAGCATATTTAAGTATTCTTTGCCAGTGTAAGACTCGACATTCTCATAACATGAAAAGGTATCATTCAAAATTAGCGAATCTGATTCGTCAACAAGCATTATTTTTGCATTAATCTTCATGGCATAGATGAGAATTGACATCAAGTGGTCTGTTTGAATATCGTTGTCGTCTCCCGCAACCATAAGGGTGGCATTGTTTTTATTGAAAGGTATTGACACAATCTTGTGGTCATAATAACTTATTCCAATTGGAGCACCCTCCGTCAAATCTTGATAAATTGAGTTGTCGGCATCTTCAAATTTTAAAAGGCTGTCATCTCCAACTATAACTGTGTCAATATTGTATTGGCTATATCTTTGTCTAACGCTCTCGGCATATTCATTCATTTTTGACGCATGATAGGAGCAACGGAGTTTTTGAACGTTTTCGCCGGCATCATAACTCACCATTGCAACACCAATTTTGCCAGAGCATTCCGCCTTTACCTTTAAGGCATTTTGCCTGTTGAAAACTGCCTCTGCATGCTCAATATTTGCAACGTCAAAGCAAAATCGTCCCGAAATAAAATCACCAACGCAATTCATTATTTTTCTGTCCGCACTTTGAGAGGCAATAACAAGATGTATCCCCGCCGACCTTGCCTCCTTGACTATTTGCCTGCAATAATCGGAAAGTCTTTGCGTTCTTTCACTATCGCCGTCATCATTGAAAATAGCATGAAATTCATCAATGGAAACAATTATTCTTGGCAAGTGTCTCTCACCCTTCTTATCTTGCATTTTATTATATTCCACAAGATTTTGACAGCCGTTTTTTATAAACAAATTATTTCTTCTTGTCTTTTCCTTTAAAACTGTTTTTAATATTATCTCTGCCTCTTCCTGCTTACTCCTTTGGGCAACAAGTTTTATATGAGGCATACTTGCACTTCCAATATATGGCGCAGATGATACACCATCCTTAAAGTCAATCAAATAAAAAGTTAAATCATCAGGCGAATATTTCATGCTTCCATTTATGATAAGGCTGTCGATTATTGATGACTTTCCACATCCCGGCTTTCCTATAATCATATATGCAACAGGCTTTCCATCACTGCCGGCAACGGCAAAATCCATTGTGAATATCTTGTCATCCACTTTGCCTATTGGCACAGATATTTCATTCCCGACATCTTCTCCACTTAATTTTTCTTTGTTGAAATTTACATCCTCATAAGTTACAATTCCCCTGCTTTTTGATTTTATTTTTTTGAGAGGTTCAAACAATTTGAGCATTGTTTCTGTATCTATTGTAAGGCTTATATATTCCCCTTCATCTGCAAGTAATTTGTCTCCGGCAAACTTTAAACTTAAATTACAATATTTTTCTGGGTCAAGCATTGATGTCGTTGAAGAGACCATCAAACTGCCCGATGAATTTACAACAACAAAGTATATCCCATACTTTTGGGCATAGGAAAACAAATACTCAAAATTGTTGCAATTATCAAAGCCCTCTGGATAATTTCTCAAAATTACAAGTATTGGGCTTATAACATTATCGGGGTTCTCATTGTTATATTCCATTGCTGAGGATGCAGCAGAACTGCTTAAAGTAAATGTTCGCTGTTCACTGCAAAGAGCATACAATCTTGTCAAAGCATCTGCAATCTCTGACGAATACTTTTCATTGTTGCCTCCAAAATACTTTGTCTTTTCAAAGAAGAAATCATCACCCGTCATGTTTTTCATTCGCGTCAAGAAAAGATTTGTTTCATCATCTATTCTAAGTGAGCAATACATAACACTGGCTGATGCTTTTGGAAAGGAATAAAGGAATTTTAAAATAAGAGAATTTAAAAAGTCGTCAAGTCCTTTCTCTGTCGCGTCCTTGGCTTTGATATATAGAATTCCTTTGTTTAAATTCCAACTTAAAATGTCGCCATTCTTCCTTGAAAAACCCAGTTGTAGTGATGTGGTGCTGGAATAACTATCTGGCATTTTAAGATTTGAAAAGGTCTTTAATCTTTCATTCAATTTCTCTTCATACTTTTGCGAAAAATCGTCAGCCATGTCAAGCAATTTATATATAGTGTTTAGCGATTTACCAATTTCTGCCAAATATCTTGAAGAGATGCCTTCTTTTATCATATATTTCAAGCAATAGTCAATTCTTTTAAATTGTTCATGGCAAACATCTTTATAGTTGGTCTCGTCAAAACTAAAAGGCTGGATAGGGTCTTTGAAAACAACTTTTCCATCTTTAAAAATAAGCAACCCATTGCTTAATTTTATAAGATCCCGCATGGCAGGACTTATCTTTTTGATAAATTCTTTAATTTCTAAAACAATTTCATTTTCCATTCGCCACTCCGCACAAACAAACTTTGTCTATTTAATCTATAAATTTATTTTATAATATTTATAAGAGTAAAGTCAATTAATTTAAAGAGATAAAAGAATTTTTAAATAAAGATAAAATTTTCTGTCTTCTTTAAACTTGACTGTAATTTAATAAAGTCAAGCAAAAATTAATTCAATAAAATTTATTTACAGTGATTAGAAAAAAAATATTTTTAAACAAAAATAAACGGCATTTTGTGAAAAATTAAAATTATTTTTATTTAATTTATAAAAACCATTTATTCTCCCCTAAATAAGGGAAGAAAAAATAGTTTTAAAAAACAAAAAAAATAAGTTAAAACTTTAATATTTTTTTAATTATATTTTTTTAATATTTGCAAAAAAATTAATTATATTTTAAAAAAATAGGATAATATTTTATCCTACTTTTTGTTTTGATTTTGAAGTAAATCTCTAATTTCCTTAAGAAGATATTCTGTAGAATTTTTCATCTTTTCCTCTTCTTCAAGTTTTGCCTTGGCCTCTTCCTCGGCTTTCACGCGTGCTTCTTCCTCTTCCTTTTTTGCAAAGTATGCCTTAACAGCCTCTTTGTCTTTTCTGTTTACGCCTTGCTCTTTCAACTCTTGTTTCTGCTCATATGTGAGTTTGCCTTCGCCTGCTTTTGCTCTTGCATCTTTAAGGAGGGCTGAACTCTTCATTATTATTTTAAGCATAATAAATATTGTAAAAGCAATAATGAGGAAGTTGATTACAGCGGTTATGAAAGCACCCCAGTCTATGTAAATACTTTTGTCAAGGTCGTAAATTTGCTTTCCTGCAGCATCTAGTAAGAATTGACCTTCGGCGTCAGTTGCATAGACAGGTTTTAAGAAAGTGTATGCAGAAGTAAGACCATCTCCTCCTAAAGACAAAATCCAATTTATGCAAGGCATAATGATTTTGTTTGTGAAGGCAGTTACAATTGCTGAAAATGCACCACCAATTATAACGGCAACGGCAAGGTCAACAATATTCCCTCTGCTGATAAAGGCTTTGAATTCTTTAAAGAACTTTCTCATATTTTTCTCCTTTTAATCAACTACCTTTTTATTGTAAAACATTTCAGACAAAAAAGCAATAAAATTAGACAAATTATTCTTAAATCATCAAACTTTATATCCCCTTTGAAAAGCTTAATGCAATATTCCCCATTTTTAGGGAATTAATTTCCCCCTCTTAAAGTTATTTTTAAAAATATCCCCCTTTTGGGACAATCTTGCCTTGGAATTAATATAATGTATTGGGCTTGTGTAAAGGGAGAATTATATGCCATGTAATTTGAATTTTAATGAATGCAGAATAGGTTGTGCCTACCCTGTGCCACTGTTCACCTGCAATTTGATTTACAGGAGATTGTTTAACAATTCCTCACCAAATGTTATAATCTCACCCATCCTCACACAATAATATTATAAAATTTTCTGTTTGTCTATATTAGCCTATTTTACAAAAGATTTTAAAATCTTTTAAAAAAATATAGCAAAAAGACTTGTGGAAAAAATTTTTTTTGGTATACTATAATTAACAAAGGAGGGAATGTTATGGATGAGTTAAACAAGGCAAAAGAAGAAATGCTGGAATGGTGGGATATTTTTTCTAAAACCGGCGATATTAATGATGCAAGAATGCTTATTGAAAGTTTAGCCAAGTATGACAGCCTTCTTTTAACGCAGGAAGATAATTTGGAGATGTAGAATGGCAAGCACAAAGGTAAAGGCAATCGTTATTGGCGGAAAGGATATAAAAGAAAAGGACAAACTAGTTACACTTTTCTCACTTGAAAAAGGCGTCTTTACTGCAACGTTAAAAGGTGTTCGCGGCGATAAGGCAAAACTAAAAATGGCAAAAGACCCCTTTAGTTTTGGAGATTTTATTATTGAAGAAGGGCAAAATTCA
The DNA here is from genome assembly GCA_947624415.1 of uncultured Clostridia bacterium. Classification (GTDB taxonomy): domain Bacteria; phylum Bacillota; class Clostridia; order Christensenellales; family UBA1242; genus Caccovivens. The sequence goes on along the minus strand of CANQKH010000010.1, from coordinate 42,610 downwards.
AACATTATAACAGGCTTTGACATGATTGACAATTTTTACAATCTCGTCTTAAATCTTGACAAATATTATGAGGCTTGCTGTCTTCTTGACATTGTCGCACATTCATTAACTGAGCCAAGTCCTTCAATGTTTTTAGAACTTATAAAGGCTTTAAAAACAATTTGTTATCAAAACGCACCTAAATATTTTTGCGTTGACAAATTCTTGATTTCTATTTTTAAAGATGCCGGCTATGGCTTTTTAAGTGAGCAATGTGGGAATTGTGGCAAAAAACTAGAAGAAAAATATTTTAATATTGATATTGGAGATTTCATTTGTAAAGATTGCAGCACCCCTCAATGTATTTTAGTGCCAGACACCTGTGCATATGCCCTAGATATTTTAAATAAAATTGATTACGATGACTTGACCTCAATTAAAATTGAAGGTCATGGAGAAATTCAAGCATACAATTTGCTAAAACTTAATTTCCGCAACAAATACAACTATTCTATCCCCTCTAAACTTGGTTTTGACTAGTAAGTAACAACAATTGAATCCCGGCTGTCCCTGGTTTTCTATTACAAAAAAGCCCCTTAAATGGGGCTTTTGTTTTTATTTAGATAAATCGCAATCTAAATATTAATTATTAAATCCTATTTCTTTCCTGTCATTCAGTGTATATAGCGCCTGTGTCTGATAGTCTGCCTATAAGCAATGCTCTTTCATCATTATCCTCTGTCCAAACTGAATCAAAGTAGGCAAGATGTTCACCACCCAAATATTTTCTTATAAATTTCCTAACTTTTGGAACTTGTTCCTCTGTCGCACATCTCAGCGTCAAGCAAAGAACGTGTTGAGCATTAAAATCGCTAGGAACTCGTCTTGTGTCGATGTCGTCATTCATTATCTCATCAATAGTTATAAGTGGTGTTTTTGCAAAGTTACAAAAATCAACTGCATTTTCATGTCCTATCTTGTTTTCAATAAGAGAAAGTCGAACAACCTCGTCATTATCATAAATTATGTCTGAAATTTGCTCCCAACCACGAGGGTCTATTGCATATTCGGGTGGCTTTTCGCTGTCATACTTTGAATATAAGAGTTCATGATGAGATGCCACATATGCAAGCACGATTGGATGAACTTTTGGTCTTCCCTCTTCATTTAATTGGCAGCCCCAGTTCAAAAATTCGTCAACACTTAATGGAATGTTTATATGTCCGTTAAATCTTCTAAACAAAGGCTCTGGCATATTGTGAGCGGCATCAGATTCAAAAATTGAGTTTCCTGCCGCAACAACGACGCAGTTGTCAGGAAGAAGTTTATCGTCGCTACCGTCAACAGAGCGTTCCAAAACTATATGGTAAACCAGTCCTTGTTCATGAGGTCGAACGTTTGTTATTTCATCAATGAATAAAATGTGATTTTTGTTTGGGTCTTTCGCACAAACATCGCAAATCGCTGTATACCATGTTGGAGGAAGCCAAACGCTTTTATCATTTTCGTAAGCAGTTTTTCCCATGATTTCCTCTGGCAATATCCCCTCACGGAGTTGAATCATAACGTAGTTAGGGTCTATTTCTTGAACACGTCTGCTCTTTCCAACACCGCTTGGCCCATGAAGCATAAATGACTGGCCATTTTTAACATAAAATTTAATTTGGTCATCAATCTTTGCCTTATCACTGGAAATCTTTACGCCATACCCATATGTGCGTGGCTTGGCTGTAGTTTGAGTTCTAGGTTTGGTTACTTGTGCAACCTGTTCCTCTTCATATATTTGATCTAGGAAGCCTGATTTTGTAAAGTTAAAGTTATCTGGCATCTTTTTCTTTGATAGACCATTCTTTCTCTTGATTTCATCATAAATGTCAATACCATTTAAATATGCTCTTATCAAACTGTTCTGCCACTCGTTGGAATAAGTGCCGATATATTCTGGATAAAAAGGTATTCCGCTTATTATTCCACTTTCGCTTCTTAATTCTAGGTGTTCTTCTTTTCCTGTTGCAAAAGGATTTATTTGTGGCAAGTTTGTATGGTTGCGAACCTGCCAAACAATAGGCAAAACTTCAACCCAATATTTCTGTCCCCTTTGAATGTAAGCACCCGATTCCAAAACTTCATCTTTTGTCGCCTCTACATGGACATATTTTCTTCCCCTGTATTCATATTCTGGAAGAGGGTCAAGGGTGTGGTCAAAAACCATTCTTCCACTGAAACTTTTGCCTGTTGGAGTTAGTGCACCAATAACCCTTGCCGTGTTAAGTTCACTTTGGTTTCCGGCAAGTTTTTGAGGCCATACCAGTCTGTTAAATGCTATTGTGTAATATGAACCTGCCTTCTTGACCTTATACTCGCCAAAAGGAGAATTTGGCTCAAGCACTGAATCATTGGCAAATATAACAGGGCAAATAAGTCCCGTCGAATCGTTTACCATCTTACTCCCTTGATTGGCTGTCCCTGCTATAACTGAGTCAACATAGTTGTCAAGGTGGCCTATTGTTGAACGAAGAACTATATCACCACAAGGTTGACCCGTTGATGGCTGTTGTCTCTTTGGTTGAACGTCGGCACCAAGAATTTGTGCAAAATCGGTTGCACCAGCAACGCACGCGTCAAGTGATGGTTGTTTTAGACCATGATATGCTCTATAACTATCTATACAAACTTTATCTCGAACAATGTCATTTTTCCCGCTTGTTATTTTTATCGTTCTAAAGAACTCGTCTTTGATTTTTTTGTCCATGAACTACTCCTTGTTTATAGTATAACATAAAAAAATAAATATTTCAATAGAAATCTTAGTTTTTTAAGCCCAGGGGCTTAGCGACTATCGAATGCAACGGATATTTAAAAATACAAATTACACTCTCTCAAAAAATTTAAGCCCAGGGGCTTAGCGACCAGCGAATGAAGTTGTATTTAAGAATATCAGTCTCATTCTCTTTTAAGCCCAGGGGCTTAGCGACTATCGAATGCAATGATATTTAAAAATACAAATTACACTCTCTCAAAAAATTTAAGCCCAGGGGCTTAGCGACCAGCGAATTAAATGTATTTAAGAATATCAGTCTCGTTCTCTTTTAAGCCCAGGGGCTTAGCGACCAGCGAATAAAGTTGTATTTAAGAATATCAGTCTCATTCTCTTTTAAGCCCAGGGGCTTAGCGGCTCTCTAATTTTACCACTGCGGATTGGAAACAAACTCTTTCCCGTTTAGAGATTCAAGTGGTTGTTCCAGTTTTTCAAACTTTAAATAATATGCGTGAAGTCTTTGCGTTTTGGCATTAAAATTTTTATTGTCTGCATTTTTGCCATACTTTCCATCCCCTATTATTGCATGACCAAGATAAGCAAGAGAGGCTCTAATTTGATGAGTTTTTCCGCTGTGAAGTTGACATTCAACAAGCGATGAATTTCCACTACTCTTTAATGTAGAAAAAGTTGTTGATATGGCAACACTTCCACTCACCTTGCTTTTGTAAATTTTCACAATGCTTGATGCCGAATCTTTAAGCAAAAATGCGTTGAATGTGAAATCCTTAAATTGAGTTTTCCCCACAACTTCCGCAAGATATTTTTTTGTTATCCCCTTTTCCTTAAACGCTTTTTCTAGCGTTTCTTTTGCCTTCCTGTTTTTGGCAAGAATTAAAAGCCCGGTAGTGTTGCGATCAAGTCTATGCACGGCATAAGTTTTAGTTTTTTGACACACCCCTCCATCACCTTCAACTTCAATTCCTGCTGGCTTGTTGACTATTAAAATGTTTTCATCTTCAAAAATTTTTTCAATGCTCAGCAAGTCTTCTGGCATATAAAACACACAAACCTCATCTCTGCATCCCACCATAACATTACTGCTGATTTTTTCGCCATTAATCCTTACATCCTTATTCTTTAAAAATTTTAGAACTCGCCCTCTCTTAAAGCCCTTTTCAGTCAAAATATCCTCAATTTGTCCATCAGTTTGACTTTTAAAAATCATTTTTTCCATACCCTATTTTATATCATTTTTCTTATAAAATCTATCATTTTTAAAAAGTTTGTAGAATATTTTATTTTAAGGAGTTTTTATGAATAATATTTTACATCTCGAAGGCGATTTGCTGACAATTAAAGGGGCAACAAAAGTCGCTTCTTCAACCTCAACACAAGCAGTTGTCGAAAGAGGTAATGAGGCTTTGATTATAAGCGGCTCGGCAATTGAAGTGAAAAAATTAAGTTTGGATGAAGGCGAAGTAACCTTTTTTGGCAAATTTTCATGTATTAAATTTGGCGAAGCAGGTGGCAAAAAATCTTTAATGAAAAAAATATTTAAATAGGAGATATTGTGCTTTACCCCACTCTTAACCAACCCCTTATGCTTTTTATAGTGTTTTGTTGCGGCATATTTTGTGCTGTTATTTTTGACATACTTCAAGTTTTCTCAAAACGAAAAATTTTGAAACATATTTTAGACTTCTTTGCCGTTATTTTCTCCTTTGCCCTGCTTTTTCTTTTAAATTTGAAATTCAACTATGGTCAATTTAGAATTTACGTTGTTGCAATTTTTTTGCTATCATTTGTCTCACTGAAGATTATTTCAAAATTTCTCTGGACAAAAGTCATACAAAAGTGCTATATTAAACTAAGGAGAAAAAATTGAAAAAACCTTTTAAAATAAACTGGACAACCTTTTGGATTTCAATAGGCCTTGCACTTGTTGTTATTTTTGCAATAACAACATCAATAATTTTGAATGCAAAACAAAAACGACTTGAAGAATTAAAAAAACAAAACGAACAAATTTCTTCAGTTATAAAATCATCACCCTTCAACCAAAAAATTATTTTGAAAAATTTTGAGATTTTTATTGACAAAGAGTTGCTTTTTTGATATTATATAGGAGTGTTCTATAAAAAACACTTTTGCTTGAATGTGAAAATTTGGATAGAAATAACCATAACTCATAGCAAAACTAAAATACTCTCTCTTTGAGTGGTGGAGCGCGGGGCTGGTCGCCAAGAACACACAGTGTTCTGCGTATGAGCGAAGCGAATTAAACCGATAATCGGTTAGTAGCCGAGCGTGAAACACACCACAAAACAATTTTATATTCCCCAGTAGCTCAGTGGTGGAGCGCGGGGCTGGTCGACAAGAACACACAGCGTTCTGCGTATGAGCGAAGCGAATTAAACCGATAATCGGTTAGTAGCCGAGCGTGAAACACACCACAAAACAACTTTATATTCCCCAGTAGCTCAGTGGTGGAGCGCGGGGCTGGTCGACAAGAACACACAGTGTTCTGCGTATGAGCAAAGCGAATTAAACCGATAACCGGTTAGTAGCCGAGCGTGAAACACACCACAAAACAACTTTATATTCCCCAGTAGCTCAGTGGTGGAGCGCTCGGCTGTTAACCGATAGGCCGTAGGTTCGAATCCTACCTGGGGAGCCAGTCTAAACCCGATTCGAACCGTGAATTGGGTTTTTTAATAAAATTTTACCTACGACCGTAGTAAGAAACGCAAGTTTCTTCTAGGCTCGCACAAGTGAGAATTCACTGGGGAGCCAGTCAAAAATCACCGTCATGGTGATTTTTTTTAGACTCGCACTGGTGAGTAAAGCTGCAGGCCAGTCAAAACCCGATTCAAATCCTGTTTGAGTCGGGTTTTTGTAAGGATACAAGAAAAGTAATTACCGTTTTCTTACTAAAAGAACCAAATTCTAAAAAAATGTCACTCAACATTGCATTTGTGAAAATTTGTATGTTATCATTTGTATAAACTTGATAAATAAAAGGAGATATGATACAATGAACGTATTCGATAACATCTATGAGAAAGTTAAGATAACTTTTAATGAATGGATTCAAATTGTTGATCCCAAATGCAAATGGACTATTGAAGATTTCCCTTATGACACCGGAGTTGATGAAATAAAAACCAAACCTCATTGTTGGAAATGTGTTAGTGTTAATCATTGTTGGTTTGTCAACGAAACCGACAAAAAACCATTAGCAATGAATTACACTCTAGGTGCAATTCGTAAATTATTAGGAAACGTTGGAACAGCAAATCCTCTTCCAGGATTATATCACCCCAATTGTCATTGCAAAGAATTTTCAATTTCAACTCCAATGGTAGATAATGTTAAACTTATTATACCGCCAAAAAAATTTGAATGGACCTTTAAAGATAAAGGACATCTCTTAAATGAAATGGGATATCGAGAAAAAGAATTTAATGAAGCAATGGAAATTCTTCAAAAACTTGTTAAACAAGCCTATGCTAGTGGAAGTTATAATTTTAGAGTTCGTGATGAAAAAGGTTATAGAATAGGATTTGTCATAGATTTTCCAGGAAAAAATGAAGATGCAGGGAAAGTTTACAAACTAAAAACTGGTTGGACAATTTTTCCAAATGGGAAATTAAAAAATAACACATTAATTGGAGGGCTTGTATAATGAAATATGGAGACATGGTAAAGGTTTTAGTCGAGAAAGAGAAGTATGCAAAAAATTATGTCCATAAGGGCATGATAGGCATGTTAACGGATGCAGAAATAAGGGATAACGAATATATGGTTGTCTTTTCATATAAATACTCTCCAGAAAAGGAAGATATTTACATACCTATTTTTGTGGGAGACTTAGAGACCGTGGAAGATGGGAATGCTTCGGATGAAGAAATTTTGGAAGCTCTACCAAAGCAAAATCCAAAATGGTGGTGCAAAGTTGAAGATGGTTACATTCTAAACTTGCTTGGTGAGAAGAAAAATAAAATCCCATATGATTATAATTCTTGATACTAGCTACGTAAACTTTTAAATCTTTGATAAACTAAATATTTAACAATTACTTATTTAAGGCGTGCAGAGAACTCCTTGGGGAGCCAGTCAAAAATCACCGTCTTGGTGATTTTTTAGGCTCGCAAATGTGAGCAATGCTTACTGGAGCCAATTTCAACCCGATTCGAACCCTGTTTGATTCGGGTTTTTTAATAATTTGATACGACAAAAGTGTATTATTTGGCTCTAACAACTATATGTTTAATTCAGTTAAAGTATAAATGATTTTAAGGGCACTCTAAATAACAGAGCCACATAAATTTTTGTCAAAAACCACAAAATGAATACGCAAAGACATAATTTCATGCCATAATGTATGTTGTGCGTATTCACAATGAATAGTGAGAGGAGTTTTGTGTATGGACACACATAAAATTTGTTTTAGAACGCAGACAAATTAACAGACTGCATAAACAAGTGAGGCAAGGTTCTTACAGTAAACACAACATATTTAAAATTTCACTCCCCTGTTATATTTAATCACATCATATAGAATTTTTCTCTTTCTTATTAAAAATGTTTCTCAAAATTGTATTTGTTTGTATGTTATCACATAATATTTTTGGGTGTTTTTCTCACACAAAAAAGCCCCCGATTTTGATTTTACCTATTGACATTTGTGTTAATTAGAAATATAATTAAGAAATAAAGGAGAGAAAATTATGTCAACTGTATATTTGGCCTTGTTGAAGGCAATTGAAAATAATTATAGAAAATCTAATCAACCTTCTTCACGCTTACAGTCCCAATCTCGCAAAGAAAATGATAGTTCGTCCTCTTTCTCTATTTCTGTGGATAAAATACTACAAGAAGCAGAGCGTGGTTATTCGGGAACAGGATATTTAAATGCTTTTATTGCTAGTTATGTTAAGGAAAATCCTGAAATGGCAAAAATTGTTGACAAGATTGAGCAAAATTCTCGTCAATATCTTAATGAGGATATAGAAAAATCAGAACAAGCCATTGCCGACCTTATCCCTGTAGCCGAAAAAACTGTAAAAAGATATACATCTTCTTTAGATGTCCTTGAAGAGGCTGGTTTTGACGTTGAGGTTGGTTCTGATGGACAAGACTATTGGTATGTTGCATCCGGCACAACAAACAACTATGAATATCACACAATGCCATCTAATGTAAAAATTAATGGTGTCCCCCTTACAATGGATATGTTTGTGGGCAAAAAAAATCCATACAAGGCAAATTTAGAAGATTTTACAAAAAGACATCCTAATTGCGAGCAAGAATTGGAAGATGCAAAAAAAGAATGTGAAAGACTTTCTTCAAACAAACTTCTCCTATCATTAAGCAAAAAAAGGAGCAAAACGCTTGAAGAACTTAAAGATAAAGTTGAAAATCTTCAAAAAATAGTTGAGCAAAAACAAAAATTAGAAAAAAACGTGGAATTTTATGATTCTTTAACAAAAGAACAAGAAACAAAACTTGCAGAATACTTTACTTGCAAGAATGCAATGTTAAACTTGCATAATGATGTTTATCAAAAAAGAAATGAAGTGTTAACTAAACAAGGATATGGTGCTCGCAAAAGCGATTTGGAAAAATATGATTCTACTTTCGTAGATTCTGCACTTGAAACATTAACACCAGAAGAATCCACCACCCTTCAAAAGTTTTTAGACGATGTCGCCATAAAACTTGTAACTGTTGACCAAAATGAACTTGAAACCAGAACGGAAGAGGCCGGCAAATACAATTTGCATAGAGATATGGTTGCGAAATATTTATATTCATCTGTCGCCCAAAAAACAAATCAAATACTAAGTGAATTAGAAAATGAAAGCAATGAAGATAAAGAATTGACCGATTATTAAAAAGAAAGCACCTAATAAGACAAACCTTATGAACTGCACCCCAAAAGTTAGACAATTTAGGAGGTGCTTTTTTGTATTAATAGGAATTTTTACATAATTTAATCGAATTTTGTTTGCTTAGAAAATTTAATTCCATAGTTGAAATTGGTTTTTACAATTTTTGCCTTCATACTTTCGCACTCAATACTCTCTGCATAAATCTTCTCCCCCTCAATGACGCCACATTTAAGATTTTCGCAAAAAAGTTCTTGCCCAATTGATATAATATTTACATTCAAGTTTTTAGCCTTGAGGCTTTCAGCCCTAATATTTAAGCGGGAATCATCAATATCAAATTCCAAAAATGTTCTATTAACAAACTCCAAACAATTTGTATTTTTGTTTAATTTGTCAAGACATTCATCCATTGAGTAAAAGATGTCAGTTTGAAGTTTTTGCGGGCTAAACTGAGAAAAATATTTGCCATATTGAGCAAAAAATTCGCGTTCCACATCATTTCTAAACACCTTTGCTTGGCTGTAATATCTTAAATATCCAGGAGGCCCACACCACTTCATCACCTTGCCAACAATTTGTCTCTCCTCCCCCAAACGAAAAAGTTTCTTAAGGTCATACAAGTTTCCATATTCGCAAACAGACCATGGGCTTATTTCATATATCTTTTCAGACTGGAAATCACAAGCATAAAATTTTTTCAAATTGAAAGAACCGCACGACAGCCTTATTATATCAAAAAAAGTAAAGGGCGAAACACTTCCATCATTTACAAATGTAAAGTAGGTCATCAACTTTTTTTCTTTTTTGTCGTAAATATTTAATGGAAAAACATATATATTTTTAAGTGCATTATCCATTGAAATTAAATAATTCTTTAATATGCCAAAGTCAAATTGGGGGTGTTGAGAAGAATCAAAAATCACGCAACCAAACTGGGCAAGATTGTTTGCAATATAATCATAATAATCAATACCCATATACCACCTATTATCAATTTTAATGTTTTTCATAACTCCTCCATTAAATCTTTTATAAGTAGTTCTCTCTTGTAAGCCCCCATTAGGCACTCCGCCCTTTCCAAACAAATCTTTTTTTGAGGTTTGTCGGACCTGGAATTTATTTCATCTTTATTTATCATAAATTTTTTAGTTAATGAGTAATTTTTAAGCCCATCTCCTTCAAAAAACTCAACCTCATATCCATCATCAACTTTTTTCCCGACGTAAATCGATTTTTGATTAAACTGTTTGACCAGGCTTTTAACAATAATTTTAAACTGCTCCCATGTATAGGCACTGCACCATATTAAAACTGCCTCATTTACAAAAAGACCATGAGTTTTTTGAAACTCCAGTCCATACTTATCAAAAAACTCCTTCCCCTCAAAACCTTCAATCTCCATTAATGCAAAAAATCTCCTTGATTTTTCATATAAATTTACTTTTTCACTCATAATTCTTCCTTTTAAAACAAAAAAACTCCACATAGACCATGTGGAGTTAATTTTAATCTTTTTCACATAGTCTTGGCATATTGCCAAATTCCTCATTACCACCTTACTTCTAAGCAGGTTGGTCGAACGTCATAGAGAGGATCTCTCGGTTCAGTCGATATGTGTTATTTAATTGTTGATTTTATTATAGTTTATATTGCTAAAAAAGTCAAGTTAATTTCATTGTAAATTGAATTTTTGCGAATAATTTTGTATTTTTTGATAAAATTTGGCTAAAAAACGCAAAATTTTTCAATATTTTAAGCCTCTGGGCTTAAACTTCTGGTTTGGTGGCATGAGAAATAAATTAACTGGTAGGTTTTTGACAACTCCTTTAAAAACTCTTTGGCATTTTCAATTTTTGATTCATCCAAATTTACAAAAGGGTCATCTAGTATGATAAAAGGTGTCTCCTTGTCAAACAACGCATCTATTAGTGCCAATCGCATACACAAATCTATTGTGTTTTTGTAGCCCTTGCTGTAATAATCAACATCCCTCAATTTTCCATATTCCTCAAAGGAAATGTTAAAGTCGGTGTCAAGTTTTAAATTATCAAAGTTTTTACTAGTTATGAGTTTTAAATATTTGTTTAAGCCATTTTTCATTGGCTCGAGAAATTTTGATGATAAACTATCGTTTGCACTTTCCAAAAAGTTTTTTGCATTCTTTAAAGCATTTAATTCCTCAGTCAACTTTGAAATACAATCGCTAATATTGTCCTTTTCATTTTCAAGGTCGTCCAAGATTGAAATATCATCTTGAATTTTGCCTATTGTTGATATGTATTTTGCTTTTTCCTCCCTTCTTTCATCAATTTTGTTTTGGAAGTCCCTTTCTAACCTTTGCAATTCGTTTATGTTTTCCTCTTCGACATCCTCGTCAATGTCAAAGTTCTTGTCTTTCTTGAATTTTTCAAGTTCTCTTTCCTGTCCTTTTAACAATTCGCTCAACTTTGATTCATCGATAAACGTTTGCCTAATGAGTAAAAGTTTGTCATAATCGCTTCCGCCTTCAACAACAAATTTTGACAAAAAGTTTTCAATCTCACCTTTATATTCATTTATAATATTTAAAAGTTCTTTGCTTTCACTTTCTTCTTTTTCAAGTTGCTTTTTTATATTGTTATACTCATTTCTGTTGGCGACGATATTATTAAGTGCCGATGCGTAATCACCGTCAACATTTTCATAACTGCTTAAAAATTCTTCAACTTTACCCCTTAATCTTAGTGCCTCTTCCTCATTTTTTATCAACTTCTCAAAGTCTGCACGATGATTGTTCGCCGTCTTTTGATTTATCATGTTTACAAGATGAATAAAGCCTGCACCAATAAGCAACACGACGCCAAGCACAAACATTACAACTCCCAAAGTTAAGTTTGGTTTTATTGTAAACACGCCTGCGACCAAACTCAAAACTGCCCAAATTACAAGAAGAAAACAAATTTTCTTTTTGCCACCACCAGTTTTTTCTGCCGGCTCGTTAACTTTTGGAGCACTCAAAACATTTAGGCGTGCTATGTTTTCGCTTATTTCCTTGGTTTCTTCGACACTTGGGATTGACTTTTCAAAATATTTCTGCAATTTCTCATATCTTTCTTTGACATAATTGTTTTCAAATGCCTTCAACTTGTTTTCATTTTTGTCAATCTCTTTGCTCTTTTCAATAAATGAGTCAATTTCAACAACTGACGTGATTTGTCCATTTAAAATTTTTTGCTTTTGCTTAATCTCAGCCTCAGTTGACGATAACTGGCTATTCAATTTTTCAAACAATTCCCTGTTGGCAATTTTTTCTTGCAACTTGCTGTATTGCTTTATCTTTGCCTTTACTTCATCCTGCTGGGCGATAAGTTCTTGAATTTGCTCATCTTCATTGTCAACCCTTTTTTGAATGTCGGCAATTGTGCCTCCCTCAACATTGAGTTCATTAATTTGCGCAATAATTTCATCTCTCTTGCTTTCAAGTTTTTGTATTTCGCCACTTCCCTTTATGTTGTAAAGTGCCGACCTCTTTTTTTCTAACGCCTTGACCGCCTGCTCAAAGTTAAATTCCTCAGTTGTGCCTTGAATTAACTTTGTAAGTTTGTTTGATATGCTTTCATTTATGTTTGAATTTAAAATTTTTTGAGGTATAAACAAACTTCTCTCAAATGCCGCCTCGTCAAGCCCAAATATTTCTTCGCCAACGTTATCTTTAAAATCTTTACTTTTCTTGCCAGTCATCACATCTATAATTTCAAAGGTGTCCTCAGAATTATTCTTTCCAAAAAATCTTTCAATCCTATATTGTTTGTCATTAATTTCAAAAGTTATATTTCCACCATAATTTCCACCCTGCCAAGGTGTAAATTTTTTTCTTTCATTTTCATCTAAACTATGTTTATTGTTTGAAGGCAAGCCATAGAACATTGATTTTATAAAGGTTGCAAAAGTGCTTTTCCCCCATCCGTTTTCCTCTTTTATTGAGTTAAGCCCTGGAAGGAATGTATAATCAAAATCATGCAACTTGCCAAAATTTTCTATATGACATTTTATTAATTTCACAATTATAAATCCTCCCCCAATAAAGATTTTAAGCCAACCAAAATAGTTTTTTCCTTCTCTTGCTCCGTTAAATTTGATTGTAAAACTTTGCGAATAAATTCACCACGCAATGATATATCATTTTCTACATCTTGAGGCTTAACTGTTAAAAGGGATTCGTCTTTCACCTTTGCAAAATAGAAATTCTCTAGTTTTTGTTCCAACATCTCAATATGCTTGTCAAGATTAATTTCATATCTTCCTTTTAAAACAACTTTTAAAAGGTTGTCCTTTGAAATAGTCTTGCTTTGGGCTACTATCGCCTCTTCAATATCAAACCAGTTGTCAAAACCAGTTATATCAAAATCAAGTTCAACAAGTTTCCTTTTTGCAAAACTTACAAACTCAGGCTTTATTGACTTGTCATCAATTTCAAGCAAAACAAAGCCCTTTTCTCCACACTCATCAAATCCCCGCCCTTCAAGGCATCCGCAATAACAATAAATTCCTCTTTTATCTAAATTATCTTGCACATATTCATGTATATGGCCAAGAGCAAGATAATCAATATTTTTGTTTTTAAGTTTTGATAAGTTTATATTTTCAGCATTTTCGTTATTGTTATAATTGCTTATCTGTCCATGCAAAACAACAATATTTTTGTCATCTGCATTTAAATTTAATGAGTCGTAAATACTATTACAGTTGCTTTCATCCATTGCAATTCCAGATATTTTAACATTCCCAACTTCAAAAGTTGTCCATTTTTTATCAAAAACGCATAGGTTTGAAGGCCTGTCTTCCAAAAGTGAAATAAAATTGTTTTCATCATGATTTCCGCACAAATATAAAAATTCAATATTTTTATTTTTGCTAATTGTATTAAGCACCCTAGATTTTGTGGAATTTGTTATTCTTGTGCTGTCAAAAAGGTCTCCCGCAATTATAATTGCTTGAACATCATTTTCTGCCGCATACCCCACCATTCTTTCAAAAGTATTTAAAATTTCTTGTTTTCGTTCTTTGGCTTTAATGGGCGACAAGTTGGTCTCCATCTTACTATCTAAATGTATATCCGAACAATGAATAATTTTCATATTTAACTCCGCATTCTATTATAACATACATTTTTTAATTTTGTATTAAATTTTAGCATTTTGTTTTTGTATGCCTATATATTTTATTATTTAACTTTAACTGATAAAACTTTTTTGCAAGGCACTGTAATTTTGCAATTTTTGAGTAAAAAAAAGATATTTTTAAAAATATCCTAAAAATATCCTTTTTAATGTTAATTTAAACCATATTTCTTGTTGAATTTTTCTACATTACCACTAGCATCAACAACCTTCTTCTTCCCTGTGAAGAATGGATGACATTTGTTGCAAATATCAATGCTGAGAGTGTCGCCTTTAACACAAGATTTTGTTTTAAAGGTGTTTCCGCAAGCACAAGTAACTGTTACTTCATGGTAATCAGGGTGAATATCCTTTTGCATAAATAACCTCCTATAAAATTTAATTTAATCAGTCTCCCAACTGATAATGTGCCTCCTAAAAGATTTATTAGTCGCCTACATAAGGTAGAAGTGCCATATTTCTTGCTCTTTTAATTGCTGTGCAAAGTTCTCTTTGATGATATGAGCAAACACCAGTTTGACGTCTTGGAAGAATTTTTCCTTTTTCAGTTATATATTTTCTAATCTTGGCAACGTCTTTGTAATCAACTGTTTTTTCTCCAGCAACACAAAAAGCACAAACTTTTTTCTTTGAAGGTTTGCGGAATTTTTTTACTGCAACCCTTTCCTCTCTTACTAATTCTGCCATTATATTAATCTCCTTTTAATTAAAATGGTAAGCCTTCATCGCCATCGTCAACAGGTTCAAGGTCGCTGGTGCCATTTCCACCAGTTGGAACACCATCTCCAGCAACATCACCGTTTCTTGTAGAAAGAAATTCAACGTCTGATGCTGTTATTTCTGTCGTGTAACGTTTTGTTCCGTCTTGTGCTTCATAGGTTACATTTTGAATGCGTCCCATAACACAACATTTTGAACCCTTCTTTAAAAATTTGTGGCAATTGTCGGCAAGTCCACGCCAAACAACAATATTGAAAAAGTCTGCTTGTGGACCATTGCTATCATTGTTTGCGAAACCTCTTGGAACCGCCAAAGAGAATCTGCATACTGAAACACCGCTGTTTGTTGTGGTTATTTCAGGGTCTCTTGTCAAGTTTCCTATTAAAATAATTTTATTCATATATATCTCCTTTTTTTAATGCATCAAGGCTTATTTGCGAACAAACATTTGTCTAACAATGCCTTCTGTGATGTTCATGAGTTTTCCCATCGCATCAACCTCAGTTGGGCTTAATGTTATGTTCATCAAAACATAAAAGCCTTCACGCTTAAAGTCGATTGGATAAGCGAATTTTCTCATTCCCCACTTATCAATGCCATTTACAGTGCCGCCTTTTGTCTCTACATAAGAAGAAAACTTTTTAATAAGTTCTTCTCTCTTGTCTTCGGCAACGTCTGCTGCAATGATGTAAAGAAGTTCATAATTGTTCATACTTTTACCTCCTTTTGGACTAAATTGGTCTTTTTTAAATAAAAGACAAGGACAGTAATTCTACTGCTTTTTTAATTATATCAAATTTAAATTATTTGTCAAGAAAAAAGAGCAAATTCAATGGTAAATTTATTGCCATATTTTTGCCCTTTATATATTTTTTGATTATTTTATCGCTGTCCCGCCATTTTTAGCGTCCTTATTCCAAACTTTCTATTACGATTACAGGCACTTCCATTTCATCAGTTAATGACGTGTGGTGTCCCTTAAATCTATGGCTGTCCTCTTTAAAAATTGCTTGTTTATTAGTGTAGCAAACTCCAATATAGTCGCCAAGCATTTTTTCATATTCGCCCCGTCCGCCAAAATAATTTTCTTCAAGCAATTTCTGGGTTTTGAAAAGAATAAAATCATCGCCATAAGTTGAGGCAAAATATTTTTCAAATTCCTCTTCTTTGCCCTTCTTTATCTTAAACCCTATTGCACGAGGTTCTAAGAAAAATGGCCACTCCATTAGCGAGAGCAAATGTTGGTCTTTATACATTTCAACGTAGCCGTCAATGTCGACTTGTCCGTGGTCGGCAGAAATGATAAAGAGAGTATCTTTGCATTCCTTTGCAAGCCACTCCACCTTTGAGTCCAAATATTCAATCATCGCCTTTGCCTTGTTTGACGAAACGCCATATTCATGCATTGTGCTGTCCGGCTCTGGGCAGTAAGCATAAACAAACTGTTTACCCTCTTTGTCGCACACACTTTTTATTTGCGAAAACATCTCTTCAAGACCATTAAAGGTATAATGATTTTTCTCAACCTCGTCTTTGAAGTATGTTGGAACAACCTTGTTTATCTCATATTCGCTTCTCGTATCAGCATAAAAAGATTTTGTTGGCAGTGTGGAATTGACAAAATTTTTATCAATCTCCTCTCCTGTGTATGAATCCTTATTCATGTAAATATCAACCGCTCTGCCAAGCCCCTCAAAATACACGCTCCACCCAAACCATCCATGTTTAATAGGTGGCATTGCCGTTCTGTAAGTAGTCGTTGCATTAGTTGTCGTTGAAGGAAAAACCGATGTTACAATTCCCAAAATATGTCTGCGTAAAAAAGCATCCTCCCTTAAATTGATATTTATAGGATTTATTCCGCATCCGTCAAGAATTAAAAACACAACGTTCTTTCTGTTTTGTAGCAGTTTTTTATCCAAGTAGTCCAGAGTTGCATATTCGCTCTCTTTGCCCAATAATTTTTCCAATGATGCAGATATATTTAAAATTGAATTGTTAAAATCAGGTCTAATAAGTTCCATATTTCACCCCGTCCTTTATTTTAACAAAGCCCCCTTCAAATGTCAACAAAAAACTTAGAAAACTTAGTTTTTATCAGTATCGAATAAAGCGATATTTAACAAAACACAATTTCGCATTCTCTTAGAAAACTTAGTTTTCATCAGTATCGAATAAGGCGATATTTAATAATACATAATCTCGCACTCTCTTAGAAAACTTAGTTTTCATCACTATCGAACTCGCCGTTGTTCCTGCGTTCTTAAAAAAAGGGTGCTTATTCGCACCCAATTTAACTGTTTAAATAATCGTCAACGCATTTCTTTTTCATCGCACTAAATTCCTCTTCTGTCAATAGACCGTTATTCTTCATCTCTGTGAGTTTTTCAATTTTCTTCTCAAAGGAAACATCTTTGTCTTGATTTTGAGTAGGAATTGAAGTGTTTGTGCCTCTTTGTTTTACAGCACCATCTGGAAAATCTTCTTTAACTACGCTTATTAAAAGCAATATGTTTGTTGTTATATATGTCGCAATATATGCAACGCCCAATATTATATTGACTATCCACCCGAAAAGGCACAAATACGCAGACGGAATAATCTGCACTTACAGCACGTAAAGTTATTCAAGCACCTCTTCATCGCTATTTTGTAAAATTTGTTCGTTTAATGCACTAAGTAATCCGTCCATTGCATTTTGAGCAGGCTTGTTAACAAGAAGGCATCCGCATTCTTCGTGTATTAAATCCAAAGCCTCTTGCAATTTTGCATTTGTGCCACCTTTAATCATTGTTGTCAAATATGAGTCTTCGGCATTGTCGGCATTTTGCTTTATAAGTCTTGTAAATAATTCAACGTTATCTTCTTGGCTGTTGCCGCTTGTGTAAAGTGGCATAAGTCCATTCATTAATGCTTGAAGGTCAACTAAATCTTTTGCATATTGTTTGTCTGCAAAGGCATTTCCCAATTGTCCGGCATAATTGCAGGTGTCTGCAAACTTGTGAATAATAAGGCTTAATGGGTCGGCAATATAAACCTGAGCACCATTATTTAATGTAATAAGTGCCATGTCATGTTGTTTAAAACTTCTCTCTTCAGACAATGTGTCAAAATAATAATTTCCTTTTATAGTTTTAAACGCTGGAAATAGTGCAGTTGCCTTGTCGCAATTTTCAACAACAGAACGCACCGTTGTTTTCTTAACATCATCTTTTGATTGAGTAAATCCACCAACAGTAATAACATCAACATCATGAAGAGTTCTTGAAGCCTCAGTTAAGGCATCGCGTTGTGCCTGACCAACCTCTACCTGCTTGCCAATATCTCTTGCTGCAAATCCGCTTGGGCTTGTTTTGTCCTCTCTAAGTTGCATACGTTGTATTGATGTGGCATTGCTTAAAAGCAGCATAGCAAGTGAGCCACTAATATAATATCGAACTTGCCCGTCCTCTGTTTGAGGCATACTATCAACCAAATATGTTGCATATTGTTGTGCGGCTGAACTTAATAATTCCTTTGAATCAGTCTTTGTGCTTGTTGAAGTTGTTTCCATATTCCCCTCCTAATAATTTTGAGAATTTTCTTCAATATCATTATAACACATATTTTTCAATATTACAATATCGAAATTAAAAAATTTTCAAAATTTAATATATTAATAAGTTGCCTCAACTTTATTCAAATTAGTTTTCCCTCATCACTACATTTTATTAAATAATTTTGATAGTTCTTTAACAGTGTTTTCAATGTTTTTTAAGTTTTGTTCTGTTCGCAAGTTTTCCTTCGCGTATTCTGTAAACGCACCAATGTTGTCCATCCAACTCCCAGAGATCTCTTTCATCCAACTATGTTTGGGTATTACAGAAATATGGAAATGTATATCTTTTCTTTCTTCCATCTCGACAGAAAAATATTCGCTTACACCAATTTCTTTCAAATATTTTGTAGTTAAACTGACATATTCAAATAGGATATTGCGTTCATTAACTGATAATTCTTCAAGTTTTTCCACATGACGCTTTGGGCAAAGAACAATCCACCCATTTATTGGCAATTCCCAATCTTGGGATATGGTCAAATATTCATTTTCATAAACCATACCGCATGGAATGGAAAATTCATGCTTTGCATATGCACAGCCCCGGCATCCATCAACTTTTATTTCATTATTTGCGTAATCCTTCATTCCCTCACCCATATTTTTTATATTTAATATTCGCCACTATTATTGACCAAAAGAAAAATGGGATTTGAAAGCCCCATTATCCCCTTCTTCAATAGTTTAAATTTATCTTGTCTTTGGCTCTCAAAATGACTGCCCTTATATTTTAATAAAATTCAGTTATATCCTCAAACTTCTTTATTCTTTCATAAGTTGCTTGAGCCTCAGTTACATAAGACTTTATATTATTTACAAATTCGTCAAAATTATAATTTTCATAAACTTGCCTATAGTCAGGCCTTGTGAAAACTTCCATACATCTGTTAATCTGGGTTATTTTTTCTTTAATCTCTTTCATTAATGCACGCGCCCTTAAATCTGTGTCAATCTTTTTATATCGACCCATATTGTCTGAAATACTTTGTAATTGATTCTTAACGTCAGTTACAATTTTTTCCAAATCTTTATATCTAGTCATGACAAAACCTCCTAAACAAAATTTATTATAACAAAATATAGAAATGGTGTCAACCACTTAAACTTGTAATTATTCGGTGGAACACCTGTAACATTGTATCCAGAAATTTGTTGACTCGTTGACAAATTGTATATTATAATAAATCCATAGGAGTTTAATATGAAAATAGGCAGTTGGAACATCAGTTCGGGAATAAATGTCAATAATTATAAAGATGAACTTTTCGATATAACCCCAAGCGTCAATGTTAATGATGAATGTTTAATTCAAATTTCCAAGTTAATAAAAGAAAACAATTTAGATGTTGTCGCTTTGCAAGAGGTTATAACAACCCCCTCTTTTCATTTTTTAGAAAATTTATCAAAACTAACCGGAATGAAATATTTTTGCGAATTTGAAATTAGTCCTGGGTTTTTAATTGAAAACACAAATTTTGGAGTTGCAATCTTGTCAAAGAATCCTATAAAAAATATCCAAAATAAACTTTTCAAAAATCCAAATTTGATAAAAGTAACTGAAAAAGGCTGTTATTCTACCCATGATAAGGGATATATTTCTGCCACCATCAATGGCATTACTTTTATTTCCACTCAATTTTTACCATTTCACCGCTTTAATGAAAACATTGTTGATTTTAAAAATTATTTTAATGAATTTCAAAATGATGCTATAAAAAATAACGCTATTGTTTGTGGAGATTTCAATGCGGTTTTGGGGGCAAGCGAACTCGAAAAAGTGTTGGACAAATTAAAAGCCACTCACACATTCTGCTTCGATGATATAACCACTACAGATGGGAAACGAACAGATAACATTTTGTTGCCAAAGGGTTCAAAAGTTAAAAACAAACATATTGAAACAAAAATCACACCTTCAGACCACTTTTTATGTGTGATAGAAATATAATTTGCCAAATGCCGGAAAGTTTAATTTTTTATTTATTGATTTAAGTTTTGTAATTTAAAAAAAATTCAATTACACAAAGTCTTTTTTTTTGATTTTTTAATTTTGATTTTGCGATGGTTTTGATTTTTGATTTTTTCAGTGTGTTTGGTGCGACAAACGATATCAAATCCGAACCAAATAATTATTGGATTTGGATATTTCGCAATCGCCATTACATTTTAAGTTTTTGGATTTGGTAAATTTACATGTAACCCAAGATTTGCATTCTCGTCTATGTCTTGTCGATTATTGTCGCCAATTATTCCTTTTTTCGCAACAACTTTACCATTATAATTCGTTGAATTATCAATATACACATTAAAATTTTTATGGCTTTCTAAATCATCCGTATTTCGTATGCTATCTAAATAATTAAAGCCTTCATTTGTCAATGGTGCACCAAAACAAAACTAAATTGAACCTGTTCTAAAAAGTGGGACAACGGGGTTTACCCAAGTCCCACTTTTTAGCCCATTCTTTTGCAGTTGTTTAGTTGTTCGGTTGTTTGCAAAACGACACCTTGTCAGCGTGCGTCAGCACGCTCTCGTTAATAAGACAAGGTGTCGTCTAATGCTCACAAAGATTATTTTGCTTTAAAATATTTGTGTATTTTGCAAAAACATGATACAAAACAACTGAAAGTATGTTATAATTAAAACATGAAAATACTGGTTTATACAGATGTGCATGGAAATAAATACGCGTTGGAGAAATTGCAGGATAGTCGAGACTATAAAACTGCTGATGCGAGGGTGTTTTTAGGAGATGCTGTAATGATGTGTCCTTTTCCAAACGAATGTTTACGCAAGATATGGAAAAGTGGCGATATTTTTCTTCTTGGAAATCATGATAGCTATTGTGCTTTTGGTTTGCCAGAAGAAGAATTTGCATATTTCAAAGCTGATAAAAAAGCACATCAAAATTATATGAGAGAAAAGACTTTACTTGAATACAAAGAAAAATTAGCAACCATGCCAAAAGATTGTTATATGGATTTTTTAGGCAAAAGATTTTATTTTACACATTATGCTTGGGAGACGGATAGACTTGTTATGGACGATCCCGATGATCCAAATGCGCCAACCGTCAAAACAGCAGAATTATTTAAAAACATCAAAGCTGATTATATTATTTTTGGACACAATCATAAACCATCAGAATTTGAGTGCGATGGAAAAAAGTTTATATGCGTTGGCAGTCTTGGAATGAAACATCCAGGGAACTATGTAGTAATAAATATAGATGAAAAGGGAATTAATGTTGAACGAAAGAAAATCTTTTTTGATGTTGAAAAATTAAAAAATGATATAATAACAGAGAACTATCCACGGGCACAAGGATATTGTAAATTTTTTGAGCAAGATTAAACTTAATTATGGTGCTGTAAAGCCTTTGATATAAGTAGAATCAACAATGAATTAAAAAAACTAAATTGAGGGTTCAATTTAGTTTCGTTCTGGTGCGGATAACAGGAGTTGAACCTGCACCCTTTCGGACTGGAACCTAAATCCAGCGCGTCTGCCATTCCGCCATATCCGCATAATTTTTGTCTTGTCCTCTTTTGGTGAAAGGTGTTTTTATATACTAGTATCCTATTGTCTATACTTTGGCAATCTTTGCTTTTTCCATCCAAAAGCATTGTAATTGTATAACATTTTTTGTTTTTTTGCAAGTATTTTCTTTGTTTTTTCAAAACTTTATGTTATATTAGTATTGCAAATCGCGAGGTTGTTATAATTTTATTACAAAAAAATCTAAATTTTGGTGTATTATGGAAAAGTATATAAAAAAAATTAATGATAAAATCATATCCTTAAACGATATGAAAAAGGCAAAAAAAATTAAAATGAAATATCAAATTATAGGCGGTGTTATTTTGGGGCTTGGATTGGCTGGATTTATAGCAATGTTTATAATGTTTATGGTTTTGTTTTTTAAATTTAACACTGATGATGCCTTCACTGCATGGCTTATCGCCATTCCCTTTATACCAATGATTGTCATTGGTTCGGTGTTTGCAAGAATTGGCGATGCCCTTCTTCCAAAAAGTAAATCACAAAAAAATAGCAAGTTTAAAAATTCTAGTGATAATGATTAAGAGTGTCCAAAAAGTTGAGCAAAAAAATATTGTTCATTAAAAAAGCAGGTTTAAGCCAACCTTTTTAGGCTAGTTTTAACCTGTTTTTTTAATAATCATTTTCCTGTTGATTGTCAAGTCTATCCAAGAAAATAGCCTTTTCATCGGTGTCTGCCCAGAGGCTGTCAAATGTCGCGAGTTGTTCTTTGCCCAGACACTTGCCAACGAACTCACGAACTTTTCCCACTTCTTCCATAGTAGCAACTCTAAAAGAAAGCATGAGTGCATATCTTGAATTTATATCTGTTGGAACATCTGAAGGAGAAACATTGTCGTTCATAATATCATCAATTGTAATAAGTGGGATTTTTGCAAATGCCAAGAAGGATTTTGCGTTTTGAGCCCCAATCTTATTTGCAATCAATGCTTCACGTATAACCCCGTTATTATTGTAAATAATGTTTGAAATTTGTTCCCAGCCACGAGGGTCAATAGCAAATTCAGATTTTTCTTTATCATATTTTGTGTAGAACACCTTGTCGCAGTAAGCAGCAACGAATGAAGAGACAAGAGGATGAATTCTTGGTTTATCGTCAACTACTACGCTTCCCCATTCCAGCCAAGATTTAAGGTCAAGAGGAAGTTCAATATGTGCGTTAAATCTTCTGTAAAGAGGTTCTGGCATAGGTGATGCAACTTCCGATTCTTTTGGGCTGTTTCCGGCAGCAATAACAACGCAGTTGTCTGGTAATTTTCCTTGGTTTCCGTCTATTGAACGCTCAAGAACTATGTGATAAACTAAACTTTGCTCGTATGGGCGAACGTTTGTTATTTCATCTATAAACAAAACGTGGTTGTGTTTTGGATCGTTTTCGCAAACCTCTTTAATTCTTTTATACCAAGTTGGTTCAATCCAAGAACTTTCTTTTGTTTCGTCATTAAATGCAGTTTTTCCAATAACCTCTTCAGGCAACATTCCATCACGGAGTTGGATTTGAACGCATTGAGGGTCAATATCTTTTACACGCCTGCTCTTACCAATACCGCTTAAACCATGAAGCATAATGCTGAAATTATTGTCGATGTAAAATTTAAGTTGTTCATCAATTGTCATAGGTTGGTCGTCAACCTTAACTGTGAATTTTGAATTTCTTCTTATTTTTGTTGGGTCATAAGAATAATCAAGAAAGCCATTGTCGGCATATCCATCATAACTATTTATAAATTTCCTTACATTTGAATTTACATATTCGTTTTCTTTAAAAGGCAAGCCTACAAGCATTCCCGAAACAGGGATAATTTCAATAGGTGTTTTATTTGGAATGTTTGAATAATTTCTTGTAGAGATGTTTTCAATTAAATCCTTTCCGTTTTCAATTCTCCAAACAATAGGTGTAACCTCAAACCAGTATGGTTTTGCCTCAACCTTCTGTCCATCTGAGAAAGTTGATTGTGGATTGGCTTTTGGAGTAAATCGAACAAACTTTTTCATTTTCCCGTCAACCAAACCTGCATACTCATCACAACAAATTGGTTCTCCTGAGTCTGAGAATGAATAAGGAAAACTTCTGCCCGTTTTTTCAAGGTCGCCATTTTGCATTAGGCTGTCAAGTTTGAATGTATCGCTGTAAATTCTTTGAGGCCAAACCCAATCTGCAAAAGTAATTGTTCTGTCATCTTTTGCTTTTTGAGTAATCCTATAAACTCCAAAAGGATATTCATTTGATAGTGCACTATTCTTTAAGCAAATATGTGGATTGATAACTTTTACATCAGAGTTTTGCCCACCGTTACCATTTTCTTGATCATCGCTCAAATGTCTAAAAACAAAAGATGCGTTTTGGTTTTCATCAACAGTAGCACCACAGGCAATGGCAAAATCAGTCGCCTTAATTTTTGAAGACATATTTTTTCTTTTAAGAGAAACATCTGTGTCAATAAAAATCTTATCCCTCATTTGTGAAGTTGGCGATGACACATCATCTCCTGGCAAAGTTGCCGTAAATATATGTTTTTGTAAATTTGTTAAATCACTCATATCTTCTTTCCTTTACTCTTTTAGTATATCATAAATAAGGTGCTTAGTCAATAATCAATTTGAATTTTTAATTATTTTAGTTATTGGCAAAAAACTTGACCAAAAATAACTTAATTTTTTTGCCAAGTCTTACAATAAAAAATTAACAAAAAAATTTAATTTTAAGATTTTTTTCTTTATAAAAATTAAATAAAATACAATTAGATTTTTCAATAAAAAAATCATTTTTAAAATTAATTTTTTTGATTTTTAAAAGCATTTTATTCGCCCATAACAAGGGGAGAATAATTAGTTTTCAATATTTTTAATAAGGCACTGCGCAATATCAATTAAATACTTTAATTTTAATTTTTCATCACATTGATAATTTAATAATATTCCAAATGCTCCGCGGATAAAAAAGTGAGCATATAATTTTTTCTTTACATCCTTTGAAATATCAAATCGTTCTATTAAAAACTTCTCCGCTTTTTCAATCAAAAT
Source organism: uncultured Clostridia bacterium (assembly GCA_947624415.1). Lineage (GTDB taxonomy): Bacteria > Bacillota > Clostridia > Christensenellales > UBA1242 > Caccovivens. The sequence goes on along the minus strand of CANQKH010000010.1, from coordinate 17,914 downwards.
GTCATATCTTCCATCAAACAAAATTGCCAGTTTGTCATTTTGAGTAAACACTTTGAAAACCTCATCAACAAACTTTTCAGGAGCAACAAAAAGAAGTTCCAGTGATGGGAATTGGTCAAAGCCTGTTTTTAGCACCTCGTTTTCAAGAGCATCGCTAAACTCATAAATGTCGCCATAGTAATTGTAAAAAGTAGCCTTGTTAACTAATGCCTCCTTGCACAAGTCTATTATTTTGATTTTTTCTAGGGGCTTTTCTGCCCTCATTTTGTAAAACGCATTTTCAAGTGCCGCCCTTGTTCTTCGAACTCTTAAATCTTCCATATTTCCTCCTTTTTAAACTTTTCGCGTTCAAAGTCGTTTTTTCGACAAATTTTAATTAAAGTTGTTGCTTAACAACCCCCCGTAGATTATAATTCTAACATAAAGAGAATTAAAAATCAAACAAAAGAGAGGTTGAAAATGTGCTTTTTTAAACTTGATAACATTTCAAAGGAATATGTTAGTAAGGCAGGCAATTTTCTTGCACTAAGCGATGTTTCCTTTTCACTTGAAAAGGGAGAGTTTGTAGTTGTGCTTGGCCCAAGTGGTGCAGGCAAAACAACTCTTTTAAATATTCTTGGCGGAATGGACAAAGCAACGGGTGGCAAATATTTTCTCGACGGTGAAGAGGTGAACGCCTTTAACGACAAGCAACTCACATTGTTTCGCAGAAATGATATTGGATTTGTTTTTCAATTTTACAACCTTATGCCAAATCTTACCGCCCTAGAAAATGTCGAACTTGCAACCGAACTTTGCAAAAACGCTCTTTCCCCTGTCGCAATTATGGAAAAGGTGGGGCTTGGCGACAAACTTAAAAATTTCCCCGCCCAACTTAGTGGTGGCGAGCAGCAACGTGTTTCAATTGCAAGAGCGGTGGCAAAAAATCCAAAACTTTTGCTTTGCGATGAGCCAACTGGCGCACTCGACTATATGACAGGGAAAAATATACTTAACCTTCTCTATTCTGTTTGCAAGGAAAACAACACTCTCGTAATAGTTGTAACCCATAATCAAGCCCTCAAAGATATGGCAGACAAGGTTATAAATATAAAAAACGGAAAAATTGAAAGTATAGTTGAAAACAAAAGCCCAAAGCCAATTATGGAGATTGAGTGGTGAAATGAAAAGTTATTTGAAGATGATTTTAAGAATGTTCAAACAGCACTTTGCAAGAATTTTGAATATTGTGGCAATAATAATTGTAAGTGTTGGCTTTATGTCTGGGCTGGGCGAGGTTGACAATAAAATTAAGTTTTCCTTTACAGACTATTACAAAAGCCAAAACATAAGTGATTTTGTCCTCAAAAGCACATCGCAAAGTGGCTTCTCAAATGAAGATGTAGACAAAATAAAAACTATTTTTGGCGAAGAAAACGTCATGACCGCTCTATCTTATGACGAAGTGCAACAGGGATTGGTTACAAGATATTTCTTCCAAGATTTTAACAGCAACATAAACAAACTCACCCTTATTGAGGGTCAATTTCCTCAAAATATGTTTGAAGTGGCAGTTGAGCGGAAAACTGATGCGATGGAGAGTTTTGAACTTGGAAGCAAAATTTCCTATAATGGCATGGAGTTTACGGTTAGTGCAATTGTAGCAAGTCCCCTGCTTATAAATAAAAATGCAGGACCTAGTTATATTGAAGGCAAAAATCTTAATAATTGCATTTACTTTGCCTTTCCTCCTCCTCAAATAAGCGATATTTACATAACAATAGAGGACAGAGATTTGTTTAACGGTTTTAGCAGTGAATATAAAAACAAAATTGCGGAGATTAAAAATTCGCTCGACAAAAGCGCCTCAATCATTTTGACTTTAAATGAAAATTTTGGAATAACCTCCCTTTACTACTACGCCGACAAAGTGGGCGACATTGCCATAATATTTATATTATTCTTTCTGCTAGTAACGGCACTTGTAGTTTTTTCAAACATGACAAGGCTTATTGATGAAGAACGTCCGCAAATTGCCTGCATGAAAACTTTGGGCTTTTCAAGTTTTCAAATTCTCTTTAAATATGTAATATTCATTTCTATAGCAACGCTGTTTGGCGGTCTTGCGTCATGGTTTGTTGGACGAGGCTTGATACAAATAATTTACAATGCTTTTTCAATTCAATATATTATGCCGGCAATATCTGAAACGTCGCCATATCTCTTCTTTGTTATTTCTCTTGCTTCAATTTTTGTTTCATCCCAACTTGTAACTCTTATGGCAGGGTTTAAACTTACAAAATCATCTCCTGCCTCCCTGCTTGTGCCAAAAGCACCCCTACCCGGCAAAAAAGTTTTGCTTGAAAAAATACATTTTATTTGGAACAAACTAAGTTTTAAATATAAATCTTGCATTCGCAATATTTTCCTTTTTAAAAGCAGATTTTTTATGACACTTATTTCAATTGCAGGCTCAACCGTCCTTGTTCTGTCGGGAATGGGACTTCTTGATTGTGCAATAAAAAAGGAGGCTGGCATGGCAATAGTTATTATAGCATTAGCCCTAATTATATTTGCCGGACTACTTTGTGCACTTGTAATTTACAACATAGTAAATATAAATATAAGCGAACGGAAACGTGAAATAGCCTCGCTTATGGTTTTGGGTTACACCAAGCATGAGGTTGCCACATATATGTTTCGAGAAATTTATATTACAAGCACACTTGGAGCAATTTTGGGGCTTCCGCTTGGAGTGGCATTCCTTCATTTTGCCTTATCACTTGTTGACTTTGGGTCAATAGGGCTTGTGAACTGGTGGACATGGCTTTTAGCACCATTTATAACAATTATTTTTGCCATTCTTTCATCCTTCTTGCTATATAAAAAATTGACTAGCACCGACATGAATAAATCTCTTAAATCAGTCGAGTAAAATTCTAAATAATTATGACAAATATTAAATTTGTCTATATGAAATTAAAATTTGTTTAAAAGAAAATAGTCTTCAACAATTATTTTTGCAAAAAAAAATTGGCAAAAGTTTGAATAACTCGCACCTCTGTTCTGCGAGTTTTTTAACGCAAGAGAAAGGGTGCTAGAATGTCTTTTGCCAAAATTTTCAATTATCTTTTTCTTTTCTTTATTACAAATATTATTGTTATTGCAATTGCTAAAACTGCCACTGCCGCCACCGAGATGCCAACTATTAAGCCTGTCTTATTGCTTTTTGGATTTTCATTTTTGTCGTTTTCATTTTTGTCCTCATTTTCATTGTCATTGTCGTCTGGTTCAACTTCTCCGCCTGGCGTTGTTTGTTGAGGATTTTGCCCCGGTTGTGCGGTGCTGTTAAATGAAGTGTCTATTGCAACAATTTCATATTGAGGCTCTTGCTCATATTCATTTAAATCCTCATAGACATTTTCATAAGTAAAGGCAAGAAGTTTATAACCCTGCTGAGTTTTTATATAAATTTCATATCCAAGATGGGCTTGGCTTGTTGGCTGAGGCAATGTGAGTTTGTAGCCATTGTCAATCTTTTCAATTTGTGCATTCACCTTTTGATTTGAGTTATAAATTTGTGAGTTTTCGCTTGGAACATCCCCCTTTTGTGCATACCAAATTTTTGGCTTGACTGAATTGTCAATCAAGTCCTCCTCTATCTTTTGGGTCATTAACTCCTTAAAAGCACTGCTTGATTGATTATAACTAAAAATCCCGTCTTGCTCAGTCCCCGTCAAACTATAACCCCACTTTTCAAAATAATAGGAAAGGTCAACACCTGTGGCAAGCGATGAAAGATAAACTTGTTTTTCTGTTGGTGTCAAGCCCTCAACCTGTTCGCCAAAGCGATAAAGATTGTCAAGTTTGCCCCAATATCCTGGAAAATAATTTTCTATATACCACCATATCAAATAGTTGCTTCTCTCACCATAATTAAAAAGTGAAGGCTGGGTTGGGTTTAGCATTTCTTGCAAAGTGTTTTCATAGAAAGATGGCTCTCTAAGTTGATGAGTTATATATGTCAGTGCATACATTGAAAACATATTGTTTGAGCATTCTGCAACCGTTCGTTCTGGAAGGTCTAACATATGTCCAATTTCATGTGCAAAGCCCCAACCGGCTTGGGTCATTTGAGTTGCATTATCAAGCCAACTTGAATCTCCATTTACAACAAATATGCCGATGTGTTCATATCCCGCATATGCCGCTGCACCTGGCTCGGGTTTCATAAGTCTTATATTGACATTAATATACTCATTCTTTTCATCATAATATTGTTGATTTTGAGAAAGTGCTATTCCATCAAAGGCAAGTAATTTCTTTATATACTCATCCCACTTTTCAAGGTTCTTTTGTGGAGAGACTTCGGGGTTTGTCGCGTAATTATTTTTTGCACGAGATGCCTCAACTGTTATAATAACATTGTCTCCCTGCATTTCAGTTATGTCCACAAATGAACTTTGGCTTGTAAACTGATTTAACTTTGCAAGATAATCGCTTTCGCTTTCATTTATCCTGAAAACTGGAAATTCTTCACCGCCTTCTATATAAATTTTAACTATCCCTTGCTGGGTTGTGTTTGGGTTTACTATATATATTGAGCCGCCGGGAATAACATTTGCCCCCTGCAAATTAAATGTTGGATAAACAAATGTGTTTTTCCCCAAACTTAGAGTTTGCTCGCCACCAAGCCAAGTGTTGTTTCCATAATCATCCATAAGATAATTGTTAAATTGAGAGAATTGTATTTTTGGCAAAGGAGCATCACTGTTTTCTGCCTCAACATAGACATTTATTTCCTGCCCACTTCTTCCAAAAATTCCTGTAATCTGTCTGTTTGTGCCCATATATCTCATTTTCAAAGTTGTTCGGCAATATGATGCAATATCACCTCTTTGGTGAATTTTGTTTTTTGCGTTTTGCTGGGTGGAAAACTCTCTTGTTTCTTGAAAGGTTACCTCTCCTGTCAAAATCTTTTTTGCCCTTTCAAGCATAGGCTTAAATCCTGTATCGAAATTAATGTTGCCCCTAAGCGTGTTTTCAAGGTCGTTTATTGCACTTTCACTGTTAAAATCTTCAGTTAATTCTGTCTGTGAGTAATTTGCAAAAAGAGAATTTATCCCCTCCACTTCAGGTTGTAAAAATATAATCTCGCTTGCCGTTTGACACCAGTTGTAATTGCCATTCATTGTGAATTTAAGTTGTAAACTTGTGCAAGAAAACTCGTCAAATGAAAACAACATTTTGTTTATTGATGGAGTGCTGTCAATTGTCGCTTTAAGTTGGCCATCGGCATAAATGGTAAGTGTCGCCGGATAGCCATTAGGTTTTGAATTGTTTGTGTTTTGTGCAATTGCAAATATAATTGCCGACAAATTGACGCTTTGATGAAAATTTATTGTCAAACTGCCGTTGTTGGTGTCCTGAGACGCTTTATAAAATGTGTTCCATTTCCCGTCAAAAGCATTTGGCAATGTGTCTTCGCCTCCTCTATCAGTAGATGCATCAAAATATTGATTTGGAATTGCATACATTTCCCTATAACTTTGAGTGAGCCTGTTGTCATTTTCGCTTAGCGTAAATGCTTGAGGCCCTTGTGCATCTGCAAACAAATTGCCTGCAAAAAATATATTTAAGCAAAGTGCAAGTAAAATTAAAAATAAAAAACTTCTTTTTTTCATAAAATCTCCTTTAAGTCCTTGGACAACTAAAATAACCCTAAATAAAGGGCTAAAATATCTTTTTCCTAGTAAATTTAATCCAAATCTATATATGAATTAGGATTTTGAAGGGCTTCGTTTTCTTCTTGCTCAATTTCATTCTCCTTTGATTTTATAAGTAGGTGATTGTCTTTTTTTATGTTTATTTTATTTCTTTTGGCAAGGTCTCTAAGGTTTGCAAGGATGTCATCAATTGATTTTATTGTTTCTGTCGCTCTTGCCTGTGCAATTTTAAAATTATTGGCTTCGCTCCGCGTTATAAGTAAAGGAAATGAACTTTCACTTGCCCTTACCCTTAAATCTTTAAGCATAAACAAAAAGGAATCACTTTGGGAATTATTAAATCTTTCGCTGTCAATAAATTTCATAGTCCTCTCCGCCTCTTCTTTTGGCATATAGGATGCACCAATTTTAGCACAATATTTACGGGCAATTGCTGTTGACGTCCACCAGGATGAACTAAAATAACCCCTCTCTTGCGACAAACGATTGTATAAATATGAAATTTCATCACTTTCCTCAAAGTCATGATTCTCTTTTATATATATTGTTGAGTGGTCCCTATCTTTTAATATTTCTTCCACTTCATTTATAAGAGAATGGGTCAACCTTATTCCTATATCATAATTTAACAAATCGCTCCTCGATTTTAATTTAATCAAATAAAATCCTTCCATTTTTCTCCTTATATAAAACTCTAAGTTTAAATTGTTGTATTTTGACTGTCAAACTCTAATTTATTCAAGAGTTATATATGAATTGTCGGCAGTTGGGTCTTTTTCAAGTCCAGCATTTGAGTTTGTTTGACTATTCTTTGCAGTCGTTTCCTTCGATTTTTCATTACGATTATTCATAAACTCTTCCAAACTTTTGATTTCCTCTTCAATTTCTTTGGCTCGCGTTTTAACATAATCATATTTTTGCATAAATTGGGCAACTTCAATATCTGCTAATATTAACTTTATTTTTTTATCATAATTATCAATGGTTATATTGTAAACTGCGTCAAATTCTTCGGCGTAAGATTTTTCAATTTCTATATGAAAACCGCCACCAGATTGAATGCCATAGTAAATGCTTAACGCATCAGACAAGTTCATTTTTGAGCCAGATGCTTTGACAAACTTTTTCTCGACAGCAGTTCCCTCCCACCATTGAGAAAAATATTGATAATAACCTTCTTGACGAGTAAGATGTTCCTGAAGATTTGATAATTCAAAATTATCATCAAAATCTTTTTCCTCATTCATCCAGCGAGTTGTAAAATTCTCATGTTTTAAAATTTTAACTATATCATCATATATTAGATGTGGCACACAAACTTCAAACGCATATTCTTTTTCGTCTGGCCTCTTTTTAAACCTAATTGAGTTATAACCCTTAACAATTGCCATGTCTTCTCCTTATGCTTTTTATTCGAGGTCTATATATGATTTGTCATCATAATTATTTGAAACAATTTCACTGCCATTTTGTGTGTCAAGATATTCTTCCAGATCTATTTCTGCTAAACTTACTTGAGTAAATTTTTCTTCATTCCCCAGCCTTAAACACAATAATTCGCGGCTTGCAGATTTTGGAACTTTCAATCTTGTTTTGTAACCCTTCTCATCTTCAATAGTTATTCTGTTATATTTCTTATTTGCTTGCCTTTGTGTTTGAGGATGACAAGCGTCCAATATATGAAAAGCCTGACTGGCTTGCCTCTTGCCAAATAGGGCTGCTTTTGCGTTCCGTTTTTCATTGTAAAGTCGTTCAATCTGTGTTCCTTTCCACCATTGCCTTTTTATGAAATGTTTGCTTTGCTCATCTAAATATGTAACCATCTGCTTTAAACCTTCATCTCTTGGGCGTTTATCATCTTCTATAGGTTCACTTTTTTCATATTTGACATCATAATCTCTCAGCACATACTCAACTTTTTTAATGTGGTCGGCTGATATCATAAAAGTTGAGTTTAAAGTTTGATCATCCCTTTCATCAGTGATTAATGTTATTTTATAAAATTCCTTCATATTTTCCTCCTCTAATTTTACAAACAAAATTCAAATTTATTTTAATTTAATTTTCCCTTGCCCAACCTCTTATTCAAGCAAAATATAATCTTTAACTGCATTTTTGTCAAGCATTTCAAATTCATAAGTTAATGGATTTTCATTTTGATACTCATCTGGTATCGCCCCAACTTGTTGATATGTCCAATATTTTCCTTTTTCAACTTTTCCGTCTTTAAGTATACCTTTAATTTGATTATTTATATCGTTGACTTTTCGGCAAATGGTGGTAAAGTAATCATATACAAACCTAAATTCCTCAATCGATGCCAAGACTATAAGGTCATCAATCTTTACTTTTTCAATAATCTCGGTGTCAACCTCTTGTGAAGTTGTCCAGTCTTCTCTCAATTTTGCATCTACTTTCTCCAAGACTTCTTTTGCAAATGTAAATGATAAATTTCTTCGAGTTGTTGTGCCATTTTTATCAATTATTGTTAGTGGATAAGGTAGTGCAGATGTTAGCAGTTTGCCCTTTTCTTTGCATAATCTTTTAAGATGTGCGTTTGGCATATCCTTTTCAAAATCGTCAACACTGTCAAACACGCTAATTTCCTTTATGTTCAGCACGCCATTGTAGTAAATTTTGCTGTATTTTTCTGCCTCCTCTCTTTTTGAAAATGCCATATCTTTTACATCTTCAAAACCGTAAATCTTTCTGCCGTTGCTCATTTTACTCTCCTTTTTAGTCAAGCATCAAGTAATTATTGTCAATATATGCCTCTTTATTGAGCATTTCAAACTCATATGTCTTTTCCTCTGTGCTTCGACTTTCTTCGTTTAACATTGCCATCTTGCATATAGTTTGATATTCCTCGTCTTGAATTTTTCCACCAATTATGACATCTGCAATCTCCTTGTTTATTACATTTACTTTTTGGCTTATGTCTTGGAAAATGTTGTATAATTGATTGCACTGCTCCGCCGTTATTTTTACTATATATTCTTTTATTTGTATTTTTAACATTTCACTATCATTTACATTTTGTGGATATTGAAATAATTCTTTTAGTTGCTTATTTGCAAGCGTCAATAATTCTTTTAGAGTGGAAAATGAACTTCCATGGCTTAATTTTTCCCAGCCTCTGTCAACGTGCACTCGTGTTAAAACAAATGGATATTCTATTGAATTGACCAAAATTGCCTTATCTCTGCATAATCTTGCAAGATTTTTTTGTGGATTTTCTTTTTCATATTCATCGCAATTTTCATAAAAATTATATTCCTGTATTATTTTCATGCCCTTGCAGAAGCGTTCGTTGTATATTTCCGCTTCCTTTCTTGTATTGAAGATAACTTTTGCCTCGTCATCTTGAAAACCATAAATTTTTTTATTTTTCGCCTGCTCCTCTTTCTCCATCTTCATCTCCTTTATAGGTCTTTTTGTTTGACATCTCTCTTGTAAGAATTTTTGTTGTCAAGAATGCATCTATCAAAGAATTACATTTATTATAGCATAATTTTTATATATTAAACTATAACATATAATTATAAAAATGTCAAGGGTGCATTAAACAAGAGGACAAGTTATATTTTTAAAAAAGTAAGTAGTAGTTTTCAAGAAATAAATGTTGACAAATCCAATTTTAGATGTTACAATAATGCTGTAAAAGGATGTGCTATGGGAATCGAAGAAAAATCAAATGACCTTGATGCTAGACTTAAAAAGGTGCCAAACATTTCCAAGGTCGCAAAAGAAGACGGACGAATCGAGAGTTATATTAAGCAAATTAGTTCTGACGGATTCGCTCCTATCAAAACCACCGTTGTGGACTCACTTCACAACAGGGAAATTTTACTGCTTGTCCTAAACGACTTGCATATTGGTTCACCGGGGTGCAATATTGATAAGGTTATAAGATATTTGCAGGAAGTTAAACATATTCCTAACCTTTATATTATTCTTAATGGCGACCTTATGAACAATGCAAACAATTTGGGTAAGTCAAGCCCTCTTGAAAATGACCTGTCGCCAATGAATGAACAAAAAGTTATACACACTCTTTTGAGCGACCCTCTTATCAAAAACAAAATTGTTTGTTCAACAAGCGGTAACCATGAAAGTGGTGCAAGAGCAAGAGATAGTGGACTTGACTCACTTGTTACACCAATGGCTACACTTGGAATATTAGATCAATATTCAAGATATATGGCACAAGTGGTCTTCAAAGTTCAAAACCCATACAGCAAGCGTGGATACTCAAATTTTAGAGTGCTTGTTCGACATGGAAATGAAACTGGAGGAAACCCTGGAAAAGTTATTGACGCAATGTTTAACAAACTCAAAAACTTTGGTCAATATGATATGGTTATACAAGGCCATACCCACAAAAATCTTTACTCCCTTGACGACACCGTTGTTCAAGACAAAAATCAAGCAGTTAAACATAATGTAACAACTGTAAACGTTCCTGCCGCAGAGGAGATGAATTCTTATTCAACAGATTATGGTTATCCACCTCCAAACACTGATAACTTTATCCTTTCAGTTAGGGCAGAACGCAACCTTGACACTCTTGATAAAACCCTTAATGACGAAACTGTTTTACCATATAAATATATAATCGACACAATAAGCCTTGATAGATTGGAACTTATGGACCTTGCCTCATACGACGTAAAATTGCCTGAAAATCTTACAGGCGATGCTATTGACACCGTTGCAAAAAAGGCAGTTAAAAAAGTGGGATATATGTCGTCAGGCAAGGTAAAACCACCTATACAAAAGAAAGAAGAGCCTGAAGATGGTTACGAAGATGAAAGAGGAGATATCTAATGGCAAATAAAAATGAATTTACAATAGATGAAAACAGCGAAGAAATCGAACAAGAACCTTACACTCTTGAAAATCTTGAAAATGCGATTTCTGGCTATAAAAACAACGCAAACAAACTTCCAAGGTCAAAACATATTATAGTTAAACTTTCACCCGACATTAAACAAATCGATATGTGCGTTCTTTCAAACATTATGGTTGGATTAACTGGCGCTCACAATAAAACAGCAAAGGAAGACAAACCTTTTAGAATACAAAAATTTAAAGCACATATTGAGGAACTTGCAAGAAATCCAGAAGCACAAATTATGCTTGGCGGAGATTTGTTCTATTTCCCAGGCGGAAGTGTAAAATATCGCGATGCATATTCCCCTTCATATGAAGACCAGGTAAATCTTCTGGCACAACTGCTTGCTCCTGTAAAAGACAAAATTGTCGGTGCATATGACGGAACAGAAGAAATTAAAATTTTTGAAAAAGATGGCGTCAACTTAACCGCCAATCTTATGAATGCACTGGGAATTGGGGAAAGATATTGCGGACAAATGGCAGAGGTTGACTTTATTTTCAATAATAGTATGACAAACAATACATCCCAACCTGTGTATATGCTTTTTGACCATGGTTTCCTAGTCGCAAACACAACTGCAACAATAGCAAGAAAAACAGAAGGTTTGCAAGAAAAAATAAATGGCAAAGACTTCTACTTCACAAGCCACTACAACAAACTCTTCATTGAAAGAAGAGCCGCCCTTGTCGCCGACCACGGCAACCATATGCTTAAAAAACCTTACTACTTTGTTTCAGTTGGCGGATATAGAGATTATCCAAACCGTTTAACCTCAAACAGAAATGTAAGTGCGGCAAACACCGATAATGGAATGATTCGTGTTTTTGTTGTTCCAAACCCAGACCGCGGAAATGTTCGTGGACATGACTATGTGGGAGAACCTGCATACAAAATTTGCCAGGAATTTAAAAACTTTGGAAGAACACCAGGAACAGACCTTAACTTTGATATTATAAAAGAAGTTGCAAAAATCAATGCAGAAAACACTTATGCAAAAATCATGCTTCTCGACTCAATCAACAAACAATTTGATGACCTTCAAAAGGAAAACGTTGAGAAAATATTAACAAAAAGATATAAAAAACACGCAGAACGTGAGAGCAAAATCCCTGCCGACCAAAAGAAACCTGTAAAGAACGACAAACAAACGGTAGTAATTGAAGAGGAGGATGAATTATGATAGGTGGCATAAAAACAAAGATTGACGGAGATTATTGTGCTTACTGCGACAAAAAAGTAGATGTTGAAAATCAAAATTTTTGTCCTGTTTGCGGAAATCCTCTAACCGAAGAGGGCGAAAACTTACGCCACGAGCAAATTGTTTCTGAAAAATTAAAATTGCTAAGTGAGTTAACCCTTTCCGTTAAAGACCCAGCAACATTGAGATTAATACAAGATAAAATTCAAAATTTATAATAAAAATCAAAAATTTAAAGAAAATTTGCAAAATTTTATGAAAAAATAGCGAAAAATCGCTATTTTTTTGTTTTTTTACTAGAAGTTTTATAAATTATCTTTTTCCCCTAATCTTTAAAAATTTAAAAATCACCTTTAAAATCAAAAATTTTTACATAAAATTTATTTTCCCACGTAGAGGTATTCTTTTGTATTTATACACACTTTTTAAATATTAAGGCTCGGGGAAATGGCTTGTTTGACAATTAAAAAACCCCTTAGCTGAGACAAACTTCTCGCAATAGGGGTTTTTAGTTTATTCTTTTTCATGATTTGAATAGTTTTCCAACATTTCGGCAAGAGTTTCATTTTCTTGGTCTTTCAATGTTCCGTGTAAATGTAAATCATGCCATTTTTCTATTTTTTTAACATATTTTTCTTGAAATTCTTGATATTTTGCATTTTCATTGTCAAGTTCTGCATCCTTTACACCATATTTTTCCATTGCCTGTTGTATTTTTTCATTTATTTTTGCAACCTTTGTAAGATTGTTGTCAACTATCGCACGTAATTGCTCATACTCGCCAACTTTTAAATTGTAAGATGAAGTGTATACATCTCCGTTTGGCACAACGACCGTTAGTTTTAAGTTTTTGTTGGTCGTGTCTACATTGCCCTCTTCAATTTGTTTTTCTGCACAACGGGTAAGGTCATATGCCTCTTGCATTGTTAATCTATCAGTCATAAAAGGTGTGTCATCCACACTATAACCCATGTAAAAAGGTAATGCAACTGAATCGCTCTCCTCATTCTTGAATATACAGCGTTCTGTTCTCATTCTTTGAATGCAGGCTTGTGGATTTGATTTTTCATACTCCTCGAGGGAAGAGTAAACTCTCTCTCCTTCCTTTCTTATCCCCGATTCTGGAAATAACACTTGTTTGGTAAGTTCTATTGGGGCATAAATGTCTATGTAATCGCTTGCCACTTCTCTGCTTGAAAATGCTACACCCTGGGCTCTGTAAACAATTTCCATTTTATCCTCCTAATTTGCAAAAATTTTTAATAATTTGTTAAAAATTTGTGTTTTTTGGCTTAAATTACTCATTTTTTCCACATTTCAACATATATTATTGATTTTTGGCAATAAATTTTCATATTTTTATAAAACATTTTGAAGTTATTTTATGCTTGTTTAAACACTTTAATGTATATGTATTTTAAGCAAATTTAATATGTTTTTATTCCATTTGATTTTCATCGTCTTGTCTGACATCAGTCATATTGTATTCTTGTTTTAATGCTTCAAGTTTTTCCTCAGTTTGTGCCAGTGCCTTTTCTATTTCCCTAAATTGCTTGACTGTAACTGCTGCAATAGGAGTGAATTTTCCTCTTCCATTTAATTGAATACTTGTTACAATTGCGTTTGGATTGTCAATATTGATATTTTTTAAGTTCTCCCGCCCTTTTGTCGCTATAGTTTTTAATATATCATAACTTACCTTGCTTGTTTTTAGCACCATGCGTTCATGTGCTTTGAGATGATTATCAAAAACGAGAGGTGTTTTTAAAGAAATCGATGACTTTATCTTTTTGCATTCGTTGTCATACTTGGCAACAACTTCTTGAGGAAAGTCTTGCAAACAATCTTCGATTTTATCATAAACCCTATCAACCTTATCAAATGTTGGCACTATTTTGTATATGCTTTCTGGAATGCTCAAATGCATCTTTGCACCCAATTTACTTTCATTTAGCGGTGCATATTCTTCCCTAAACTTTTGCGCCACCTTTAATGTTGAAAATGCAAAAGGTTTACCTGTAATCAAAAACACACACTTCATTTTCTTCCTCCTATTCTATTTTTATTATATCATCATAAATCCTATTTGTCAATAGCCCACTCTCTTAGAAAACTTAGTTTTCATCAGTATCGAATTAGACGATAATTAATAACATATATTCCTCACTCTCTTAGAAAACTTAGTTTTCATCAGTATCGAATTAGACGATAATTAATAACATATATTCCTCACTCTCTTAGAAAACTTAGTTTTCATCAGTATCGAATTAGACGATAATTAATAACATATATTCCCCACTCTCTTAGAAAACTTAGTTTTCATCATTAACGAATAAAATTATATTTAAAAATTTGAATTTTCACTTCTCTTTTCAATACAACTAATCATAGTAAATGAATATTATTAAACGAAGTAAAAAAAAGGTGTCTAAGACACCTCCAATTCTTCATCATACGCTGCTATTTCTTTAAGCATTTCTTTTTCACGACGCATTTGTTCTTTTTCCAACTGTTTTTCTTTCTTTCTGTGTTTTTCTTCATCCTTCAAATCATATGCGTCATCACTTGATTTTTCGGCAACTTCAAGCATTTTTTCAAAAAGCCCTGCATATCCGGCCACACAACAAAAAGTCGCACCCAAAGCAGTAGAAAAAGAAGCCAAATAGGCAGTTGTCAATTGGTCAGCCTGAGTTTTTGCTTCATTAAACTTCTCATCACCCACATAAACCTCGTTTGCAATGTTTTGGGTAACTTCTTGTTTATGTGCTTCACTTGTTATATGCATGTTAATCACATCAAACTCAACTTCGCCTATTTCACCACTTTTAAGCCTTTCAGTTAGAGCGGATTGTTCACCTAAAAGTTCATCCGAAACCAACTCTTGAACAACTGGGCTGTCATAGTAAGTGTCGAGTTTGCCTTGGCTTGCTCTTTGTGCAACCAATGTCCCAACTCCTGCCATAATACCTGCTGGGACTAATACATGAACGCCTATTATTGACCCAACTAAAACTTTCGCACCTACATTTTTTAAAAGACTTTTCATTTTAACTCCTTAAATTTTACTTATCTATTTCCTCAGAATATACATCAATTTTCTTTTGAAATTCTTTTTCTTGCTTTTGCTTTTGTTTTTTCTCTTTTTCTATTTCATTTTCCCATTTTTTCTTGTTTGCTAGACTTTCGGCGCTGTCAATCAAGCAATTCCCCTTCGCTGCCAACTTATCAAAAACGTGAGTTGAACTACCAAGTATAAATCCTAAAAATGTCGTTGTGCCAATTATTGCAGTCGTTATATGGGCTTTGGTTAACATTTCATTGTTTTTTAAAATTTTCAAATATTGCTCATCATCGCCATAAAGTTCATTTATTGTTTGTTTGCGAATGTCATCTTTATATGAGCGGCTCTCCAACTCCTCACTTATTTGTGCATACTCACTGTTGTCAATTTCACCTTTTTGGAGTTTTTCATTTAACTGCTCTCTTTCATCATCAAGCCTGTCTTTCACCGCTACTTTAACTTCCTCTTTTCTGTTATATTCTTCAAGTTCCATATTGCTAAAACCTAGGCCGATTCCAGTGCCAACCCCAGAAAAAACTCCACCCATAAAGAGTGCCATCGCCAAATATGTTGAGCCAATCATCAATCTTCCTGAAACATTTTTCAAAAATGCTTTCATTTTTTTCTCCTTATTAATCTCTTTCTACTCTAAGCCAATATATGAATTATAACCATCATTTTCCCTCTCGCTTGGGCAAATTCTGCCCTTTACAATTTGTGATGGAGATATAATTTTACAATTGTTTGATGGCAGAATAATCTTTATTCTGTTTTTAATTGAATTAGGGGTCAATTTGATGTTTTTATTTATATAAATTTTATCTGCATTCTCATCTTCCGTGTTATTTTCGGCGTTTTGGAGAAATGCTTTCAGTGCAGTTATGGTTTTTCCCTTGAGTTTTTTGTCAGAAAAGTCCTCTATTTGAAGATTATTTAATGCTATTATTTCCCTTTTTGCATCATCGACAGTTATCCTATCTCCTATATGATATTCATCCACAACAGCCCACCATTCTGCAACGGTGTTAAGGTTGCTATGTCTAGTATAAATAGTAAAGGCTGTCTTTGGCACATCTTGAAGCGAGTATATGTCAGCATTGTCAGAAAACATATGCCAGCAATCACTTCTTCCTTTCTCGTCATAATACCAGATATCAAACATATATCCTTCGTCTTTAATTAGCATTTCCTTCTCCTTTATTCCAAGCCAATATATGAATTTTCACTATCATTTTCCAACACTCTTGGATAAATTCTGCCCTTTATAATTTGTGATGGAGATATAATTTTACAATTGTTTGACGGGATTACTGTTATTCTTGCACTAATCTCATCGCAATCATAATCAATGTTTTTGTTTATTAAAATTTTATCTGCATTCTCATCTCTTATATTATTTTTCTCATTTTTACAAAATGTTTTAAGGCAATCTAGGGTTGCCTCTCTTGTAACGCAGGAGGCTGAATCTTTTTTATCAACTTTAATTTTTTCTAATGCCTCTATCTCCTTTTCCGCTTCTTCAAGAGTGATTTCATCTCCTACAATATAAACACAAACAGACTGCCACCAAACTTGGTGTTCTTTAAGATTAAGATAGTCGCACCCAATAACATAGGTTGTCTTTGGCACATCTTCCAATGCAGATATATCTGCTTTGTCCGAATACATAATCTTTTTTTCCTTATTTTTTTTCTGGCCAATATACCAAATCGTAAATTTATAAACATCATCTTTAATTAGCATATTATTCTCCTCTATTCTAGGTCAATATATGGTTTATCTATTTCTACTTCCTGTTTATATTTTGGTTCAACAATATTATTCCCGCCACTATAAATCTTGCCGTTTACAATTTGCGATGGAGATATAATTTTAAAGTCATAGAATCCTGCTGGAAGAATTTTAATTCTCGCACTAATGGCAGCACTGCAGTCATAATCAATGTTATTGTTTATTAATATTTTGTCAGTGTTTGTCTTTTTGCAAAATGCTTTAAGTTCATATAGTGTTCTTATCACGCGATTATATTCATCGCCGCCTTCATCGACATCTAATTTTTCTAGTGTCTCTATTTCCTTTTCCGCTTCTTCGAGAGTGATTTCATCTCCTATCCAATAATTATCAACCCGTTCCCAAGATTGTTGCTTTTGGTTAAGAGCCTTACGATAAGAGAAAATGCAATAAGACGACTGTGGCACATCTTCCAGCACATTTAAATCATCACTATTCGAGAATAGAGTCTTTATATCTTTCTCTTTTTTGTCATTAATATACCAAATCTCAAATTTATAAACTTCATCTTTAATAAGCATTTTCCTCTCCTTTATTCCAAATCTATATATGGTTTATTTTCCTCTTGATAATCTATCTTGTTACCCATATAGTTATTTAATGTCTTGGATAGTGGTCGTTCGGCAAGTTTTGTCAAGATTTCAATTCCCATCTGTTTGCTCTTATCCTTTTTGCCAAAGAAAACCATATTTTTCCCTAGTGCAAATGCGTTTTGTGAGCTAGGATTTGTCTTGTAGCGTTTTACTAGTTCCCTATGCGTTTGAACTATTTCACGTTTAAACTGTCTTCTACCTATCTTTATTATACCCCATCCTTTCCCATTTGTCAAGCCCAGGGGCTTGGCGACAAGACTTAGTCTCCACCCATTTGCGAATAAGATTATTTAAAAATTTATTTTCGCTCTCTTTCCAACACCATTAAACGACTGTGAATAAAAAAGGGGTATAATACCCCAAACCAAATGTTTGACGGAAAACTTAGTTTTCATCACTATCGAATTAAATTATATTTAAAAAATCAAATTTCACTGTCGCTTAAATACCATTAAACGTAGTGATAAAAAGGTGCATAATGCACCCGGGAAGATGTTGCCAAAGGGCAACGGCAAGCAGAATGCTTGCCTAGAACACTGCTGGGAAAGAGTTATATACAACAAAAAAGACATTCTCATGCGAATGTCTTCTCTATATTCCAGCAGTGTTCTATCTTCCCGGACCGTCGCCAGCCAAGTATTTTCGACGATGAAAAGCTTAACTTCTGTG
>CANQKH010000009.1 GCA_947624415.1 uncultured Clostridia bacterium | reverse complement strand
ATTACGGTGAAAGCGATACCTAAAAACAATGCAGCAATTTGAGAATAACTCATATAATCAAACATAATTCCTCCAATTAAATCAACATTATTTTAGCACAAATATATTTGTTTGTCAATAATGTTTTTTTATTTATTTAAAAATGTTTTGATTTTTTTTTAATTTAGGTTATAATAAAGTTGTTATGAGGCTGATTTTAAATTAATATGTCTCAATTATTATAATATATGAGCGAAAAAACAGGAAAAAGAAGTAAAAAAATAATTTTAATTATCATAGCAATAGTTTTGGGGGCTGTGGCGATTGGTGGCTTGACAGTTGCTTTTATATTTAATTACAACGCATTTTCCCCTGATAAACCTGTTGTGGTGGATGATGGCAAGACAATTACAATAACTACAACCTTAAATGATAATTATGACGGATATAGATTTGTTCTAAAACGCGGAAAGGAAGAGTTGATAATTGATAGCGAAAAAAATTATTTGACTTCAACAGAAATTGTTGAAAAGGGTGGTGAAATAGGCAAAACATATAAGGTGTCTGTTTGCTACCTTTCCACAAATGTTGGGAATAATAGTGAATTAAGTGATGAACTTGAATGGATGTGTTCAGTATATTTAGCGACCCCATCTGTTACAGTTGAGGGTGATTCCTTAACATGGCAAGCGGTGGAGAATGCAAATTCATACAGAGTATATTATGGCGAAAAGTATATTGATGTAGAGGAGACCTCATTAAATCTGCAAAAATTGGGTGGGGGTGAAAAAACTATATCTGTTGTTGCTAATTCAAACAAAGCTGGTTATAAGTCTAGTGCGGCATCAAAACAATTAGAAGTGCAAATAGTTTATAATCTTGAACCTTTTATAGAAATCGAATTTGATAAGACTGAATGTATAATAACGGCCACTTGCACAAGAAAATATGATAAAGTTATTGTTGCTATTGGCAGTATGCTTTATGAAGTTGATGATTTTTCTGTAACAAATGATAACAATATTTACACTTATAAAATAAATATCAAGGCAAAATACGTTGACGATGAAAAAATAGGAATAAAACCTGCTGATATAGATGAATATAATATATATTCAGGCGAGATCTTATATGTAGAGTAGTATTAAAACAAAATTTTTAAGACATACTAACCATAAAAGGTGAGGTATGTCTTATTTTAATGTTAAAGAGCAAGTTGAAAAATACAAAAAATTGTTAAATGATAGTGTTGATTTTTCTAGCCGAACGTATAGAAAAGAAAACCAAGAGGTATCATTAATTTTTTTAAAAAGCATAATCGACCAGGAATTATTGTCGAATGCTGTTTTTTTGCCTTTACAAACTTATGAAGGCACGCTAGATATTGATATAATGCAAAATAAAATTTTAAAATGTGCCGAGGTAAAGGAAATAGAGGAAGAAAAAGTTATTGATGAGATTTTAAACGGAAGAGTTATAATCTTTACAAATTTTTCTAGTAAAATAATTGCTATTGACCTTTTTAAGTTTCCAACACGTGTTCCAACTGAGCCTCCTACATCGCCTGTTATTCAAGGGCCAAGAGAGGGGTTTGTCGAGGACATACAGACAAACATAACTTTGATAAGGAGAAGATTAAAAACTGATAATCTTGTCATTAAAAGTCTTGAAATAGGAACGGAATCAAAAAACAAAGTTGCGATGTGTTATTTGAAAGATGTTGCAAATGATGATTTAGTTGATAAAGTTTATAAAAAATTAAAAAGCATTGTTATAAATGGCGTAGTTGATTCTTATTACATATTGTCATTTTTGGAAGAAAGGCCAGATTCTTTATTTAAACAAGTGGGTGGGGCAGAAAAGCCAGACATAGTTGTTTCAAAGATTTTAGAAGGAAAGGTCGCCATAATAGTTGACAACTCGCCAATTGTATTGACAATTCCCTTTATAATTATTGAAGATTTGCAAAATAGTAACGATTACTACACCAATCATCACTATTCAAGCCTTATAAGAATAATGCGTCTTATAGGTTTGCTTATTGCAATATTGGCACCTGGGTCATATTTAGCGTTACAAATTTATCATTATAATATTTTGCCATTAAATTTCCTAATCACAATTGCAGATACAACATTGGGGTTGCCTTTTACACCTTTTTTAGAGATTTTATTTATATTTTTGCTTTTTCAAATTTTGTATGAGGTGAGTTTAAGATTGCCAAGTTATTTGGGGTTGGCTACATCGGTTGTTGGGGCTTTAATTTTAGGCGATACAGGGATAAAAGCGGGGCTTATTTCTCCTCCAGGCGTTATTATTGTTGCTTTGTCAAAGATAGCCTTATATACAATTCCCGAGCAGGCATCACAGATAACAGTGTTGCAAGTTGTTTTTATAATTTTAGGCGGTGCATTAGGTGTTATGGGGGTTACTGCCGGATTAATTTATTTAGTGAATTATTTAAATAAGATTGATAGTTATGGAACACCATATTTAGCACCATATAGTCCAAGAATACCTGCCGATTTAAAGGATGCGATAATTACGTCGGCACCAACGCAAATGGACGAATTGCCGAAATCTTTTTCGCCTAAGAAAAGTAAAAAAGTAGAGGTAAAACAAGATGAAGAATAAAATTTCCATGCGACAGGCAGGCATATTAATTTTAATTCTTATTTTTTCAAATAAAATTTTGCTTTTGCCGGCATTGATGTTTGATTATGTAAAGGGTGATGCAGTAATTTCATTAATTTTAATATTTGCATTAGAGTTTATTTCTGTTCCTATATTGCTTAAATTAAAGCAAACATTTAAAGAAAAAAAATTATATGATATTCTAGAACAATATTTAACAAAATATGTGGCAAAAGTGCTGTATATTATATTTTTAGTATTTATGATGCTAAAAGCAATTTTAACGTTTTCAATAGTATATGTTTATTTCAAACAACAAATTTATCAAGAGGAGTTTGTTGCAATAGCATTAATATCATTTTTACCCATAATGAATCATGCGACAATTTCTGGCTTAAAGCCTATGGCAAGGACAATGGAACTGTTTTTCTTTGTAATCTTATTTGGTTTTTTATTTTGTTTAGGCATTGCGGTCTACACGCCATTATCAGTTCCCGATTTTTTTGTTGCATCAGCGGGTAAAATATTTAATTCAATTTATAGATATGCTTTTGCTTTTGGAGATTTTATTTTTCTATTTATGATGATAGAGAAAATAGATTATAAAAAAAGCGAGGAAAAGAAAATATATTTTTACACAATTCTTGGCTATATTCTTGTAATATTGCTATTCGTGTTATTTTTTGCAAAATATGAAATGACATCTTTTATGCACAATGATGCACTTGCCGATTTGCTTGCTTACTCAGTTCGATTTAATGCAATTGGCAGATTGGATATAATAGCAATTCTTACGCTTTTATTCACCACAATTTTTCAAATGGAAATTTTTTGTTATGCTTTTTGTGATAGCCTTTTAAATATTTTTCCATTAATGGATAAAAGGTATTCTGTTGCAATATTTGATATAATTTTTCTAATTCTATATTATGTGTTCATTGGCAACTATGAAATAATGGTTGATGCTACTGTAAAATATTTTCCACCAATTGGAATTTTTGTATGTTTTGTTTTTCCAATTTTAATATGGATATTGTCGCGAATTGAGAGGAGGAAAAATGAAAAAACAACTTAGCAAATTAGCAAAAAATCCTATGCTAATAGTTTTTTTAATTATCTTATTTATTTTTATGCCGCCAGCACTAGTTTCACCTGGACAAAATAGGGAAAGAGGGGTGGTTATTGCAATAGGAATAGATAAAGAGGATGATGAATACGAGATATCATTGTTGACATTTATACCAACTCCTGAACAGTCTTATAAACAGATGAACTCAGTTATATCTGGTAAGGGCGATACAATTGCGAAGTCGCTTTATAATGCTGAAATTGTCATGGGAAGAAAGATAGGACTTTCTCATGCAAAAACCACTGTTGTGAATGAGAAATTACTTGAAGATGATGTATCAAAGCACATTGATTATTTAAGTAGATTTGCATCTCTTTCAGAAAACACAATCTTTGTTTGCACAAGTTCTCCCGCAAAAGAAATATTAACTACATCATCATCGCTACAATCAACAGTAGGGTTACAACTTGAAGAAATGATAGCATATAATGCAAAAAATTTATATATTTCTGATACATCACTAGAAGCATTTTATAAGGGATATTATTCAAGAAGTTCTGCATCGCTTATAGGATATTTGTCTTTGACTGATAAAGAGGGAGATAAAAGTGGGTCTGCACAATCAACTGGACAAGGTGGTTCTACGCAGGTTGACGAGGGAAGCGACACATCTGGAGGTGAAAGTAGCAGTGGACAAGGCGGTGGTTCTCAAAAACAAATTACAAATAATGGTGAAGCGGTGCTTATAAAAAATGGAAAACTAGTTGAGAAACTATCGGCAGATAACTTAAATGGAATAAATCTTTTAAATAGAAAATCAGTTAATCAAATTATAACAGTAAAAGATGTTGATTATAATGATAATAAATATGATTTTTCATACAGAATAAAAAATAAAAAAATAACTACAGCGACAAAATTTGAGAATGGTGTTCCCATTTATTCGTCATATTTAATTTTAGGGTTGGAACTTGTTGAAATTGAAGGAGAGCATGAAAGATTAAAAATCAATACAGAATTTAGCGAAATGCCCCCTCAAATAAAAGAAAAAATAGACGAGCAAATAAAGAAGCAATATACCGAAGCAATAAATATTTTAAGAAAAAATAAAGCGGATGTTATAGGAATTCATAACAAATTTTTTAGAAATAATAGAGGCGAATATAAAAAATTTATAAAGGACATTCCTCAAAAAGACGATTTTTTAAATTATGTTAATTTTAAAATTAATTTGGAATTAAAATCTGATTGATTTTTTGCCTTTCTTTGTCGAATATATAAATATATTTTTAAAATTTTTAAAAAATTGCTTTTATAAAGTTGTTTTAAATTAAAAATTGTGATACAATACCTTGTATTGGAATATAGGAGGTATTGTGAACGAACAAAATAATAATAAACCTAAAATTTTAAAGTATTCTTTTATAGTATTATTATTGTTAGTAGTTATAATCTTATTTGTAAGTTTAGATAGAGGATATAAAGGGGTTTATCTTGATAGAAATATTGAGGAAATAGAAGAGCTTGTAAAAGGGGAACACAAAAATAAAGATGGCGAGACAGAAACATTACAAGCAGTATATTATAAAGATGACGTAATCTATTTTCTTGTAAAAGGGTCAAAATATGAGGGGAATTTCCCTAAATATGCAGATTATTATATTTACTATGAATATGGAGACAATATTCTGTTCCAGACTCTAGATTTAATTAATAAGCAGAATGGGGCTCCAGATACCGCTGCTGAAAACAAAATTTCAATAAAAACAAGTGTTGATGGTTTTAATTGGATAAGCCTAATTTATCCAGTGCTTTATATTGGCTTTGCAATATTTATAATGTATATGATTTTCAAACTTTTAGGGTCTCAAACAAAAGGTGCTATGGGATTTGGAAAAAGCAAAGCAAGGGCATATACAACAAGCAAGGTTCGCTTTTCAGATATAGCTGGAACAGAAGAAGAGAAGGAAGAATTAAAGGAAATTGTAGAATTTTTAAAAGCACCTAAGAAGTTTACAGACCTTGGTGCAAGAATACCTAAAGGGGTTTTACTTGTTGGACATCCAGGAACAGGAAAAACTCTTCTTGCGAGAGCGGTTGCTGGTGAAGCAAATGTTCCTTTTATTTCGATAAGCGGTTCAGATTTTGTAGAAATGTTTGTTGGTGTTGGAGCATCAAGAGTTAGGGATTTATTTGAGCAAGCAAAGAAAAATAAACCATGTATTGTATTTATTGATGAAATTGATGCGGTTGGTCGTCAAAGAGGTGCTGGCCTAGGTGGCGGAAACGACGAAAGAGAACAAACATTAAATCAACTTCTTGTTGAGATGGATGGATTTGAACCAAATGAAGGCATAATAGTTCTTGCCGCAACAAACAGAAGCGATGTTCTTGACCCAGCTCTTATGCGTCCAGGCAGATTTGATAGACAGGTTTATGTTAATATCCCAGATGTAAAAGGTAGGGAAGGTATTTTAAAAATTCATGCAAGAAATAAACCTCTTGATGAAAGTGTTGACTTTACAACTCTTGCAAAAATAACTGTTGGATTTACTGGGGCAGACATTGAAAATATGTTAAACGAGGCGGCAATATTGGCTGCAAGAAATAATAGACCAAAGATTACAATGACTGATATAACTGAAGGCATAAACAAAGTTACAATGGGACCTCAAAAGAAAAGCAGACTTGTTACAGAACGTGATAAAAAGATTACCGCTTATCATGAATCAGGTCATGCAATATTGGCAAAATTACTCAAAAATACCGATGATGTTCAAGAAGTGTCAATAATTCCAAGAGGTATGGCAGGCGGATATACAATGCAACGTCCAGAAAATGATAATTCTTATAGAACTTACAATTATTTAATGGATGAAATAGCTGTATGTATGGGTGGACGAATTGCCGAGGAACTTATTTTTGAAGACATAACTACTGGTGCGTCAAGCGATATTAATCAAGCAAGCAAGATTGCAAGAAGTATGGTTTACACCTATGGTATGAGCAAAAAACTTGGATTTATAAGCCTTGATTCATCAGAACAATTATTTATAGGTAGAGATTATCAAACCAAAAATGAATTTTCTGAAAAACTCGCGGCTGAGGCCGATGACGAAATAAGAAAAATTCTTGAATATAATTATGCTCGTGCGAAAAGAATTTTAAGTGAAAACATGAATTTTCTTGAAGAGATGGCAAAACTACTTTTGGATCAAGAAACAATAAACAAAGAAGAAGTTGATATGCTTGCAGAAGGAAAGAGTGCAGAAGAAGTTGGCAAGTATATGGAAGAGAAACGCAAGGCTCAGCAAGAAAAGGAAGAACTTATTAAAAAACATCAGATAGAAGATGAAAAACGTAGAGTTCTTGAAAACAAACTTAAAGAAGGCGAAAAACTTTTGACAAGTGGAGTAATAACACAAGAAGAGTTTGAAGCTATAAAGAAAAATATTCAAAAAGAGTATGATAAAATTGGAAATGAAAATAACTATACTATAAATATTCAGCAGGGCAAAAGTCTTGAGCAAATTGTTAAAGAGGATGAACAATCTAAACAAGGTGAGGATGAAAAACCTGTTAAAAAAGAAAATCAGAACGATAAAATAGAGAATGGGCAGAATAAAAAAGAAGAGACTCCAAACGATGACGATAATAAAGGGGAATAATGATGGATGAAACGTTAAAGGAAGAAGAGCAACCTGTTACAGAAAAAAATGATGCTGATAATGAAATTTTAACTACTGTTAGCGATGAATATCTCGCAAAGAAAAAAAAGAAGAGAATAATAGTATTTTCTTCAATTTCTTTAGTTGCAGTTTTGTTATCATTAACAATTATAATATTATCTTGTATAAAAATTGATCTAAAACCGATTTTTATGACAAATCCAACAACATACGAGGTTTATCTTGAATCAGGTTCACCTACATTCAATTTGGGGCAAACTGATGAGGAATACGAAAAGTTTAATAATCTGGTTGATGATGTATTTGAAACAAAACTTCTTACAGCAATATTTACCGGCAGGTTGGGAGGCTATGAAATTAATGAAACAAATTTACCATTCTATTCTTCAAGTTCAACCAAAACTGGTATAAGTAGCGATTTGAGGTCAAGATTAAATACAAGTTATGTAAGAATTAAATATTATCAGCCAGTAAAATTATTAAATAAGGATGGAAGCGAATATTTCTCAAAAATCGATTCGAGAGTCAATCTTACATTTACTGAATTATATTTTAATATATACAACACAAATCAAGAACATGAAGTTACATTATTGTTTGCTACTGATGGATATTTGACAGGTAGAATAACAGAAATTAAAGTAAAAGTAAATACTTATAAGTTGTATGAGTATGCCGAAAAACTTTAAACAAAAAAAGTCCAATTAATGGACTTTTTTTAATGTATTATTGCTTTTGTAACAAACTAATAACTTTTGCTCGCAGTTTATCAATTCGTTTTTGATTCAATTTAATGGCTACAAGTATTATAATAGATGCTAACATTATTGCAAAGAATGTCAAAAGTGTTGAAAGCATATTTTCAACTTTTATATAGAAAAGTTGAGGCAATGCAATAATTGCAACAATATTTGCGACTAAAGCAAAAATTGCAGTGAACCCTTTCAATAAGGAAGGCGGAATACAAAGAGTTGCAAGGTTTAAGTATCCTGTAAACGTCATAACAAGAATTGCTAAAGTGATATAGTCTGTTTGACTTATATAACTTAATTTTTGGTTAAGTGCAATAACAATCATGACATTTAAAAGCATAAGGAATGCTCTCGGTAAAGACCGTTTCATAACCTGTGGAATAAAGTTACCTTTAATAGGTTTTGTGTTTGGTTCAAAAGTAAGCAGGAATGAAGGAAGTCCTATTACAAAGCATTCTAGAAGCATCATCATACTTGGCTGGAATGGATATTCTAATTGTAAAAATAGTGTAAGTATTGTAAGTGATATTGCAAAAAATGTTTTCATAAGGAATAGCGAAGAAGAATTTTGAACATTATTTACAACTTGTCTGCCTTCTTTTACTACGGCCGGAATAGAGGAGAAGTTTGATTCTAATAGAACAATTTTAGAAATACTTCTTGCAACCTCACTGCCGTCTGCCATTGCTATTGAGCAATCTGCCTCCTTAAGGGCAAGGGTATCGTTGACGCCATCGCCAGTCATCGCAACAACTTTGCCTTTGTTTTTAAGTGCTTTAATTATTGTATATTTTTGCTCGGGAGTAACTCTTCCAAAAACAGTGAATTGGTCCGCAAGAATTTCAAGTTCTTTCATGCTGACGTTTTCTAGTGAAACATATTTATCACTATTTTTTACTCCTACACGTTGTGCAATTTTTGAAACAGTTGCTGGATCATCACCTGAAATAATTTTTATCTCTACACCATTGTCTTTAAACCATTGTATAGTTTCAATAGCATCATCACGAATATGCTCTTCAAGGACTATTATTGCTAAAAGTGTTGATTTTTTCCCATTCATTTTCTTGTCAAAAACTGCATTTTCAAGTTCACTTAAGCCTAAGACACGCAAACCTTTTGCCTGTTGTTGTTTTATGAAGTCAACCTGTTCTTCTGTCAATTGGCAACCTATTTTAGATATAGCCCCCAGGAAATAAATTTTTTTGTTTGAAAATTGTGTTATAGAATATTTTTTATCGGAAGAAAATTCGGCAATATTTATAGCATTCATATCTTGGCTTCTTCCAAATTCTTTAATCATTGCAGTGGAGGTCGCATTTGATGTTTTTTGAACATTTAAAACATTCGACAATATTTTTTTTATGCTTGTTGTTCTTTTTCTTGTATAACTCATAAAGTCAACGACTCTCATTGTTCCGTCTGTTATAGTTCCCGTTTTGTCAAGACATAAAACATTTGTTCTTGCCAGCATTTCAATGGAATACAAATCTCTCACAAGAGTTTTTTTCCTTGATAGTTTGACAACGCCTAAAGCCAAACTAATAGTAACAAGCAAGAACATTCCTGCAGGAATCATGCTTGTTAAAGCGCCGCTTGTTTTAGTAATTTGTGTTTGAATTGTAGAACCTGCTATGGAGTATTCCTTTAAAAATGTCAACACACCGATAGGGACAAGGGCAATACCGATGTATTTTATAAGTCTATTTAAGTCTTTAAAAAGACTTGATTGTGGAGTTTTAAATTCTTTTGCTTTTTTTGCCATTTGGTAAATATAGTTATCGCTTCCAATTTTATCCACTTTTGCGTAACATTCGCCAGATACTATAAAACTTCCTGAAAGCAGGTTGTCGTTTTTACCTTTTTCAATGGCATTTGATTCGCCTGTTAAAAGGCTTTCATTGACTTCGACGTTACCATTTAATATTATGCTATCAGAGGGGATTTGATTTCCGCTAGTGAGTAATATAATATCGTCAAGAACAAGTTGATCGGCGGGGATTTCAATAATTTTCCCATCACGTATTGTTTTTACTAGTGGCGACGTAACAAGCGAAAGTTTTTCTACTGCAAATTTTGCACGCAATTCTTGAATGATTGCAATGGCAGTGTTTGCAACAATAACAAATACAAAAATTAAATCCTTGTATGAACCCACCCAAATTAAGGCGACTGCAATTATTAGCCATAACATATTAAAGAAGGTGAAAATATTTTTTACCAAGATTGAGGTTACCGATTTTGAGGATGCGACCTTAGTTTTATTTGTAAGATTTGCCTCAAATCTTGCCTTTACTTGCTCTTCGCTCAGACCGGTATTCAAGTCCACATTAAATCTTTCAACTGATTCATCAACAAAAGGTTTGTATTCTTCAATGACGGATTTTCTTTTTCTTTTATCTTTCAATTTTTCAATAAAGGATTTATTATTTTCCAAACCTTCTTGAGTATAAAAAAGAGTATCAATACTATATACGTTTGATATTTTTCGATTATATTGATTTTTATTTTTAAGAATCAATTGAACTCTTGAATCTACAATTTTTTCTGTTTTTTTCTTGCTCATCTTTTAATATTATATATTATTTATTGTCAAAAAGTCAACTTTATTATAAATAGATTTGACAATATTTAGCAAATATTTTATTATATTAATGTAAAAAGTATTTGAGGTAAACTAATGCAAATCAAAATTTCAAAGAATCTGGAGGAATTGGCAAAAAGCTTTCCAGAACTTTACATAGTTGGTGGATATATAAGAAATCAAATAATGGGGATAAAAAATGACGACATAGATATTGTTTCTCCATTAACACTTGATGAAGTCGAGAAATTATTAAAAGACAGCAATTTCACATTAAAGGTAAAAAGCAAAGTGTTGGGCTCTGCTCTTATTTTATGTGATGATGAAAAATATGAATATACGACTTTTAGAAAAGATTATTATCCAGAAGGTGGTGCACATTTGCCAGAAAGGGTGGAGTTTATAACAAGTGTGCGAGAGGATGCCAAAAGAAGAGATTTTTCTTGCAATTCTATTTATTACGACATAAAAAATGATAAAATTTATGATTTTTATGGCGGAATTGAAGATATTAAAAAGCGAATTTTAAAAACTATAGAGACGCCAGATGATGTATTCTGTCATGATGGTGTAAGGGTTTTACGACTTTTTCGTTTCCAATGTGAATTAAATTTTAAAATTGATAAATCAACGCTTGAAGGGGCTTTTAAATATAAGGAAAATTTAAAAGATGTGTCAGGAGAACGTGTTGTATATGAAATAACTAGGATACTTCATAGTGGTAGTAAATATAAAGGCGTTTCAAAATCCAATGCATATATGCAGGCACTTAAAAATTTTAATAAAGGTGGTTTGTGGACAATTTTTGGTATAGATTGTCCTAAGTTAAAATTTAATATGGTAAAAAAAGTTCAACATAAATCTCAGGGCTTTTTGATAGATGTTATTGACAACGTAAATCCAACTTCAGTTTCATATTATTTAAACTTAATTTTATTAAATTCTTTTGGCCTAAACAAGAAAATGGCGGAGAGTTATATAAATATTCTTTCAGGCTATTATGCAGCTTTAAATAAAGTTCAAAACAAGCCATATTTCTTTAAGTATTTTAATAATTTCCAACAAATTTATTTGCTTTTGATTCACAAATCAAAATCTTTAGCAAACAAATATTATTTCTTTTATAAATATATTATATCCCATAAACTCATTGTGTCGGTTAAAGATTTAAAGATAAATGGTGATGATTTGAAAATAAATTTTCCAACAGTTCAAGCAAATAGATATAAGCCTATATTGGAAAGTTTGCTTAGCGATGTTTTTGATGGTAAGGTCAATAATGAAAGAGCAGACCTTTTGCTTGCAGTGGGCGATAAACTTAAATTTTTATAATTAATTCATATTCCATCTCATTTTAGCATTCTTTTCATTTTCTTCAGTTACTTTTTGGGGTGGAATATATTTTACATTATTTGCAGGAAGAGTCATTCCCTCTTCAAGCGTATAATTTCCCTCTACAATAATGCCATTTTGAGGAAGATATTTGTCGTGCCTTATTTCTTTTTCTTCAATAATTTCTCCATTTTTTATTTTTTGAATATAGCCTTTTGATTCGTAGCCCTCTTGCGGGAATTTTAATCTATAGTATTCGCCCTTATATAAAACCTTGTCGCCGTATTCATTTTTAACATCTTTTATAATGTCATCTCCGCCATGAGGAATGATTTTAACAAGTTCAGCACGGGCTTTTAGTGTAACTCCTTCTTCAAGTGGTTGACCATAAATTTGAACAGTTGCTGTTTTATCATCGCAAATTGTTTTGATAAAAATAGGTGTCTCTAATGTATTTTTAAAAACAAGGTCGGCATAACCCTCGCTCACCATTGCGTCAAAGGAAAGAGGGACGTAAGATGCTGGTAGAGTATGATGATTGACTTGTAAAATGTCGACATCTGCCAAAATTAAGGCATTATAAAGTGTAGTAGATGCTTGGCAGACACCTCCGCCTACTCCATCTACATATTTGCCCCCAATTATTATTTTTGCTGTTTTATAGCCATTATCTTTTGTTCTTGCTCCAGTAATGCTATTGAATGACACTTCTTGGCCGGGTTCAATAATCATACCATTAAATTTAGACAAAGCCATTTTTATATTATATTTTCTATCACTTGTTGACTTTGAGTAATCTGTTGAAAAAGATGAGCGAATGGCAATCTTATTTTGCAGGGATTGAAGGTCTTCTTGTGGCAATACTTCAACGATAGGGATTTCAATGTCAAAATTTTTTTCATTAAGTGCAGAACTCAGCATTTTTTTTAATTCATCTTTGTTTACTATCAGACCATTTTGAGGGGGTAATATATTAAACATATTTTCGCTATTTGGATTAAATTCTATTTTGCTAGGTTTTGGTGCAGTTTCTAACTCGCCTATGATTGTTTCGATTTTATCGTTAAATCCGCCATAAACATCTTCTATTGGAATGTTAACATTTAAACCTTCTTTTTTGATTTTATTTGATAATTTTTTCTTTTCAAAAATATTACCTTCATGTCCATATTGCATAACTTCATCAAGGGTAGGATTAAAATTGCCAATATAGCTCAAATCCTCACCAGTTATGTTCCATGTTTTATCCTTGGATTTTAAAGTAATATTGATATTATCCTTGTTGGAAATAAAATTTTCTTGAATTACATTGCTTGCTTCTGCCTTTGTCAAACCAGAAACATCGACGCCATTTATAAACGTGTTTGGATAGAATGTAGATTTGGAATTAATAGAATCACCAAAATAAAATTGACAAAATAGTAAAAGACTTACAGCAATAAAAGCGACAATTATAAGCCACAAAATAGAAAGTTTTTTATTTGATTTATTTACTTTTACCGAACTTTTCACAATTTCTCCTTTAATATAGATATTGTTTGTTTTTGAATAAAAAATATACTTTCGGTAATAAGAATAATTATCAAATTTTTTCTTTATAATAAGGTATGGAAATGTCTCTTACAAAAAAAATATTAAGAATAATATTTGTATTAGTTTTGCTGGCATTAATTTTTGGCATTACTTATTTAATTTTATACAAAACGGGGCTTTGGGATAAGTTTAATTCAGTTGAAAAATTACAGGCAATAATACTAGAATTGGGTTTTTGGGGAAGGTTTGCCTTTGTATTTCTCCAATTTTTGCAAGTAACATTTATTCCAATACCTTCTCCAATTTTGATAATTGCAGGTAGTTTAATTTATGGACCATTTGAGGGTGGTTTGCTTTCACTTTCTGGCATATTACTTGGTAGTGCATTAGCATTTTTCTTGGGGCGTGTTTTTGGTAAAAAATTGGTTAAGTTTATGGTGGGTGAGCAAGCACAAAAAAAATGGATAGGTTTTTTGTCAAATTGCAAATATACATTTGTATTAATGATGATTTTGCCATTTTTCCCTGATGATGTTTTGTGCTTAGTGGCGGGAGTTACAGATATGAGTTGGGCGTTTTTTATTTTGACTCAACTTATAACAAGACCAATATCAATTTTTCTAGTCAGTTATCTTTCAAGCGGAAAGGTAATTCCATATCACGACTGGGGACTTGTTGTGTGGGGAATAATAATCATCATATCTTTATTTGCGCTATATCTTTCAAGCAAATATAACGAAAAAATAGAGGCTTTTGTAAAGAAGGTAACCAAAAGATTTAGCAAATAATTAATACTTTTCCTTTTTTTACCATAGATGGGGATATTGAATTTTTAATTAAAATTCTCATTGCACTAACTCCATATTTTTTTGCAATACTCTCAATATTATCTCCTTCTTGAACAATATAAATATAATTTAATTCTTTTTTCATTTTAACTCCTTTTGTATTAAATTTTATTCTTCTTTAATAACATATATGAGGAGAGAGTATGAAATCTTTATTTAAAAGTGTTGTTTTAATTACAATTTTTTCTGTTTTGACAAGAATATTGGGTTTTTTGTTTAGGATTATTCTGTCTAGAGTTGTTGGTGCTGAAGGAGTTGGAATTTATCAAGTCGCATCATCTGTTTTCATGGTGCTATTGACTATAGTTTCAAGTGGTTTGCCTCTTATAATTTCACGAATTAGTGCCTCCTATATTGCAAGCAAAGATAAAAAGAGAGAGGCATCTTTAATAAGCGTTGCATTACTTTATTCACTTATACTTTCAATTATATTATGTTTAATAGTAATAATTTTTAAAAATTTATTTTCAAAACTATTATCAGATGAAAGATGTATACAAATTTTGATAATACTTTTGCCAAGTTTGATTTTTTCAGCAGTATATAGTGTTTTTCGTGGTGCGTTGTGGGGGCAGGGCAATTATTTTGCGTTATGCGTGAGCGAACTTTATGAGCAGGTCGTTAGAATAATTCTAGGAATTCTCGCAATTTCGACAACGTTTACTGCTTTAGAAAATGCTTTAAGCGTGGGATGGACAATGACTCTCGCTTGCTTCCTTTCCATGATTTTTGTTACTCTTTTATTCTTTTATTATGGTGGCAGACTAGGAAAATTGAGCAAAAAAGAATTTTCACCACTTATAAAACAATCCACACCAATTACGTTGATGAGAATTGCTGGTTCATTTATAAGTCCTTTAGTCGCAATTATTATTCCTGCTAGGCTTATTGCAATAGGATATACAAGCAATCAAGCTATGAGCCTTTTTGGAGTGGCAATGGGAATGACTTTCCCTCTGCTTTTTATACCTACGACTATAATAGGTTCGCTTTCAACGGCATTAGTTCCAGAGATTTCAACGGCACTTGCTCAAAACAATAAAAAATATATTGAAGAAAGGGTGGTTTCTTCAATAGCATTTGCTCTTTTTATTTCGGCGATGTTTGTTCCTGTTTTTATGGGAGTTGGCGAGCAAATAGGTCAATTTTTATATGATAACACGTTAAGCGGGGTTCTCCTTCAAACGGCGTCTTGGGTGATGATACCTCTCGGTCTAACAAATATATCATCATCTATTTTAAATTCTCTTGGCTTAGAAAAGAAATCGTTTTTAAACTTTATTTGCGGAGCAATAGTTATGTTTTTAGCATTATGGTTTTTCCCTCCTCTTTTTGGAATTAATTCGCTAATATGGGGCATGGGGCTAAATTATTTAATTGTTTCATCCTTAAATATTTTATTAATAAAGAGAAAGTTGAAAATTGAATTAAGATTAACAAGTAAAATATTAAAGTTGGCAGTTCTTCTCTTGCCTTCCGCCGCACTCACAACATTTATAGTGAGTTTATCAGGATATATTTTTCCACTCTTTATAACACTTATGATAGGTGGCATTGTAAGTGTTACAAGTTATATTCTTTTGGGTGCAGTTATGAACTTATTTGATGTGAAAGCCTTTTTAATTAGTGCAAAGAAGAAATTTAACATTCCAAGGTTAAAATTAAAGAAAAAACAAGTATAAATTAAGAAAAACGCTCATAATAAAGATATGTTAACTATTATTTGTAGGTCGATATTAATATATTTTATAGTGCTTTTAGTATACAGGTTGATGGGAAAACGTCAAATTGGTCAAATGCAACCTTTTGAACTTGTCCTTACACTTATTATTGCCGATCTTGCCACAATTCCAATGGCAGAGGTATCGGTGCCTGTGCTTCATGGAATAGTTCCACTACTCACATTGGTTGTTGTGCATTTTTTATTAACATTAATTACAATGGTAAGCCAAGGTGTTAGTAAATTAATAAGTGGAAAGCCAAGTATAATTATAAATCCAAAGGGTATAGATTATAAGGCCATGAAAAAGTTGAGTTTGACGACAGATGATATATTTGCGGCTTTAAGAGAATGTGGATATTTTAATATTTCGCAGATACAGTATGCAATAATGGAAACAAATGGGAAATTATCTGTAATGCCCAAAGCCCAATTTTCTCCTGTTACAAATGGCGATATGAAATTAAGCGTTGACGAAAGTTTTTTGCCAATAATTTTAGTAAGTGAAGGGAAAATATTAAAGGAAAATATAATTCTTGCTGGATATAATAAAGACAAAATCGAAGATTTGATAAGACAGCATGGCGGAGACAAATTAAAGAATGTCTTATTGTTAACTGTTGATAAACGTGGACAGGGATATATTCAAATGATTGAAAAAGAAGGTAAATCTTTTCAAACAGAAAGGTTGGTGCGACATGAGAGCCTTTAATATTGTAAATTTATTTTTAATAATTTTTTTACTCGTTGGAATATGCCTTGCAGAGGAGATGGTTGTAAATTCATCGCTCAAAGATGTTCAAAATAGGTGTTTTGAAATTGTGCAAATAATTGATAAAAAAGAATCATTGAAGGATATGGATGTTGTGCTTGCCGTGGACAATCTTGAATATTCATGGACAAAAAATGAGGGCAAACTTTGCTGTATGGTAAATCATAAAAATATTCAGGAAATAGGGCAGGAGATTGCAAAAATGAAAATTCATGTTGCCAATGATGATAGAGATGCCTTCAAAGTATGTATCGAGTCTTTAAAACTTTATTGTCATAGTTATTTACACTTTATGGGGGCAAATTTACACAATATTTTATAAAAAAATTCCAAGCAATGGGGTTTATCCCACAAACTTGGAATTTTTTTAGTATACTTTTTCTCTTTTTATTTTAAATAAGCAAATTAAAATTGTTATAATTATAGATGAAAGTGCAAGTGCAACAATGACCCAAATTAAAGTATTAAATTTAACAGCAACAGAAGTAATCAGTGTTATTTTATTACTTACAGAAGGATTTGCTTCAGATTGAAAATATTTGTATTCACACCAAACAGTCCATTCGCCGTGATGACCATTATCATTAAAAGAGAATGTATATCCCGTTCTATCCCACGAATCATAAAGTGCGTGTTCATATTCTGGAAATGCGGTCTTATCGCTTTCAACTAAAACATATTTAATGCCACCTTGTGCTTGGCCGGTTACATACCAAACAAGTCTTGATGTGTCAATATATTGGAACTGCTCTTCGTTAGTGAGCGAGAAAGCGTAAGTTGAATATTGTAGTTCAGGTGCTTCCTCGTGATAATTAATTTGTGGTTTAAAGTATATTTCTCGTTCAGGTTCTATTATAAAGAAATCAGAATAAACGTCGTTGCCACCATTAATACACATAATAAATCTATAAATTCCCCAACCATTAAAACTTACTTGTTGACCAGTAGAATCTAAAGCTGTGATTCCGTCATCTATAATAAGTTCTGGTGAAAAATTTACTATTCCATTAAAATCTCCTTTACTTGTTCTAGTAAACAAATCGTAGTTTTCTACTGTAATTAATTTTGCTTGGTAGAAATTTGGAGTTTCCTTATAATCTTTTAAAAATTCAACAGAAATTGTCATAGTGTAAGAATCTTGTTCATCAGGAGAAGGAGAGTATAATTCAGGATTTACTTTAAAGACAAATTTTTCAACGTCTTTCCATTTAAAAGCAAATGCCTTGAGATTAGATTGAATTGTTTGGTGGTCATATTCTGCTTCTTCTTGAATTTCGATTTTAGAGCCACCTCTTCCAAATACTTCTATTTGAAAACTTTCATTCGATTGGCTTACCGCCGCATTTGATTGATTCTTCACACCAACCCAGCAAGGTAATAAAAGGACTAAGACTGCAATTAGAATAATGCCGAAAATAGAAAATGATTTAACTCTTTTCATAAAAACTCCTTAATGTTATTTTAGCATAAAATAAAAAAATTAAAAAATGATTTTGCAATATATTTTCTTAAATAATTTGATTTTTCATAATTTATCAATAAAAAGCACAAAATTTTTAATGAAAAGACAATAGGTTGGCATTATTGGTTGACAAAAAATAAAAGGAGTTATATAATTAAAATCATGGATAATAAAGATTTAGATATAGAAGTTTTAGAAAACCAAATTTCATTTGATTTTGATAGTTTAGACCTTGGCGAAAAAGAGGAAAGCATATCAATAACAGAAACATTGATAAAGCCACAAAATCACGAATGGATAAAAGATGAGGTTCTTTTTGTTGTTGTAAAAGCAGAAAAATACAACATGAATTTGTGTGGTAAAATGATGCTTGAATGGGTAAAATTAGCAGGAAGCAATTGCGAGCAGATGATATTAGATGATTGTAATGATATAATCGAGCGAGTTCGAAGCATCAACACCGACAAAAAGATAATTGCTGTTTTTTATAGCGATACACCATTGTTAGACAAAAGTCAATTTGTAAGAATTGTAGAGTATTTTGCGGCAAAAAGTATAAATTTTTTATTTTTAAATAGAGGATTTATAGTCAAAAACGATTTTTTAAAGTATAATCCTAACATAGCACAAAGCACAATGTCTGGAGATGAAAAAACAAATCTTTTAGTTTGCGACAATTCTCAAAATATTTCGTTTGCAAGCGAGCAGTTATATAACAGAATTAAAGATTATCATATTAAAAATGGCGTTGTAATTTATGGAAAAAATACTGTTTTTATCGATGCAGATGTTGAAATAGATGCAGGTGTTGTTATTTATCCAAACAATATTATTCAAGGAGAAAGTATAATTTCATCTGGCACAACTCTTGAAAGTGGAAATATAATTAAAAATAGTATAATCTCGAATAACTGTCATTTATGCGGGTGCTATGTCGAAGATAGTAAGATTTTGGATAATGTAAATCTTGAATATGGGAATAGAGTTATAAAAGAAGTTAGGTAGAATTATTATGGTTATAATTGTAGGATTGGGAAATATAGGAACGCAGTATGAAAACACATTTCATAATGTAGGGTTTATGGTTGTTGAAAAACTTGCACAGAAATTAAACATTGTTTTTTCCAAAGAGAAATATAAATCTTTAATTGCAGAAGGGAATT
Source organism: uncultured Clostridia bacterium (assembly GCA_947624415.1). Lineage (GTDB taxonomy): Bacteria > Bacillota > Clostridia > Christensenellales > UBA1242 > Caccovivens. The sequence continues at coordinate 35,408 of CANQKH010000009.1, read as the reverse complement.
TAAATGGCAATAAAATCTTGTTATGTAAACCTACAACATTTATGAATAATAGTGGGGAAGCTGTCGCATTGTTAAAGAAAAAATTTCATGATGCAAGAATAATTGTTGCTGTCGATGATATTGATTTAAATCAAGGCGTTATAAGATATAGGGAAAGAGGAAGTTCGGGAACGCATAATGGACTGCGATCCATTGTTTCATACATAGGTGAGGAATTTGAAAGGGTAAGAGTTGGTATTGGACGAGATGAAACAAAAAATCTTGCCGATTATGTTTTGTCAAAAATGAATGAAGAAACGAGAAAAATTATAAATGATGCAATTGACAAGGCGGTTGATTTAATATTGGAGAAAATTTGAGAAATTTAAAAAAAATAATTGAAAATATCACCAAAAATAATATAATTACAGGCTTTGGTGATGGAGAAAAAGTTTTTGTTGGAGGAAGTTTTGACCGCCTCATTTTTTTGTCTAGCAATTTTGCTTCTGCTGGAAGGATAAAAAGGGGATTGGCTGCTGTTGGCAAAAGGGCAGAGATAATAACAAATGCCAGAGAAAATGAGGATGAAAAAGATAAAAATTTATTACCTTTTGTGTCAAATTTAAGTAAATACTTATCGGGCAATCTTGATGCGTTAATTTTTTTGCCTTGTTCTTCTATGATAAAATTTGATTTGTCAAGAATTGCGTCAATTAATTTAAAGAAAGGTGAGTGCGTTAAGATTGATAAGCTTATTCAAAAATTGGCAGAGATGGGATATGAAAGAGTTTCTTTGGTTGATGGCGAGGGGCAATTTGCTTTAAGAGGAGATATTCTCGATATTTTTTCAACTACACATCAGCATCCAATAAGGATTGAATTTTTTGATGATTTAATTGAAAATATTTCAATATTTGATGAAACAAACATGAAAAATATCGAAAAACTTGAAAAAACCGATGTGTTTTGTGCATATTTACCATTAGGCGAGAATAGTTGCTTTGATTTGGAAGGAACAAAAATTTTGGATGAACCCAAAAAGGTTAATGATGAAATCAATTTACTAATTCAAAGTTATAGTGCTTCTTCAATATTTAATTCAAATAATTATATATCGTTTGATTATCTTTATAGTAGTGCCGATTATATATTTGATAATTTTAATGTGAACAATAGTGGATATAAAAATGATACTATATCTCCAAGAAGTTATTTGACCGATTTTATTGCATTAAAACATGATATTGCTGATTTTAAAAATTTAAATCAGACTATTATATTGTTTGCTGGCGAGGAGCGCTATAAAAAGATACTTGAAAATTTTTTACATGAAAATCAAATATCTTTTAATTATTTTTCTTATGATATTTCGCTTGAGAAGAAGGAAGTATATGTTTCGGGCGAATTATTCCCTTTTAGTGCTTCATTTTTGAAGGAAGGCATTGTAGTTATCGGCACAGATAGTCTTTTTAAGTCTAATCAAGTTTCGTTTTCAAACAGCAAGCATTCAACATTTTATTTGCCACGTCCAGGTGAGTTTGTTGTTCATACATTTCATGGTATTGGAAAGTGTATAAAAATTGAGCGACTTAAAATATCAGACATAGAAAAAGACTACTATGTAATTGAATATAAAAGTGGTGATTTGTTATATTTGCCAAGCGAGGAAGCAAACACAATTTCCGCTTATGTTGGAGGAGAAAATCCAAAACTTTCTGCATTAGGTGGTGGAGAGTTTTCCCGTCTAAAAGAAAGGGTTAAAGCCAGCATAAAAGAAATGGCAATTTCTCTACTAGATATTTATAGAGAAAGGGCAAAGGTAAAAGGTTTTGTTTTTAAGCGTGATGAATTCTTGGAAAAACAATTTGCAGATTCTTTTGGATTTGAAGAAACGCAAGACCAAAAGAGAGCAATTTTAGATATTGATAAAGATATGGAAAGTGATAAAGTTATGGAAAGGCTTATATGTGGAGATGTTGGCTTTGGTAAAACTGAGGTTGCACTTCGTGCTGCATTTAAGGCCATTTATAACGGAAAGCAGGTTGCATTTTTATGTCCCACTACTATTCTTTCAGAACAACATTATTTAACGGCAAAGGATAGGCTAGAACCTTTTGGTGTAAGGGTTGAAGTTATAAACCGATTTAAGTCTAATTTGCAAATAAATGAAATAATTAGAAGACTCAAAGAAGGTGAGATTGATATGCTAATTGGAACGCATAAACTTCTCAATGATAAAATTGGTTATAAAGATTTAGGACTTCTTATATTAGATGAAGAACAACGCTTTGGGGTTGAACATAAAGAAAAGTTAAAATCTATTTTTAAAAATATAGATGTCATAACACTTTCAGCGACCCCAATTCCTAGAACGCTAAATATGTCTTTGTCGGGAATTAGAGATATTTCAATAATTGAGACGCCACCGCTAGACAGATTGCCAATACAAACATATATTACTGAAGAAAATGACCAGTTATTTAAAGATGTTATTTCAAGAGAACTTGCGAGGAAAGGACAGGTTTTTATAGTATATAATCGAGTAGAAAGTATTGAGGAATTTGCCAACTATATTAGGAAATTAGTGCCACAAGCAAATGTAGGTGTTGCACATGGGCAAATGGCAGAGAAAAATTTGGAAAATGTAATATCAAAGTTGTTTAACAATGAATTTAATGTTTTGGTTTCTACAACGCTTATTGAAAATGGAATAAATCTACCATCAGCAAACACTATGATAATAATAGATGCCGATAGATTGGGATTAAGCCAACTATATCAACTTCGAGGAAGGATTGGAAGAAGCGATAGATTGGGTTACGCATATTTAACGTATGACAAAGATAAAATTATTAACGAAGATGCTTATAAAAGACTTGAAGCCATAAAAGAATTTAGCAGTTTAGGCAGCGGCTTTAAAATAGCGATGCGAGACCTTGAATTACGAGGCGCCGGTAATATTTTTGGAAAAGAACAGCATGGCCATATTGCAAAGGTGGGATATGATATGTATGTGAAAATGCTTGACGAGGAAGTAAAAAATATTAAGGGTGAAAAAGTAAACATTAAGAGTGATGTTAAACTTGAAGTCAATTTATCAGCATTTATAAGTGAAGATTATATTACTGATGACGAACAAAGGATTATTTACTATACAAGGATAGGTGAACTTAACACAAGGGAAGAACTTGAATCAATAATGATAAGCCTCAATGATGCTTATGGAGAAGTTCCGCGTGAAATAAAAAATTTATGTCTTTTGGCTTATCTTAGAAATCTTGCCGGCGGATTTTATGTAAAAAAAATTGTTATAAATAAAAATGAATGTAATGTATACTTTGAAAAACAGAAAAATGTTATTGATGAAAGGCTTGGGCGGCTGCTTGACGAGTATGATGGTATTTTATCTTTAGACAATTTTGTAAAAGTAAAATTCAATTTTGCTTTAAATGTTTATGGAAAACTAAATAAAATTATAGAATTTTTTGAAAGAGGAGCAAAAAATATTTAATTTTGCTTGTATTTTTGCGTCAATATATGTTAATATATAATGGTAGTAATATGGAGATAAAATGAAACGAAGATTTACTGGAATTTTAATGGGTATATTAATAGTATGTATGTCATTATTTGCAGGTTGTTCTCTTGTGGAGACCAATAGTGCAAAACTTTATAATGCAGTAGTTGACGAAATTCGAGATAGCGAAGGAAGGGTTGTAGCCCAAATAACAAACCGTGAACTTTTATCAAGTTATTCAAGTTATGGGAATTATTACCTTCAATATGGATTCTCTAAAGAAGAAGCTCTAAATATGACAATTACCCAACTTGAAAATAGAAAAATCACATTATTAGAAGCAGAGAAAAAATATGATGTAAACATAGATGGAAAGAATTTATCTTCACTCCATAAATCATATTTATTTGAGCAAACAGAGGATTCTCTTTATGAAAATCTAAAATCTTTTTATGATGAGATTGTTGATGATAAAAGTGAAGATGAAGAAAGCGGGGATAATATAACCTTTAATGGCTATACTCCACAGGCAAAACTTGAACAAGATAAAGATGGAAATATTGTTATTGTAAATGCAGAAGAATATAAGGAGTTTTTATCTGATTACAGACCATCTGTTACCGACAAGGATTACAACAAAGATAAAACCCAAATTTATTTAGGTTTGCTTGATTATATTAGATATGACGAAAATTACACAAAAGCATTTGAAAAATACTTAAAACAATTAAAAACTGCAGAATTTGGATTAAATCTTTCTACTGATACAAAATCAATCTTTATGAGAGAACTTGACAGACTATACCAAATAAATTATGAAAATTATTTACTTCAAAGATATTCTGCCGACAATCAAAATCATAATAGAGAATCGGCAGTTACACCACAAAATGTTTTAGATGCTTATTCAAATAAGGTGAAGTCAAGTTACACAAAGTATCAATTAGAACAAAACAGCAGTTATGATTCGGATGTTCAAAATTCTTTAAAAGATATGTATTATTTTAAAACTGGAGATGGAGTTACAAAATTCTTTACCGTAGCAAATGTTTTGTTTAAATTTAACGATGAACAAACAGCACAATATTCTAAACTTGAAGAAAAATATAATGCAAAGGATGGAACATATTCATATCAAGAATATCAAGAAGATCTTGAAGATTTATACAATAAGATTGATCCTAAAATTAGAGTTTTAAATAGTGCAACTGGTGAATACGAAGAACAAGTAAACAATAGAAACGACAGTGAGCAATATGTTTCTGTAGACGATGTAATAAGTTTAATTGAAAATAAATTAGCGAGCGTAAAAAATTCCACACTTAATGAACTCGGAAATACAATAAATGATTTTATTTATGAGTATGGAGAAGATACTGGAATGTTTAATGCTGAATCTAATTATGTGATAGGTGTAGATAGTGAGGGTAATGCAGTTTCAAGTTTCGTAGAAGAATTTAATGAGGCAGGTCTTGAACTTTATGACGAAGGCAGAGGTGAAATTGGAGATTGTATTGTTACAAGAACCAATTATGGAATTCATTTAATTATTTACACTGGAAAATGTGAAAACCTATTTGGCGACAGCGTTGACCTATCATTCAAATTGACTGGAGATGAAGCCATTCAAAAATTATATAATACTAGGGTAAACTTGCTTGTAGATAAAACATATTTTGATGTTATATATGATGAACTTTATGCAGATAACTATGCTTATTATGAAAGTGTAAATATTAATTTCTTAAGAGAAAATTACGAATTTCGCATTTTTAGAGGAAGAATAGCAGATAGTGTGAAATAAAAACTTGACAAAAGTCATCTATCTTTGATAATATTTAACCATGACAAAATCAACAGACAAATCAAAAAAAGAAGTTGTAGTTCAATCAAATATAGATGATTTGGTTCCACTTGAAAATGTGGAAAATATTTCTGTTGAAGAAGACGATGCAAATAATTTTGATGATGCTCATAAAGAAGAGTTGAAAGAATTGCAGGAAGAGACCATTAACCTGCAAAAAAAGAAACTTGACGAAGTTGAGCAATCTGTTTCTAAACGAAACAGTAAGAAAAGCAAAATTATAAGCATCGTCTTGTTTATTGTTAATATTTGTGTTGTTGTTGGAATTTTGATTTATCAAATATTAAAAGAGGATTGGGTCTCTTTACGAAGTCCTAAATTAGGATTAGGCTCATTTTTTGTAATAATTTTATTACTAGCACTTGTTATAAGTTTTGATACGTTGATAGTCGCTTATCTTTTAAAGCAATCGACAGGGAAATGTCGATGGGGAATTGCATATAAAGTCGCCGAACTAGGAAGGTATTATGATAGTGTTACTCCAATGGCAACGGGTGGACAACCATTTCAAATTAATTATTTAAAAACACATGGAATGCCTATTCATACATCATTATCAATACCACTTGCAAAATATGTTTTTGGACAAATTTCTTGGGTGCTTGTAAGTTTTATAAGCCTTATTATTTCTTGGACAGATTCAAGTTATGGAACTTTGGTTTCTGTAACGAGTTTGCTGGGCTTTATTTTTGCGTCTCTAATTTTGGTAGCAACGGTATTTTTGTCGGTTTGCAAAACAATAGGGAAAAAACTAGTTGTAAAAATTTTAAAAATGCTCTACAAAATGAAAATTATCAAAAATTACGACAAGCAATATGAGAGGATTATTAAATATATTAGCGATTTTCAAGATATTATGAAACAATATGCTCGCTCGCCCAAGGATTTTATTGTAATGACTTTTTTGAGTCTTGCAAAAATAATTGTAAATTACTCATTACCATTTTTTATAGTTAGGTTTTTTTCACCATCTATTGACGGGGCGATGTATATAAAGTTATTTGTTATGACTTGTCTTGTTGATTTGAGTTCTTCATTTTTCCCATTGCCAGGTGGAACGGGAATGAATGAAATTTCGTTTACAGCATCTTTTGGTAGTGTGCTTGCAAATCAATCGGCACTACTTGTGTGGGTTTTGATAGTTTGGAGATTTTGTTCATATTATATTTATCTTTTGCAAGGAGTTTCAATATTGTCTTATGACATTGCCTATGGAAATAAAAAATACAAGTGGCAGGTTAAAAGAGAGAATTTGGTTCAAGAAAGTGAAGTGTTTAAGCAAGAACAAATTAATAAATTTAGGGTAGAGCGTGCAAAACGAAAAAAACAGAACAAAGAAAGAATAAAAATAGAAGATTATAACAAAATAAACTTATGAAAATAAATAAAGATAATTTTGGATGGATATTTACATCGATATTGCTTGCAATTTTGCTGGCAATATCTATTTACCTAGGAATATCCGGTTTTTATTTTAAAACTCAGTCCTCATATACAACAGACCTAGTTCTGGGGAAAAATATACAAATTGATGTGTCAAAAAATATGTCAAATGCTATATCTTTTAATATTGATGGTTCTTATTTGGCTGGAGACAGACTTCCGCAAATAATTTCTATAAAAAACAATGAAGAAGAGGATGGATTATATTTAAGAGCAAAAATTTATATTTATACAAGTGAAAATAAAACGCTTGACATGGGACTGGTTGAAACAGTAAATTGGACATTTAGTCAAGAAGATGGATATTATTATTTTAATGATGTTCTATCAAAAAAAGATAAAGCCTCATTATGTTCTCATATTTATATTGATGAGGAAACATCTTTGAAATCAAATGTAAAATATATTGCCACAATTGTTGTTGAGGCTTTGGACGAAAGTGTGAATATTAAAGAAATATGGCCATTAAATAGTATAAAAATTGATTGACAAATAAATTTTAAAATATTACAATAAAATAAAGGAGTGAGTATGCCAGACAAAGAAAATATTCCACAAAGGCCTATTGCGCCTCCAAATCAAAGACCCATAATACAAACGCCACAGCAAGCTGACGAAGAAAAAGTTAAAGAAGGGAAGGTAAAGCAAAAGAAAGCGAGAGAACCGCTTAATGATCAGTCAAAAGGTATTTTGTATGGACTTTTGGGAGGCTTTTGTTTGTTGGGTGGTATAGCATTAATAATAACTATGATTATACTTTAAATGCCTATTTTCGACAAATTTCTTAATATATAATGTAATATTTATGGCAATCAATTTATTATGAAAAGATTGATTGCTTTTATTTTTATAATTTTATTTTCATTTATGCTATTAATTATTAAAGACAACAATGAAATTTTTGATTGTAATTGCGAAAAAATGGTAATTGTCTCAAATAATGAAAATCTGTTAGAAGATTGTCAAAAGATTTTTAATAGTGATGATGTTTATTTTATAGTGGAAAAGGAAGAAAAGGAAAAAATTGACAATTTAGACTTCTCTTATGTCAAAGGAGTTGTCTTATACTTTAACAAAAACGTAAATCTTAATTATTTTAACAAACGATTTAATTATACACTTTTTGGTGGAAAAAGCATAGAAGATAGGCAAGTATATTATGGTTACGATAAAAATTATTGTGATTATAGAATTATAGAAAACAAGAGAGTTAATGTTCAACTTGTCAAAACAGAGAATGAGTGGATTGTGGGTTATCCATTAATTATAACGGGATTTTAAAATAAATGTATAAAAAAAATAAATCTGTCAATAAACTTCTAGGAGGTAAAAATGGAAGTCGAGGAGAAAAACAGATTTGTTGAATTTGTAAAAAAGTATGGCATTTTTGTTATTGTTGGAATTATAATTTTTGCAGTTGCTTTAACGTTTACCTTGATTGCGGCCTTACATAAGGCAGTTCCAACAGGAACAACAAGATTAGATTTCAGATCGCCTATGAACAATGCCACAATCATTAAGGATTTTTCAAATAAGGAACTTCAAAAAAATGAAACGTTAAATCAATGGGAAGCACACCTTTATGTTGATTTTGTTTCAGACGATGCGAGTGTTAATTCTATTTTAGATGGCACAGTTCTAAAAATCGACCAACCTTATTTAGAAGGCACAACAGTTACAATTCAACACGCAAATGGCTTTGTCTCAGTGTATTCTTCATTAAGCGAAAATGTTTTGGTTAAGGAAGGAGATGTTGTTTCAGCAGGGCAGAAAATTGCTGAAATTGACAATTCTGCGGCAGGAGAACTTTCAATGGGGGCACATTTGCACTTTGCATTAAAACTTAACAATAGTTTTGTCGATCCTAACGATTATTTAGATTTACAGGTTAAGTGATTATTGATAAAAAACACGTGAAAAATTTTCGTGTTTTTTATTTACATATTTTTTTATATATGCTATAATTATAAACATGGAGGTTGAAATGAACACATTAGAAAAAGTAAAACAATTAGTTGCTGAACAATTATGCATCTCGGCAGAGGATATAAAGGAAGATTCAAATATTATTGAAGACTTAGGTGCAGATTCTTTGGACGTTGTAGAATTACTAATGAGTTTTGAAGATGAATTTAATGTTTCTATTCCTGATGAAAAGTTGGAAGAGTTGAAGACCATTAAACAAATCGTTACAGCAATTGATGAAAATAAAAAGTAGTTTATAATTAGGAATTTTGGGTTCGGTTTTGCCGAGCTCATTTTTTTTATAATATTTTTCATGGTTCTACAAAATATGACATAATTCAACTTTCTTCTTCATAAATTTAAAGAGTGGAGGGGATAATGAAGGATGCAATAACTTTAAGAATAGTCGCAGTAGCGGAACATATTTTAAATACCCATGATACAATAAGAAAAACTGCAGAGAAATTTGGTTTTAGTAAAAGCACAATTCATAATGATGTTTCTTTAAAATTAAAAAATATAGATTATGCTTTATATTTAAAAGTAAAAACAATATTGGATGCAAATTTTGCAGAAAAGCATATTCGAGGCGGTGAAGCCACTCGAAAGAAATATGAGAAAAAAGATAATTAAATAATAAAACCTTTATGAACTTGCTTATGTTTATATTTGAAAAAACACCTTTCAAAACGTATCGTGTTAGGTGTTTTATTCTATAAAATTTCAAATTCAAAATTGATTTTGCGACAAAAGAATATTTTTGATTTTATATTCGACAATTTCTTTTACTTTATCGCGTCCCTTTCCTAAATATTCCCTTGGGTCAATTATGCTTTTGTTATTGTTGAGACATTGTCGTGTCGCAGAGGTCATGGCTAGTCGCAAATCTGAGTCTGTATTTATTTTGACAATGTTATGATCTTTCACTGCCATTTTCAATAAATTCTCAGGTATGCCATTAGCATTTTGAATATCGCCTCCGTTATCATTAATAATATTTATCAAATTTTCATTAATTGTCGAAGCACCATGAAGCACAAGGGGGAAATTTTTAAGAGATTTTTCTATTTCTTTTAAGATATCAAATCTCAAAGTTTGCTCTCCGTTATATTTATATGCTCCGTGGCTTGTTCCAATTGAGATTGCGAGAAGGTCGAGAGAAGTTTCATCTACAAATTGAAAGGCTCGATGTGGGTCAGTATAAATGTCTTTTTGCCTTGATATATCTTCTTCTATGCCTTTTATTTGTCCAAGTTCTCCTTCGACAAGCACGCCTTTTTTATGGGCATAGTTGCAGACAGATTTTGTTAGTTTTATATTGTCTTCAATCTTTAATGCACTTCCATCAATCATAACACTATCAAATCCTAAATCGACAGCCTTTTTACAAATTTCAAATGATTTGCCGTGGTCAAGATGAAGATAAAGACCATTAAATTGTTTTTTGGCAGTGTTTGCTAGGGCGATTACATAATCATTCATATAATTCAAGGCACTTTCACTTACGGCAATGATTGCAGGCGAGTTCATTTCCCTGCAGGCAAGAGTAATTCCTTGCAAAGTTTCTAACCCTGAAAAGTTAAAAGCACCTAAGGCAAAATGATTTTTGAGTGCTTTATCTAAAAAATATTTTAAATCTTTCATTTTTATTTCCTTTTAATTATAATAACACATTTTTACTTTTTTTCAAACATATATTTAAAAAGAGGTGATAAATGAAAAAATATTTGTTATGCTTAATATTTATTTTGGGATTAATTACAATAACAGGATGTCAAAAAAATACAGTTAAAAATAATATAAGTGAAAAAACAGAAATATATTTTTTTGCCCGATGTGGAGCGGAAAAGGGGAGTATAAGTATTGGAAAAAGAGAACAGCCTTATATAATTAATGGAATTCACGAAAAAAATGTTGATTTTTCTTTAATTATACTCAAATTTAATAATGTTTTTGAAAGAGAAATTGAGGTGGAGATAAATATAAATGAGAAATCAAACAATATTATTTTAGAACTAAATCCTTTAAATTCCACTTATATGGCAGATTTGGGTTATTCTTTAAATGCAGAGGATGAAATATCAATAATTTATAAAGATTTTAAGTTCGAATTTGAAAATATTAGCAAAGAATTTGTCATTGATAGTGAAAAGGCAATACAAATTGGACAAAAACACTTTGAAAAGACTATTTCAAATTTAATAAGTAAAAATTCATTCAATGGAGAATGCTATTTAAAAGTTATGACAAGAGATGAAGAAGAGAAACTTTATTGGCTGTTTACTATTGTTGATGTTGATGGAAATGAATACAACCTTATTGTAAACGTTATGGATGAAAATGATAGATTTTAAAGGAAAGATTAATCTTTCTTTTTTATTTGTAAAATTTTGACAGGCTTAAGATTTTATGCTATAATAACCACATGGAAAATAAAATTGAAAGGGAAAATGCGGTTATCATAATCGTATGCGACAAGAAGGAAGATAATATTGAAAGAAAAACAGGGGAAATAGAACGCCTCTGTTATTCCGCTGGACTTAATGTTGTCAAAGACTTTTATCAAAACGTAAAAGAATTTAACAGGAGAACGGTGATAGGGAGCGGAAAGGTTGAAGAAATCAAAAATTACATTAACGAATGCGAGGAAGTTATTGATGTTGTAATTGTTGATTATCAATTATCGGGTTCTCAAATGAAAAATCTTGCTGATGCATTTAAAACTAAGGTTTTGGATAGAGTAGGATTAATAATTGATATCTTTGCAAAAGGTGCAAAATCGCGTGAAGCACGTCTACAAGTAAAACTTGCACAAGATAAATATATTTTGCCAAGGCTTTCGCAAATGCAAGGAACAAGTGGTAGATTTGGTAGTGGTGGGGTTGGTATGCGAGGTCCTGGCGAAACCAAATTGGAACTTAACAGAAGAAAACTAGAGAGTGAAATTGATAATCTTAAAGGCCAAATAGAAAGAATTAAACAGCAAAGACAATCAACGCGAAAAGAAAGATTGGAATCACCTATGCCAAAGATTGCCTTAGTTGGATATACTAATTCAGGGAAGTCATCTCTATTAAACCATCTCGTGAGAGAGAATATCTATGCCGATGACAAATTTTTTGCCACTTTGGACACGACATCACGAAAATTGTTTTTAGGAGATAATAGTTATGCAATCATAACTGACACTGTCGGTTTTATATCTGATTTACCACATCAATTGGTTGATGCATTTTCTTCAACGCTTGAAGAAGCAAAAGATGCCGACTTGCTTTTACACGTTGTAGATGTGTCGCAAGATAAAATGGTAAATGGCGAAAAAGAATATAAAATCAACATGAAAGTTACTAATGATTTGCTTGATGATTTAGGGGCAACTAAAAACAGAATAGTTGTTCTCAATAAGTGTGATTTACTTCAAAATCCTATTTTGATTGAAGAAAATGAAGTTTTAATATCTGTAAAACAGGTTAAAGGAATAGATAGACTGATTGATTTAATAAAAAAGAAATTAAGTTTATAATAAAAATAAGGGATAAATGTGATTATTTACAATCAATCCCTTATTTTTTGCTATTCTTTTCTTTATATGCCTCATTAAGTTTTTGAACTAGGAAATCCACATCGACCTGATGAACTAGTGCCGCTTCTTCAATAGTTTCCTCCATTCCTAAATGACAAAATATACAATGCATTCCAAAACCTAAAAAAATATCTCCCAGGCTATCATCGAGGGCTAGCACTTCATCTATAATCATATCCTTATTGATTTCAACATTCTTTTTCTTTCTCATGCAAGTATTATAGAACAACAGAAAACTTTTGTAAAGAATTTTATAAAATTTTTTAAAAAATGTTCTAAATGAAAAATTTAAAAATACAATATTACTATGGAAAAGATAAGCAAACTAATTTCAAAAAAAGTTATTTCTCTTGACGATGCCAAAGAGGTTGGCTATGTTTTGGATGTCATCTTAGATGAAAATGTAAAAACATATGTAGGTCTCATTGTGGTTGATGAAGAGAGCGAAAATTCTTTCGTATTGCCACGAGAGAACATTTACTCGGTAGGTGAGGATACACTAACGATAGAAAATTCAAGTAAACTACAATTCAATATTTCCAGCAAAACAAACAATCCTATAGGTAAGTTGGTTTACGATTGTCATGGAAATGGATTGGGTAGAGTTGTGGATGTTGAATTTCAAGGCAAGACAGTTCGTAAGATAATCACCTCTTTTTGTGAATTCCCACAAAGATATATTAGAAAATCTGGGGACAGTTTTATAATATTTGGTTCAAAAAAACGCAAAAAGGGTGGCAAAGAAAGGGAGTTTAATGTCGAAGTTATTCAAAATTTTAGTTCTTTGCCAAAAGTTACAATAGCAAGTCCCTTTATTGGAGCGTCAAATGTCGTAAGTCCTGAAGCACCAGTTAGGTTATATGCAAGCACCAAGATGCTTATTGGTAAAATTGTAACCAACGATATATTAGGGTATAATAACGAAATAATTGCAAGAAAAAACGAAGAAATAACACAAAAAATAATAAACAAAGCTAAGGCCCATAATAAATTTAATTTACTTAGTTATTATAGTAAATAAGCCCTGAAATAGTAAACAAATAATAGACAACGATAGAAAGTCGTTGTTTTTTATTATAAATATAATAATATTTTTTAATAAAATTGCCAAAATCTTGTTTAATCGTTTGTATTTTTGATTTGATTTGTAGTAAAATAATTTTGAAATATAAAAAAAGCGAGGTAACTATGGTTAGAGTTGTTCCTAGAAGAACGAAAGTAAAACTAGAATTTGTAAAAGGCTTTACCGGTATTGACCTTTTAATTGCACTTGTTGTAGCGGGTGTATTAATTGTTCTTGCAGCATCAAACTTCCCAGGGCATATTTGGATTGCGATGGCCTGGGCTATTCTTGGTCTTTCACTATTTTTCAAAATTGCAGATAGTGATAGATTTTATGTAACACTTGCACACCTTGCAAGATTTTCGATGCAAAAGAAAAAATATCTAAAAGCACCAAAATCTGGGAAGTCTAATATTAAAGACATTATTCCTTATGAAAAATTTTATGAAGAAAAATTGATTGATTATAATGGTTATTATGCTGGAGTTCTAGAAGTAAAACCTATTTTATTTGACCTCTTGAACGAATATAGCCAAAATAATGTAATTGATGTAGGTTTTGGTAATGCACTTAGAAGGCTTGACGATAATCAAGTTTGTGAAATTGTAAAATTAAACAAGGCAATGGTTCTTGACAATTACTCATATGTTGAAAACAAAAAGTATGACAGACTTCTTGACCAATTATATGAAAAACAAATGAGTCAAGAAGAAATTGATGCACGTTCTCCAATTTTCGAGGAAAGGGTCAACTTTATTGAAAACAAAAATAGAACAGATAAAATATATAAGGACTATTTTTATCTTGTAGTTTTAGGAAAAGATATCGAAGCATTGGAAAACACTCTTGCAGGTATGGCAACTTCTCTTGCATCATCATTAACACCTGTGCAAACAAAAAGACTTGTAGGTAATGACCTCGCAATATTTGTAAAAGCAAATTATGTAAGAGATTTCAATGAAAGGGATCTGGAGAATATTCCTTACAATGAATTTTTAAATTGGGCAACTCCAAATACAATAAAATTTTCATCGGCGAAATATTCTATTGACAATATTAATTATAGAACCTATGCGATAAGTGAATACCCATTACAAGTTGGAAATGCTTGGGGTGCATCATTCTTCCTTCTTGATAGAACTAAGGTTGTTATGAAATTTAAGAAAGCCCCAAAATACGAATCAGAGAAAAAAATTGATAAAGCCATAATGGATATGGAAACAAAGCTTGCCAGAACGGGTAAAAGTAGTACGCGAATTGAACTTACAACTCACCTTGAAACATTAAGAAATTTATTACAAGAATTAAAGAATTCCAATCAGCAGTTATATGATGTAAACACCTTTATCACCTGTGAGGATTCAGCAAGAAAGGATGTTAAAGGTATGCTTAAGCAAGAGGGATACAAATATACAGAATTATTTGCACGACAAATTGATGCCTTTATCAGCACGGGAATTTCTATGCGTGATAATATAAAAGAACTTCAAAGAGGTGTTCCTACATACACATTGGCAGGGGTCTTCCCATTTATTTCATCAGAACTTCAAGATGAAGGGGGATTTTATCTCGGAGATAATGCCTACCCTGTATTCATTGATTTCTTTGTCAGAGACCCACAAAGAGTTAACTCAAATATGATGATTATTGGGAAATCAGGCTCAGGAAAATCATTTGCAACAAAAACGTTGCTTGCAAACTTTTCTGCGGATAACACCAAAATATTCATTTGCGACCCAGAAAAGGAATATGCAGAATTAACAGAAAAACTTAAAGGAAAGTTCATCGATGTTGGTTCATCTATGCAAGGTATAATCAATCCTTTCAACGTTATAAGAGCGCTCGATAAAGATGATGATGAAGAAAAGAAACCAACCGAAGAAGGGGAGGAAGGACATAAGGTAGAGGTTGTTCAAAAGAAAAAGGTCGATGACTCATTCAACCAGCACCTTCAATTCCTTGAACAATTCTTGCGAACAATTTTGCAAGGTATTTCCTCGGATGCTTTTGAGGTCATAAACACCTTGGTTCTTGAAATGTATGAAAAATTTGGTATTAATGAATATACAGACCTTAAGAATTTAAAGCCAACAGATTATCCAACGTTTGATGATCTATATGCCATTTTGCAAGAGAGAATAAAAACAGCAAAAGAAGATTATGTTTTAAACAACTTACGTGTTGCGGAAACATATATTAGAAAATTCGCCAAAGGCGGAAGAAACGCAAACTTGTGGAATGGCCCTACATCTATTGAAACCAATGAAAACTTTGTTTGTTTCAACTTTCAATCACTTATTGCAGGTAATAACGATATGCTTACACTTGCTCAAATGCTTTTGGTGTTTAAGTATATAGAAAGTGAAGTTATTAACAATAAGGATTACAACGAATTACATAAATCAAACAGAAAAATTATTGTCGTCTGCGACGAGGCGCATATATTTATTAACCCAAAATACCCAATTGCCTTAAACTTTATGACATCAATGGCTAAGCGTATTAGGAAGTATGGTGGTATGCTTATTGTTATTACTCAAAATATTAATGACTTTGTTGGTTCTGAAGAAATCAAGCGTCAGTCAACGGCGGTTATTAATGCCTGTCAATATTCATTAATATTCTCGCTATCACCTAATGACGTTAACGACCTTATAGAACTTTATAAAAACTCTGGTGGTATTAACAAACAAGAAAGAAACAGCATTGTCAGTGCATCAGTAGGTCAAGCATTTATTATAACATCACCAACATCTAGAACAATGGTTCAAATACGACCTTTACCATACGTTTTGTCGATTATTGAAAAGAAAAAATAGAAAAAATTAAAAAAATTTCATTATTTTTTGATTGAATATTCAGTTAAAAGGAGAAAATATGGCAAAATCATCAAAACTTACTTTATTTATATTTAGTTTGTTGCTAGTTCTGTCGAGCATACTTTTTGTCGCCTGCGGAAAGAGTAAATATGCCGATACATATATTTCAACAAACCAAGAGTTTGTAGAGATGTTTGCCGGAAAAGAAGCAGAAGTTTCAGTAACAATAAACAATCCTGAAAAGGGGATGTCGAATGGCATTTTATGTTCAATATCTAATCCTAATGTAGCACAGGTTGAGAGAAAAGCAAGTCAAAGTTTTACAACCACATTTAAAGTCTTAGGAAAAAATGGAGGAACTACAAATTTGGAATTTGCTTCTGTTGAAGGAGGCAAAAAAACAGAAATAACCATTTATGTTAAAGAATTTTCTGATATACTAGAAGAGGGGCTAGAAAAACTTTATGTAACTCCGTCAAAAATTCTAACACCTACATCCTCAAATTTTGTTTTTAATGATAATGCGACTGAAAGGAACTTGTCCTACTATTTTTATGGTATAGATGAGGAAGAAGATGAACTTACTGTCGATGATATCAAAGAAAGCAATCAATTCCAAGAAATTCAATTAAAAAGTATAAATAGTAAGAATTATCTCATCTTTAAAAATAAGGATGGGCTTTTCTATACCTTGGGTAATGAACAAAATGTTCAAGATTCAAATAACAAAACATTTAATTTAACTGAAATTGCTCAAAATGATGGCGAATTTGTGATTGATGCTTCTAAGGCAACAGCAGTTAATCCAGGTCAAAAATTTACTTTTATTGCAAAATATTTGAAGGAAAAAGAAGAGGAAGAAGAGCCAGATATTATATGCAAAAGAGATTTCTCTATTCTGTTAGACATTGACAAAAGTGCCATTTCCCATGAATATGGTTATAAAATATTAAATGAACATAACATAGAAATACCTTATCAAAAAGGTGTGGAAAATACTTCTTATAAAATAGAAGACTATAAAAATGGCGACATTATATTAATACCAAGTTATAAAACGCCAATTGCTGATAATGTAATGCTCGCAGGGTGCTATGCAAAGTATTTAACAGCATACCTTGAAGTAACTCTTGCAACAGAAAATGCGAATTTGCTTATAGATGCAAAATCGCGAAATGTAAATATTTCGAGTGCAATGAGTTTGGGAAGTATTAAAACTAATGAAAAAACCACATATTACTATGAAATTAATTGTTCGTTAGGTGAAACTGATGTAACATATTTTGATATAACTTTTTATTATGATGGATTTAAAGATAGTGAAGATGATAGTGTAAGTTATACATACAGCATACCTGTTGTAATAAGAGAAATTCCAACACAATTATTAATTAATGATGCAGATTTCAATACAACAAGCAGAGTTTTTAAATTTTATAATAGTTATGCAAGTTTTGATGCAGGTTGGTATCCATTTAACTTTAGTGTTTTACCAGAAGGCTCAAATTTCACAAAATTAACAATGAATTTAACCAATACAGGCTTGCAAGCACGATATATGAATAAAGTTTACACTGAAATCGTGGAAATAAACAATTTAAGAGAAACGGTTTATTTAAAAGGTGTAGATGGTGCTACAATAACATCAGATGTTAAGGAAATTCCTGTAAAATTAGAATTTAATGTTATTAGGCCTGATGCATATGAAACTACAATAAAGTATGAGATTGTTAAGGGGGCAAGCAAACTAGAATTTGCGACTGAAGAATTTGCAAATAATGTTTATTTGCAATATGAGGGGGGATCAAAGCCATTTATTGATATTTTTGCCGACGCAGAATTTGAAAATGTTACCTCAACTTTAGAATCAGGCATTGATGTAATAAACATTGGATATAACGGAGCTAGCGTATATGAATTCCGTGATAATTTATATTACCTTAACCTTAATTTAATTCCAAAAAATATTGGAAGTGGGACATATCGACTTGCTATAGATAATGGAAGATCGGTATTCTTAAATATAACAGTAAATGAAAATTTAACAATAGTTAATGTCTCATCCAATAATGAAAATAAAACTTTAAGATTGTTTGAATCAACAGGAATAGATTCTTCAACGGCTTATCTATATAATATGAACGGAGAAAGTTATTTTGATGTTCAACTTTATGCAAACAATAATATGAATTCCAATGCTATAAGAAATGTGCTTGTAAGTCTAAATTCTTCATCTATAACATGGGAACAGGATCCAAATGTAGACAATAGATTCAAGATTTATTCAAAAGTAAATGGCACAACTCAAATTACATTTACAGTAAGTGGATATAAGATTGATGCTTTTGCAAGAGAAGATATTACTATTAAATATATTATTAAATTAATTACATTTGACTACATAGAGGAACTTAATGTTTATAAATTAAAGGATGGTTTTTCTCAAGGTGATTATGCACCTTACACAAAGGCTAGTTATGTTGACCTTTACTCAAATACCTATTCTCAATCATTAAGAGAGGTTAAATTTGAAGTAGATTGTGCTAAAGAGGGTTATCTTTTCGAGAATCCAGAAAATAATTTCTTTGAAGATGAAAACTACTCTAATGAATATCTTTATTTTGAAAGTAGGACTCAGATTTATCAGCAGGGAAAAAGTGTAAGTAAGATTTACTACGATTCTAGAAACCCTCAAAACAATATTTATACAATTGGCAATTATGGAACATTTGATGCTGAAAATCTCACATTTACTGCGTTTCAAAATCTTTTAACAACGGGTAAAATAATATTATTTGCTCATGTTAGACAATTTAATAAACTCTATTCTTTCTCTATAAATATAACGATTCATACTTATGAGGAAGTTTCGAGAATATCTTTACAGACAATGGAAGACAGAGTAACTTTCTCAGTTTTGGAAAGTGAAAAATCTATAATTGCTTTTCCTACTAATTCTACGGCAACAAACCCTAAGATAGTTGCAATTCCTTCTGAGGCTACTGCTGGCGAAAGAAGATATAATGTATTTGATGACTCATCAATAACATATCTTGAATCTGGTGGCAAAACACAGATAAGTTTCAAGTTAAACGATGAATTTATCAGACAGGCAAGCAATGAAACAAAAACAATTACTGGAACAATTTTAATTGCTGCCCAAGATTGGTTGGATGACTCGGGAGTAATAAGAAGCGATTATAGAGAGAATGTTATCTCTTTAAGATTTGAGTATGAAAATGGAACAGAAGGCAATAGATTTACAATAAGAAATGCAGATGATTTGCTTGCCATGAGAGATAATTTGTCTGCCCATTATAAAATCAGCACCAACATTGATGTGGCTGCAATTTCAAATCAATTCCCTCTTGGAGAATTAAAGGGGTCAATTATTGGTGTAAATGAATACGCTCAATTAAGCAATATTATAATAAGCCATGGCGTTGATGATGGTGAAGGTATTACAAATCTGTATGGTGTATTTTCAAAAATTGCTAAAGGTGCGTTCATTGAATATGTTCAATTTAGCGGCGTATTTATTATTGGTTCAAACGATAATCCAAAAACAGCCCGTATTGGTATGGTTGCTGGACAAAATGATGGCAAATTAATAAATGTAGGCGTTTCAATAAATCGTTCTAATATTTACATTCAAACAATAAGTGAATTTGGTGGATTAGTCGGTGTAAATAATGGTGAGATAATTCAAGATTTTACATTATTTGAAGACGAAGAAACATCACAAACAAAAACAAAGGTTGCAGAAGAAGAAGGACGTATTTCTTACAAAAATTTTAATCCTAAAATTACTGTTTTAATGAATGATTTTGTAAACGTATATTATGTTGCCGACCAAGATATATCTATAGGTGGTGTTGTTGGACAAAATAATGGCACAATACAAAAAATTGATAGTTCTGTTTTGAAATTTAGCGGTTATACCAATTATATGGTATATTCTCGACTAAAAACTCAATATATTTCTATAGTAGGTGCTGCGTTGCAACGAGTTTATGTTGGAGCACTTGTTGGAGATAGCACTTCTAGAGACGCAAAAATCCAGTCAGGTTATAATAAATCTACAGGCTTTACTGTTTATAATTCTTATGGCAAGAATGAAAGCAACTTCTCTGCAGGGAAAGGTTTGATTGTTGGCGGAGAAGTTTGGGGCTATGGATATATTGGTGGAGCAGTTGGAAAGTTTTTTGGCCTTGATGATTCTGAGGACAAGAAAAATTCGTTTACAGGATTAACTGTCAGAACTTTTGTTCGTGGACAGCAAGCAAATGATGCAATTGCAAGTCTGGCACTCATTGCAAATATTAATGAGGAAGCTTCTTTATACCGAACATTCGCAATTCAAGCAGTTGACGATGGACGAGTTAATGATGAAAGTGCAATGGCTGTTTTGTATAGCAGTGATGCGAATACTCAATATTTTGATAATTCAAATGCACTTCGTATTAACAAGTTAGGATTTGGAACTACGTCTAATACAAACTTAGGAACTTTGGTTTTAAAAGGAAGTGCAACAACAGAAATAAATGTTTATTCATATATTAATTCAAGAGATTATTTGCATGGCGACAATATTATAATAAACAACTCAAGTAAAGATGTTTATTATGGAAACTTTATAATTGTTGGCATTAGCAATTCAAATAAACGGGTGTTAAAACAGGCAACTTTTGAACCTGGTAATCAAAAAGATTTGTCTGTTTCTCAAAAATTTAACAACAAATTAATTTCAAGCGATGGTAGTCAAAATGTATTTTACGCATATTATTATCAAGTCGCATCTTCACCAACTAATGATATTGTAACATTGCAAGAAGAGTTAGATAAAACTCTTAATAGAGTTACAATGTTATCACCTTGGTATCCTTTTGTTGTAGAAGGTGAATTAACATTTACTTCATTAACACCAAGTATTTTATCTATTGACCCGACAGGCACTATAACTTTCAAACGAACTGGGCTTGCAAAAATTTCAGCAACCAGCGTCTTGAATACTAATTCAAATTCAACAATTTTCTATATTTATGTAGTAAATTACTTTAATTCTCAATCACTAATAAAAGATAATAGTAAACGAGATTCGATTATATATCCATCGCTTGGTGGTAATGCAGTTCCATTCAATAATACTATTATTGAGTTAAGGGGAAATAATAATTATTCTGTTTATGTTAAACCTGACTATACATTTACCGATTCGACCGAAGAAAATGGTAATTTTAATGTAGATAAATCAGGTGTTGCAAGCATAAAAGGTGTAATCTTTAATCTTGCAGCAAATAATAGTGTAACTGCTAAAGTTGAAATTAATGAAGAAGCAACCATTGAAAAAAATAGCGATACAGAAATAGAAAAGGTTGATGAAAAAGAACTTAGCATTACTATAATTGACCAAAATATAACATTTAGAAGGACAAATGATACTAGAGAGATTGTATATGCTTTGAACATTACTCCTATTTTAAAAGTCAACTTGGGCAATGGCGATGCAGATTATATTGCAAATGTTAATAAGGCATTAAAAGAAACTGCAGTTGATTATAAATATGGTGCTATTAGTTTAAATAATATTAATTATAATTCAGTTCCAATTCAGACAAGTAAAACAGTAAATGATGAATTGGAAATAATGTCCACAGATGCAGAGGAGGACATTCCTTTCTATAAAATTTTAGGTCTAGAAGGTGAAGATTTACAAGGGAATATAACAAATTGTGAATATGCAATTAGTGATCAAGCAAATTATTTATTTAAAGTTTCCATCACAAGGCTTACTGGCAATCTCACAAAGGATGACCTCATAAATGGACTATATAAAATCACTTATAAGATGGTCGTTAGTGTTAATACAAACTCAAGCGTCTATATAGAAAGATATAATCAAAATATTTATGGCCGATACATTTTGTATTTACAATCAGCAAGCAATTCAGATGTTACATTAACAATTCCAATTGATTTTGAAAAAACAAATGTTACTGCAGTTATTATTGATAATTATACTTCGGTAAGGGAAATTAACGAAAGTATGAGTTTAGGAGCATCTTCTGAGTATGCATACCCTGGCGAAAGCGGAATGTTAGAAATTACAATCAACCCTGAGGATAGTGATTTTGATTATATTATAATTGAAAATGATAGTCAAAATTACACGCTAGGAAGGGCATCTGCTCAATTTAGTCTTCTTGCGAGATATGCAGACAACAACAAAAAGATGTTTAACGATGGTGTTGTCTCAGGTCATCAGTTGGGAACAGGATTTAGAATCGAACTTAGTGAACTTGTAGAAGCGTATAATAAAAAGTCTGGAGATGAGGAAGACAAAAATCTTTATAATCCATATAATGGAGTTATATATATTCGTTATGATATAAGTTCTCAAAACGTTTCAGATTTAAGTATATCGCGCTTTAATGTATTAATTTATAAGGATGGAGCAGTTGTTCACACGGCAAGCATAGACTTAACTGTTAAAATTCAAAATTTTGTTGCAGTTGAAATAGAAGGTAAAGATGGAGTAACAGAAGGGAATTATTATCGTGTTTATAATGTTGCAAGAGGTTTAAAATATAAATTAAAACTAGAATCTTATGGATTTAATAAAGATAATATTACTTTGGTATCATCAAACAACCAGTTGGGGCAAATTTCATATGAGAACGGCTCGTATTATTTGACTATTACTGGAAATTCTATAAATTATGTTGATGGCAGTCAGTTTGAAATTATAACTACAGCATCTCAAACAGATAGTGGAGTTATTCGAAATGCCGAAAGCAGAACAAAGATTTGTATTCAAGAATTTGTATTAAATTACAATGGTGAAAATGTTAAAAATCCAGATATAGTTAAAGGAATGAGTAATGGTATAATCAATATACAAGTTGGTTCTTATTATAATCTTGAAATTGATATTTATGACTATCTTGAATATGATACAAATAATCAAAGTGTTGTAAATAAGGTTGAGGAATTTATTAATGAACTTGAAACTATGGGAATGTGGAGAGTTTTTACAAATTTAATTTCAACCGAGCAACCAAGTTATAATGTTGCGACTGAAGAAATAGATGAGGATTTAAAAGCATTATCTCCTTATATTGGTTATTCAAACAACATTCTTCTTAGTGGAGAAAATTATTATCTTAATTATAATGGGTTGAGAATACAACCAAAAAGGACTCATTTACCTGAAGAAAAATTCTACTTTATAAAATATAATGTCAACTTTACGTTTGAGAATGGAACTTATAGTGTTTATTCTAGAGAAACAGGACCAGAAAGTCCAGACATTAAATCAAATAATATCTCAACAATAATAATATTAAATGTTTATTCAACAAGTAGTGAAGAAAGTCCAATTCCTATTTATGACTATGATGACTTTACAAACATGATGGCGGGTGGCTATTATATTCTTCTAAATGACATTAACTTGCCAAATGCTTATGATGCAGAAAGAGGTGAAGAGCAATTTATGCCTATTGCCGGGAATTTTGCTTCATTTGATGGAAATGGACATAGTATAAACTTCTCTGGCGAATACAATATGGGGAATTTATCTTCCATAGGTATATTTAGTAGTGTTGAAGACGGAGCGACGGTAAAGAATTTAATTGTAAACTATTTACCATCGGAGCAAGGTAATGATTTAAATACTCAACCTAATGATATTTATGAATTAAATGGTTTAAGAACCGTTAAATTTATCACTACATCGGATTCGTTTATTTTTGGTTCTGTTACTGCAGAAAATTATGGAATAATAACAAATTGTAGCGTCTTTACGGCAAAAACTAGCGATGGCAATTATTATCTTACTATAAAAGCAGATAATGCCTTAAATGGAAACAGTTACGTTGGCGGTGTTGCAGGAACAAACCTTGGTTTTATAACTAATTGCAGTGTAAGTATGAATGCAAAAGTGCCATTTAATTTGGCGGGTGTTGTTGCAAGAAATAATAAAAAAGTTGCGGCTTGTTATTTCAAAGAAGGCAACTTAATAAACAATTCACACTATAATCAGCACGTGTCTGGCTTTGCTATTACAAATTCATCACAAGCGCAAATAATTACAAGTTATGTTGCCGGTGCTCAATCCACTGAGTCTTTATACAGCACTGATGAAAACAGCAACATCATATCTTCTCTTCCTGGAGCAGGGTTCATTTATCAAAATGAGGGGTTAATAAAAGATTGCTATTCGGATATTAATCTTTCAGCATCAAGTGGATCAATGTCTGGATTCTGTCATGCAAATGCATCAATAATTAGGAATTGTTTCTCTCTTTCAATTTTAAGAAGCAAGACTACAGCATCTGCAGGCTTTGTTCGAGATAATTTCATTGAAGATATCTATGGTGAATTTGAAAACTGTTTCTATCTTTCTGAGAATGCATCAAAAGAAAATGGCGATAAAGATATTAATATTGACTTATATAATGTAAATTACGAAGGTGTTGAAAAACTAAAATCTGAAAATTTTGCAGAAATTGGCAATTATTTCGAAGATTTTTCTTACAACGAACAAATTTCTACAAATGCAGTTTGGTTCTATTCTCAAGGTAAAAACAATGGTGATTTTGTAGATTTCATTCCTTCAACTGAAAAGGTAATTATTAAAACAGATGACGAAAATGTTAAACATGGAAGTTCACAGAGTAATACAATATTTAGAACGGAATTAATTACCTTTGCAAAAAATAGACTAGAACTTGTTGCGCCAAATGTTAAAGCATTATCTTTGAGAAACTTCTCTTATTCGGAAGTTGATGAGGGCACAGGAAATATAACATATTTCTATCTTGATGACGTGTCAGCACCAAATAGAGGAACAAAACACAATCCAAGACTAATTGATGATTATCAAAGTATGGAGAGTGAAATTTTAAACGAGACTGCATCCAATGGCTTGAATACAGGTGCATACAGAATGGTTAGTGATGTAAGTTACTTAGAGGCAGAAAGTTATTCGGCACTTAATAAAGTGATTTTTGCTGGTTCTCTTGAAGGAAATGGAATGGAAATACAAGCTATTTCTCTCGCAAGTATGGATCAATTGACAAATGGTGGACTATTTGCCCAAATAGGATTTAGTGCAAATAGAGAGGGTGTTGTTAAAAATTTAAGCATCTTGCCACGTGAAGTTAAATTTAATAATGCTGTTAATGTGGGAACATTGGCAGGAACATTAAAATTTGGATACATATATGATATTACTGTCAATGGTTCACAGAATAACTTAACGGCAGTTTCTGGATTAAACTTCGTAGGCGGTATTATTGGTAGAGCGGTTAGCAAGTTTGAAATAAAAGATATATATTCTGATTCTAATATTTGGTCGATTTATTCACCTGACAACAATTCTCAAAGTTATATTGAAAATGCTGGCAATGAAGACAAGTTTTCTTATGCCGGTGGCTTAATCGGTTATATTGGAAGCGGTGTAGTAAAGAATGCTCATATAAACACCTTAACTTCTATTTCTGGTGCTATGGCGGGATTGGCTTATGGCGGAATTGGAAGTGGAGGCAGGGTTGATAAAACCTATGCTGATGTATATGACGGATTGCAAATTAAAGCAAAATACTATGGCGGACTTATTGCCGGTGAAAACAGCGGAAAATTAAATTATTCTCACGTTTCTGATAATAATAATATTGAGAGTATATTTACAAGTATTCCAAAAGCAGCAACTGCTGTTGGTGGTATTACAGGCTTATTTAGTGGAGGATATATTTCTAATGCTGTAATGGAACAAAGTTTTAGAGTTGTCAACTCTGAGAAAGAAAGTCCAATAAAAAATATAGGTGGCCTGGTAGGTTTAGTTAGCTCTGCAAATGAAATATCTACTTTAGATAGGTGCATTGTCAACGGAGATATTGTCGGTTCAACTATATTGGGAGGTGCTGTCGGAACAGTTTCGTCAAGTTTGGTTGCGAAAGAAGTTGCAATTAAATCTTCCTCATTGTCGATTGTTGGCAATAATACTAATCCATGTCTTGGTGGTATTATAGGAAACGTTACTTACGATTCGCATGCGTCTGTTGATTTGTCTCAAAGTTATTGCTGGGCGGATCTTTCGATTGACAGCAATGTCGCAGGACTAGAAACTACTGCTGGTGTTGGCGGTTTGATTGGTTCAATTCCATCAAATAGACCATTAAATTTATCATATTGTTATACAACTTCATCTATTACGGCAAAAATATATGATACTCGTGCTGTTGGCAGTGTGAATGATTTTGCAGTTGCGAAAGCGGAAAACCAGGAAGTAGACTATAATTACAACATTAAATCACAAGATGTAGATAACGTAAAAATCAATGAAGTTTATTTCTATGGGCATAGCCAGTCTTATCCTGAACCTGATTCTGTTGATTTAAATAAATACACAAGCAATTTTAAACCTTATGCATCATTTGAAACAAAGGCAAAGAATCATAAGATATCATTAAGTGTTAACAATTTTGGTAAATCGTCTTGGGAGTATGCTAGCCAAGATGAAAAATCATTTGAGAAGACAATATTTAATAATTTATATGGCAACAAATATCAAATTTTTGATTATGGCGAATTTGATTTCAAGGAAGTAAAACAAGATTCAAATGGCTATAGTGGTATTTCTGGTGTTTATGAGATTGATGCCTTTTACGATATTGTAACAAGACAAACTTCATACAATCTTTTAAGAACTGAAGATAAAAAGATTGTAAGAACATTATTTAAACTCAAGCCAGGGACTATGAATACATATACGGCATCGACTAAAATTGACGAGACCAAAAAGAATGAAGGAAGTAGGCCGGTAAAACATGAAAGTAAATTGCTATATTCTAACTATGATGTTGAAATTGGAAAATCAAATATAATAAAACCTTTAACAACATCAATTGACAGGAAGTATATTTTAACATCAAATAATGGAGATAATGAAAGTCAAAAAGAATATGATTTTAAGTATGTTCATGATTTTAGTGGAACTATCCAGAATAATCAGTTTGTCGAATGTGCCGGAGGGGGAAATGCGATAAATGAAGGAGAGTTTAAATTGGGAACGGCGGATGCTGATCAAACATTAACTATGGTTGAGTCGTTTGAAATTTCATCTCTTGTTAAAAAAGAGGTTTATAGAGATGCAGAAGGTAATTACTATATAAGTATCATATGCGTTAATATCGGAATATCATCAGCAACCGATGAGAAACAAAACACTTACAACTATCTTTCTATTGAAGACCCAAATGAGATTACAACTCCAAAATACAAGAATCTAACTAATGGAGAGATATTAAACGAACTAAATATCAATCCTATAAGGGTTTGGGTTTCAAGTGGTGAAAAACTAAGCACATTATATTTTGAGGACAATATTGATTGGCTCAATAAGATGTAAAAAAGTTTCAGGCAAACAGCCTGGAACTTTTTTATGTGTGCAAAGAATAGGAAATTGTGAGGCATTTTATTTTTATTCATCAAAATAAGACAAAGTTTGTTATTAAAAAATAAAAAAAATTGTATAAAATATCAAAAAAGTGTTGACATTTTAGTGTCTTATTTGATATAATATTTAAGATTTTTTGTGAGAGTGAAGATAATTTTAAGCCGTTAAACTTAATAATGGGGACTATTATGGGATTTTTTGTGCCATAAAGTCCTTTTTTGTGTTTTATTCTCACGATAAGAAGGAGAAATTATGGCTGTCAATGTAAGAAAAGTAAAACAAGGAAAAATTGTAAGGCAAACTTTTGGACATCACCAAGAACTTATAAGTGTTCCACCACTTTTGGAGATTCAAAAGAAGTCATACAAGAACTTTTTGGAAAAAGGTATCAAGAGGGTCCTTGATGAGTTTTTCCCACTCACTGATTATTCTGGTAAAGCAAAACTTTATATAACAGAAATTTTGCCATTTAGTGAACCTAAATATGATATCAAGGAGTGCAAAAGAAGAGGGGCAACATATTCTGCTCCATTAAAGGTAAAGGCACGTTTTGTTGTTGAAGAAACGGGACAAGCGGTTGAACAAGAGGTATTTATGGGGGATATCCCTATGATGACTGATCAAGGTTCATTTATTTTTAATGGAATTGAGAGAGTTGTCATAAATCAAATTGTTAGAGCACCAAGCGTTTATATGCAACGCGAAAAAGAGAATAATGCTACATTAAAAGCACAAATTATTCCTGTCCATGGACCTTGGATTGAAATAAAGCAGGGGGCAAATGAGAATTTAAAAATTGTGCTTGAAAGAAAGAATGTTATAAGTTTAGGTGTTTTTCTTAAATGTTTTGGTTTTACAAACGAAGAAATTGTTCGACTTTTTGGGGAAAACAGATATATTAAATACGTTGTTGAAAAGGAAACACAAGTTACACAGGACGAGGCTCTTCTTGAATTTTCAAGAAAAACAAGGCCAACAGATGTTCCTTCTGTAGAAAGCACACGGGCGTTTATTAATGCATCGTTCTTTACAGATGCTTATTACAATCTTTCAAGCGTAGGAAGATACAAAGTAAACAAGAAACTATCTCTTAAAGAGAGATTGCCTGGACTTATTAATGCAGACAATATTATCTATGAAGATGAAATTTTAGTAAAAGCAGGCGAGGAGTTTACGCCAGAAAGTGCAAAACTCGTTCAAAATGCTGGTATTAACGAGGTCTGGATACAATTTAATGGTCATAGACACTTAATGAGAGGAAATAATCGCGTAAATTTGTCTGAAGTTTTAGATTGCCAGCAAGAACAATATGGAATTTTTGAAGACGTTTATTATCCTGTTTTAAAGCAAATCTTAAATGATCACCCAGATAAAGAAGATGCCTTAAAGGCTATAAAAGAAAATGCCAAAGATTTAATCATTACCACTCTCACAATGGATGATATTTTGGCAACAATATCTGTTTATCTCGATGTTCTTGAAGGTTTTGCAGGAATTGATAAAATTGAACACTTATCAAATAAGAGAGTTGCCACTGTTGGTGAACTCACATGTAATGCATTTAGAGCGGGCGTTACAAAACTTTCAACCAACGTAAAGGAGACATTGCAAGGAAGAGAATTTGTTGAAGTTACTCCTTCACAAATTATGAATCCAAAAGCTGTAAATAAGGCAGTAAGAGATTTCTTCTCTCAATCACAACTTTCTCAAATCATGGATCAAAAGAATCCTCTTTCGGGTATAACACAAAAAAGACGTGTTTCCGCAATTGGTCCTGGAGGTATTAAAAAGGAAAGAGCTGATCCTGAAATTCGTGATATTCACTATACTCACTATGGAAGAATTTGTCCTATTGAAACTCCAGAAGGACAATCAATTGGTCTTTTAAACACGCTTGCAACTTATGTAAGAGTAAATGACTATGGTTTCCTAGAAACTCCATATAGAGTAGTTGACAAGGAAAAGGGCATTGTTACAAGGGATATAGTTTATAAAATGGCAGACGTGGAAAATGATAGTTATATTGCACAGGCAATAGAGCCACTCGATGAAGAAGGTCATTTTATAAATACCCATATAATTTGTCGTCATGGCTCAACAAATATCGATGTTCCTGTAAATAAAGTTGATTACATGGACGTTTCACCAAAACAACTTATCTCGGTTGCAACATCGTTGATTCCTTTTGTAAACGGGGATGAAGCAAACCGTGCCTTAATGGGAGCGAATATGCAACGTCAGGCTGTGCCTGTAATTCGTCCTGAAGCACCAATTGTTGGAACAGGTATGGAGGCGGTTGCTGCACATGATAGCGGCTGTGTAGTTCTTGCAAAACGAGCAGGAAGGGTAAGTTATGTTTCTGCAGATGAAATTAGAGTGTTAACTGAAAAAGGCGACGAAGATATTTATCCTGTAATTAAGTTTGCGAAAGCAAATGATGATGTTTGCTTTAACCAAAGACCCTGCGTTGTAAAAGGTGAAATGGTAAACGAAGGAGATGTTTTGACTGATGGTTATTCAACTGAAAAAGGTGAATTGGCGGTTGGTAAAAATGTTTTAATCGCGTATATGAACTGGGAAGGTCAAAACTTCGAGGATGCTATTTTAATAAGCGAAAGACTTGTTAAGGAAGATGTTTATACTTCTATAACACTTTATGACCATGAGATTAAATGTAGAACAACAAAGTTAGGTGATGAAGTTATAACAAGAGATATACCAAATCTTGGTGAGGATGCATTAAAAGACCTTGATGAAAATGGTATTATAAGAATAGGTGCCGAGGTTCATCCAAACGATATATTGGTTGGAAAGGTAACACCAAAGGGTGAAACGGATCTGACACCAGAAGAAAGACTATTACGTGCTATATTTGGTGATAAAGCAAGAGATGTTAGAGATACATCTCTCCGCGTTCAACATGGTAAAGGCGGTGTTGTTGTTGATGTTCAAGTCTTTTCTAAGAAGAACAAAGACGACCTTGAACCTGGAGTTAACATGATGGTTCGAGTAACCGTTGCTCAAAAGAGAAAGATATCTGTCGGAGATAAAATGTCTGGACGTCATGGCAACAAAGGTGTTGTTTCTATAGTCCTACCAGAAGCTGATATGCCATATATGGCAAATGGGCAACCAATAGATATTGTTTTAAGCCCTTTAGGTATTCCATCACGTATGAATATTGGTCAGGTTATGGAAGTTCACCTTGGACTAGTTGCAAAAACATTAGGATGGAAGGTTGCAACTCCTGCTTTTGATGGTGCTACAACAGAAGACATTCGTGAACTTCTAGTAGAAAATAACTTTAGGCCAGATGGTAAAATGCAATTATACGATGGAAGAACAGGTGAGCCATTTGACAACCTTTCAACTGTCGGTGTTAAATATATGTTAAAACTTGAACACATGGTTGATTCAAAGATTCACGCACGTTCAATAGGTCCATACGCTTTGATTACCCAACAGCCTCTTGGAGGAAAATCATTGTTTGGTGGTCAAAGATTTGGTGAAATGGAAGTTTGGGCTCTAGAAGCATATGGCGCAAGCCACATCCTTCAAGAAATGTTAACAGTAAAATCCGATGACCTTAATGGTAGATTAAGAACATACGAGTCGATTATTAAAGGTCTGCCAATCGCAGAACCAGGTATTCCAGAATCATTCAAAGTTTTGGTAAAGGAATTGCAGGCATTAGGATTAGACGTTAAAATTTTAGCAGAAGGAGATAAGGAGATTTCACTTTCTGAGTTGAGTCAGGATGAACAAGACCAACCAAATACACTTGCCCATGAAACAGAAAAAGATCTTTCAGAAGGCATATTTGATTTTGATGAACATCTTGATGATGAAAAAACGGAAGAAGATAAAGAATTAACCGAAGTGTTTGAAGAAACAACAAAGAATACAGAACTTGATAATCTCGATCTCTTTGATGATTTCGGCGATTTTGATGATCAATAATAAAAAGGGGATTTGATATGTTTGAATTAAACAATTTCGATTCTATAAAAATAGGTATTGCTTCACCTGAAAAAATAAGGGAATGGTCGCATGGTGAAGTTACAAAACCTGAAACTATCAATTACAGAACACAAAAACCTGAGAGAGATGGACTTTTTTGTGAAAAAATATTTGGACCAAGAAAAGATTGGGAATGCCAATGCGGAAGATACAAAAGAGTTCGATATAGAGGTGTAGTTTGTGATAAGTGTGGAGTTGAAGTAACACGAGCCAAGGTTCGTAGAGAGAGAATGGGGCACATAGAACTTGCTGCCCCATGCACTCATATTTGGTTTTTTAGAAATGTTCCATCAAAGATAGGGACGTTGCTTGAAATGACACCAAAAATGCTTGAACAAATAGTTTATTATGTTTGCTACGTTGTTCTTGATCCAAAGAAGACTGATCTTGCATATAAACAAGTTATCACAGACAAGGAATATCATGATGCTTTGGAAAAATATGGTGCTGACGCATTTGAAGTTGGAATGGGTGCATCTGCAATTAAGAGGTTGTTGGGTGAAGTAGACCTTGAAAAGGAGTCTAAAAGCCTAAAGGAAGCTTTATTGACATTAAAAGGTCAAAGAAGGATGAAGGCAATAAAGAAACTTGATGTTGTTGAATCCTTTATAAAAAGCGGAAACAATCCAACTTGGATGGTGCTCGATGTTATTCCTGTTATTCCACCTGATTTAAGACCTATGGTTCCAATTGATGGTGGAAGATATGCAACAAGCGATCTCAATGATCTTTATAGAAGGGTTATAAATAGAAATAATCGACTTAAAAAATTGATGGAACTTGGTGCTCCTGATGTTATCGTTAGAAACGAAAAAAGAATGCTACAAGAAGCAGTAGACAATCTTATTGATAATGGTAAAAGAGGGAAAGCGGTTCAATCTTCAAAGCAGAGAGATTTAAAATCATTAACTGCTATGCTTGGTGGTAAGCAAGGTAGATTTAGATTAAACCTTCTTGGTAAGCGTGTCGACTATTCTGGTCGTTCGGTTATTGTTGTTGGCCCAGAATTAAAGATGTATCAATGCGGTGTTCCAAAGGAAATGGCATTGGAATTATTTAAACCATTTATAATGAATAGATTGGTGGATTTAAATAAATCACACAATATAAAATCAGCAAAGAGAATGATCGAAAAGGAAAAACCAATTGTTTGGGATATTCTTGCCGATGTAATTAAAGATCATCCAGTATTCTTAAACCGTGCCCCAACTCTTCACAGATTATCTGTCCAAGCGTTTGAGCCTGTTTTGGTAGAGGGAAGAGCCATAAAATTACACCCATCAGTCTGTGCTGCGTTCAACGCCGACTTTGATGGCGACCAAATGTCAATCCACGTTCCTCTTTCGCTTGATGCTAGAGCAGAAGCGAGAACATTAATGCTTGCGTCAAACAATATATTAAAATTGTCAGATGGCGATCCAATCGTAACACCATCACAAGATATAATTCTTGGATGTGCATATATGACAATGATCAAACCTGGTGTGATAGGTGAGGGTAACATATTTGCTTCAAAAGAAGAAGCAATAATTGCATATCAAACTCAACGCTTACACCTGCAAGCAAAGATTAAAGTTAGACTTGAAAAAGAGGTTGATGGAAAAGTTTATAGAAAGCTTGTTGAAACTTCAGTTGGTAGAATATTATTTAATGAGCAAATACCTCAAGATCTTGGATACGTTGACAGAACAAACCCTGACAACTATTGCGAACTTGAATTAAATAGAGATATTAATAAGAAGGACCTTGGAAATATTCTTGCAAAGGCTTATGATAAACATGGAACAACTGAATGTGCAAAACTTGTTGATAGAATAAAAGCAACAGGATATAAATATTCAACATTAGGTGCATTAACCGTTAATGCATTCGATATAGCAGAGCCAGAGCAAAAAGCAGCTCTTATCGCAGAAGCAGAAGAAAAGGTTCGAGAGAATGAAAAACTATTTAGAAGAGGACTTATTACAAACGAAGAAAGAATAAAGATAAATAACGATTACTGGGAGGAAACAAAATCAAAAGTTGTTGAAGCAGTAGTTGCAAACATGGATGATTATAACCCATTCAAAATAATGTATGTATCGGGTGCTCGTGGTAGCACTGACCAGATAAACTCTATGTGCGGTATGATTGGATTAAAGGTTACTGCATCAGGAGAAAGGGTTGGACCTATTAAATCATCATTCGTTAAAGGTCTTTCTCCAATAGAATATTTCATTACTGCAAGAGGTATACGTAAATCACTTTCAGATACAGCCTTAAAAACAGCCGATTCCGGATATCTTACACGTCGTCTAGTAGACATCTCACAAGATGTTGTGGTTACAACAGAAGACTGCTTTGAAGATTTAGGCGAAAAGGTAAAGGGTATTTGGGTTAGCAATTTGGTTGTCGATGGTGCAGTTCAAGAGACCTTGGCAGAAAGAATTTATGGAAGAGTAAGTGTTGATGATATTTATAATCCTGTAACAAATGAATTAATAGTTCCAGCAAACACTATGATTTCCAAGGAACAAGCAGCACAAATCGAAAATGCGGGAATCACAAAAGTTCAAATACGTTCTTTATTTACTTGCAGATGCAAACATGGTGTTTGTGCAAAATGTTACGGAAGAGATTTGAGTAATAAAAATATGGTTACCGTTGGCGAGGCGGTAGGTATTATTGCGGCTCAATCTATCGGTGAACCAGGAACTCAGCTTACAATGAGAACTTTCCACTCGGGCGGTGTTGCTTCGGCGCTTGATATTACACAAGGTTTACCTCGTGTCGAAGAAATATTCGAAGCAAGACGACCTAAAGGTGAAGCCTTAATTTCAGAAGTTGCAGGAAAAATTACTTTTAAGCAGGATACAAAATATTATTACTTCACTGTTTCATCTCGCGATGGAGATATCGAATATGAGGCTAAGAAGCCTGTTGTTCTTCTTGTAAATAATGGTGATATGGTAGAACCTGGAACACAAATAACAGCCGGTGCAATTAATCCTGCAGATTTACTAAGAATGAGAGGTGTCAAAGGACTTCAAGAGTATATGCTTAGTCAAGTTATTGACACATATCGTGGGCAAGGTGTTAAAGTTAATGATAAACACGTAGAGTTGATTATTAGACAGATGTTGAAGAAGGTTAAGGTTGAATCTTCTGGAGACACAGCACTTCTTCCAGGTGAGATTGTTGATGTTTATAGATGCGATGAGGAAAATGAAAGAATATTGCAAGAGGGCGGTGTTCCTGCTACAGTAAAGAGAATCTTACTTGGTATTACAAAGGCATCTCTTTCAACAGAAAGTTTCCTGTCAGCGGCATCATTCCAAGAGACTTCAAGAACTTTGACTGACGCATCCGTAAAGGGTAAGATTGACAATTTACTTGGCCTTAAGGAAAATGTTATTATCGGTAAATTAATACCTGCGGGAACAGGGATGAAAAAATATAGGACTGTTATGCCGGTATTAATAAAAGATGATGAGCTTGAAGAAGGTGTAGTCGAAGAGGATATTGCCGAATAAAAATGAAAATTTAATAAAAAAGACTGAAGAAAAATAAGCTTCAGTCTTTTTTTTAATAAAAAAATTAAAAATTTTTTAAAAACACTAAAAAATGCTTGACATATGGGGGGCGTTTAGGTTAATTGAAACTAGTCATTTTTAGAGCATAAAAAAAGCCTATATATAGTAGGACTTACTACAAT
>CANQKH010000008.1 GCA_947624415.1 uncultured Clostridia bacterium | reverse complement strand
TATAGCACAAAATTATAAAAAATACAATAAAATATTATAATAAAGTTGTAAGATTTTGTAATTTTTGTTATAATTAATAGAAGGAGTGTTATGGAAAAGGAAAAACAAAGTAATGCGAAGCGATTTTTGGATGCATACAATAATATAGATTATGCTTTAAAAACAAGATATGGAATAAATCGTTCTATGGGGTTTTCTGACCTTATAAGAAAGGCTGTTACAATAAATTATGTTGTCAGAAAATATGAAGATGAACTTATTGACTATGGAAGATTGCGTAATGCTATAATTCATAGCAACAATGAGGATATAATAATTGCAGAGCCTCATGAACAAGTGGTTGAAAGCATTGAGCACATTGAGAAGTTGCTTACGACCCCACCGTTGGCACTTGAAACAGTAGCAAGGAAAAATGTTATGGTAACATATGCAGGAAAAAGTATGCGAGAAGTTATAACCCTTATTGCATCTTCAGGTTTCAGCAATATTCCGGTGTATAAAGATAATGTATTGCTGGGAGTGGCAAATGGGCAAAAGATATTACACTCTTTAGGACAATTTTTGATTGCTGGGGGAACGGCTGAGGCATTTTTGGATAATGTTCAAATTGAGGATATGCTTCAAAGCCTTGCAAATAGTATATACTATGTTGTTAAAAAAGCGGATTGCACAGTTGAAGAGGCACTAAATGAATTTAACAACAATCATAAACTATTGGCAATACTTTTCACAAAAAATGGGAATGAAAACGAGATGCCTCTTGGAATTATGACTGGGGCAAATGTGGCTCAGGCACAAAATATATTAGAAAATTATTGACAAAGAAATTTTTATTGTGGTATAATAACAAAAACGTTGATAAAAGACAAGATTTTCTCAAATTACTTTTCAGAGAGTTGTTGGTTGGTGAAAAACAATAAAGAGTTGAGAAAATTATCACTTTTGGAGTTGCAAAGGGGAAATTGGAGTAACTTTTGTCGGGACTTCCCGTAATAGAAGGCGTGGGTGTTTGCCCACTAAGATTACAAGTGGTTATAAAGCCTCACAAGGCTCTTGTGTCTTGTTGAGGTTTTTTTTATTAAAAAAGGAGTGCAAAATGTATAAAAAAGTTGAAACAAAACTAGATTTTTTAGGAAATGAGAAAAAAATTCTTGAATTTTGGGAGAAAAATCAAATAATTGACAAAGCATTAAAACTCCATGAAGGGAGTGATAAAAGTTATTGCCTTTATGATGGACCTCCAACTGCAAATGGTAAGCCTCATATTGGACACTTGCTCACAAGGGCGATGAAGGATATTTTGCCAAGATTCAAATCGATGAAAGGGTATTATATTTATCGCAAAGCAGGTTGGGATACACACGGACTTCCTGTTGAAGTTGAAATTGAGAAGAAACTTGGACTTAATGGTAAACAGGATATAGAAAAATATGGTGTTGATAAGTTTATCAATCTTTGCCGTTCCTCTGTTTGGGAATATAAGGAAATGTGGGAAAAATTCACCAAACGTGTTGGATATTGGGTTGATATGGACAATGCCTATATAACATATGATAACAATTATATTGAAAGCATATTTTGGGCTTTAAAGGAAATGGACAAGAAGGGGCTTGTATATAAGGGCTATAAAATTATGCCATATTGCCCTCGCTGTGGAACAACCTTGTCAAAAATGGAACTAGAAAATGGAGACAATTACAAAACTTTAAAGGAAAATTCAGTATATGTTAAATTTAAGAGCCTACAAGAAGAAAACACATATTTTCTTGTATGGACAACCACTCCTTGGACATTACCTTCAAATGTTGCATTGTGTATGAATCCAGATGAGGAGTATGTAAAACTTGAAAGTGAAGGCAAAAATTATATTATGCTTGAAAAACTTGTTCCAACATTGTTTGAAGAGGGCAATTACAAAGTGCTTTACAAAAAGAAGGGGAAGGAGTTTGAATATCACAAATATCAGCCTTTATTTGATTATGTTAAAGATGAAGTTAAAAAAGGATATTTTGTAATTGTAGACGACTATGTAACAACTGAAGATGGAACGGGTATAGTTCATATAGCACCTGCATTTGGAGAGGATGATTATAATGCTTGCCGTAAGTATGATATAGATTTTGTTCAATTAGTCGACGAGGCTGGCAAAATGTCAGACAAGACCGATTTTGGCGGATTATTTGTAAAAGATGCTGATAAACATATAATTGAAATGTTAAAAGCCCAAGACAAGATGTTCAAAGTTTTGCCTTTTGAGCATTCATATCCTCATTGCTGGAGATGTAAAAGCCCACTGCTTTATTATGCTAAGGATACATGGTTTATAAAAACAACTGCCATAAAGGACGACATGATTGCAAACAACAATAGTGTTTATTGGTGTCCAGACCATATAAAGAAGGGAAGAATGGGAAACTTTCTTGCAAATAATATTGATTGGGGTATTTCTCGAAATCGATACTGGGGCACGCCTCTTCCTTTCTGGGTATGTCCAAATGGTCATATTCATGTTGTAGGAAGCGTGGATGAACTTGAAAAATTGTCTGGGGTTCGACCTGACGATTTGCATAAACCTTGCCTTGATAAAATAAAATTTCCATGCCCAGTTTGTAAGGCTGAGATGAAGAGAACGCCTGAGGTTATGGATTGTTGGTTTGACAGCGGAGCAATGCCATTTGCACAATATCATTATCCTTTTGAAAATAAGGAAAAATTTGAAAAATCATTCCCAGCCGACTATATAAGCGAAGCGATTGACCAAACAAGGGGGTGGTTCTATACATTACAAGCAGTAAACACTGCACTTTTCAATAAATCACCATATAAATCATGCAATTTGCTTGGACTTGTGCTTGATAAGCATGGGTTAAAGATGTCAAAATCGCTTGGAAATGGTATTGAGCCATGGTCAATATTAGATAAAGAGGGTGCGGATGCGTTAAGGTGGTATTTCTATAATAGTTGTGTTCCAGGACAGGGCATTGCATTTAACGAAGACAATCTTATAGATTTGCAAAGAAAGTTTATGGGCACATTATGGAACGTGTATGCCTTTTATGTTCTTTATGCTGAAATAGATAAAATAGACCCAACAAAGTTTACATTTAATGATTGCGAACTCACATTCCTTGATAAATGGCTTTTGTCAGATTTTAATGCACTTGTCAAATTTGTTGATGAAAATCTTGAAAAACTTGATATTTTAGCAGCATCTAGGGAAATAACATTATTTGTTGATAAACTTTCAAATTGGTATGTTCGCCGTTCAAGGGAGAGATTCTGGCAAAGCGAGGATACACCAGAAAAGAGGGCAGCATATAAAACTTTATATGAGGTTCTAGTTGGGTTATCCAAACTTTTAGCACCTTTTATACCATTTCTTTCTGAAGAAATTTATCAAAATTTAGTAAGAAGTTTAGATGAAAATGCTCCAGAAAGCGTTCATTTTTGTGAATTTCCAGTGGCAAACGAAAATATGATTGACACATCACTAAATGAAGGTATGGACAAGGTGCTTGAAATAGTAAATCTTGGCAGAACAACTCGAGCATCAAGCGGTGTTAAAAATCGTCAACCTTTGTCAAAAGTTTTAATTTGTTCTACAAAGGAATTAACACTTGATGATTCACTTTTAAATTTGATAAAGGATGAATTAAATGTCGAAACTATTGAGTTTTTAGATAATGCCGATGAATATGTTGCATTTGAGGTTAAGCCCCAACTTAAAACATTAGGGCCAAAATATGGGAAACAACTCAACGATATAAAAGAGTATTTAAATAAATGCAATCAAAACGAACTTGTTCACAATGCAAAATTAGGTAGTGTTCATTTCACGACTCCAAGTGGTGTGGATATAGAATTGACAATTGATGACTTATTGATTTCATTAAAGAATAAAGAGGGCTATTATTCAGATACTAATGGTGAAATAACTGTAATTCTTGACACCCTTATTGATCAAAGATTAAAGGAAAGAGGGATAGTTGCAGAATTTGTAAGCAAAGTTCAAAATCTTAGAAAGGATAGTGGTCTTGAAGTAACTGACCATATAATGGTAGAAGTAAGGGGAAATGAGATTCTTGAAAAAGTTATAATTTCAAATAAAGAAAGCATATCCAAAACTCTTCTTGCCGACCAATTTGGACTTGGCAACAATGGAGATTACAACACTTCAATGTCTGTTGAAGAGGGTGAATTAAATGTTTATATAACCAAAATTTAGCATTTTGTTGAAAAAGAAGGCGTTTAAAAATTTTAATTTTTAATTAATTTCAATATTTTTGCGTAAAATTAAGTAAAATTGATTAAATTTTTTGATTTTTTCGCAAAAAACACAAAAAATTTTAAATATTTATAAAAAATCATATCACCACGAGACGTGATATGATTTTTTTATTGATGTTATTAAACAGAATAAATTTTGCAATTATAAACAACGTTCTTTCATAAATCTGTGATACCATTGTTTTGTAAAAATATAAAGGTCATCGAGAGTAAAAGCAGATTGACCACGACAGTATTTAACATATTCGCAAATGCTTCCTGCAAGGAAAATATTTATATCAAGTTCGATATGGTCTCTGTTTTTAATGCGTTTGTCATTGTTTACAAGTTCCAATAATTTATTAGTCGCAACAATGGAAAGACGTTCGGCTGAGAATAGCACGTCATTTGATTTGCAAACCATTTTATAATTTTCATCATTTTCTTTCATAAATGAAAAAATTGCATCAAAAAATTTTTCACAATCATCTGTTGCATAAAGTTTTGCATTGGTGAAAAAAGCATTTATAAGTTCTTCTTCAAAATCTTTAACTACTCCGTAAATATCATCAAAATGCAAATAAAAAGTGGCACGGCTTATATTTGCACGGGAGGTGAGGGCACTAACAGTTATTTTATTAATTTCTTTCTTTTCAGAAAGCATTTGAATGAATGTATCCCTAATAAGTTTACGTGTTTTGGCAGATGAATTGTTTAAATTTTTAACTTTCATAAATAATCCTTTTTTATACACATTTAATAAAATTGTAAATATATTTACAGTGTTATTAATTTTGTGCTTTCATTTTTTGTCGTTTTTTATTATAATCTAATAGATAATAAATGTCAACAATGTGAAGATTTTTACTAAGTATAATTTTGGAGGAGCTATGCAGGTAATTGAAGTTAAAAATTTAACGAAAGATTATGGCAGTGGTCGTGGTGTTTTTGATGTGAGTTTTTCTGTAAATGAAGGTGAGGTATTTGGCTTTTTAGGGCCAAATGGTGCAGGAAAATCAACAACTATTCGTCATCTTATGGGTTTTTCAAAACCAGACAGTGGAGATACACTTTTATTTGGAAAGCCAACATTTGATGAATATTCAAAAATTTTAAATCACGTTGGATATATTCCTGGTGAGATTGCATTGCCTGTTGGTATTACTGGTTTTGAGTTTATAAAAATGATGCAAGATATGCAAAAAGTTCACAACTCACAACTTCTTGATAAAATGCTAGATTTGTTTAAACTTAGCCAGGCGACATTAAAAAGCGAGACAAAGCGTATGAGCCTGGGTGAAAAAAGGAAGTTGGCTGTTGTTGTGGCATTTATGCACGATCCCGATGTACTTATTCTTGATGAGCCAACAAGCGGTCTTGACCCTGTTATGCAAAATAATTTTATAGAATTTGTTCGAGAAGAGAAGAAGAGGGGGAAGACGATTTTACTTTCAAGCCATATTTTTTCTGAGGTTGATGCGACTTGTGATAGAATTGCAATAATAAAAGATGGCAAGATTGTATCGCAATTTGTAGCAGATGATTTAAAGCACGCTTCATTAAAATTTTATGAAATAGGCTTTAATTCTGCCAAAAATGCTGCGAATTTTGTAAAAAATGCAAAAAAAATAGAATCTCTCACAATTTTAAAGACTGACGGCAATAAATTATCTCTTTCAATAAGGGACGAAGATATGAACGCTACAATATCTCTTTTATCAGGTTATGAGGTTGAGGAATTTAGTAATAGACGCGAGTCGCTTGAAGATTATTTTATGAAATTTTATAAGGAAGAAAAAGATTTTGGAGGTGCATTGTCATGAGTTTAATTGAAACAAATGGCCTTACAAAAGATTATGGGGACGGACGAGGAATTTTTGATATAAACTTAAAAATTGAACAAGGAGAAATGGTAGGTTTTGTTGGCACAAATGGAAGCGGAAAAACTACAACTATTAGAAGCATTCTTGGTTTTATAAAGCCAACAAGCGGAAGTGCACAAGTTGATGGACTGACCTCATGGGAACATTCAAGCAAAATATTAAAAAATATCGGGTATGTTCCAGGTGAAATCGCTTTTCCAGACCTTAAAACAGGTGTTAATTTTTTGAAAAGCCAGGCAGATTTTTTAGGGGTTAAAGATATGTCATATGCAAATTCGCTTATTGAAAGACTTCAACTTGACCCACGAGCAAATTTAAAACGTATGAGTAAGGGAATGAAGCAAAAAACAGCATTAGTGGCGGCGTTAATGACAGATCTCCCAATAATTATATTGGATGAGCCGACAACGGGCTTAGACCCACTTATGCGAGTTACATTTCTTGAAATACTTAAAGAAGAGCACGCAAAAGGGAAGACGATTTTTATAAGCAGCCACTTGTATGAAGAACTTGAAACAACTTGCGACAGAGTGGCATTAATAAACAATGGTCATATAGTTGACGTTGCAGATATGAATGCTTTGCGAAATCGTCCAGTGAAAGACTTTAAAATTGAATTTCAAAGTGCGGATGATTACAATAGGTTTTTAAATGAAAAATTTAAGATTATTCGCAGACAAGAGCAATATAATCAGGTAACAATTCGTATTCCTGGCGATGAGATGGGCGTGCTTTTAAAGTTGCTCAGTGGCTATTCTGTAAAATTTATTTCTCAAATTCCATACACTCTTGAGAAACATTTTAAAAATATTTTAATAAATAAACAAGGAGATGACGAAAATGTTTAGTAAAGCATTATTTAAACAGTCTTTCAAAGCAAACAGAATGATGTGGGCGATAATAACATTTGCCGAATGCTTTATGCTTGCCTGCGTTATGTTAATAAGTGGCAGAGGGGGAATAGACACCACAATTGAAGCGGTAAAAAACACTATCGTTCAGCAAGAAATCGATGTTGAAATTGAGGCGAGGGCTATAAATTATTATGAAACTCAATTAGAAGGCATGAAAGTTTTTGATGAACTTTTTGCGAAGAATCTTCAAAAGCAGATAAGCTTAGGCAATATTCAGACGGCAGACAGTGTTGCATATACAGATGCCATGACTGAACTTCAAGAATATCTTATAACAAAAGCACAGGGAATAAATCCCGCATATACTCCAGAAAGCGATGAGGCACAGGAAATAATTGGATGTGTAATTTATGCAATAAATCCTCCAAATCCCAATGATACAACAAAGGGAATGTTTGATTGGTTTTACATTTTACATAATGAAACAGTTCCGGGGGCATATTTTGATAGGAATGAGGTTCTATCACACATAACAGACCTTTCTTCATATTTTTCAAGCGAAGAGAGATTGCAATTTATTTCCAATCGAAGTCAAGATTGTGCACCAATATTCTTGGCAGGAAACATGACAAGTCAAGCAAATGTTGACAAAATGCTTGCTCAATTAAGCAAATACGACATAAGTCCAGAAGAATTTGCAAGTTTGGGATATACATATTCAAAGGTAAAACAAAATTCTGTAAACACCATTACCACATATTGTGCAAGACTTGAAAAAGAATTAGAGAAATTGGACAAAACACAGGAAGACTACGAGCAGAAAGTTGCACAAATAAAAATGGCACTGGCAGGGGACATTTCATCAAGTTTTTTGTCCTCATTGCCAAAAGATGTCTCTTCTGCTTTTGAAGAAATAGGTCAACTCAATCTTTATGGTATTGTTGTAGGTTCTATTTTCTTTAGATTGGCAGGACTTCTTCTACCTATAATTTACATGATTATGGTCTCAAACAACCTTATTGCAGGACAGGTTGATAGTGGGTCAATGGCATATGTTCTTTCATCATCAACGAAACGACAAACTGTTGTTTTCACTCAGGCTACCTTCTTGATTGCCTCATTATTTACAATGTTTGCACTTACTTCGGTAACAAGTTGTATATGTCTTGCTATAGTGGGTGAGACGGTTGCCGAACTTACATATGGGCAAGTGCTTTTATTCAATCTGGGTGCATTTCTAGTATTATTTGCCCTTTCAGGGCTATGCTTCTTCACATCTTGTTGGTTTGATAGGAGCAAGCGTTCAATGGCGATTGGCGGTGGGCTTAGCATATTCGCTCTCGTTGCCGCAATGCTTGGCCTCTTTGGAAGTAAGGTAATTCCAACAATTGTAAGACTAAAAGCATTAAATAATTTTAACTATGCGACAGTAATAACATTCTTTGATGCAATTTCAATAATAGACGGGACTTTGACATTTTTGTGGAAATTTGCAATATTATTAGTGCTTGGAATAATAGGCTATGTCGTTGGTTCTATACATTTTGTAAAGAAGGATTTGCCATTATAATTAAAGAAAACAAAAAATATTATCAAAAGGGTATCGCAATGATATCCTTTTTATTTTAAAATAATATATATTGATTTTTAAATTATAAAGTGTTATAATAAATCTATGGAAATAAAAGACGGCGTTTTAATTAGTATAGATGAGTCAGATATAGTAAATGGGAAGATTGTAATTCCTTCAAGTGTTAAGAAAATATCTTCAACATGTAATTTTTCTGATACATATATTCTTGATGAAGTTGAAATGGAAGAAGGTGTTGAGGAAATTGGCGATGCTGCCTTTAAATCAAGTTTAATAAAGAAGGTGAAATTCCCAAAAAGTTTAAAAATTATTGGAAAGTCAGCATTTGAAGATTGTAAATATTTAAAAAAAGCAGACTTGCCAGAAAATATACAATCTATAGATGAATATGCTTTTAAATCTACTTTAATTACAAAGGTGAAATTGCCAGCATCGTTAAAAAAGGCTGGGGAAGGTATATTTATGGATTGCAGGAAATTGGTTGAAGCAAATATTGAGGCGAAATTGCCAGCAACTCCAAGAAAAATGTTTATCGGGTGCAATTCATTACGGAAAGTTACCTTACCAAAAGAAATGACGACAATAGAAACTGGTGCTTTCATGGGTTGTCCAAGTTTAACGTCAATAGATTTATCAAATATAGAAGACAT
The DNA here is from genome assembly GCA_947624415.1 of uncultured Clostridia bacterium. Classification (GTDB taxonomy): domain Bacteria; phylum Bacillota; class Clostridia; order Christensenellales; family UBA1242; genus Caccovivens. The sequence goes on along the minus strand of CANQKH010000008.1, from coordinate 48,248 downwards.
TCAAGATGATGCTTTTAGATGTTCATTAAGAGGTGAAATTAGTTTGGACAGGGTAAAGCATGTTGGTGTGGATGCTTTTGCATTTAGTCCTATAAGAAAAGTTCATTTTTCGGATAGTATTAAAAATATAGAGAAATTTGCGTTTGCAAATTCGAATTTAATGGAAGTCCAACTTCCCAATTCGTTATCAAATTTTGGGGAAAGGGTATTTGGCGGTTGCGAAAAATTAAGAAGGGTAGATTTAAATAATGTAACTGAACTTCCTGAAGAAACTTTTTCGGCGTGCTTTAAATTAAGGAAAATAACCGGTGGTGAAAGTTTAAAAGATATTCAAAAAAGTTGCTTTTCCCGCTGTAAATCGTTAAAAGACGTAAGTTTTGCTGAAAATGTTGAATCAATAGGGAAATATGCATTTGAGGATTGTGTCAATATTCAATCTGTAAAATTATCGAAAATAAAAAATATCGAGGATTGTGCTTTTCATGACTGCTATAAATTGAAAAGTGCAGATATAAGTCAAGGCCAACTTAAAGAACTGCCTTTTGGAACATTTCAAAATTGTGTCAATCTTAGAGATGCGAAAATACCTCCTGTATGCGAAAAATTAGGCCTGTGGTGCTTTAGAAATTGCGAAAGTTTAAAGAGTTTTGATTTTTCAGGCGGAATTCACACACTTGGGAATGCATCGTTTACAAACACAGGGCTGGAATATGTTTCATTGCCTCAAGATATAATTTTAGAAGGCAATCAAACGTTTGCGAATTGTTCAAGACTGAAAGGTATTGAAATCCAAACACCTTCTTTTGATTTAATGAATTTAATTGATTGTGAGAACCTTGATTATATTAAAGTAGCTGAAAAATGTCATTTAAAAGGAACATTAGACATAGTAAATGAAGATTTTGAAAGCATACAAAAGGATAAAGATGGCTTTATTTTTTCAAACAAAAATTCACAGTTGCAAGGTTGTGAAGATTGGGTAAGCATAAGAGACTTTAAAGGAGTAGACCCTTTGTGTATAAAATTGCTTTGGGACAAAAGAAACAAATTGGAGAGCGATATTAAAAAAGCGGAAATTAGAGATTTTTATGTGTATATGTTTGAAAATTTGCAACAAAAATTACCAACTGAAGAGTTTGAGGATTTTATGAAGAATGCAAATCTCACATTTTATAAAAAAATGTCTGTTTTAAAAATGATTGACACAAACAATCCAATGAGAACTCCAATTGGTCAAATGAGCAAACAATTTTGCACGCTTTACTATAATTTAGGTGGATTTGATCAGCCACAAAAGGAAAAGCGAATATCAAAAAGCGGAAAGGAAATAGAAGTTACAGTTGACTATGCACAACGAACGGGGGAATTTTTTAGAGAACAACTTGCAAGCAATGCTAGAAATATTGGCAATTTGGTTGAAAAGTTAGAAAATATGCCATTGGATGGTAATAAGCCTGAATTTACAAAATTTTTATTAGATCCAAATAATTTTGAAGAGATGCTTCAAGAAGAGGCAAACAACCCAGGTTTTATTGCTTCATGTTATAACAGATTTGAAGAGGTGCAGAAGACAAACACTTCAAATCGTGGTGGACAAAGACAACTAAAACCAACGGTAAAAAAATTTGTTGAATTTTTTAGAAATGAAACTTTCAAAGGGGTAACAAGTAAAACTGCAAATATAGCAAGAACTATTGCACCATATTTCGCACAACAATCAACATTTGAAAAAGCAGTTCAAATATATGAGGAGAAACAAAAATTAAATATTCCTGATAATATATTAAAAAATCCTGTTCAAGATCAAGATGTTTTTGATTATATCAAACAATATTCAGAAAAAATTAAACTTTCAGCTTCAAAAACAACAAAAATGGTTGCCGAGATGTCTGATACAGAAATAGTTGCAGACTGGCTAAACAAGAGTGATCCTAAAAACTATATTTTGGGCAAACTTTGTGATTGTTGTGCTCATCTTGAGGGTGCAGGGTATGGAATAATGCATGCAAGCATTGTTCACCCAGACGTTCAAAATCTTGTCTTAAAAGATTATTATGGCAATATAATTGCAAAATCAACGCTTTATGTCAACAGAGAAGAAGGTTATGGAGTTTTCAATAACGTTGAAGTTAATCATTATGTTGACAGTGATATGCTTTTAAAAATACATGAAAAATTTAAACTTGCGACAGTGGTATTTGCAAATAAATATAATCAAGAAAATCCAGACAAGCCAATTTCAAAGATTACAGTTGGAATGGGCAATAATGATTTAGAGTCTGTAATAACAAAGAAAGATAAATTTGAAATAAATCCATTAGGAGCACTTCATTATCGTGAATTTGGTGGAAATTGGGATGGAGATAGTTCAAGGCGACAATATATAGTTTGGGAAAATGAGGAAAAAGAATAAAAAGATTCCATCGTTGATGGAATTTTTTTAATATTAATTTGCAAAATTTAGAATAGTTTGTTAAAATACAATATTGTGGAGAAAGTATGAAATTAGCAACTGAATGGAAAGATTATAGGGTAATAGCCACAGGCGATGGTGAAAAACTTGAAAAATGGGGAAAGTATACACTTTTAAGACCAGACCCACAGATAATTTGGCACGCAAAACAGCCACTTGCAGACTATAAAGGTATTTCTGCACATTATATGCGTTCCAATTCTGGCGGTGGGAAATGGGAATATAATGAAAGTATTCCAGAGAGATGGAATATAAAATATAAGGATATATCGTTTATTGTAAAGCCAATGGGTTTTAAACATACAGGTATATTCCCAGAGCAGGCGGTAAATTGGGAAGATATAACGAAACTCATAAAAGGTGCAAACAGGGAAATAAAAGTGTTAAACCTTTTTGCATATACAGGTGCGGCGAGTGTTGTTTGTGCAAAAGCGGGGGCAAAAGTAACCCATGTTGATGCAAGTAAGGGAATGGTTGAGCGAGCGAAAGAAAATGCAAATCTCAATGATATAAACACTATTCGATATATAGTTGATGATTGCGAAAAGTTTATAAATAGGGAGATAAGGCGAGGGAACTTTTATGATGCAATAATAATGGACCCTCCAAGTTATGGTAGAGGAACAAATGGCGAGATGTGGAAACTTGAAGATAATTTATTTGATTTTGTTGAACTTACAAGGAAAGTTTTGTCAAATTCGCCATTATTTGTGTTAATTTCATCATATACAACAGGTTTGCAAGCAAGCGTTCTATCAAATATTTTAAGCCTTGTATTTGGAGAGGGAGACATTGATGCTGATGAAATAGGACTGCCAACAGATGAAAAAATAGTTTTGCCATCAGGCGCAAGAGGATTAAAAGTATGGAAAAATTAAATGTTTTATATGAGGATAATCAAATTATTGTAGTTATAAAGCCTCAAAATGTTCCAACACAAGAAGATGAATCGGGTGATATGGATTTACTTACAATGGTAAAAGCTTATGTGAAGGAGAAATATAATAAGGAGGGAGAAGCATTCATAGGCCTTGTTCATAGATTAGACCGTCCAACAGGAGGTATAATGGTGTTTGCAAGAAATTCCAAGTCTGCATCAAGGCTTTCACAGCAATTTGCTCAACATACAATACAAAAAACCTACTTTGCCATAACAAACGCAGTGCCAAACGCAAAGATGGGGCATTTAATAAATTATCTAAAAAAGGATGAAAAAGAAAATAAGGTTAAAATTGTATCGTTAAGCGATGATGGTGCAAAAAAGGCAGAATTAGACTATAAGGTTCTTGAAACAAATGGCGAGTTGGCATTATTACAGGTAAATCCATTAACTGGGCGAGGGCATCAAATAAGGGTGCAACTTGCCGGGATTAACTGTCCATTGTATGGAGATAATAAGTATGGAAAAGAAAGGTCATACACGAAAAATTTGGGATTATGGGCTGGGAGACTTGAATTAATTCATCCAACCACTAAGGAAAAAATGAAGTTTGTTTGCCCGCCAGACGATGTTCAACCGTGGTCAAATTTTTATATGAAGAAGTATATAAATTCTGGGATTTAAAGGAGAAATTATGGTAAAAGAAAGAAAAGATATAAACGAAAAATACAAATGGGATTTAACCCCATTATGCAAGGACGACGAGGAGTTTTATCAAAAATTGAAGGAATTTAAGGCTTTTTTGCCACAAATTACAGCATTTGAGGGTAAATTATGCACAAAAAGCAAAATTTTGGAATTTTTAAAATTAGATGAACAAGTTACTAAATTGATAGAACCAGCCATAGAATATAGTTATTTAAAGAGAGATGAATGTCTTGATGATGAAAGGTATAATGAGATGAATGAAAAACTTTCATCAATATTAAATGAATATAGTATAGAGACTTCTTTTGCATCATCGGAATTGCATGAACTAGATGATGACCTGCTTGACGACATTATAAAAGATAAAGATTTCAAGGATTATGACAGAATGTTTGAAGATATAAAACGTTCAAAAAAACATAAACTTTCAAAAGGGGAGGAGAAACTACTGGCCGGCATGGATTTTCTTGACGGTTACAGCGATAACATGAGAAATATTGCCGACCTTGATTTAAAATTTGGCAGTGTTAAGGATTCAAAAGGAAAGAGATATGTTTTAAATCAATCCAATTATGGAAAATTGATGCGAAGTGGAGATAGGACGCTAAGAAAAGCAACATTTGAACGTTTAAATGGCAAATTTGGTGAAATGATTAACACTCTTGCAAGCAACTATATAAATGAGGTGAAGGCAAATTGTTATTTTGCCAAAATGAGGAAATATCAAGGGGCATTAAGTGCGGCACTTTTTAGTGAAGAAGTAGAACCCGAGGTATATTACACACTAGTAAAAATGGTAAATGAGAATTTAGACCTTTTATTTGAATATTTCAAGTTAAAACAGAAAAAGATGGGGTTAAAAGATTTTTATATTTATGACGCAATGGCATCGACAGATAGTGGAAGCGAGAAAAAATATACTTATGATGAGGCAATAGAAATAATAAAAAAGGCACTTTCTCCTTTAGGCACAGAATATGTGGAATTATTACAACGGGCAAAAGATGAACGCTGGATTGATGTATATCATAACAGGGGTAAGCGTTCGGGGGCATATGAGAGCGGTATTTTTGGTTTTCATCCATATGTTTTAACAAATTTTGAAGGCGACCTTGATAGTATTTTTACATTGGCTCATGAACTTGGTCATGCAATGCACTCATATTTTTCAAATAAGAATCAACCAATGTCGAAGGCAAGTTATACTATATTTTTAGCAGAAATTGCAAGCACAACAAATGAAATTTTATTACTGAATTATCTTTTGAATAATTCCAAGGATAAAAATGAGAAAGCATCACTATACAATAAACTTTTTGAAGAGGTGAAAGGCACAATTTACAGACAAACTATGTTTGCGGAATTTGAAGAGGGTGTTCACAGGATGCAACAGGAAGGAGAGGGGCTCACAAAGGATAAGATATGTAACTTTTACTATTCATTAAATGAAAAATATTTTGGGCAGGTAAAACTTATTGATGAAATAAAATACGAGTGGGCGAGAATTCCTCACTTTTTCACAGCATTTTATGTTTACAAGTATGCGACAGGCATGATTAGTGCAATAACCTTTGCACAGCGGATTTTGTCAGGTGATGAAAAGGCACGAAAAGACTATTTTAAGTTTTTATCAGCAGGTGATAGCGATGCACCTTGTGCAATTTTAAGAAAGTCAGGTTGCAATCTACAAGATAATGAAACATTTGACAAATGCTTTAAATATTTACGAGATATGTTGAAAAGTTGGGAACAAATAAATTAAAAAAGGATAAAATTATCCTTTTTTTATTAAAATTCTAGACATAAGTCAAAAATAATGCTATACTTTTATAAGAGGTAAAAATGACAAAAACAAAGAAAAATTTATTTTTGATAATAATAATAGCCCTGCTTTTTCTTACAATGGGCATACTATGTGCTTGCGGAAATGAAGATGATAAAATAGTTATAACTATTAGTGGTAGTGGCAGTGTTACAAAACATGAAGAAGATGATACAACGTATTATGTTGCAACTCCAAATAAGTGGTATGATTTTGTTGGATGGTATAATGGGAACAACAAAATTGAAGATAAACAGGAGTTAAAAATTACAAATTCAATGCCGAGAGAAATCGTTGCAAAGTTTGTCTCGAGTGGATATCAATCTACAGACAGAACACTTGCAGCCCTTTATAATAATTACGTTTTAGGCAGTAAAATGCAGGGTGATTATTATGATATCAAAACAAATTTCAAGTTTAATTATTGTGATGATGAAATGGTAAAAGGAGATAACGGAAAGTTTAGGGGATTTGTGAGTTTTGCTGGCGAGGGAATAGAGTTATCTTTCAAGACAACTAATTTTGAAGTTATATACGCAGATGACACACAAACTGCGAATTTATATATCAACAATAATGGAGAGAAAAGTGCATATAAAGATTTAAGTTTGATTTCAAGTATTTGGACAGAACTTGAAAATTATACTGAAACGTGGACAATAGAGAATGTATTTAGTGAAAAGTTAGAGCAATTTTTTAAAATAAACTTAGATTCAAAGAACACGTTAGGAATTGTATTGAATGCTGAAAATAATGATACAAATACGATTTTGGAATTAAATTTAGGCAGAATGTTAACATTTTTCAAAAATAATTCAACTTTTATTAAATCAAATCCAATATTTAATAAATTAATAGAAATTTTAACAAAACATTATACACAAACTATAATTCCAGACATAATTTTGAAATATAATGTTGAATATGAAAATAAAGATGATAAAGAATGTATAAAAGAAATAAATATAAAAATTGAAATTCCTCGAAAGTATTACATAGTAATAAATGAAAAAGAGGTCGTCATTCCAAAATCAACTATGGAACTAATGATAAAAGACATAGAGTATAATTTTGGAGATGAGGGGCCTGATGACAATTTTGAAACATTTCCAACACCTGACCAACGTATATTGAATTTTAATTTAGACGGGAATATGTATTTTAAAAATCAAAGCGAAATTATTGATAATTACAGTATTCAACTTTATGCTGACCTTAATCCAACGGCATTGCTTATTGGAGATGGCGATTTAGAGAAAGTCGATTGGGGAAATTTAGGGTTTTTAAATTTTAAAATCACACTTATTGAAGATGAAACAGAAGAGGGTAGAATTCAACAAGAAGAGAGGCATAAGTCATCAAAAGATTATATAAATATACTTATAGATTCTAAAAAGTATGGTTCAAAAGCATTAGTTTATGTTGGATTGTATCAACCCGAATCAGTTTTCACATTGGAATATTATGTAAATCATAGTTTTGATTTAAGTGAACTTGCAAATTTAAAAGAACCATATAATGATCCTCTTGATGAATTAAATCAAAACAGAAAGATTAAAAATTATATTTATACTTTGCTTTTGAATTTACTAAATGCGTCAATGCAACTGAATAGTGGTGTTGCCAGCGATAAAGTTATAACAGATTTTATTTTCAGTTTGATTGGAGAAGAGGCATCAAAAAGTTTAAAAGAAAACATTATTGATGATGAGCATGGAAAAACATTTAACATTCAAAATCTTCGTAGCAAAATTAAAGAATATGAAGAGGGAACTATAAGAAAATATATGAATATTGTTTTACCAATAAAGTTAGATGAGTTGATTTTGGGCAGTGCTGATGAAATTACTCAAATTACATTTAAATTTAATAATATTGAAAGAAATTGTGTAATTTCAAACGAAAATGGCGAATTTTTTGATAAAAATGGCAAAAATCTTGAAAATTTATATAATTCTGCTCATCCAACTATAGTTGATATAACAGGGGAGTTTGCTTTTTTAAAGGAAACCTTCACGACGAATGATATAGAAAATCTTAAAGATATTGTTTTAACTGCAACAGAAATTACTTACAGTGATGGCATGACGTCAACTACTTTTACAAACAATAAGGGGATTGAAGAAGATATCAATTTTAAAGTTATAAAGGTAAAAGTAGAGAAGGTTGAAGATGGGAAAGCATACTGCAAACTCTTGCTTCAAATTAAAGATAATCCAAAATTAACAAATACAATATCATTTGGAGAACTTTTGTATAAAATTACAGGAATACCATATGGACTATTGTCGTATAATGTTGAGTTAACTTTGAGTTAAAAAAAATAACATATTGAAATACATCAATATGTTTTTTTTATTGTTTTTATACAATTATAACTTCTCCCTGTTTTGGATGATAAAGGGCGGGGTGATTTTTTAATTCGTTAAGAGAATAAACAGAAAGATGTATTGCATAGAATTTGCAATCTGTAAACTCATTTGCAAGCGTGGCAACTTCGCCTATAGATAAATGTTTGTTGTTTTGTGCAACATTCGAGGTGTCGATAAACACCGCTTTGCTTTTTGAAATTATTTTACGAACGTTGTTGCAGTTTGCAGTATCGCCACTAAATCCCACGCAGACTCCATCCTTTTCAATTAAAAAGCCAAAACTATCAAGATTGTTATGTAGCATTTTAAAGCATTTAATTTTATATCCATCAAATTTAATAATTTTGTTGTTTTCAGCATCAATAAATTCATATTTTTTATTTAATTCTTCTTCTAAGTAACTAATTTCAATTAAGCGGAAAAGAGTTATAAGACGTTCCTTGCATCCTTTTGGTGCAATAATTTTGATTTTGGGAACATTTGAGTGGTGAGCAATAAAATCTATTACTAGATGCAAATCCATAAAATGGTCGCTATGGAAATGTGAAATTATTATATATTTAATTTTAGATAAATCATAAACATTCATTAAAGTTTTAAAAGAGCCCTGAGGTGCATCAAAAAGAAATTCATCGTTTATAATATAACTTGTCGACAAATCTAAAACCCAAGTGCACATACTTCCAACAACATCAATTTTCATTATTTCCTCCTTTAAAATGGAAATTTAAGCATTTTTTCGCATTTTTTTGTGATTTTAACGTTAAAATTGTTTTATTTTTCAAAACTGGATAGATTTTTTTAATGTGATATTTTGAACTTATAAACATATAAATTGCAATTCCAATTGTTGCAATGCCGACAATTGTTCCAATTAAAGTATTATAAAATACAGATGAACTTTCCTCAACTTGAATGGAAAGAATGGCAATTTGTGTAAGCACAACGCTCGACAAGGCACTGCAAAGGTTTATAAATTTTAATCCTGTCAACAGAAAGTCATTAGTTTTCTTTGACTTAATAAGACCTCGCACTGAAAATATAATTTCAAGACAGGAAATAAGAGCGATTACTATGCAGACAATAATGTCATAATAGGTGTTAGACCTATCATAATTAAAAAATTCAAGGAAATAGAATAAATATAAAAGTCCGGCAGTAAAAAGTGCAAAAGCAATTCTCTTGTAGTAGATTTTTTCATCGGCAAAAGATTTTGAATTTCGTCTACCATCAAAGTATGCCATTTTGGCAAGTCCAATAAAAATAGTATAAAATCCACTTAGCGAGATGAATATTGATGAAAGTATGTAAGCACCAACCAATTTAATAATAGCCCATATTAAATTATAAGTCATGGAAATTTTATTAGAAAAGGTTGCCTTATGGACATAAGGTTTTTTAATGTAAGACTTAAACTTTTGATAAAGCGACATTATAATTATTTCCTTGAAGAATTTAAGACTTCTTCAAACATTTCTTCCATTTTTGCCATACAAGAATCGAGGTCAAAGGTTTTTCCATAGTTAAGATATTGACCTTTAATAAGAAGTTTTTCATCTGGATGTTCAATGAAAAATTCTATTTTATTTTTAAGGTCATTATAATCTCTATTTTTAAATATGTTATTTTCAGTTAAAGCAAAATTTTTTGTTGCGGCACGATTTGAGTCTGAAACAATTGGGACAAGTCCGCAAACGCAGGCTTCAAGGCAAGCAATACCTTCAAGTTCAACTTCGGCAGGATGACAATACAAATCTGCAAAATTTAATATGTCAATCATTTCTTTACGAGAAAAATATTTTATAATAGGTGGGTTATTTAAATGCTTATTTCCATAATTTTTAATTTTATTAAATAGTGGACCTTGTCCAGCAATTATAAGTTGTATTTTGTCATTATATTTTGAATGAGCGATTGCCTTTAAAAGAACGTCATGAGATTTTTCCTTGCAAAGACGACCTGTCGTTAAAATTACAAACTTGCCTTTAAATTCTTCTGGCTTTTCAACTTCTTTAAAGGTTATTTCATTATTGACGCCATTTGAGATTATATATCCATTTGTTTTTCCGGCAACATTTTCAAAAGTATCTCTTATAAAACTTGTTGGGTAATGAATGGCATCGCATTTTTTGTAAAATGAATTATAGAAGTTTTTGTAAACGTATTTGTTTACAAGAGTGGCATTCATAAGTCCGAAATGACTTGTAACAAGTTCTGCTTGGCAATGAAAACCGGCAGTTACAGGTTTGCCCAATTTCTTTGCGAGTTTGCAAGCCTTTTTGCCCATTGGGAAGGGGAGCATTATATGGACAATATCACAATCAATTAAAGCATCACGTATAATTTTCTTGTCAGTTTTTGGCAGAGAGATGCCATTTTTATCAAGAATTTTATTTAAAATTCCAAGATTAAGTTTGTCAAGAACGATAAAATCATCGTCTCCACTTTTATCACAGTCGCAACAAAGCACCTTGACGATATGTCCTTTATTTTTTAAATAATTAATCAAATTATATGCGGCAATAGACGTTCCATTATTCTTTTTGCCGAGTATATCACAAACAATAGTTATCTTCATAATTTTATTTTTTCGTTTTTAAAATGTTTTCATGCGATAAACACGCATAATTTTAAAATTTTTAATGTTTTTTTGATAAAAAATGTGAAAATTTATTGATTTTTGATAAATTTTCCGTTTTTATTTTAATATGAATTGATGTATTTGTCAAGAGTAAAATTAAAACTTTTTAGTTATAATAAAAAAAATAAAAAAACACTTGAAAATTTTTAATTTTATGTTACAATAATAATGAGGGGTGATAATGAAAAAACAAACAAATGAAAATGACGAAATGAACCTTATTGAGACAAGTGTCCTCAATTATTTGCGAGGAAAACGTGAGAAAGCATTTTTAACCTTATCCAAAAATCTTCAAGAATATGATTTCGAAGAGATTAAGGCTATTTTAAAACAAGAACTTTATACTTATATGCGTCAACAAGGTGGAAGAGAGGGACGTGTTGAACATTATGCACCTTTCTACAAAATGATAAAAAATTTTAATGCCAGCGACTTTATCAAGCGTGAATGGAAATATGTTCCATATTATATTCGCGATGATGAATACAGGAAAATGCAATCTACTTGCAAATATCACGTAAAATTTAAAAGATATAATTATGAAAAGCCACTCTATGATTTTGCAAACAGCGTAACATTTGCTGATAGTAAGTCAAAATATGAAATAAATCAAGAGCAGGTCAAAACTGATATAAGGTTTTATGCCGGCCACCATCCAAATCAAGGGCAATCAATGTATGCAAAATTAGTAAACTTAAAATTTAAGCCGGTATCGTTAAAACTTTTAAGAGATGAAATAGATGCCCACCCCGACATAGACAAAGATGCAATTCTATTAGACAAATTTTTATATACAAGAAGTTTGTCAATATCAATGTATGCATTGCTTGATGCAAATCCGAATGCGGCTATGCCTATTATGAGATATGATAATGATATAGTTCCACACCACAATGTTTTTCTTGGAGATGATCCACGAAGAGTTGTGTTTGGAGATACGGCGTCAGCACCTCATTTTCATTTTCAAAATGAAGAGGATAGTTTGTTATGTTTAAGGAAATTCAAAACTAATGAAGGGAAGATAAAATATAGAACAGGGAGATGTAATGCAATAGATTGTCCACATCTTAAACAATATTTAAAGAAACTTGACAAGTTAAATAAAGGGCAACTTCAAAGAAACCTTCAAGAACACAATGATTTTGGAATGCCATTTTTGGTAATGAAGGCAAGATCAAGAAATAATGAAAATTTATTTCAAGACCCAGAGAATTTAATAAGAGAATATTTAAGCACCCAAGATTTACGTTGCGGAAGAGACATAAAAAAATGGTTTGACAGGGCAAGCGAATTACATTTATATGAAAATGAACCAAACAGGATTTTTACAAATCTTATAAAGTCATTAGACTTGCTTGAATTTGTAACTTCGAAAGAAAAAGTTTGCACAGATTTGAAAGAGGGTAAAGTTCTATCTGACATTGAAGTTTTGCTTGCAAATGACCTTGTGAACGAAATGAATTTATTGATTGACACTCCAAAAACAGAGCAAACAATTGATGATAATTATTATCCTCAACTTGAAGAATAAACTTTTTGTGCATAAAAATTAAACTATTCTATAAAAATTAAAAGACGGGGAATTCCGTCTTTTTTTTAGAAGCGCAAGAACAATGGTGCGTTTACTAGATGTTTTCTTACTTAAATATAATTTTTTTCGATGTTTTTTATTAAATTTTCTATGATTTCAGCCCAATTTTCTGCAATTTCACGATTTTTGTGTTCGCACATGACTCTAATCTTGCTTTCTGTTCCACTCGCTCGAACAAGCACTCTGCCACTTTGCCCAAAGAGTTTTTGACACTCAATAACTTTAGCTGAAAGTTGGTCGGAATTTAAAATTCGATACTTGTCAACCACTTCAACATTTTTAATTATTTGTGGATAATGTTTAAGGGTTATTAATTTAGAGATAGATTTTTTTTCTTTCTTTATAATACTTGCGATTGTCAATGCTGTAAGCACTCCATCACCAGTTGTTGAATATTTAAAATTAATAATATGCCCAGAAGGCTCGCCACCGAGAGGAGAGTTTTTGTTTTTCATCATTTCAACAACATATTTATCTCCAACGTCGGCACGTAGCAAATTTATGCCTTGGTGTGAAAGGGCAACTTCCAAACCTTTGTTTGTCATGCTTGTTCCAACAACGCTTGATGGGTGAGTGTATTTTGCCAAGAGGAATAGAATATCATCGCCATCTAAAATCACTCCTTTTTCATCGCAGGCAATAATTCTGTCTGCATCACCGTCAAATGAAAATCCAACATCGGCATTGTAATATTTTACTGCTGATGCCAAAACATCAGGATACAAAGCACCGCATTTCACATTTATCTTTTTACCATTTTTGCCATTGTTTAAGGCGACAACCTTAGCACCAAGTTTTGAAAACATCTCTTTTGCAATTGAATAAGAAGCACCATTTGCAAGGTCAAGAACCACCTTTAAGCCGGCAAGAGATGAAAAATTATTGTAAATATTATTTTTGTAATATTTTATTAATTGAGGACGCGAGGTATATCTTCCAACTTTATCGTAACCTATTTCACTTGAATAAAGAATTTTTCTTTCAATTTCACTTTCCAAATCTTCTTTTATTTTAAAGCCTTCGTTATCGAATATTTTTATGCCGTTATAATTTTTAGGGTTATGACTGGCACTTATGACGACACCAAAATCGTAATTCAAAAGTTTTGTAAGATAGGCAATTACAGGGGTTGGGGCAATGCCAATATCCACAACATTGATTCCATGACTCATTATTCCACTCGCAAAAGAAAGGGTTAGGAGACTTCCGCTACGCCGTGTATCTCTTCCAATCAAAATTTTCCCTTTTGAGCAAAGACCTCCAAGACTATTTCCCACTTTAAAGGCGATTGAAGGGGAAATGACCTCGCCATAAACGCCTCGAAACCCGTCTGTTCCAAAATATATACTCATTTTTCCTCCCGATTCCAATATTTTTTTGCACCATTCTTTTTTACTTGCTGCCGAACTCTTCCAATTACAAAGTCTTCTTTTTCGACATTTTCTGTAACAGTTGTTCCTGCACATATATAACTATCGTCTTCAATATTAAGAGGAGAGATAAGGTTGCAATTAGAACCAATAAAAACATGATTTCCAACTTTAATTTTGTGTTTTGTTTTTCCGTCATAGTTTGCAAAAATAACGCCGCAGCCAATATTGCAGTTTTCACCTATTTCACTATCTCCAACATAAGCGAGATGGCTAATTTTTGTTCCTTGACCAATAAAACTATTTTTAATTTCGACGAAGTTGCCAATTTTTACATAAGAACATACTTTGCAGTTTGGACGCAACCTAGCAAAAGGGCCGATATTGACATAATTTTCAATTTGGCTGTCTTCAATGACACTATTATGAATTTTACAATTATTTCCAACAATTGAATTTGAAATAAAATTATTAGGAAGAAGAATGGTATTATCGCCAATTTGACAATTTTCGAGGTGATTATTCTCATAAAGCACGACATTTTTGCCAAATATCACATTTTCTCCTATGTAACAACTGCTTTTGTTTAAAAATTTTGTCATAATATAGAATATGAAAACTTTTAATAAAAAGTTGCAATAAAATTTTTTTTATGATATAATAATAAAGAATTTGAGCAAATATCAATGATGTGGTAGAATTTCAAAATATGCAGGCGTGATTTAGTGGTAAAATGTACGCTTCCCAAGCGTGATTCGCGGGTCCGATTCCCGTCGCCTGCTCCAGATAAATTACATCGGTGCTTGGAGGTTTAAAGTGCAAGTAGAAGTCAAAAAAGTAAAAATGACTGATGATGTAATAATGTCAATTTTAGAAATAGACAAAGAGTTCTATACAAATTTTGATTATTCAGATTCATCGTGGTATTTTGAAAGATATAGTGATAAAAATGATGCTTTTCTTTTGGTTGTTGATGGCAACATTGTCGGGTATTTTCTTATTGTAGAAATTTCAAAATCACTTTATGATGATATTTTAAGGTTGAAACATGACCACGATTATGATTTTCCTCCACAGGAATGGAATTGTAAAAGTGGATGTTTTTATATTCCGTCTGTTCTTGTAAAGCAAGAATATCGTCGTTTTTCACTTCCTCTTTTAGAACGTCTATATAAGGAAGTGCAGACGAAAAACAATTTGGTTGCCATAACTGTTTCGCAAGAAGGGCACAGAATGGCGGAGAAAGTTTTAAAATTAGTGGGTGTGGCAAACCCTCAAAAAGATGTGCGAGTTTATGGCAGTAATTTGGATACATCAATATAAACGTCTTTTGAGATAGGGAGAAAGATGGAGAAAATAAATGCAAAACATTATGAAGTTTGCTATGATGAAAAAGTAAAAAGTTGTGTTGTAAATTCAATAGGAATTGCCGAAAAGGGCAGGATTACACTTAACAAACTATTTGATTGCGATGATGATTTGATGATTTTAAAGGCATCTTACTTTTCAAACAGGGATGATTTTGTAAATCACATAAAATCAATTTCAGGTGGCAATCAGCCTCCAAATTGGGCTAGTGGGTGCTTTTACAATAATGAAATACAAGTGTATGTTAATGTGAAAAATGAAAAAGAGGTGAAATTTAAAGAGCATACTCTTTTACATGAAACTGTCCATTTGTATTTTGATAACTATGTATATAAAAAATATGATATTCCAAGGGTTCGATGGCTTGACGAGAGTTTTGCAACTTACTTAGATGGTTCGCAACAAGAATTAAGCCTACAAGATTTAAAAAACACTTGCAAAAATATAAAAATTGAAGATTTTGACATGAATATATTGGACGACATAGAAAAAGTTAAAACAGAGAGGCTTAATGGTTATGATGCCTTTAAAATCATAGGTTATTATATTTTTAATAGACATATTGAAAAAGAG
Source organism: uncultured Clostridia bacterium (assembly GCA_947624415.1). GTDB lineage: Bacteria > Bacillota > Clostridia > Christensenellales > UBA1242 > Caccovivens. Next base: position 32,450 of record CANQKH010000008.1, on the reverse strand, counting down.
ATGTTGGACACACTTAAAAGCGATTTTAAAAAGATAAGATTGATAGGTAAAGATATTTTAAAAAAATCTATTGATTTTATATTAAAAATGTGAAAAACTAAGGCAAAAGCAATAACAAAATGGAAATAATAACAAAACTGCATAAAAAAGAGAATTAAAGAATAAAAATGTTATAAAATGGGGTAAAAATATGATTTATTTTGTAAGGCATGGCTCTACAGATTGGAATGATAATTTAGATGGGAATGGCAATAAAGACCCAAAATGTCAGGGAAGAAGCGACATTCCTTTAAATGAAAAGGGAATAAAGCAGGCAGAAGAAACTGCAAAGTTTTTGCAAACAAAAAATTTTTCAAAAGTCATTTGCAGTCCGCTACTTCGGGCTCGTCAAACTTGTGAAATAATATATCATGGGGACAAACCAATACAATTTGATGACAGGGTTATTGAAAGAGATTTTGGAGAATTTGAGGGGCTTACTAGATCTCAATTTGATTTCAATGGTTTTTGGAATTCTAAATCAAAACAAAAATATGCAAAGGCAGAAAGCATCGAAGAAGTTGAAAAAAGAGTTTTTGATTTGCTTGAAGAGTTAAAGAATGATTTAAATAGCGACACACTAATAGTATCGCATGGTGGTGTTGGGCTTATACTAGCAAGTTATTTTAAAGGAGTTCCGGCAGATGGAGATTACTTAAAATTTGAGATACCAAATGGGAAGCCATTAATATTAAGTTTTAAAGATAAATAGATATGCAAAGGGATAAATATGGAAATTGTGGAAAATAGAAAAATGTATTATATTGTGCAAGATACTTCATTTGACAGGAAATATAATAATTATGATGAGGGTGAAATTTTTGAGGCAGGCAAAAGGCACAATTCAAAAAGGTTTGCTTATAGAAAGGCATTTTTTAGCATAAATAAAACAAAACGACAAAAGAAAATATTAAAAATTGAAAAATTACATGAAAAAATTCGTAAAAATATAAACAAGGATTTGCCAAGTCGTCAAGCGAGTATAGTTGTATTTGAAAGTTTAGATGAGTGTCTTGCTCTTTCAAAAAAATGGGCAAGATTTAATATAAAGCCATTAAAAATTTATGAAGTTGAATTATATGGGAAATTGCATAAATGTTCTTGCACGCCCGATGAGAAAAAGGAAAATGTGTCAATAGAAAAGCATATTGAGGGAATAACTACTTATTGGAAAGGCGAGGCTGACACTGGGCTTTATGAATGGTTGTTTCAGGGAAGAGCGAGAGTTAAAAAAATTATAAATTTGCCCATCAATGATTAAGCAAAACATATAGTTGCAACACAATAAAAAATGACATTTTTTTCAAAATTTGCATAAAAATTAATAAATTTTGGCTATTTTTACCCAAAATTACAAGAATTTTATTAAATTATTAAAAAATCTATAAAGAATAAAGAATTAAATTTTAAATTTAGGATATGTGAAAACATATCTTTTTTAACATAAAAATACTTTTTTCATATCATGTTTATGAAGAAAGGAAAATAAGATGAAAAGATATAATTGCTTTAATTTAACAACAGATGCAAACTATTATGACAAAATACTTTTTGCATTAAAAGGTTCAAAAGGGGCGACAGGGGCGACAGGTGCAACTGGGGCAACTGGTGCACCGGGAGGAGGCAAAATTGTTATAGGTTCTGTAACCACTACACAGCCAGATGAAAATGCAGAAGTAAAGGTAAGTTATATTGGTGATGAAACTGTGTTGGATTTTTTCATTCCCAAAGGTGCAAGTGGAATAGTAATGCCTCCCCAACAGATAGAAATAGTTGGGGTTGAGGCGACATCTCCAGAAAGTCAACCAGAAGTTATAGATACAATGCAGGAAGGGGTTCACTTTTTAAAATTTATAATTCCAAGAGGAGAACGTGGCTTGCAAGGTGTAACAGGTGCAGTTGGCGAGAAAGGTGCAACAGGTCCTAGAGGAGAGAGAGGTCCTCAAGGTGCAACAGGTGCTGAGGGAAAACAGGGAATACAGGGAGAACGTGGCCTGCAAGGAGAAGAAGGACCGCAAGGACCACAAGGCGTGGCTGGTCCACAAGGGCCAAAGGGTGATGAAGGACCACAAGGGCCACGAGGAGAAGAAGGGCCACGAGGTGAGGCTGGGCCACGAGGAGAAGAAGGACCACCTGGACCAAAGGGAGAAATGGGACCTGCAGGACCAAGGGGTGTGATTTCTGCGGCCTTTTTGTCTGCAAATAATACACCGGGTGCATTTAGTTTTAATACTGTAAATTCCTATCCTACAGGGCAGGGAGACATAATTTCTCAAGGCACAAATTCAATAAATTTGACTGCGGGGACATATCTTGTAAGATTTTCAGCGACAATAACAAATTCGACATCAATGGTTCCAGAAATTTATCTTTACACGACATCAACAATACAGGCATCGAGACGATATGGTGTGGCAAATGGGACGACACAGGTTTATGGTGATTATTTGTTGACAATGGAGCAAAGTGGGACGGTTATTATAATGAACACAACTTTAACTGGCATAACATATTCAAGTATTTATGCAATAATAGAAAAAATTTAATTTTTATTTGCTATTTTGAGAATAAAATGCTATTATTTTAATGATTTTGTAAAAATTTAATGCAAATTTAAAATTTGAGGTTACTAAAGGGGAGCATCTATGTCGCAAAACAGTCAAATTCACAAATGTCCAAAGTGTAATAATAATTTAAAATTAATACAAAAAAATATTATTCGAGATAGAGAATATCACTTGTATAGATGCTCGAATTGTAATCGGCTTTTTATAGAAGACAACCTTGAGAATGAGAAGGAAATATTTGATAGTTTTTTAAAAAATCAAGAATATTTAGAAGAGAAATATAATTATTTTATTGCCTATCTTATAAATAAAGGCAGATTTATTTATGCCAAGGAATATGTGGAGCAATATAAAAGCAAATTTAATGTTGATGCAAGGCTGTTAATGAATGAATTTTTAATAGAACTTAGATGTAAAAATGAAAAAGATTTGCAGTTTTATATTAAAAACATGAAGGATTTAAGCCTTTTGAAAGAAATAATATTTAGTTTGGATAATGAGAAAAGAGAGAAAATAACAAAATTTTTCATGGTGAGTTTAACAAATTGTGCGACTATATTTGGAGGCAATGACTTATTAAAATGCGACCAAATTTTTGAAAATATTTTGGGACTATATACTGACATTATTCCATTCAATAAAGAGATTAAAGGTTTTGCACAGGCTTGCAAAAATAAAAATTTTAATGATGTGGCGAAAAAATATTATGAACTTTTAGATGAAAATAATAAGGACTCAACTTCAAATCAAAACAATAGGTCAAAGCAAAAATATCAGAAAATAAAGAAAAAACAGGGAAATTTTCAAGAAAAAACGCAAAAAAACAAAGTAAAAACGCAAAAAACCTTTAAAACTGCCAGCGAGAAAAAGAAAATAGAGAAAATTATTATAGGTAGTTTCAGTGTTATATTTATAATTGTGCTTATAATTGTAGGGGCTTTTTATTTTAAGGGAGATTTTAAGTAGAACAAGTGATTTAAGTCTTTCTTGACAGGTCAATCTTAGTGATGCACTTTTTGAAAAAATAAATGGACAAGTTGTAGGGAAAATTATTTTTAAGGAGAGGATATGAAAGATAATTTTAATTTAATAGAAAAACTTTATTTTGAAAGAATTTGCGGAAGCGAGGAGGAACACAAGGCAAGAGATATAATTGTCAATGAACTTCAAGTGCGTGGGTTAAAGGTGGAGAAGGAGGCGTTTACTATTGATGGTGCAAAGTCAAAGAAAAGCCAACTTCTCGTTGATGGCAAGGAGTTTTGTCAAGTTGTTAGTGCAGTGAACAGTGCATCAACAGGAGGAGAAGGAGTTGAGGGTGGATTTGCTTACATAACTTCATATATGGATGCTTTCCTGCAAGAGTTGAAGGGTAAAATTTGTCTTTATCACAGAAGATATATTGACGAAAACATTATAAAAATACTTACAGAAAAGCAAATTGGTGGACTGCTGTTATGTTCTGGCAAAATTGACGATGATGAAACAGAGATTAGTCCATTTGGTTCAAAGCATAATGATTTTAGCAAATTCCCTGTAGTTTTTATTGCCATAAAGGATGGCGATAGATTGGTCAAACAAATGCCCCAATTGGTAAAACTTATAAGCCAACCTGAGAGAAGCGAGGCTAAAAGTTATAATATCATAACAAAATTGACAGGGAGTGAACGTCCAGAAGAAGAGATTGTTTTTACTGCCCATTATGATTCAGTTCCATTTTCCAAGGGTTCTTATGACAATGCTTCAGGGTGTGCAATGATAATGAAAATCCTTGATTATTTTTTAGACAATCGTCCAAAGAGAAGTATGAGGTTTATATGGTTTGGAAGTGAAGAAATAGGGCTTGTTGGTTCTAATAAATATGTAGAGAAGCATGAAAATGAATTGTCAAGAATAAGATTATGCGTAAATGTAGATATGATAGGTGTTACACTTGGGACTTTTTGTGCAGAAATAACAGCCGAGAAAGAACTTGTAAATTATGTGAAATATCTTGGATATGAAAAGGGGGTTGCTATTGAGACAAGCCAAACAATATATTCATCGGATGGCACATCATTTGCCGACAAAGGTGTTCCTGCAATATCATTTTTAAACAGGTCGCCAATAGGTGGTGCGCAAATTCATTGCCGATACGATAAAATAGAAAATTTATCAAGAGATAGTTTTGAAAAATCAGGTAAATTCATATGTGAGTTTGTAAAAAGAATGGATGAGTCTGTTGCCTTTCCTGTTTCAAAGGTAATTCCTCAAAATATGCTTGATGAATTAGATTATTATTATCGCCGCAAAAAACGCCCTCAAAACTGAACTGCCCCCAAACAATTAGGGGCTTTTTTTATTTTTCCCCTTTACAATTAAATAGAATTATGATAATATTATATTATTAAGGAGTTTATAATGGCAAAAGCAAAAGATATAGATTTTACACAGTATATAGTTCCACAAAAGATAACAGAAAATGGATGCACAATTACAGATAAAATTTCAATATTAGATAATTGTGAAAGAAAAAATAGTTTAGCGCATAAATCATTAAGCAAGTTCGATAAAGAATTTATTGATGACCGTGATTATTCTTATGCTTACAGACTAAGAAAGGAATATGATGATGTAAGCACAAAAATGGTAAGCGATGGTTTTGTTCCATTAGATAGGTCAGCAAAGGTTTCCGAGCTCGCCTATTCCTATTGCCCAACACTCACATTAGAACTTCCATTTAAAGTTGGTTCATTTAAAGGAAAGTCAATTTTTGGAAAAATAGAAGAGGTTAAAGATGGGGATGTAGTTTATCATACAATCAATGTTGGTGCTTATCCACAATCAACACTTAGTAAAGACGAATGGATGGAATTGCACAAAAAATTTATTGACAGAGACAAACAAATTACTCAAACTGGGAAAGTATATACTGTAATTCAATATAACAGAAATACTAATATATTTAATATGCTTAGGCTTCCAGAGATTGAATATAAAGGTCAAAGATATGTTTACGATCCTCGCCCACTATATGGCTCATTTTTTAAAGTTGAGCCATTAAAGTTTAGAATTTATGACATGACAATGAAAGAGATAAAAAATGCACACAAACTTGATCTTGTATGTGATAAACTTTTTGCGGGTCTTCCTTATTATCCAAATTTTCTTCATCAAAATTGTGCAAAATGGCAAAATTCAATGATTAGAGCCTTTATTAATAGTGCAAATTCATATAACCTTGAAAAAGATCCAAGATGTATGGCACCTTTAGATTGGGATTTTTCAAAGTGCGGACTATTATATGAAGCATTTAATCAAGCACGCGAGCCATTAAGAGAAGTTACTTTTGGTGGAAATGGAGAGGGCGAGTTAATTGCAGAGCATGCTTTACATTATTGCGATAATATAGAAAAAGTAAATATATTGCCTGGTGTAAAATATATTGGTAAGTATGCTTTTGCAAGCTGGAGAGATGCTGATAGCAAATTAAAAAAGATATTTATTCCTGCAAGTGTTATTTCAATTGACGGTCCTGTTTTTAATTCATGCGACCAAGTAAAATTTGAAAATATTATGAATGTTAAGCGTTGTTGGGATTTGGATAAGGATTATGATTGCGATTTCCCATATGTGTATATTGCAAAAGATGGCTCAGATGTGATATTTTCCAAATATGAAGATGAAAGCCTTGAAGAGAATTATATAGAGCAGCAAGGGCGTAGCCTTGGAACCATAAAAAAATTGTATACCTTCTATGTAAATTCTTTAAATCCAGATAAAACAAATGTAGATTCAAAACAAGAAAGTGCAGAAGCGTCTAAAACTAAAGGATCACAAACTTCCACTAAAAAATCCACAGAACAATCAAAAAAGCAAGCCAATAAAAATTATGGAAATGGCTTGTATGAGGAATTGGAGTAATTTAATTTAAAAGGAGAAGGCGTTTTGGCGAAAAGAATTTGCGATTGGACAAAAATTCTTATTTCTTAGAACTTGGCTCTTATCCTCAAACAAAGGTTAATGTAAAACTTGGAAAAGAACTAGAAGAGGCGTATAATGGCGGCCATTTGCAAAATGGAATGGAATGCACGGGAAGACTTTACACCACGAATGGGTTTAATGGTAATTTAAGGCATTACAATTTTTTCCCACAACAAAATGCAGAATTTTTGTATAAAGGCAAAAGATATGTTCGGACTATAGAAAAATGTAATACTTTCAAACAATACAAAAGCGGGGCACAGTCCTCAGTTGAAAGCAGAAATGGCAATTATGCGAAGGTTTGGGCAAAAGTTGAATCTTTAAAATTTGAAATTACAAATTATGATGAACTTGAAAATGGGACAAATGAACTTATTTTAACTTGCGAGGAGATAGTTATGGCAATGCCACAATTTCCATACAATAGTCCTAATATTCCTAGTAAAGCACATATTTGGGCAGGCTCGCTTTTAAGGGCATTTTTAAACAGCACGCAAACTGAGGATTTGGATATGCCAGAGGGATACAAGCCAATAAAGAATTTTGATTTTAGGAATGAAGGCTTTTTGTATCAAGCATTAAATATGACAAGACCACCTGTAACAAACTATAAAATTCCACAATATGCTGATGAAGTTAGCGATTCTGCTTTTGAGGGATGCGTGGGACTTAAAAAGATTTTAATTCCCACTCAAATTAAGTATATAGGCAAATGTGCATTTTCAGGATGCTTAAACACACAATTAATTTTTGAAAGGGGGAATGAGGAATTAAGATTAGACCCTCATGCACTTGACGGAACTGATTTTAAATATATATATGTTACAGAAGACAAAAAGCATATGATATGGTCGCCATATATTGACCAAGCACTTGAAAATACTTGCCAAAGATATAAATTTGACAAGAAAAATTTAAAGAAACAGGTAAACGAAATTTTTAAATTTGATTTCTTTTATGGCAGGGAACTGCATAAACTCTTTGAAAATGGCGGGAATTATATAGGTTTAGAATAAAAGCGAGAAACAAAATGTTTCTTGTTTTTTGTAGAAATGTGGGAAAAAACAATAAAAATTAAGCCCACTTATTTTTTACAGAATATAAAGATTTAAAATATTAATATTTTTACGTATGTTTGTTTAAAAATTTGTTTTTAAATTAAAATAATGTTATACTAAAAAAGAAGGGGCTATTTTTAAAGACAACACATTAATTTTATACATAAAATAAAAATAGCAAACAACAGGGGGTAAAATGGAGAAATATAGTATTGTAAATAATGCAGAAACACTTGAAAAAGCCATAGAAAAAGTAAGAAAAGCACAAGAAGAGTTTTCTACATTTTCACAGGAAAAAGTGGATGAAATTTTTAAAGCAGCGGTAATCGCTGCAAACAATGCAAGAATTCCACTTGCAAAACTTGCAGTTGAAGAAACGGGCATGGGAGTGGTTGAAGATAAGGTTATCAAAAATCACTACGCAAGCGAATACATCTACAACAAGTATAAAAATGAAAAAACTTGTGGAGTTATTGAAGATGACAGAGCCTATGGATATAAGAGAATTGCAGAGCCTGTTGGGGTTATAGGTGCGGTTATACCAACCACAAATCCCACATCTACAGCAATATTCAAAACACTTTTGGCATTAAAAACAAGAAATGGAATAATAATAAGTCCTCATCCAAGAGCAAAGAAATCAACAATAGAGGCTGCAAAGATAGTTTTGGAGGCTGCCGTCAAGGCAGGTGCACCACAAAATATTATTGCATGGATTGATGTTCCTTCACTTGAAAATACAACATTGCTTATGCAATCAGTAGATTTAATTCTTGCGACTGGTGGGCCAGGCATGGTTAAATCGGCATATTCAAGCGGAAAGCCAGCACTTGGAGTAGGAGCAGGGAACACCCCAGCGGTAATTGATGAAAGTGCTGATGTTATTCTTGCAGTAAATTCGATAATTCATTCAAAAACATTTGATAATGGTATGATTTGTGCCTCAGAACAGTCAGTTATTGTTGACCAAAAAATTTACAAAAAAGTAAAAGATGAATTTGAAAAACGAGGTTGCTATTTTCTAAAAGGTGAGGAGATTGACAAGGTTCGCAAAACAATAATTATAAATGGTGCATTAAATGCAAAAATTGTTGGACAGACTGCGGTTAATATTGCAAAACTTGCAAACGTAGAAGTTCCGCAAAACACAAAAATACTTATTGGCGAAGTGGAAAAAGTTGATATTTCAGAGGAATTTGCCCATGAAAAACTTTCACCTGTGCTTGCTATGTATAAGGCGAAAAACTTTGAAGATGCATTAAATAAAGCCCACGCATTAATCTTAGATGGCGGAGTGGGACATACCTCATCATTGTATGTTGACTTGCGTGAAAAAGAAAAGATTGACAAATTCTCATCACTTATGAAGACTTGCAGAGTGCTTATAAACACTCCATCTTCACAGGGAGGAATTGGAGATTTATACAATTTCAAATTGTCTCCATCATTGACGCTGGGTTGTGGAACATGGGGAGGTAACTCAATTTCAGAGAATGTTGGTGTAAAACACCTATTAAATATAAAAACCGTTGCAGAAAGGAGAGAAAATATGCTTTGGTTTAGGACGCCTGAAAAGGTATTTCTTAAAAGAGGGTGCTTGCAGGTTGCACTTGAAGAATTAAAATATGTTTTAGACAAGAAGAGGGTGTTTATAGTAACTGACACTTTCTTGTTTGAAAATGGTTACACAAAATGTATAACAGATAAACTTGATGAACTTGGAATTGAGCATACAACATTCTCAAATGTTGCTCCCGACCCAACACTTGCAAGTGCGAAAGAAGGGACAAAGGCAATGCAAATTTTCAAGCCCGACTGTATTATTGCTATTGGTGGTGGTTCAGCAATGGATGCTGGCAAAATAATGTGGGTTTTGTATGAGCATCCAGAAGTGGATTTTATGGATATGGCAATGAGATTTATGGATATAAGAAAAAGAGTTTATACTTTCCCTAAGATGGGAGAAAAGGCGTATTTTATTGCCGTGCCAACATCTGCAGGAACTGGCTCAGAAGTTACTCCATTTGCAGTCATAACTGATGAGAAGACGGGAATAAAATATCCACTTGCCGACTATGAACTTTTGCCAAAAATGGCGATAGTAGACGCAAACATGATGCTGAATGCTCCAAAAGGTTTAACCTCTGCATCAGGAATTGATGCGGTGTCGCACGCCCTTGAAGCCTATGCATCAATGATGGCGACTGAGTTTACCGATGCCCTTGCAATAGAGGCACTTCAAATTATATTTGAATATCTGCCTAGGGCATACAATAATGGTGCAAATGACGTTGAAGCAAGAGAAAAAATGGCAAATGCGGCTACAATTGCGGGTATGGCTTTTGCGAATGCTTTTCTTGGGGTTTGCCACTCAATGGCACATAAATTGGGAGCATTCCACCATATTCCTCATGGAATTGCAAATGCACTTATGATTGATGAGGTTTTAAGATATAACAGCGAGGAAGTTCCAGTAAAGATGGGGACATTTCCACAGTATAGTTATCCTCACACTTTAAGACGATATGCAGAGATTGCAGAGAGACTAAATTTAGGTGGAAACACAGACAAAGAGAAACTTGAAAACTTAATTAAAAAAATAGATGAACTTAAGGAGCAAATAGGGATAAAGAAAACTATAAGAGATTATGGTGTTGAAGAGAGAAAATTCCTTGAAACATTAGAGGAGATGACCGAGCAAGCCTTTGACGATCAATGCACTGGGGCAAATCCACGATATCCACTTATGAGTGAAATAAAACAAATGTATTTAAATGCATATTATGGAGGTGCAAAGAAATGTTAAATCTAAAAGAAGAGATTGCAAGACGTGAAAATAAGGTTGTTTATCGTGATGGCGATAAAAAAATCAAATTATTTGTCGAAAATTACAAAAAATCAAATATTTTAAACGAGGCATTAAATCAAGCCAAAGTAGAAGAGGCGACCGACCTTAATATTCCAAAACTATTAGAGGTGTCTTTGATAGGGAAAAGGTGGGCACTTGTCTATGAATATATCGATGGCATGACTTTAAGTGAACTTATGGAAAAATATCCAGAGAGGGAAGATGAATATCTTGAACTTTTTGTAAATATTCAATTAGAGGTTTTGTCTTATGAAGCACCACTTTTAAATAGAATAAAGGATAAATTTAAGACAAAACTCACAGAAGCCCAGAATATTGATGAAAACACAAGATATGAACTTTTGCAAAGACTTGAAGGAATGAAAAATCACAAAAAGTTATGTCATGGAGACTTTGTTCCAAGCAATATTATAATATCGGGTGATGGAAAACACTATATAATTGATTGGGCACACGTAACACAAGGCAATGCATCAGCAGATGTTGCAAGGACATTTTTGCTTTTTTCAATGAATGGCAAAGATAAACTTGCTGGAAAATATCTTGATTTATTTTCTTCAAAAAGTGGAATTGCTAAAAGTAATATATTAAGATGGGTGCCAATAGTAGCAGCGACTCAAAAAACAAAAGGCAGAGAAGAAGAACAAGAATTTTTAAATAAATGGATTGATGTTGTAGATTTTCAATAAAAAAAAGGATAAAAATGAGAAAAAACAGATTATTTTTAATAATATTTTCAATTTTTTTGTTGCTTCCAGGGCTTCTATTTTGTTCATGCGGGAAAAAGCATAAAATAAATATAATGCTTTCTGGCGGACTTGACGAGGAGTATATTTCAAGCATAACTCTTAATAAGACAGATGACGATTCAGTTACTCAGTATAGAGAAAGCATCGTTGTATCAAAGCAATATCAGTTTGAAATAGTCTATAAAAATGGTTATGATATAACAGATATTTACATAAATGGAACAGACAAAAATGTTGAGGTAAAGAAGATAAAGGGAGAAGACGCATGGTGGAAAATAGTTGTTGTGTTTACTCCAACAGAGGATAAAACATACAATCTTATAATAACCGAACCACGAAAAATGGTTGAAGAGGTTGGGGTGGAATTTGAAGAGGAAGGACTTGAGAATTTTGGGAGAGATTTGATGTCTGAATTAAAGATTTATGCCTGCCACAACAATGCCTATGACTTTTATCCACTAACAAACTTCAAAGAAGATAATTTAGGACAATATAAGATAGTTTTTGACTTAACAGAACAAAAGGCAAGAGTTCAAATTAAAATGCCAAATATGCTTACAAACTCAGCATTAAACAAATTTCTAAGCATAGGAGAGGGAATGTATTTTAATTGTGCACAAGATAATAATGACGTTTGTCTTTACACATTTTCTATAAACTTAACTTCCACAAATTATACACTTTTTCAATCTAATGTAAAATTAGATTTTGAATTATTGCAAGACTCCCAAAACTATTTGGTTTTTGACATAAACAATGAGTATGAAAGTGATGAAAGCATATACAAATTCAAATTAGTTTCTGCCAAAGAGGATGAAGACTTTAAAACAAACTTTAAAAAGACCTTTGGGAAGGCAAAAACATATAAATTGAAACTAGATAGAACACATTCAACACAAGAAGAGGGGGCAGTTTTAAATATGCTTGACCTATCACGTGTTACAGTTTATGTTGGTGATAAGGCGACAGCGACACATTATGATGATATTGAAGATGTCCTTACATTTACTTTACAAAACACAGATTTGCCAATTGATTATTATATAAATGATAATAAATTTAATTTTTCAGTTCGCAATTTGCAATTAAAGAATGGTTATTTGTCTTACGCAATTCAGGCGGAGACAGGATTTGAAAACTCGCTATATTTTGATGATGAAAAGATAAATGAATTTAAGTTTGATATAAATGAAAATTATGTAAAATCATCAATTTATGCATCAGGACTAAGTCCAAGAAATAAAGTTCAGTTTACATCTAATTATAATCTTTTGACCTCTATTTATAGTCAAATAAATATTAGTTTTACTTTTATGGGAAACAACTATACATTAAACGAAGTTGACATTTTAAGTTTATTAAATAGTGAAGAAGACGTTGAATTTAGTGATGAAGTGATGGCAAGTGAAAGTGTAGAGGGTGTTGTAACAACTATAAGATATAGTGTTCAAGACAAAAAGGTTTATATTGATGCGACTTATGAAGGAAACCGATGTTCAAGTTTTAATGGTGCAAATATTGAAATAAGTGGAAGGAAAATAGCCTTTTCATTGGAGTTTAAAAGCAGCGACTTTCAAACATCACAATGGGAGTATGCTCAAACAAGTTCCCTTGGTGGAATTGTAGACGACAAGGTTACAGTTTACGCATCAAAACAAGAGAAAATTGATTTTTCAGTTTTAACGACACTTCAAAATACTTCATGGGGGAATGAGTATACTTGGGGAATGAAAATAACATATTTTTGTGATAACAAAGAAGTTACCCCTCAAACGAGTATAATTGCCGATAATGGTGGCAGTATGTCGCAGAGCAATGATGGAATAGTTATAACGAAAAAGATGACATTGACAAATGGGCATTATTATATTCAAAACAGTGAAGGACAATTTGAACTTATAACAAAAATAATTTGTGATTTTGTAAAAAATCTTTAAAAAAGGGCTAAAAAAAGCCTTTTTTTGTTTCTAAAAGCAATATTTTTCATAAAATGTTATTGGGAGGAGAATATGACAACAAATGAAATAATAAGACTGATAACATTATCTATATCACTCCTCATATCACTTTCAGGATTAATAATTGCAATAATTAAAGCAATTAAAAACAGAAAATGGAATGATTTATGCTCGGCGCTACAAAATTTTATTATAGAGGCTGAAAAACTTACCCAATGTAATGGCGAGGAAAAGAAATGTCAGGTTTTAAAAATGGCTGAGAATTTTTGTGCTGATGAGGGTATAAAATTTGATTCACAAAAAGTTGAGAAGGTGATTGAAGACCTTATAAATCTCACAAAAGAAGTAAATAATAAAGACAAGCCTACAAATTGACTTTTTTATAAAAATTTGATAAAATGTCCATGTATATTTGCATGGGCATTTTTTAAGGAGAAAGAATGGAAAAAACATTTAATGATATGTGGAATAAAAATTATTTACAGAGAATAAACGATGATATAAAATATGATAACTGGCTTGAAAAATATATGAAATATATAAATAAAGAAAGCAAAATATTGGAACTAGGTTGTGGGCTTGGGAATAATACAAAATATCTTGCAGAACATAATTTTTATGAGGTTGCGACTGATTTATCTAATGTGGCAATCGAATACGTTAAGAAACAAATTCCGCAAACAGATGTAAGAATTTTAGATTTAACAAAACCCTTTCCATTTGATGATAATAGTTTTGACATAATAATTGCCGACTTGTGTTTGCATTATTTTAGCAGCGAAACGACAATAAAAGTAATGAATGAGATAAAAAGAGTTTTAAAAAATGGAGGAAGGCTTTTTGCGAGGGTAAATTCTGTAAAGGATTTAAATCACGGTGCAGGACAGGGAGATAAAATTGAAGATAATTATTATTTTGTGGAGGGATATAATAAAAGATTCTTTGATGAAAAAGATGCAAATAATTATTTTGGTATAATTGGAAATTGTCAGGTGCAAGAGGGGACAATGGAAAGATATGAAAAAAAGAAAGTATTAATTGAAATTGAAGCCATATGCAGAAAATAAATAAATAATTTTTATTTCTAATATTGACGTAAATAATAAAAAATGATATAATAATTTTGAAAATACAAAAGATAAATTTATCGAATGCCAAACAATAACCACAATTTATGATGTTTAAATAATCTTTTTGTAAAATAGAGGAGGAGAGAATGGCTTTAGCCTGTGATATTGATAGTTTTTTAGAGGATTATCAAAAGAATAAGAGTAAATTTAATAAACGCATTCAGCAAATAAAGGAAAGTGGCGAGAGCCTTGAACTTACAGGTGCGGGATATTCTGTCGGCCTCACCGAGGAGCAGACTCAAGTTTTTGCTGATGCAGTCAATGCGTTAAGGGAAGGGGGAGCAGATTGCCGTTTTAAAGAGGGCTTCACTCCTGAGCAGGCAATCGATTCAAGCAGAAAACTTTCAACTTGGGCTGATGAGATAAAATCGGCAAAAGTAAATGGGGAAGAATTGTCTCCTTATGAGAAATATTTATATGCTTATGAAATTGCATCACAATACATTTATAAGCCAAGCGACAACAAAGATGACAATGAATCGCGTAATGTGGTGAGAGTATTAAATGGCGACAAAATTGTCTGTGCAGGCTTTGCCAATCTTTTAAAAGAATTGTGTGATAGATTGGATATTCCATGCAAAACAGTAACAACTTCTCCAATAGAGTTGAAAAAAGATAACAGAATTCAAACTGGACATATGTTGTGCTTGGTTGAGATTGAAGATCCTAAATACAATTTGAATGGAGTAATTTATTCAGATCCAACAATGGGTTGTCCAAAGAATGAAGAACTTAGAAGGGCGTTTGGTGGTTCAACTATTCCATTTAGTGATGGAGAAGAAATTTATCGCAATAATAATCAACAGATTGACAGAGAGCAACAATCACTTTCCGGACTACTTCTAGAATCTGGCAAAATTTCCTCAAAAGAAGGAAAGATAGTTTGTAATTCACAGGAAGATGCACAAAACAGAAAGAAACAAGAGGAATTTATAAAGGTTTTCAGAGAATATTGCAACGATTATCATTTATCAAATTGTCTGTTTTTGGAACTATTGAAAATTGAGGATGCAACTAATAGAGGGTTTGATTTAAATGCTACAAATAATTCTAAGCCAGAAAAAAAGATGGACAATTTCACAAAGGAATTACTTAAATCCCTTCAATATGACTTTTGGAGAGAGGGTCTATTATATGAAAGAAATGAAAATACAGCATATTTAGATTTAATGGCTGGATTGGGAGATGAGGCCAGAAAATTGCTTAAAAATAAGAATGTTAATCCTTATCAAATACACAAGGAAATAATGAAAAAAATTGATGGCTTATCACATTTGAGCGACGATGAAGTATGTAAATATATTTTTGGGAAAAGTTATATAAAAGCAGGCGAGAATGAACGAAAAAAGGTAAAAAGGGCAAATGAGAAATACAATAACCTTGCCTTAGGTGTTGAGTTGCAACAGACAGAGAAAAATGAATTACTTTCAAATGTATTAAAACAGGTTGGACTCGCAATGGGAAAAACTGAGGAGGAGGCGGTTGCATATTCTTGTGCAAGAAGAAAGTATTGGACGCCTGAACAAGAAAAAGAATATGCACACTCATTACAAGAAGGAAAGAGCGAGGAAGAGTTAAAAGAAATTGAAGAAAACTTCAATAATGATGTGGCACGAGCAATTGAAGAATCGAAAAAAGCGAAAGATAATCAAGCAAATGTGGAGAGCATACAAGATTCAAACCAAAAAGATGCAAGTTTTGATATAATGGATGAAATAAATTCAATATTTGGTGTGGAAACGCAAAAAGAACCTACATTTGAAGAACTTGTTGGAATGCAACCAGACCAAGAGGAGAAATCATTTGAGGAATTAGTTGGGATGCAACCAGACCAAGAAGAAAAGTCTTTTGAAGAACTTTTAAATGAATATGAGCAAAAAAACAAGGATGATGAAGACGATTTAATGATGTAGAGAATAAAAATAGGAAGATGATTTATATCTCCCTATTTTTTTTGATTTTCAATCCAAGTCATAATAATTTCGACAATAAAATCTATTTCATTTTCTGTCAATTGACGTCCACGCTCAATTTTCCACCATTTTTCAAGACATCCGCGGCAACAAGTTGCGGTTGCGTGTTGTGCGATAAAAACGGGATGCCCGCGAAATGGGGTTTGTTTTCCGTCATTTAATGGAAAAGGGGGAGCAAGCCGTGTTGTTATAAAGTCCTTTGCGTGATTTTTAATAGTGTCCATTCCTTTTTCCTGAATATATTGCAATTCTTTTTCTCTTAAAATAAATTTAGACCTAAATTTTGAGTTTTTAAATTTGTTTAGATTTATCATATTTGAATATTACAATATTTTAATAAAATAATCAAGTTTATTTGCTATTTTATGATATTTATTATATAATATAAAATATAGGAGATTTAAATATGGGATTATTTTCAAAGCAATTATTATCAGTTCTTGAATGGAAAGATGAGTCAAAGGATATTATTGTATACAGACATCCAGTTGACAAACGGGAAGAAATTATGAACAGTTCGACACTGGTTGTAAGGGAATCACAGGTTGCACTATTTGTTCATAAGGGAGAGATTGCCGATGTTTTTGGACCAGGAACATACAAATTGAACACTGAAAACATACCTTTTTTGACAAAATTATTGTCATTGCCAACAGGGTTTAATTCTAGAATCAAGGCGGAAGTTTATTTTGTAAACACCAAACAATTCATTGGACAAAAATGGGGCACACAAAATCCAATAATGATGAGAGATGCCGATTTTGGTTCAATTCGTCTAAGGGGTTATGGAACTTTTGCATTTAAAGTTGATGACGCAAAGTTGTTCATGAAAGAGGTTTTTGGAACAAACGGGCTATATAAAGTTGAAGATGTTGCAAATCAATGTCGTTCAATTTTAATACAGAACATTTCCGATGCAATAGGTGAAAGTGGAGTTTCTGCTCTTGACCTTGTTTCAAATTATCGTGAAATTGCAGACAAGATTTTAGAGGTTGCCAATAAAGATTACAGCAAGATGGGGTTAAAACTATGCCAAGTTGTTGTGGAAAATTTATCTCTTCCAGAAGAAGTAGAAAAAGTTCTCGATGAGAGGAGCAAACTTGGAATCCTTGGTGATAAAATGGGTTCTTATGCTCAGTATCAAGCGGCTCAGGCGATGAGAGATGCGGCACAAAATCCTAACGGTGGAAATTTTGCAGGGTTAGGTGTAGGACTTGGAGCAGGCACGACAATAGGTCGTATGTTTGGGGAGTCTATTGCAAGCGTAAAAGATGAAACTCCAAAGAAGAAGTGTGTTAAGTGTGGTGCAAGCATAGACAAGGAAACCAAATTTTGTCCAGAATGTGGTGCAAGTCAAGTTACCTTATGCCCAAAGTGTGGCAAGGAAGTATCACCAAATGCAAAGTATTGTATAAATTGTGGCGAGAAAATTGTTACTGAAAATAAATGCCCAAAATGTGGAGCAACAATTAAAGGTAATGCAAAATTTTGCCCTGAATGTGGAGAAAAATTATAATGAATATAAATAATTGCCCAACTTGTGGAGGAAAAGTTGAGTTTAGTCCAAGCGATAATGCCTTAAAGTGTGTAAAATGCCAACACATTTTTCCAATAAATGCCGGAAATTTTGTTGTCAAAAGACTTGTAACAGATGCTTTAAATGATGAAGGATACAAAGACTGGGAAGGGACAAGTCGCTCATATCAATGCACAAATTGTGGTGCGAAGATAGTTTTAAATAGATATGAGATGTCCACAAAATGTCAATATTGCAACACCTCATCTTTGATTCCAACAGATGAATTGCCAGGATTAAAACCGGACGGAATAATTCCTTTTAGGATTACAAAAGAGCAGGCAAAGGCAGAATTTTCATCAAGAGTTAAGCATAAAATGTTTATATCTCGAAAATTTGTTAAAAATTTACCAAAGTTAGAACTTGGTGCTACATATATATCATCTTTTGACTATTCATTTCACTCCTTTTCACGTTATAGAGGAATACAGGAAGAAACGCGTAAAAGGACAAATGGTGAGGGGAATATAGAAGAATATACTGTGAGAGTGCCATTTACTGGGAATAAAATGTTTGATTTTGGAGATTTAATAGTTGAATCAAGCGATATGATTTCCCAGACACAAATAAACATGATATTGCCTTATAATTACAAAGAAGTGCGTGAATTTAATCCCGATTATTTGAAGGGGTATTCAGTCGGCTATTATAATCAAAGTGTTGATGATGGTTTAAAGAGGGCACAGGCGATAGCGGATGAAAAACTGTATTCAATGATTAGTGGAGAATATACTGGTGCAAAAACTAGGGTTGTTTCATTACAGGTCAACACAACTTACACAAATCAAAAATTTTCATATCTATTAGTGCCTATATACTTTATAAATTATAAATTTAAGGATAAAGATTACTTAAATATTATGAATGGTCAAAATGGGAATGTTGGTGGAAATTTTCCAACTTCCAAACTTAAAATTGCATTATTTTCAATTTTTATTGGTTTGCTTGTTGTTGGGATACCGCTGGCGATAGTATTAGCGATGATGTTGGGAGGTTAAAATGAGTATAAATAAAAATGTTTATCAAGAAACAAGGTTGAAGAAAAGGCATCTTATAATATTTGCAACTATTTTACTTGTAATTGGACTTTGCATATTGGCAGGTGGAATAACTCTTGTTGTTTTTGGATGTAAAGCACAAAGTGCGGCAGGGATTGCGTTAAAAATTGTTTTTGGAGTAATTATGATTTTGATTGGTCTTTGTCTCGGCGGAACAGGTATAGGTATGCTTTTAGTTAGTTGTGGGATGATAAATGTTGACCAAGGAAGCGTAAAAGACGGAAACAGTGCAAAGGGGATGGCAAACGTAAAACTTTGCGATAAATGTGGACATGAACTCGAAGAAAACGATAAAGTTTGTCCAAACTGTGGAAAGGAAATACAAGGGATGGAATAAACCATCCTTTTTTTTATTTAATTTTAATTCTTTGACAATTTATTTGTATTTTGTTATAATATTGCCATGAAAACGATATTTATTTTAATGGGCGTGATTGGCGTGGGAAAAAGCACTCATGCAAAGAAATTAAAAGAGCAATTTGGTGGTGAAATTTTATCAAGCGATGAAATTAGAAAGGAACTAGTTTTAGAGGGGAAAATACCTCAAAAATATGATTCTAAATATAATCCACTTGTATTTGGAGTTTTACATGAAAGGGCTCGCAAGTTGGCACAGGAGGGCAAAAATATTATTATTGATTCAACGAATATTCCATCTTCAGCACGTCAACCTATTATTAATATAGGACAGGAATTTGGATATAAGTTGCAGGGTGAACTACTCCTTCTTGATGATGATAAATGCCTTGAAAGAATTTTGCAAAGAGAGAAGAACGATGCAAACATCCATATTATAGAAAATCCAAGAAAGTCTCTTAATATTTACAAAGCCCGCTTGGAAAGTGGAAAGCCTAATTTAAAAGAGGGATTTCATCAAATTAATACATATCAAGATGGCAAGTTGGTAAAAGAGGAGAGCCAAATATTGGTTGCTTCGACAAACCAAGGAAAGGTTGCGATTTATGCACAAATACTTGAAGAGTTAAAAATTCCTCATTGTTCACTTTTAGACTTAAATCCACATATAAAGGTTGAGGAAAATGGCGAAACTGAGTTGGAAAATGCACAAATTAAGGCGGAGGCATATCATAAAGCGACAGGATTGCCTGTAATTTCAAACGATAGTGGATTGATAATAGAAAAGTTTTCAAAAGAGGAACAGCCAGGAGTTTTTGTAAGAAGGTATGGTGGAAGGGAATTAAGCGACGAAGAAACTATAAGAATTTTTTCTAAAAAACTTGAAGATGTTGGTGGAAGCAGTGATAGTTATTTTAATGTGGCTTTGGTTATATGTGATAGAGAGGGAGTTTATCATCAAAAACTTTTTAAAAGTTATAGATATATGGTTGCAAAGCCAAGCCCAGTTATATCAAAAGGGTTGCCACTTCGTTCGCTAGATTTCAACAAGGAATATAATAAGTATATGAGCGAAATGTCGATTGAGGAAGCCAATAAGGCTGAAGGTGGTGCACTAGAAGAACAGCGTGCTTTTATAAAGGAAATATTAGCATAAAAAAAGATTGCATTGGCAATCTTTTTTTATGCAATAACTTCAAGTTTTGACTTGACCTTATTTTCGAGGCGTTTTATAAAACGCCTTCTTGTTTAAGAATTTGAACGCGGTCAAAAATCTTCTTATAAACATTTACCATATAAGGTTCGGTAGATTTTTCTAGCAATTCGTCAAATTTCAACCATGCAACGCCACTGTTTTCATCTTTTTTTATGTGTGTAGGTTCATTTTCATCTGCCTCTAAAAGATAAGTTACGTTAAGGTGTATATGGGCTGATACAAATTTACCTCGTTTAAAGTGCCCAAGCACGGGCAGACTTTCAATTGAGACGGGGTGTCCAAGCAGGGGTTTAATATTTTGAAGAGAGGTTTCTTCTTTTGCTTCCTTTAATGCAACATATTCCATATCGTCATCTCCGTCCGCATGACCGCCAACCCATGCCCAAGAATTATAAATATTGTGAAATATACACAAAACCTTATCATGGCTTTTATTTAAAATAATTGCCGAACTTGAAAGGTGGCACAACTCATTATCTCTTGTTAAAATTTGATTTTGTTTTTCGCAATCTATAAAAAATTGCTTATCTTTTTCCTCTTGTTCATTGTTTGGGATATAGTTTTTAATCATTTCAATAGTTTTACTCATATTAATTCTCCTTTGTTTTATTTTTTCTAAAAATTATTGAACATAGCAATATAACTGCACAGAAAAATAGTTCCATAGAAGTTTCAAAAATAAGCATAAAACTATTTGTGCAAAGAATTGCATAAAGGGTATAAGATAGTGAGCTTATAACCCACAAAATCCACGACCAAATGCTAAGGTCTTCTGCTTTTTTAGTTTTAAGACTTTTAACAATTTGTGGAAAGTAAGATATAAAAGTGCAAACAGAGACTATTCCTAGTAATATATTTTCTAACATCATTTCCTCCATTATTTTATTTCAATCTTGCCTATAAGATTTGCTTGTAAATCGTTGTTATAGAGGTTGTTTGCAAATGAAATTGAGTAAGCCTGCGAGTCATTTTCCAACGAGCAAACGGCAAGATAAACCTTATAATTGCCTGTTTTTAATGATAAATTGGTGCTAAATTCAAGATTTTCTTTAAATTTACCAACATTTCTTCTTTCGACAACATTATTTTCGCTATCGATAATTATTAATTGGAGGTCTTTCTCTTTTGTAAGAGATCCAAATCCCTTGTTGGTAAAATTCAATTTTGCTTTAAATTTTGAGGCGTTTTTATTGTATTCAAAAACAGATTTGTTTAAGACGAAACGGTATCCAAGATGTGCGGCAATATAGTCATAAATGCTTTCACCATAGAAAAGATTGTCATCTCCAAATTCCTTAGAATAAATTACATTTTTCCAATAGGATGTAACATCATTATTGTAATGATAATTAAGATATGATAAGTGAAGTTTTTTCATGTTTTCGAGACAGCCATCTTCCACATGATATAGTGCGGATGATGCGTTTTGAAAAGTTGCTTCACCACCAAAAGGCAGATGACTTGTTTGTTTGGATATCCAATCAATTTCTTTATTTCTGTCATAATTAAAAGTTCCGCAATCACTTTCGCTTCCAAGGTAACTGTCGTCAAATATTCCCAACCTGTAAGCCTTTTCATTATTTGTAATAGTGTAGTTATCTATATCTTCATATTCAATTCCCAGATAATTATAAATATGTTGAGGCTGCCTTGTTAAAATTGCTATATTACTTGTGTTATCAAGCCATGCGTCAAGAATGGCATTTACGACTTGAGGATCATCAGTTATGGCACTTCCATTCATTTCTCCCCATCGTCCAATCATTCCAGCCTCTATTGCTGTTATAGTGGAGTAAAATTTATTTATAATAGGGGAAAGTTGTTTAATATGTTTTTCCATAATTTCAAGGGAGGGTTCTTTGTCTTTATCGCCCGAGAAACCTTCATCGTAGCAAAATCTAATTATTGCATTTTTTTGAGCCGATTTAACATTGTTTAAAAGGGCTTCAAAATCATTTAAAACTTTTTCGGTTAATTGCATATCTTCGACTCCATTGTTTGCCATAGAGAAAGCACTAATATCAAGACGCAAATGATAAATTTGATTGGTATATTTTGAAAAATTATATTGTGAGAAATCTTTGTTTGAAGAATATGTTATTCCGTTAGGATTAAGTGTAAAAATTTCTGCTTTATAAAAACCATTGTCGGGGTTGCTGACAATAGAGGAAATTTCACTATAATCGATATTTTGCAGATAAGATTGAACTTTGTCTTTATTCTTTTGTGGGAAATGAATACCGCACACAAAACATATGGCGACTATAAGAACTGCTGCGAGTATTATAGGCAGGATAATCTTTAATTTTTTCATTATATCTCCAATAAATTAATTATACTATCAAACGTTATTTTTTTCAATCAAATTTGACAAGAAATTATATTAATTTATAGATAAATATTATATTGCTAAAAAAATGAGCACGGCCAAAAACCGAACTCAATTTTTTATTTTTGTTAAATTTTGCCTTCAAGCAATTTTATGTTGTTGCAAATTGACTATTGTAAAGTTCGGCATAAAAACCATTTTGTTTCAAAAGTTGTTCATGCTTGCCTTGTTCTACAATATCTCCATCTTTAATCACAAGAATTATATCTGCATTTCTAATTGTTGAAAGCCTATGAGCAATTATGAAAGATGTTCTTCCTTCTGTCAGTTTATCCATGGCATTTTGAATTATAAGTTCTGTTCGAGTGTCAACAGATGAGGTTGCCTCATCAAGGATAAGGAGGGGAGAGTCTTTAATCATCGCTCTTGCAATTGTTAGTTGTTGCTTTTGTCCTTCTGAAAGGTTTAGGGCATCTGATATTTTGGTGTCGTAACCTTTTGGCAATGTTTCAATAAAATGTTTAAGCCCCACGGCTTCGCAGATTTGGTCCAGCCTTTCATTTGAAACGTCATGTTGGTTGTAAATAAGATTTTCACGTATAGTTCCTTCAAACAACCAAGTATCTTGAAGAATCATATCGAAAAGGTCATGCACATCTTCACGTTTCATTGATTTAGTTGAGACATTATCAATAAGAATATCGCCCTCAAATTCATAGAAACGCATAAGAAGATTTACAATTGTGGTTTTTCCAGCCCCCGTTGGGCCAACTATTGCAACTTTTTGTCCTGCCTTTAATTTTGCAGAGAAGTCGTTTATAACTGTCTTATCATCAAGATATCCAAAGTGGACATTTTTAAATTCAATGTCGCCACGGACGGAAGTGAGTTTTTGGTTTTTGTCTTCCTCGCTATCCATTTCTGGTGTTTCAATAAATTCAAAAACGCGTTTTGACGCTGCTGAAGATTGTTGTAAAGATGTCATCGATTGGGCAAAAGTGGAAAGAGGTTGAGAGAAAAGCCTTGCATAGAGTATAAAGGCAGAGATTGTTCCAAGAACTTGCGTTGTATTTCCTTTTAGTGCAATGGCAATACCAACAATAAATATTAGTGCATAAGATAAATTTCCAACAAAGTTCATTGCAGGCATCATCATACCTGAAAGAAATTGAGATTTTTTGTTATCAACAAACAAATCGTTATTAGTTTTGTCAAATTTTTTTCTTTCCAGCACTTTTCCACCAAAAGAAGTTACAACATTGTGATTTGTATAAACTTCTTCTATTTGACCATTCATAATTCCAAGGTCAATTTGTTTACGATTGAAATACTTTTGCGAGCGAGCAAGCACAATTCCCATAAAAGCAAAGCCGAGGAGGGAAGTGCCTATTGTTACAAGTGCGAGAATCCAATTTGTGTCAAACATTTTAATTATAACACCCACAAACAATGCCATAGCACTTACAAGGTTTGCTGTGCTTGATGCCAATGTTTGGCTTATTATGTCAACGTCGTTAGTTACTCGAGAAAGCAAATCGCCTTTAGTTGTCGAGTCAAAATAATTCAAAGGGACTTTGTTTATCTTTTTGTTAATAGAAGAGCGAAGTTTTTTAGAAACGTTTTGTGTTACAGTTGCCATAATAAATTGACTGCCATAGCCCACAAAAGCCCCAACTGAGTAAATAATAATTAAAGTTACGCAAACTTTAATAAAAGCACTCATGTCAACGCCCGTCAAATTAGTTATACTTGATGTGAGTTGGGTGGTAAGTTCGCCTATTTTTTCAGGTCCAATTATTGTGCAGATGGCACCGCCAACTGCAAAAATAATTGAAATAATTATAAATGGAATGTATTTTTTGCAAAAGATGGCAAGTTTTTTAAGGGATTTAAAATCAAATTTTTCTTTTGGCAAATTATTCATTCTTCCAAAATGAGCAGGCATATTACAATTCCTCCTTATTTAATTGAGATAGGGCAATTTCTTTATAAACGACGCAGTTATTAAGTAAATCTTCATGTTTTCCAAGCCCTGCTATCTTTCCCTTGTCAAGGACAAGAATTTGGTCAGCATTTTTTATTGTTCCAATTCTTTGGGCGACTATAATAACGGTTGTTCCTTGCAAATTTTCTTTTAATTCTTTTCTTACAAGCATATCTGTCTTATAATCAAGGGCAGAGAAGGTATCATCAAATATAATTATTTCTGCATCTTTAAAAACGGCACGTGCAATGGAAAGACGTTGCTTTTGACCGCCCGAGAAGTTTGTTCCGCCTTGGGCGACTTCACTATGGATTCTATCTTCAAGTTCGCTCACAAAATCTGCTTTTGCTATTTTCAAAGCACGGGCAATTCTTTGGTCGTTGTCGTCAATATTTTCATTTGAGCCATAAGTAACATTTGATTTAATATCACCCTTAAATAGTGCAGCCTTTTGGGGTGCGAGAGAAACTTTTTTATGAAGTTCTTCTTTTGAAAAATCTTTAATATTTTCACCATCGATAAGCACTTCACCAGAGGATGCGTCATAAAAACGAGAAATAAGATTTATAAGTGTGGTTTTCCCAGCGCCTGTTGCACCAATTATGGCAAAAGTTTCACCTTTATTGATTTTAAAAGAAATATTTTCGAGACAATTTTCATTGCCGTCTGCATAACCGAAGCAAACATTTTTAAATTCAACTTCACCTGTTTTTTCGGTAAGTGATGAGGTTTGAGGATATTCTATTATAGGAATAGTATCAAGGACTTCATTTACACGTTTTCCAGAAACAAGGGTTCGAGGCAAAATAACAAAAATCATAATAAGCATCATAAATGCACCAACAACTTGAAGTGCATATTGAGAAAATTCCATCATACTGCCAATTATATTTGCTCTTTCCATAACAGTTTCCACCATATTGGATTTTGCGACACCGTTTATAAGCACGGCTGCAATCCAGAAAATGGCAAGAGATAATCCGCTCATACATAGAGTCATAACAGGGGACATAAATCCCATAGTTCGTGCAGTAAAGAGGTGATTTTTTGTAACGGCGTTGTTTACATTTTCAAATTTGTTTTCTTGATAATTTTCGGCATTATAAGCACGGACAACTCTCACGCCGCTAATATTTTCTCTTGTAACTTCATTAAGGTCATCTGTCAACTTTTGAATTTTTTTAAATCTAGGATAACAAAGGCTTAAAAGAATGGAGAGCATAAGAATAATTGCACAAACAGTTATTATAACGGCGATAGTCCAACGAATATTTGTAGTTGAAATTTTACATATAGCCCAAATTGCCAAAACGGGAGCCTTAACAATAACTTGCAGCCCCATTGCTATAAGCATTTGCATTTGAACAATATCATTTGTTGTTCGAGTAATAAGACTTGGTGTAGAAAATCTGTTAATTTCTGTGTTGCTAAAACTTATAATTTTATCAAACATCTTTTCACGCAAAGTTTTAGCAAAATTTGCCGCCACCTGAGAAACAAACCATCCACAAATAATAGCACACGCCAAACTGCCGCCTGCACAGGCAATCATAAGACCGCCATTTTTCCAAACTTCCTTCATTTGAATGCTTCCTGCCGAGACGGTGGATGAGAGATTTTTTGTATATTGTGGCATTGTAATTTCAAGCCAAACTTGAACAACGATTAAAGCCACACTAATAAGAATAAATATCCAGTCCTTAGACTTTAAGTATTTAAAAATTTTAAACATAATTCCTCCAGTTATTTATCTAGTAATTTTAAAGCATTTTTGTTTATAACTTCAAAACAATTATTAAGAGTGTCAATTTGCTCTTTAGTAAGACCAATTTTTAGTTGATTTCCTAACTCTTTATATTCACTCAAACAGTTTTCTGCGATTATTTTACCCTTTTCTGTAAGTGATAATTCAACCTTTCTTCTGTCGCCTTGACCATCATGTCTAATTAGCAGGTTTTTTTGAACGAGATTTTCCACATGAATTGAAATGGTATTTTTTTTAATTTTACGCTCTTTTTCGATGTTAGTAGCGGTTGCACTGTCGCCATATACATAAATAAATGTAAGCATATCCACCTCAATAGGGGCAATGGAATATTCTTTTGCTATTTTTTCATGAATTTTATGTTTCAAGCAAAATGTCGTGCGTGCAAATTCTAAAAGTTCGTTTTTGTTTTTCATTTTTTACTCCAAAAAAAAATAGTTCAAAATTGAACTTTTCAAATAATATCATATTATGCAATATATGTCAACTAATTTACAAAAATTTTAAAAATAAAGTTTATATTTGTTGTAATTATTATTAAATTGAAGGGTGGAAAAGTTTTTTGATGGATTTCTAAAATATTGATAAAAGGGGAGTTAAGTTAAAACTTTAATAGTGAAAGTAAATTTGTTATATATTATTAAGGCAGGATTATTTGTCGAGTTTGTAAACAATTTGTTTTGATATTCAATAAAAACTTATTCAACTTTAAGAATAATTTTTAAGGAGCTAAACTTGGTTTATCATACAAAAAAAACAACGAATTAAATCGTTGCCTTTGGTGCGCCCAGAGGGGATCGAACCCCCAACCTTCAGTTCCGTAGGGGCACGCAAACCCGTTTGAAACACTTAGCACCTTTTCAAATCAATAATATTATAAAATATTTTCAATAGATTTTGCAAGCATTTTTTGAAATGTTGCGATTTATCAAAACTTTTTAATATTTTTTGTTCTATGCGTATGGCTTTTTGGTATGGACTATTATAAAAAATGGAAATGACCATTTTTGACCTTTAATTTATATAAAAAACAGAACTGTGGGGCTGTTAAATTAAAGGAGATATAAAATGGAAACAATTATTAAACCTTGCGACATGGTAAAGGTTAAAGTCGTAAAAGAAGAGATAATGATATCTAATATCAACACTTGCAATAGAAAACAAACTATTAAAAGATTAAGAAATGGCAAACACGCAATATTAAGCACAGGTGAAATTGTAGATGAAAAGAAATCGCTTAAGCGTGGTGAGAACTTAAAACAACTTATTCAAAGCAATTTGCAACTGCAAGATTTGATTAAAGAAAATTCAATAAATCTCGACAAGATTTTACTTTTGACATTGACATACAAGCATAAAACACTTGACACAGAGCAAATCGACGACGATTTTAACGCTTTTATGAAGCGTCTGCGTAGAAAAGTAGTTGAGTTTGGAACCATTGAGTTTATAAATGTTTATGAATTTTACAGGGACTTGCAAGGCTATCACATACACGCAATTTTGTTTTTTAATGAGTCCACAAGAAAGGTCTTTGTGCCTGTGGAAACCATATTAAAAGCGTGGAAAAAGGGCGATGTGAGTGTGGGTGCGCCAACAAACTTTGGATACTATTATTATCTAACCCCGCACCTATCAAAAGAAGTCAATGACAATAATAGTCATTTGCACGAAAAAGCATTGTTGCAAATGGAACTGCCTGCAAATTCAAAACTTTATAGACACTCAAAAGGGATTAAAAAGCCCGTGATACGCACTGACACATACGAAAATATAAAGAAATATCTTGATGAAAATAAATATGTGCTTGAAAAAGAAAGTGTATATATCAACCCTATGAAAACTACAAATGGCAATAACCTATATTATTGCAAGCGCTATTATAAGAAGGAAAAGGAAACGACCACACTTGGCAAGCGAAAGCCTATATAAAAACCGCATTGAACATTTAATATAAGGAATATATTAAATGTTTATAACGACAGAAATAGAGCCATTTGCAGTGGAGATAACGCTACAGGACATTAGTAGTCGAAAAAATCGCCCCAAACTTTAAATTTTTATATAAACATAAGCGCAAGTGTGCTATAATAGGTGCAAGGAGACTTACAATGACAAAAGACAATAATATGATGAGTGGCTTAAATGATATAATGCAATCAATAAGTAAACTTGTAGAAAATTTTAGAAAACAACAAGTAGAAATAACTAAAACAATGCAGCCTATCTTTGAAACAGTTGCAAAACTTACAGAAAATTTACAGCCCACATATCGAGCCATAAATCAAATAATGAGCAATATACCAAACAATTTTGGAAATATTAGCACGGCAATAGAACAAGTAATTCAAAGTCTAGATTTAGACACAATTAAGATGGCTAGTGAAAACTTAAATGCAATATTAAAAGACAACAACTTAAAAACACTGCCAAATTCAAAAGAAGGCTTATCGGAAGGGCTTTTAGATCTGCCAAAAGAAATTAACTACACTAATTTTACAACTAGAAAGCGAAGACATATCATCCGCAATATTGTTGTATTTTTAGTAAAAAATGGTTTGGAAACGCTTTTAACAATCATTTTATTTTTATTTGCACCGCTTTATAGTCAAAACTTTAATCCTAATCAATATTATATAAGAGAAAGCATGCAAGAAATTGAACAAATCAAGCAGGAAGAAGGAATAGAACAAGAGTTAAGAGTTATAACAAAACGAACCTATATTTATAAAGGCGTAAAAATGAGAAAAATTTTGCAACAATTAGAAGTCGGTGATATAGTTATTGTTTTGGAAGCAAATAAAGAAAAATTAAAGATACAAGACTATCAAACAGGTATAGTAGGATATATTAGAAAAAAATACTCGGTCGCTGCATAAAAAATAAGCCAAAATCATTTGGCTTTTGTGGGCAGATCGGGTATCGTAGTTAATAAGGTTTAAAAATGCTATCGGTTTTTGAGCAAGTTAATAATAGAGTCTTTTTTGATAGGGCTGGCAGTCTTTAACAACTCAATAATCTCTTTATCTTTTTGATATTGCTGAATATCATAGTAGAAAAACTCACTTTCAGTTGAACCACAAACGGAGATTATATCAAGCAAAACAGATACGGACGGCTCAAAACTATCTTTGGACTCTAACCTTGAAATGCATGCACTATTTTTGCCAATTTTGAGACTTAAATCACGAGCAGAAAGATTTGCCCTTTGTCTTATTTGACCGATCCTGATTATAATGTCCTTTTTATCCATTATGCACACCTCACTTATAATTAAAGTATAGGTCAAAATCGGCGTTTGTATTATGGGTGGTAATTGTAAAAATTGCATACTATGAAAGGAAATTTGCATTTATAAGTGCATTTGTTTGTTTTTTATGTCAAAATATGCTATTATTATGCTGTGAGGTGTAATATGAGTGTTATTTTGAGCAAAAAAGGACTTGATAGCAGTTTTAGTTCAAAGCCTATTTTAATGGTGGATGATGAAATAGTTTTTATACCTATTGTAGCGGTTGAAGAACAAGAATTAAAGTATAGTCAGGTCAAACTAGGCAATAGCAATTTGCTGAAAAACTTAAAATTTTTAGTCGGCGGAACTTTTTACATAAATGACAAAAAAGTAGAAATCACAAAAGACAGTCGTTGCCATTTAGATCCGCAACTTGTCAACTATTTTGACAGTGAAAATTTTAGAGGTAGTTTTGGACAAATAAAGAGCGCTCAAAAACATTTAGAAAGCCAAAATGTCAAAGTTGACGATTTGATTTTGTTTTATGGTTGGTATAAGGACAAAGCCGACAAAGTCCACACGGACGGGAAAAATGTGCTTTTTGGTTATATGCAAATAGACGAGATATTGAAAGTTGCAACACTTAATGAAAAGCAAAGAAAAGAATATGAAAAGAAATACCCTTGGTTAAGATATCAACCACATTGGAAAAACAAAGACAAATATGCAGAAAATGATGACAACACGATTTATATAGCGAAAGAGTCTTGCACTTTTGATAATGCAATCAAAGGCTATGGTATGTTTAAGTATAACAAAGCACTAGATTTGACTGCGGACGATATAAGGACAAAATCGTGCTGGAAGGTCCCTGCCCTTGCAGGCTTGAAAACATCAAGAAAAGGTGCAAATGAAAAAGACTGCTTTAATGAGCAAGGTCAATATAGAGCCCCAAGTCGAAATCAAGAGATAGTTATAGAAGATAGCAAAAAGGCTCAAAAATGGGCTGAAAACCTAATTAAAAAATATGCAAAGAGATAGGAAAAGGTGGTGTATGAAAAAAGACGGTTTACAAATAGCGGGTGGCGTGCTTGAAATAATAGCAGGCGCTTATTGGTTGGCTGTGTGCCTAGGGTTAAATAAACTAGGTGCGTATTTTGGGTTAAAGTTGGAAATGGTGCAAATTTTAGCCCCTATATGTTTTATATTGTTTGGTGCATTCACTTGCACAGGCAGACGGGCAAAATCTGATTTGATAATCTATGGAATAATCATCAACCTTGCTTTTATCGGCATACAATTTTATTTTGGAACTTATGTAGGTCTTGGCATAGTCCAAATGGTGCTTTTAGGTGTGGCTGCACTGCTATATTTTATCGCAAAAGGCGTGCCAAGAGTAAAGAAAAACAAAGAAAATGAGCAGCCTTAAAAAGATACAGCATAAATAATAGTCTCAAAATGCCTGCAAATGCCGTTAAATGTATCGAAATCAGGCAAAACATAAACTTATGTAAAATCTATAATAGAAAGAAAAAGTCCGCTTCCAAGCGGGCTTGTTTTTTGTGTAGTTTACATGTGATGTAACCTTGACAAAAAATTTTCGCTCCTGTCGTATTCATGTGGTGGGTAAAGTTGACAAAAAGTGTTGACATCTTTAATTAATAAAAATAATATTGCACTGTAAAGTATCAGTGGAGAGCGTGCTAGCCACATCTACGCATAATAGTACTTTTACTTAAAAACGTAAGCCTGCAAAGGTTTGGTTTTACTATAACGCTGAAGGACAGCCGAGAAAAAAAATTTTAAAAAATAGCCAAAATCGCTTTTATTTTGAAGTGAAAAGTTTTTTAATAATTGAATTCAGCCGTCCCGATTAAAAGGAGTATTGGGGAAATGGGTTATAGGACTTTATCGCAGGCTTTGGAAATTATAAAGAAAAGTGATAGGAACAGCGCAATAACTGCTTACTATCTACGTTGCTTAGCAAAGTCTGGCAAAATTAAAGTTTTGAACACAGGAAACAAGGTTTTAATCAATATGAAAAGCCTTGAAGATTTTTTGCAAATAAAATTATAAAGGAGTTAAAAATTATGAAAAAAATAAAAAATTTTGACATTGATAAAATTGACAATATAAGGTTGTATATTAAACCATACACAAACGACATTATGGAAGCGGTTGGCTCGCCACCGATTTTCTATATGTTGGTGCAATTTAGAAATACGATAACAGGAAATGTAGAACTGTTCAAAAAGCGCATATTCGTCCCAAGAAATATAAGTCGTGAACATATAGGAGTTTGGGTATTAAAAAGATTTGTAAGATATGTAAACGACAGATTGGGGCAAGGTTATTATAAACTGATACGGTTTGAAGATGCTGCTTTCAGTTTTACAAAGATAGGTAGGAAAAGCATTGGTTTTAATGCGACTGCCTTTTACAATGAACAAGAAAAACAAAATGACGAATTTTATAGAAAAATACGCATTGAAAATGAAAAAAGGAGTTGTATAAATGGCAACATATGAAAAAAGAGTCGCAAAGCGCGATGGACATATAACATACGGCATACAAATCAAAGTTAAAGACTTTTGTGGAAATGACAAGTTTGTAAACACGACTTGGAAAAA
>CANQKH010000007.1 GCA_947624415.1 uncultured Clostridia bacterium | reverse complement strand
ATACCAAGTTTCTTTCCGATAATTGCTTTTTTCATTTAATGTCTTCCTCCATTTTATAGTTTAATCTTAATATCTACACCTGCAGGCAAATCAATCTTCATAAGTGCATCAACTGCCTTGGCATTTGGTGAATAGATATCTATAAGTCTTTTGTGAGTCCTTGACTCGAATTGTTCACGACTGTCTTTGAAGTTGTATGGTGAACGAATTACTGTAACCACTTCTTTATCTGTTGGAAGTGGGATTGGCCCTGCCACTTTGGCGCCGAACTTTTCTGCCGTATCAATGATTCTCTTGCAAGCTTCATCAATAAGAGCATGTTCAAAGGCCTTCAACTTGATTCTGATAACTTGTGTTGCCATTAATTTTAAATACCTCCTGTTAACAACTATCCGACCTATCCTTGAATCGTAACGATTTATGAAACCATGTTACACTACCCCATGTGTTTCACACTGTGAAGGATTAAAAAATGTGATTTTTGGTCAGTCGCCCGTGGTCTTTGCCACAAACTTGTCCACATAAATTCTCCATTGATTGCAGGTAATCAAGGTAACCTTATGCATCAACCCATAATTCACAGCTTCCCTATTGTAACAAATATTTAGTTGCAAGTCAACCTTTTTTTGAAAATTTTTCAAAATATTTTTAATTATCTTCTCATATATAATATAGATTAATATTTATATACAATAAATTACATCATATATATACATTTTTTCTATATTGGGAACAGTATTCACAAAAAAAGAAGATTTAAAATCTTAATGATAAAAAATCTTCTTATTTTTTCTTATTCAAGTTCTGGCACTTCATCCTCTTTCTTGATTTCGTTGGCACTAGCAATCTCTTTTGCAGTTGAGGCATTGAAACTATAAAGTGCCCCCTGCATATTATCCCAAGCCACAGCGCTGGCCATAGTGTTGAAATAATTATATGGCGTAAATACAAATTTATTCGACATAACTCCCGTTCCAAGTCCGTTTTCAAACAATGCTTCGTTCACCAACTCTTCATTATCTTGCCATGTTTTTCTTATTGCTGTTTCTATAATCGATTGAAGTTTTTCCCTGCTTTTCATATAATTTTCATACAAGTCATCTGGATATTTCTCCATTACTTTCAAAAACTCTTTTGCATCGACTTGTGCTTGCAATATCTTGGCCTTCCTGTCTTTGCTTATTTTGCCATCACCAAGTCTTTTCATTGTTGCCTTGCTAAATAAATCAGATGAATTTGCAAAGTCGCGAATTTTTTGTAAATTTTCATTGCTTAAAGCAATTGGTCTTACAAACTTAAACACTCCCTCCTTTGGTGCAGGAGTTGGCTCATGGCTTATACCATAATAATTATCGGTAAAATAAAAAACATCATTAAATTGTCTTTTAAGTTGATTTAATAAATCTTGATATTCATCTATTGTTTTTGCACATGACTGTGTTTCAGGATCTCTTAATACAACCTCTTTTATTTTTTCATTTACTTCTTTACTTTTTTCCATATTTTCCTCCTTAATACAAATTTATTATAGCACGAATGGGGGGGGGCGTGTCAATAGCTTTTGAAAAAATCTTTGAATTTTTTTTAAGATGCCTTAGACTTATGTAATTGAAATAGGCTATCTTTTTTGACTATTTATCAATTTTAGGTATTGACATTAACAAAAAAATATAATATAATAAGCATATAAAATTTAAACTTTAAGAATTTGAAATGTTTAAAAATTGGAGGTAATTATTATGAAAAAAGGTCTTCTGAAGAAAATTCTTTACTGCACTTTGGCAACAGGAGTTGTGGCTGTAGCAGCACTTACTTTCACAAGTTGCAATAAAGATATAACTGATTTGCATTATCAATTTAATTATGCTGTAATTGAAGAGAACGGGCAAGATGTTTTACATAAAGTAAAATCATGGGCAGATTCTGACTCGGAATCATTCACAATTCAAACTGAATGCTGTGATAATTATATTTGGTCTAGTGCAAATAGAGGAAATTTATATAAAAATAAACCAGATAGCAGTGCTTATGATGTCGAATGTGAGCATGGAAACTAAAAAAATTGATTTAAATATTTGTCGCAATACTCTATATATAATAAAGTTTGATTTCGCAACAAAACAATAATAAAAAAGAGAACATATTGAAAATTATAGTCAATATGCTCTTTTTTTTCATTTTTTAATGGTTTTTTAACTGTTTTTTAATATATTAATGGCTTTTTTTCTATCATTAGATTTATAAATATAATTCCCGCTAACTAATATATCGGCACCACACTCAACCAGTCGTTGAGCATTTTCATTGTTTACTCCTCCGTCAACTTCTATTTTGAATTTTAAATCATTGCGTTCCCTTTCATTATTCAAAGTCTGCAATCTTTCAAAGGTTTCTGGCAACAATTTTTGACCACTTGCCCCCGGCTGAACACTCATTAATAAAATTATATCGAAATCATGCAAATATACTTTTATATCTTTTATTTTAGTGTCAGGATTTATTGAAAGCCCGGCAAGTCCATTTGCCGCTTTAATTTTTTTCAATGCAAGCATTATATCATCTTTATTCTTGAACGCCTCATAATGAATTGTCAAGATGTTCGCACCCGCCTTCAAATATTCATCTATTATCTTTAAAGGCTCATTACACATAAGGTGAACATCAAGCATTGTCAACGTGTTTTGATTTATATTATTAACCAAGGCCGCATCATATGTTATGCTTGGCACAAATTTACCATCCATAATATCACAATGAATAAAATCGGCAATCCCTTGCAATTCTTTTGCATAATCAACAATACCTTGAAAACTTGTAACTGGGTCTGTTGACACTGAAATAAATACTTTTTTCATAAATCCTCCATTAATATGTTTTTCTTGACTTTAATTCATTTAAAATTTTCAAATAACTTTCATATCTCTGTCGTGAAATTTCACCTGTTTTTACAGCATTTAATACACCACAATCCCCACCTTCATGTAAACATGAGCGATACTTACATTTAGGAATATACTCCAAGAAATCTGGGTAATATAAGCAAAGTTCGCGTGGCTCAAGGCTTGTAACCATTGCGAGGTTTAAAAGTGAGAAACCTGCTGTATCCGCAATAAAACCATTCTTAAATTTAAAAAGTTTAACTAGTCGCGTTGTTTGTTTTCCTCTTTCTATTTTCTTTGATAAATCCCCTATTTCAACTGAAATTTCATTTTTAAACAAGGTTTTAATAATAGAAGATTTTCCAACCGCACTCTGTCCTGCAAGAACGGTAATACCTTCAATTTCATCTTCAAAATCTTCCAAAATATTGTTTTTTGCACTTATTTTTATGATTTTATAGTATTTTTCATATATTTTTTCAATATTATCTATAAATTCACTAGAACATATATCAATTTTGTTTATTACTATGACTGGGGTTATAGCATTGATTTTGCAATATATTAAAAGCCTATCTAATAGCGAAAACTCTATCATTGGTTTTTGAGAAATTACAATAAACATCTTGTCAACATTTGCAAGTGGTGGTCTTATTAATAGATTTTTCCTTGGGTGAACAAGTGTTATATTTTCATCAAATTCAACATTGTCGCCAACAAAAATCCCTGTTGATTTTGTCTTGCCACTAGGCTTCAATTTTTTCTCTCCACCTTCGTTTTCAACAGTAAATAAATCGGCATTTTTTGAAATAACGATTCCCTGCAATTTAACTTCCACCTTTTAATATTTTATTTCTTAATTGTCCGCAAGCACCTTCAATATCTTCACCCATAGTTCGCCTAACAGTTGCTGAAATCTTTTTCTCATTTAATTTATCTGCAAATTTATATGCTTCAAGTCGTGTCGAACCAATCAAATTTCTTTCTTTAACACTATTTAAAGGAATAATATTGACATGACAATTTAAACCCCTCAGCAAGTTGGACAATCTTTCTATATCGTTTTCACCATCATTTACTCCCTTTATTAAAGTGTATTCAAAGTAAATTCTTCTTCCCGTTTTTTCATAATATCTCTTACACGAAGAAATTATCTCTTTTATAGTATATCTATTTGCTATAGGCATTATTTCCTTTCTTTTTTCATCCAATGTTGAATGTAAAGAAATTGTTAAGGTTATATTATAGTTTTTCTCCCCCAATTTTTCAATTTTGTCTACAAGTCCACAAGTTGAAAGAGATATATTCCTTTGACTAACATTTAACCCTCTTTGAGATGATACAAGGTCGATAAATTTGCAAACATTATCAAAATTATCTAGTGGCTCTCCGCTGCCCATTAAGACAATATTGGTTATCATTCGATTTTTCTTTGTGCCACCAAGTTCTCTATTTATAAGTAAAGCCTGCCCCAAAATTTCTCCTGCACTTAAATTTCTCACAAGGCCATTTAGTGTTGATGCACAAAATTTACACCCCATTCGACATCCAACTTGAGTTGACAAACAAACTGTATAACCATATTTGTATTTCATAAGCACGCTTTCAACAATATTGCCATCGGGATAAGAAATTATATACTTCTTTGTTCCATCTTTGCTCTCAAAAACCCTTTCTATCTTATATGCCGGATAATCTTGACGAATCTGTTCCTTTAAGGCATTTGGAATATTGGAAATTTCTTCAAGTGTTTTTGCCCCATTTATTGCTTCATAAATCTGCTCACCTCGAAAAGTGGGTAAATTTTTAATTTTAGCATAAATTTTCATTTCTTCATAAGAATAATCGGCTAACATTTTACCCTCTTAGTTAAAATATCATTATGGCCATTTATATAATCCCTTCCTGTTATTCTTTTACCAGCCGGAGAAAGGCACTCCTCAATCTCAACACTCCCATCTGCACAACCAAATACGAAATGCTTTTTGTCTTGTAGAAATTCTCCTTCCTTCAAATCAGTGAAAGTTGATTCCCTTAGTTTCAATATTTTAATAGTGGCGTCGTCAACATTTATATATGTCCCTTCTGTCTGAGATAATGCCCTAACTCTATTTACAAGTTGATGAATTGTCATGCTTGATTTTAGTTCACCGTCCACCTTCTCAAACTTTCTTGTAAATGTTGCTTCTTCGTCGTTTTGAACCACTGGATTGATATTTTTATAGTTTTTCAACACTTTTTCAAGCATTTTTCCACCTAAAATCGCTAATTTTTCTTCTAATTCTAAATAATACTCTCCATTTGTTTCAAAACTTTCTTGTGCCAAAATATCACCCGCATCCACTTTTTGCGCAACCTTCATAATAGTAACACCTGTTATTTTATCTCCATTTATTATGCTGCTTTGGATGGGTGATGCACCTCTATATTTTGGCAAAAGTGAAGGATGAACATTGACGCATGGCTTGAACTCTAAAAAGTCATTTGGCAATATTTGACCATATGA
This sequence comes from uncultured Clostridia bacterium, assembly GCA_947624415.1. GTDB lineage: Bacteria > Bacillota > Clostridia > Christensenellales > UBA1242 > Caccovivens. Next base: position 53,240 of record CANQKH010000007.1, on the reverse strand, counting down.
TGCCACAACCGAATAATCATAATCTATTTGTTTTATTTCATCCATGTGTTGTCTAAATTTGTCGAAAGTCTTCACTTCAATTCCCCGTTGTTGAGAAAAAACTTTAACCTCTGTTGGCGTTAATTTATGACCTCGCCCACTAGGTTTATCGGGTTGAGTTATTACGCATGAAACATTAAAACCTGCATTAATTAAACTTTCTAAAACAATTTTTGAAAATTTTGAACTTCCTAAAAATAATATTTTCATTTCTCTCCTATAATCTATTGTTTTTTAAATATTTTTCTTTATCTAAACTTTTATCAACAAAAACAATGCCATCAAGGTGGTCAACTTCATGACATATACACCTTGCAAGCCACTTCTCTCCCGTCAATGTGAAAGGATAACCATATCTATCGAAAGCGTTGACTGTTATTTTCATTGGTCTTACAACTCTTCCCCTAAATCCCTCAACAGACAAGCATCCCTCCTCTTCTATATCCTCGCCTTTTGTTTTAACAATTTCTGGGTTTACAAGTTCTATAAATGCATTATTCACATCAACAATAACAACCCGTCTTAAAACTCCAACCTGTGGTGCTGCAAGTCCCATTCCATCAAAAGCATACATGGTCTCCTTCATGTCATCAAGCAATTCCCACAAAGATTTATCAAAATTTACAACAGGTTTTGACTTTTTTCTTAACCCCTCTTCTCCCAATTTTACAATTTTTCTTATTGCCATATTCTCTCCTTTAAGATAAGTTTTGAGGATTCACTTCAAAAAACACCCAATTCTTTGAGGCTGAATTCACAATTTCAAAGCATTTATTCTCTATTTCATCCGCTTTTTCAAGTTTTAAACGCATCATAATTTGATAACGATATTTGTCTTGCAATCTTTTGATTGGTGATTTCATCGCATCTAAGTATATTATCTGATCGCCATACTCCTCTTTTAACATTGCTATTTCATTATAGCATACTTTTAATAAATCTCGAACATGATTTTCATCAAAATCGCTAAAAAGTATTCGTAAAAGTCTTGTAAATGGTGGAAACCCCGCCGTTTGTCTTATATTTATCTCTTTTCTAAAAAATCCCTTATAATCGTAATTTGAGGCAAACTTATAAACATAATGCTTAGGGCTGTATGTTTGCAAAACCACCTTTCCTTCACTTTCACTTCTTCCAGCCCTCCCCGCAACTTGCGTTATAAGTTGGAACGTTCTTTCACTACTTCTATAATCAGTTTGATATAATCCTTGATCGCCGTCAACTATTCCCACAAGCACTACGTCTTCAAAATCATGCCCCTTTGCAATCATCTGGGTGCCAACAAGTATGCAAGGCTTGGTATTTCTAAATTCATCTAATATCTTTTGATGAGCATTTTTTGTTGATGTCGTATCGTTGTCCATTCTCAATATTTTTACATCAGGGAATATCTCATGCAATTTTTGGACAATCTGCTCAGTCCCAACAGCACCATATTTTATATTTTTACTCTTGCAATTTGGACATTGTGCCAACACTTTATACTGTTTTCCACAATAATGACATTTTAAACGGTTATCCTCTTTATGATAAACAAGGCTTACATCGCAATTAATACATTTTGCTACAAATCCGCACTCTCTACATCTCATAAACGAAGAAAAACCTCTTCTGTTCATAAAAATCATTGCCTGCTTCTTGTTATTGATAACATTTGCCAAATCTGCAATCAATTGATTTGAAAATATAGACGAGTTGCCTCTTCGCAATTCTTCCATCATATCAACAATTTGGACAGGTGGCATAGATTTCCCATTTGCTCTAACTGGAAGTTCAATTAATTCATATTCACCATTTTTCGCCTTTTGATAACTTTCAATAGATGGCGTTGCCGACCCTAGCAACAACGGACATTTATTAAATCTTGCTCGAAATTGGGCGATACTATGCGTATCATATCTTGGATTTGACTCTGATATATAACTTCCTTCATGCTCCTCGTCTATAATGATAATTCCCAGATTTTCAAGTGGAGCAAATATTGCCGACCTTGCACCAATTGCAATTCTAGCCTCTCCCGAAAACAATCGTTTCCACTCGTCAAATCTCTCACCTGCCGAAAGACCACTATGCAACAGTGCAACATTGTCTCCAAATCTACTTTTAAAATTTGACATAATTTGTGGCGTTAATGATATTTCTGGAACAAGCAATATTGCATTTTTATCATTTTGCAATACTTTTTCAATAAGGTTCATATAAATTTCAGTTTTTCCGCTTCCTGTAACACCATGCAAAAGATAGGTTTTGTCTTCTTTAATTCTTCTTAATGCGTCAAGTTGTCCTTCGTTTAAATTTACCCTTTTATCATTTTGAGCAATTACAAAAGGTGTTCGCTTTGTTTCTCTTTTCTCTTTTTCAATATAACCTTTTTCAACCAATGCTTTAAGAGGGGCATAACCATATTTATCACCTAAATATGAAGATGATTTTTCTCCATTTTTCAATTCTTCTATTACTTCAAGTTGTCTTTTTGCCGATTTCGATATGTTTATTTGAGCATTTTTTGAAAGGCAATAATATGTTTCAAAAAGTTCTTTAACCTTTCCTTCTCGCATCTCTGCCGGTATGAATAATCGCAATATTGAAGCAAGTTTTAAGTGAAATTTTTTAGCCATGAAATTCATAATTTCAAGCATTTCGCCTTTAATCGCAGCAAAATCCTCTATTTTTTCAATAATTTTCTTCAATTTTTCACTATCATAGTCGCAATTATCTTTTATTTTTATAACAAAACCTTGCAGTTGTCTTTTCCCAAATGGCACTAAAACTCGCATCCCAACCTGCAAATCCATATCCTGCGGAATTATATATTCAAAAACCTTATCTAGGGCTTTTGCATCTTGGTCTATAATTACCTCTGCAAACATAAATTCTCCAAAAGTTATTATAGCATAAAATTTGTTTTAAAACAATAAAAAAAGACACTTTAAAAATGTCTTTTACATTAATAGATTGCCATTATCAGTTTTTATTACCTTTAAAACATTTTCGAGTTCTCCATTCTCAACATTGAAATAAAAGTAATATGTGTCATTTTGATAATCTGCTTCCACTTCATAACATACAACTTCTCTGTTATATTCGAGTGGACTTAAAACAAGTCGGCTCTGCACAATCTCAAAGTTTGATGGCACTTTTCCACGTGCATCACTCTCAGCTAATATACCACGTTTAAGTGTGCGAGAAATATGATTTGTAAAATAAGTTGTCGCATCATATCCAACAATCATGCCATTTGTTAAATCAATCTTAACCTTTACAAGATCGGGATAAAGAATAATTCCATTTGATGATGGGGCAATATTCAAATATACATCTTCTTTGATTTGATCACTCCACACGACTTGTGCGTCTTCAACTCCATTCTCCTTTGCAAATTTTATCGCCAAGTCCTTTGCAGCATCCATATCTATTGTTGCCTCTCCATCCTTGCCAGCACCACTAATAGTTAATATGTGGCCGCCAACCTTTGATATTTGAATATATAACATTTCACTATCTGAATTTTTTATTCTAAAATTATAAGTTTCAAATTTGCCCTTTGTTTCTCCTTCAAACTTTATTTCCGCCGTGTTTTTAAATTGCTTTTCTACTATTTCTTGGGCTTTACCTTTGGATACAATTTCTCCCTTTAAACCTTTAACTTTACTGTCCGTTACACTGTCAGAAAATGGACCATCATAAATCATTGTTGGATATTCTATTGCATTACTTTTAGACAAAGTTATAAGTTGAGAAAAATCATTGTTTTTTACATCAATATCGATATTGTCAATAATAGAATAACCTTTTTCCATTTTTCTTTCAAATTCATTCAGTTGATTTTTAAGTTGTAATATGCTTTTATGTATATCATCGAGTGTTGATATCTCTTCCTTTGTTAATTCCGTCCCGTCAACCATTTTGCTTGCAAGTGTTGAGGTATAACCAGAAATTTGATTTACAAATTTTACTATTTCTTGAATTTCTGCTTGTGATAATGGCAATTGTGAGACAGATATTTCTGCTTCACTTGCATTTTTTGATGCCTCAAGCAATGTTTTTCTTTGATATGAAACTCCATTTGAATTTAATGTTTTTGACAATTTATTTTCAAGATTGTTTACACTGTCAAGCATATTATAAAAATTTTCATTATATATATTTGTGAGTTCGTTTCTATATTCCATAGCCTTTCCGTCTGCTATACCAAAGCCTATACCAAGACCAAGCGTTGACAAACCTAAAACTCCTGTCGCAATTGCAAGTCCAATAATTGCTCCCTTGTTTTTTTTATTCTTTTTCTTTTCATCAGCAAGCACACTTTCCTTGCTGTCATCATATCTTTCCTTCATAAAACTCTCCTTTTAAATAGCAAAAACGTGCTTTCCTATTGTTACAACTGTTTTTCTTGACCATATCCATGAACTTGTCGCAGTTGCAGGATTATAATAATATAAGCATCCATATGTTGGATCCCAACCATTAAGAGCATCTTGTGCCGCTTTGTATGCAGTGCTGTTTGGCGTGAGATTTATTTGCCCATCGCTGACTGCAGTAAACGCATAAGGTTGATAAATCACCCCAGATATTGTATTGGGGAAAGATGGACTCTTAACTCTATTCAAAATTACTGCAGCAACTGCCACCTGCCCAGTATAAGGCTCACCCCTTGATTCGGCATAAACACATTTTGCAAGAAGATAAAGGTCGTTTGATGACTGAGTCGTTTTGCTTGACGACAACGTCATACCGAGGGCTGCCGCCGTTTTAGGCCCAACTATTCCATCAACTGCAAGTCCATTTTTTCTTTGGAAATCCTTAACTGCCTGCTTTGTTTTTGAACCATATATGCCGTCCACAGAACCTGTATAATATCCCCATCTTTTTAATTTTGTTTGAACAGTTCTGTTTTCAGCAGTAGTGAGTGTCTCAACAATTTCTTCCCCACTCTTTTCAATTACATCATTTTTCATCATAAAACCAAAGCCCGCAAACGAAAATGCAAAAATAAAGAAAAGTGCAACAACTATTAATAGTCTATTTTTCATAGTTTCCTCCTAGATTACACTTTTAATTATCTCCCAAATCTTAGAAATATATACAATATTGTCAGAATTTTGCGAATTTGTGAAGCAAAATGCCGGAAAAACCAAACACCACCAATTATCCCCCTCAGCATTTCCAAGTTGCAAAATTAAGGCATCATAATACCCCTCTCCAAGAGTTATTGTATCATAAGTTCTTGCAGGGAAATATTCGTTGTCAATTTCTGCCTTACATTTATATGAAAAACCTTCCTCACTTAACACCTTATTAGCAACATTCTCAATAAGGTCAAAGTTCTTTTGCATCATCATTTTTGCATCTTCAAATGTTTCAATATTTGACAGCAATGGTATTAAAGCATCGACCACTGCCTCTTTAACCATATATTTCACCCTTTGGTCTTCGGTGGAGTTTGAGTTTGCTCGAATATGTATTCTAAGATATTCCTTTTGTGGCTGACCTATATTTTTTATGGGGCAAAAAATAAAGATTAAGGCAAGTCCTAACGCAGCAAAAATTCCAATAATATATTTCATAAAATCTCCTTGTGAAACAATTATTTCCAACAAATTGAATGAAAATCAATAAAAAATAGGCATTTTTTGCCTATTTTGACGATTTTTTACTAAAATTATTCTACACGTTGATAAAATAGAACCAATGGTGTATAATCTGTTGTTGGGAAAATAACCTCTGGATTTTGGGCAACAATCTGCTCCTCTTTAACCTTTGCCTTCTTTGCGACAGTCCACAAATCTTCACCTGCAGGAGCAAAAATCACCTCCATTGCATAATCCTTTTTCCCATATTCATCTAAAGCAGAAGCATCACTTATAACTCCTTGTGCCTCATCATGGCAATAGTTTACACTCGCCTTTACCTTTGCATCGTAATAAATTTCTCTACCCTTTTTGACAACAACATCAACATCGTTTAAAGTAGCATCAATATAAAGGCTTCCTCCCTCTTCTTCACTAAATTTATCTGACAATACAAATGGAACATCGAGTTGAACACTATGCAATGACGAATCCTCGTCATTTAGATATACAACACTTGTTTTTGCAATTCCTTCAATTGTAATTTCTCCATCATTGATATAAGCATTTGTAACCGTCAAACTGTTTCCACCATTGAAAAGTAATTTATCCACACGTGGATGCTCCTCTTCAAGCGATAATGACCCTTCTATTTTTCCCTCTACAATATCTAATGGGCTTACTCTTGTCATTGAAAATGATTCTGTTGTTACATTTAATTCATTTTTTGTGCTGTATAAGTCTTGAATAACTCCTCTTTTCCCCTCCTCGTATGCCCTTGCCGATATAGTAATTGGAACTTTAACTACAATTTTGCCACCCTTTTCATCTTGGACAATTTCAGTTACAACACTTTCTTGTTTCACATATGCATCACCCTCAACAAAACTCTCGCGTGTGCATGAAGAAAGTTCCACCTCTTCTTTGAAGGTATCATTTACATATCCACTTTCAAACTTATCATCTTCATTTAAATACAGCACTCTTGAAATCACATCGCCACTTACAGATACAAATCCAACTCCCGTGTCAACATTTCTAACAAGCACATGGCTCTCAGTGAGTAAAACTTTTTTAATGTTTTCTCTTAAATTTATCTCGCTTTCAACTGTTGCTTCACTCTTTGAAAAGCCAAGATATTTTATAAGTGTCATTTCATCTTGTTTTAGGCATATGTCATCATCGTGGCAAGCAAGGCAGGCAACTTCCCTGTTTGAAAGAAGAAATCCGCTTTGTTCTAGCATTACTCCAACCTTTACCATCTCTCCGCCTATTGATTCAACATTATAATCAATAACCTTTACTTTTACAAAAGCATCTTGCCCATTTTGAATCTCACCACTTTCAAACTTTGACGAGAAAGGACAGGTTGAACAAGTTGAATTTATTTCACCATCTTCCCCCAATACAACAAGTTTTAAATCGACCGCACCTGAATAATTCACCACACCGTTAAGTGTTTCACTACTTAACACATAGCCCTCAACGGATAATGATAAAATCTTTGCGACACTGCTTCCTGCCGAAAGATTACATTCAACGGTTACTTCACCTTTATTGAAATCAACCTTTCTTGCAACTTCAAATTTTTCCTTTTCAAATGCCATATTACCTCCAAATACATTTACGAGATATATTTACGATGGATTTTATAATTTTATTACTATTTTGTTTAAAATTTTAAAATCTTGGCAAAAATTATTTAGGAGGAGTATTATGCGAAAGGCCGGACTTAGTATTGATGAAGTAAAAGACAAAATTCTATCATTGAAAGGGAGAGCCGTTGAAATGAATGTAAATAGAGGGAGAAAAAAATACGACACCCTTAATGGTATTATAAAAGATGTCTATCCAAGTGTTTTCACAGTCGCCATAGAAGAAAAAAATATTCAAACTTTCTCATATTATGATGTCCTTTGTGGGAATGTCATATTTATAGAAAATTGAAGTATTTGTTACTCCATATTCATTAAATTCTATTATAACAACATCGTTTTATATTAATTTATTTTTTAATTAAATGTTTTTTTTATTTATTAAAAAAAAGCATATTGGATTTGCAAATATTTAATGTGTCTGCCAATATGCTTTTTTATATTATTAAGTTTATATTCCTAATTAGGAAATTTAATCACTAGTCTTCCTCATAAGGATTTTTTTGCTTGCCCATAACAATTTGATTTCTTCTGTCAATATCATAGTAAATCTTGTCTATATCAAGTTTCTTTGACATTGAAACAATTGGAGGAGCTGATTTCTTTTCCATACATTTTGTTTCATAGAATGGAGTCATAACATCTTTCATAATTGCCTTACGGAATATCTTCGCAACAACAGTCCATCGTGGAAGTTGTCTCAACTCTTGTTTATCAAGTAAAGGCTTTCTGTTTCTATGAGTGGATATTGTAATATTTTCACCACTTGATGCAATATCCCTGCTCGTCTGTCTTGACCTCTGCATTTCCTCACTGAATACCGTTGTTTCACCGCAGGCCTCAGAAAAGGCTTGAATTGTTGTTGGGTCTTCAGATCCTAAGAATACTTCCATCTGGAAGTTACCACGAATGTTTTGAGCTTCATCAGGTCCATATTTAATATCAAGTTGTTTATATGACTGCAAAATAATTTCAAAGAATATCTTTCTTGAACGCGATACTGTAACCATTGTTCCAAAGTTTGGAACGGCTGGCATATTACCAAATTCATCTAGAATAAAGTAAACAGGACGTTTCAATGTTCCACCCTTTCCAGTCTTTGGATTTACTGTTTTGTTTGCAACATCAACCAAAACCTTATATAACTGGCTTATACATAGAACACCAAGTGGGTGTCTTTCTGTTTTGTGGTCAGGAATTCTTATAAAGAATGCTGTTGGAACTTCTGGTATTTTTGTAAAGTCTATATCTGTTCCGCTTGTCAAGAAAAGAATACCTTCATCACCAAGAGTTTTACCAATTGACGATGATAACGTTGAAAGGAAGGACCTTTGAGTTACACCACCGGCAAGACATACACCGCTCATTAATTGATAAACGTTTCCACGAACTTTATCTCTTCCGTCAGCGTAAGTTGTAACTGTTTTTAACGCACTCTCTCTATCTCCAGCAGGGTCTCTTCTCATACATATTTTATATAAGTTGAAGAAATTGAATTTGTCAAGTGTCATACCCAATCTTGGGTCTCTGGTGTCTTCCATCATGGCATACATAATACCTGTTATAAAGTCGCGGCAACCATTTGTCCATGTTGGGTCTTTACTGTTAGGGTCTTCAGGAATAAGCGAAAGGGAAATATTTCTAATATCACTCTTTGCTTCGTCTTCAAGTTGAACCTGTCTTGATTCAAGTTCCTGTTGCAACATCTCTTTCGTTGGGAAGGCTTTTCCTTCAAAACCATACCATGTTTTGCCATATTTTTGTCCCATTAACACATCATCTTTAAATGTCGCATAACCTGCCTCATCTGGCGTTTTGTCGTCAAAAGTTTTAACCTCTTTTGCAAGATTACCTGCCCTTTCATAAGTTTTGTAGGCAATTTCCATTGGGTTCCACATAGAAGATGCATAAGGGTCATTTAAGTTTAAAACTATAATTTTATAGCCCTCTTCCTGTAAAATTGCTGCATTATCTGCATAAAGTTCACCTTTAGGGTCGGTCATAACAATACTTGGCTTTTCACCAGAGTGTGCCAATATACGTATTGTTGGGTTTGCAAGAACCTGAGTTTTACCTGTTCCGGTTGTACCAAGAACAAGAGCATGAGTTTCAGGTTTCATGTTTATTTCAAAGTGTCCGCCCGCTTGTTTGTTTCTAAAAACAAATCCCGTTTTGTTACACTTTGGCAAGTTACTCCATGTGGTGTAAATAAGTTCCTTATCGGTTTTCATTTCTTCTGGTGTGATGAATTTTGAATCGAATGCTATATCCGAATCTTTTCCTTCTGTGTCGACACCAGTGTTTGTATTCGCATTAATTTTTCTCCTGCTAAACAGCCCCATTCCAAGACCAATAAGTGCACCTATGATAGCACAAACCAAGGAATAAGGACTTTCTGGGCTGTATAAAGCCGTCTTTAAATCTTTATTCATGACATAGCTGATAAGTACACCGACAGCAAAACCAACTATACCAAGAATAATGAAGAATATTAAGCCTAACTTAAATCTTCTTCCCCAACCTGATTTTTGCATATTTTTCTCTCCTTTTATATTTTATATTATATCATCTTTATTTCTATGATGTCAAACAACTATGTTTATTTTCTTTATTTTTTTTAGTAATATGCAAAAAAATTAATCGTTTGCAAAAAAACATACCGCTATAGCACCGGGTCCAACATGAGTTCCAATTGTGCTTCCTATCATATACTGAGGAATGTTATCTGTATTTTTCTCCCAAATTGTTCTGCTGTCCTCAAGGTATTTTTGCAGTAATTGATCTGAAAGCCCTGAGTATGCCACCGCAAAAGGCATTGAAAAATTAATACCTCCACAATTTTCAACTAATTTCATTAAAAGGTTGTTTCCCTTCCTTGAACCAACTGCTTTTCCAACTAATTTTACTTCACCATTTTCAACGGAAACAACAGGTTTTATATTAAAGACCTCTCCTGTAAGGGCTACAACTGCAGAAATTCTTCCCCCTCTTTTTAAATATTTTAAAGTATCAAGCAAAGCCAATAGTTTTATTTTCTTTTTATTCTCCTCCAATTTTGAGACCACTTCATCCAAAGATAGACCATCCTTTATTAAATTTAACGCATATTGACATAATATTCTTTCCCCTATGCAGGCATTCAAACTGTCTATAACTCTTACCTTTCCATTAAACTTTTTTGCTGCCGAAACCGCACAATTATATGAGCCAGACAATTTTGATGATAATATAATTGCAATAACATCATCGCCATTTTGTGTCATTTTTTCAAAAGCCTCTTCATATCTAAATTCATTTATTTGACTTGTTTTAGGCAAATCGTCGTTTTCAATTAAAAGTTCAAAAAATCTTTTATGTGAAAGATTTACTCCATCCAAATATTCATCATTGCCAAATCTCACCTGAATTGGGAGCAAGGTTACTCCTAATTTATCGGCCTCTTCTTGGTCTAAATCAGACGAAGAATCAATTAATACTTTAATCATTGTTACCTCCATAATTACTACAAATATTTTTTAAGTTTTGATCTACTATAGACAAATTCTCATACAATTTATCCCTATCTTCCTCTTTTACACCCTCACTTCCAATAGCAAACATCTCATTTATTTTTCTGTTTACAAATTCGCCAACCTCTCTGCCTCGTTTTGTTAACTTAATTGGATTTCTGTATTTTTGCGTCTTTGTCTCTTCAACATATAAAAAATCACCCTTCTCTAATTCACTTATAGTCCGCGACATCGCACCTTTGTCCTCACCACAAACTTGACACAATTTAAGCATGGATATACCTTCTTCTTCATTAAATAAATGATAAAGACATTGCACTTGTTTTCCCCTCAGCCCAAGCGTTGCCATTTCTTCATTTTTAATTTTTTGTATGCTTTTGCTTATACTTGATATTAAATAATAGAATTTGTTATATCTTTCCATATCTTCTCCTTAACCGAATTGCATTTTAGCATATTTTTGTTGTCATGTCAACAAATTTTTAACAAAAAATAATTTGCATCCTTGACATCTGCAATTTTCTTTTTTAGGCACGCAAAGATATAGTGATAAATTATTTAAGTTTAAAAAAATAGCAATCTTTTTTTTGATTGCTATTCAACTGTAACTGACTTTGCAAGAGAACGTGGCTTGTCAGGATTGTTGCCAAGTAAAAGTGCTGTATAATAGGATATAAGTTGTAAATAATTAATTATAAATAAAGGATAATATCTTTCTTTAATTTTTGGGACTTTTATCTCCTCGACAACCTTTTTATTTGAATTATCAAATGGTGAAAATAAAATTATTTTCCCCTCTCGTGCAACCACCTCATTTATATTGCTAAATGTTTTATCTTTTATTTTTTCTTGAGTAACAAAGGCAAACACAAAGGTATTTTTGTCTATCAATGATATTGTGCCATGTTTCAATTCTCCTGCTGGATAAGCCTCACAATGAATATAGGAAATTTCCTTTAACTTTAATGAGGCTTCTGCCGCAATACTATAATCCAATCCTCTTCCAATCATATATATACTCTTTGATTTGTATATTTTTTGTGCTATATGACGGCAAATTGGTTTTATTTCATTGTTCCTTATTAAGGTGGCAATGCTCTTTAAGTTTTTTATCTCATCATAGAACATCTTGCTATCACCATTTTTAATATAATTAAAGTATTTCGACAAAATATGAAATATAGCCAGTTGACAATTATAGGCTTTTGTGCTTGCCACACCAATTTCGCTGCCAGCACAAGTGTAAATACAATAGTCGGCAACAAATGTTATTGAACTATTCCTAACGTTTGTTATTGCAAGCGTCTTTAATCCCTTTTGTTTGCAAAGTTTCAAAGCATTTATTGTATCTGCAGTTTCACCGCTCTGGCTTACAAAAATAGCAAGCGTGTTTTTTTTGTCTACAAATGGTTTATATCTAAATTCTGAGGCAATCTCGCATTCACAATGTATACCTTCCTCTTCAAATAATCTTTTCCCAATTAAACCAGCATGATAAGCCGTTCCGCATCCTATTATCAAAATATTTTTAAATTTCAACTTGTGCAAAGCGTCATTTAAAGTATCAATATTATTATATAAATTTACCGTTCTTTTTATTGCAGTAGGAATTTCGTCAATTTCTTTTAGCATATAGTGAGAATAATCCCCCAGTTTGCCTCCTTCCACTTTTTTTACAACTCCCAACTCGCTTGTATTTATTGCCATCAAATTTTTATCAAAAATATTTATTTTCCCTCTCTCAATAACTGCGTATTGCTCATTTTCTAAAACATAAATATTTGCTCCTTTTATACTATTAATGTCAGAGCAAACAACCCCATATCTTTTCCCATATCCTACGACAACAGGGCTGTTACGCTTGGCAACAAAAATCTTGTTTGGACTATGAGAAGTTATTATTGCAAACGCGTAACTTCCATTCAATTTTTCACAAACATTTTTGATTGTAGACAATACATTTCCATTGTAATATTTTTCGAGAAGGAGGGCTACAACCTCAGTATCAGTTTCACTTTCAACTTGCAAGCCCAAATCTTCTTTTAAATCAAGATAATTTTCTATTATTCCATTATGGACAATCGCCCATCTTCCATCACCACTTAAATGCGGATGAGAATTTTTTATACTTGGCTCTCCGTGAGTCGCCCATCTTGTATGCCCAATTGACACGTTTGATTTTAAATTCTTATTTAATACTATCCGTTCTAAATTGGAAATCTCACCCTTATTCTTAATTACAGTTATATTTTCTCCGTTTGTTGTGTTTTCATCTTCGTTGAGTTTCTCTCCGCTTTGAAATGCAATTCCTGCTGAATCATAGCCTCGATATTCAAGTCGTTTGATTCCTTTCATTACTTCCTCAACACTTTTTTCACCTATGTAACCATATATTCCACACATATCTTCCCCTTTGTAAATGCTTAAAAGCATATTACAATTTATGCAAAATTTAAGATTGTGTGATAATACTTTTTTTATTTATCTTGAGGTTTACTCTTTTTATATAAGAAATATCCCCCAACTACTAAAATGCCAAGCATTAAGAATGATGTTATCATTGCCCAAATCCATCCACCCTTCTTTTGGCTGGTTAAATTATCCTCTTTATCTTGCAAAGATGGTATTACACTTACCATATTATCATTTGTCGCTTGCGATTCAACCTCAATATTTCCTTCTTCATCAATCTCGCTTGCATAAAGTATTGTATCAACAACATTTGCAAGTTTTGGCAAAGAATTATATACAAATTCCTTTTCAATTAAATATGTGCCCATTTCAAATAATAGGTCTGTAGGCTGCAATGATTGATTATAACTTCCCTTTCCTAAATATATATCAGAAAAAAGTGAGGGATACATTTCATTGCCAAGAGCAAATACACTTTGTGCAAATTGATAATTTTCCTCAAAGTTGGGATTTGCCTTCCCCACAACAATTCTTATCTTGGAAAACTCCTCCTGACCATTATTGACATAGTAATAACTTTTGCTTACCCCATCTCGATGAACGTCAAACATTGCATCGGGTCTCTCTTCTTCAAGTAATCGGTTTGCCGTTTTTAATGAACGTGAATATGCAGAACTATTATGAGGAATGTGTAAAGTTTCATCAAGCACAACATTAATTCCCTTATCTTCCAAATCTGATTTAAATCTTTTTGCAACGTCATGTATACCACCCTCACCGTAAACACTGTCATAGCCATCGCTTGGACGATAACTTTCATCATTATGAGTCATATACAAACATATTTTCTTTTTAAGTTCCCCACGCTTGGCAGACTTTCTTTTTGCTAAATCGTCCTTTGGTTTTATTTGCGGTTTATAATGTTTTTTGACAAACACAGCATATGCTTTGTGATTTTCAACTCGTGCTATTTCATATTCCACAAAATCGCTGGTTATAAAACTGTCCCCAACATCAACAGAACTTCTTTCACATATAACTTCTCCTTTGTCATTATATACAACATAATTTTCAAGAACATCGCCATCAATTGCCCATGAAATTCCAGTAAAATTAATTAATGGGAAAATAAATATAATTGATATTATAAAAAATAATTTTTTCATACATTTATTATGTAAAATTTATTATTTTTTATTCTAAATTTAAAAACATTTTTTCTCCCCTTATAATGGTCAAATAAAATGTTTAAAAAATATTGTTATTTTATAAATAAATTCCTTTTTGTTATAATAAATTAAAATAAAAATTTTTCATTAGTTTTTTAACAAAAAAGCAGTTAAACACTGCTTTTAATTTGCTTTTTTAAATTTTGCAACATTCAAAACTAATTTTAAGAATAGTTGAATAATCCTCAAAATTGAAATTACAAAGTCTATTATATTTGCCCATATATATGAATTCAAAAGTGTTTCCAAATTTTTTGCATCCTCTTCAGATAGTAAATTTGCTTTTCGAACCATATCCATTGTCATTATATTTGCGCGTTTGTCCACCTTTATTGTAAACAATAAAGCAAACAAAACAACTATATAATAAACAATTCCTATTATTAGGAACAAGAATGTTAATGGTGCTCCCAAGAAGCCTGCAAAACTTGTGATGAAATCAATTATAAGACCGACTGCAACCAAGAAATAGAAGATTACAGGGCTGAAATATGACATTAAAGTAAACACGTATTTTGCCTTGAACCCCTTAGCCTTATTATGATGCTGAATTGCAAGTCCAACCTTTTGCAATGAAATTCCTAGTGCTGTTATTGAGTTTTTATCAACAATGTTTTTCCTTAAAAATATTGTTTTCTTCATTACGCTGTAATGGTTTCCAAAAAACAACATCCTGAAAAAACCAACTTTCTCAACCTTGACATCTGTCAACCCATTTGCATCAAGCACCTTACGCGCCAACTCCGTCGCATTCAAATTTGTTGCACTTTCCATGTGATTTAGTTGATGATACTTAAAAAACAAAAATAATCGTGTAACTAATGACATAACTGCCAATACCCCAATAGCTACAGAAACTACTATTAGCAATATCACTATTATCCCCATTTTCATACCTCCATATTAAGATTATGTTATATTTTAATAAAAAAGTCAAATATTTTCATAATATTATTTGACAAAGGAGGAAAAAATATTATATATTAAATCTATAGGAGGTTAAAATGGACGAGGAAATCATTATGCCAGACCTTAGTAACCACCAACAAGAGCAACCACGCAAACCTGTTGAAAATAAAAGGACTGGTTTTATGGTAACTGCAATCGTTATGTTTGCAGTGGGTATTTGTTTCTTTGCGGTTACAGCGTTTTACGTTTTCTCAATCTTTTTAGCAAATGATAAAACAGGTGCTGCAATAGGTTTTATTCTTTATGTAGTTACGCTGGGCTGGGTTACTTATATTCCAACAGTTGTTCTGTCAATTATAGGAGTTTGTATGGGGGCTGCTGGCGTAAAATCAACAAAAAAAGCAAACAAAGTTACCAGCATTATTTTCCTTGTGCTTAACTCATTACTTCTCGCCTCAATTGTATTTATTGGTATTGCTCTAACTCTATTCCCATCAATTTTGTAAAATTAATTTTACCAAACTTTGCCATAAGAGAAAAATATAAAATTAAAATTATTGAAAAAATGACATCTTTAAACAATGTCATTTTTTTTCACATATTTTTCTTTTACGCATAAATAGAATATGGGAGGAAAATATGAATTTAGTCCAAAAATTAAGTGATAACACTAAGGAATACATAGATACTTTTTATAAAATTCTTGACGAAATGTCAAACAAAATGAAAGAGGTTGAACCCTCTTCAAGCATATCTTCAACCTTTATTCAACAAATGATTCCACACCATGAAGCGGCAATAAAAATGAGTGAAAACATACTTAAATACACTACAGATACAGCAATTGAAAATCTTGCGAAAAATATAATTTCAGACCAAACAAAAGACATTGAAAATATGAAAAAAATGTTGGAAGAATGTTCAAATTGTGAAAACAACGATGTTGACGTTAATCTTTATCAGCGTGAATTTTTGGCAATCTTTGACACTATGATTAGAAAAATGAATGGTGCTCCAACAACAAACAACCTTAATGTTGACTTCCTTTCTGAAATGATACCTCATCATGAAGGAGCAATCAATATGTCAAAAAATGTTTTAAAATTTGAAATATGTGGCTCACTCAAAACACTTGCTGAAAATATTGTTATAAACCAATCAAATCAACTTCAACTAATGCAAAATCTTCTTCGTGGAAGATAAAATATTATTTTGTTTAATATAAAAGGACTGATATGTATACTATCAGTCCCTTTTATTAATTTTCTTCAGGCGTCCCATTATTATTTAAATTTGAAATTTCATTAATCAAATCTTCAAGACGTTTATTTACTGCTGCCAAATCTTCATTGTTGTCGCCGTTTTTTATTGCATCTGCTTGTTGTTTTAATGCTTCAACGGCCTCAACAAGTTCATTTTTCTCTCTTTCCAAATCAACATTTCCATCTATTGCACTGTCAATGTCTTGTGAAAGTTGATTCTTCATATTTTCGAGTTTTGCCTCTTCCTCGCTTATGAGATTGTTTATATTATTTATAGCATCTTCATTATTTGGCTCAGCATTCTTCCTTGGACGTCCCCTCTTTTTTGGCTCTGTAGATTGAAGCTCTTCTTCATCATCTTTTTTTACAAGTTTTCTAGGTTTTGCCCTTTTCTTTCTTTGTGTTGGCTTTTTAGCAGTTGAAGTTGTCCTTTTTCTTGGTGTTCTTGGCTTTTTCTCTTGAGCAGGCTCTTCAACTTCCTCTTCAGGTTCATCCTCGACGCCTTCTTCTCCTGTTTCCTCTTCAACTTGTTCAGCGTCCTCTCCCTCGCCAGCATCTTCTTCAACTTGTTCTTCCCTTTCCTCAACGGTCTCTGACTTTTGTTCTTCCTCTACAACTTCACCTTGTGGATTTTCTTCGAGGTCATCAAAACTTTCTACCGTTTCAATTACGTCCTCTCCTTCAACATTTTCATTCTCAGGAGTTACAACTTCTTGTTGGGCATCCTCATTTGTCTCAACCCTTTCTGGCTCTTCGTTTGTTTCTACTACTTCTGGCTCTTCAACCTGTTCACCAGTTACATTTTCCTCTTCAACTTGTTCAACCGCTTGTTCAGGCTCAACATTTTCCTCTGTTTCAAATGTATATGGTTGTTCAGTTACCTCTTCAGTGTAATTGTTGTATTCTGTATCATCATAATTTGCCTGTTCGAGATTTTCTTGTATTTCTTCTTCAACCTCGCTTGGCATTTCCTGTTCACCCTCTTCCATGGCAACAGAACCAAATGAATCTAACATTTCATTTTTAAGTTTTTCAGCATTTATTTCTTCTTCAGTAATTTTTTCGTTTTCAATAACCAGTCTGCCATTCATATCATAAACTCTGCCATCTACATCATGGAAGAAGCCTTTTGTATCATGATATGAGCCATCACTATAAACGAAGTTTCCGTTCTCGTCATAAGTTCCTTCATTTTTTTGAGCATTTTTCTCTTGTTCGGCTGCAACCTGCTCAGTCTTTTGTTGAAGTTGCTCTGACAATTCATCTATCTTTGCTCTTAAAGTTATATTCTCGTCAAGCAATCTCTTGATTTGAGTTTGAACACTTATTAATTCTTGTTCTGTCTCATTTTTGTTATCTTCGAGTGCTTTCTTTTCTGCAGCAACTTTGCCCTCTGCAACTGCATAAGCAGATTTCATAACTTTTTTGAAGAATGATTGATATTCTGCAGTCATTCCTTTTTCTGCTTGGTCAAGCGATTTAACCATTGTATCGCTTAAAGCCTTGATTTGCTCTTCGATTTCTGAATCAGATTTCAAGAAATTTCTTTCCTCTTTGTCGTAATCTTTTTGCAATTCTTCTTGCTTCTTGATTTCCTTATCTTGTCTGTCTCTTAAACGTCCAACTTCAAATCTGTTTGTTGTGGTGGACTGTTGTTCAATAAGGCTTTGAATGTTTTCCTTAGATGCCTGCAACTTTCTTTGTAAATCCATTTGAACTGTTTCATAGTTACGTTTCAAAGCATCCCTTTCTGCCTCAAATTTGGCAATTTGAGCCAATGTGTTATTCTTAGTTGTTATGTAAATCTCACTTTCTTTCATTGCTCTTTCAAGAAGAAGGGCTCCATCAACCCCAACATCCCTGAAATTATAATCCAATTGATTTTCTTCTGCTTTTTGTGCTTGTTCAAATTCCTCTTTTGCCTGTCTTGCCTTTTCTTCATAGTATTCACGAATTTGAGCATTTCCTTTTTCAATTTCCTTTGGTTTGAAAAGTAAATCGAAATCAATATAAGGAGGCAACTCATCACAAGCATTAGTTACAAAACGAGCAAATATGTGATAAAGATGATAAATATCATCAAGGTTCAATGCCCTTTTGCCCTTAATAAACAATATTGCAATAGTTCCCACTAATAATACTGCCGATGGCAAAACAAATGCAATAATAAGAGTTTGAACAGAAAGGTTTGTTCCACTGAAAGACGCAAGTCCCAACAAAAGAGAAACAACCGACCAAATGACTGTCAATAATTGTAAATTTTTTACATTATTTTGCCAACTGCTTGTGCGGAGAGGTTTTTCAATTATATTGTCCTCTGTCATATACGCTGTAGGACCACCTTCACGATTTAATATAAATTGTTGCCAAAAATAAGAAAAACGTTTTGGACCTTTTTTAACCAGTGTGTTAAACTCTTTAATATTTGTTGAGTCTAATTTTTTATGGCTGAAAAGCCACGCATTACACTTGTCAAGAATGCGTTTTAGTCTTGCCTCGTAAGAGAAAATCGACTTGATTGCAAAAAGCAAAATAAATAAGACTTCGACCCCAAGTGCAATTCCAAGAAAGCCTTCAAAATGAATTGCATCTTTGAGTTGTTCGAAGAATCTGCTTAGTGATTCGCTTATATTTAAAAGATTTGACCACATAAAAATTCTCCTTTTCAACATTTAGTATATCATACTATGAATTTTTTTACTAACAAAAATTGATATTTTTTTTAATTTTTTAAATATTTTTTTGCGTTTATTTATCAAGTAAAATAAGGTCTCCGCCTTTAAGGGATAAAAGATATTTTTTATCCACTTTTCTATCAAACGCTTTTTCAAGTGCCATACTGTATAATTTTATCTGTTGGGAATACTTATCTTTAAGAGAAGAGGCATCAAGTGATGAGTATTTATAATCAATTAAAATTAATTGGTCGCCAACAGCGAACAAGTCTATTATGCCCTGAACTATCAATTTATTACCATAATCGCAGGAGAATGTTTTGTCTATTTCGCTTGGTGAACATTCCATAATAAATTCTCTTTCCTTTACAAGTTTACATCCTGATGTTACTTTTTTTATAATTAGAATGTTTTTTAAAAGAATGTCGAGGTTTATTAAAGGAAAATAACCTGACGTTAAATTCTCTTCGAGATAATTGCAATCTATATCCTCTTTTTTATCAATTTTATCAAAATCTAAAATTTTTAATGCTTCATGATAGGCATTTCCACGCAAAATGGCCTGTTGCCTGTTTATGTCGTTGTCTTCCTCATCACTTTTTACTATAAGCACCTTTTCATCGTTTAATTTCATAGCACCAGTAACAGAATTTTTAAAGCTTAATGCACATTCTTCAATGCCGCAATATTTAAAGTTTAAATATTCTTTCTTTTTCTTTGCAAACTTATCTTTTCGTGGTTTTTCTTCTTTCTCTTCGTTTCTTTCAACCTCAACTTCATCTATTACATTAAATTCCATATTTTTTGTAACAACCTTATCCTGGCTAAAAAGTTGAGATGTAAAATTTTCGCCAAGAGCATAGAAAATTAACTTTAAATAAGAATTTTGATTTTCAATATTATCAAAAGTAAGTTTTTCCTCCTCCCTTCCAATAATAACAAGATGATTTTGAGCCCTTGTCATTGCAACATAAAATATCATTAATTCGTCAATAAATTCTCGTTTTTTACTTGCAAGTCGTCCCGCCAAAAACGCAGGTGTTGAAATGCGTGTCATATTTTCAAAGTCGCATATTTTACAACCCAAGCCAAATTCTTTGCTTAAACAATAACTTTTATTATACACCTTTTTGAAAGATTCGCCACAGTCGCATAGTATTACGATTGGATATTCAAGTCCTTTCGTGGAATGGATTGTCGTAAGTGTTATTGCATTGCCGCCACCTTCACTATTTTCCTTGCTTATTTTTAATGTTTCAAGAGAATTAATAACCCCAGCGACACTATTATTAAGTCCAGAGCCTCTTATCATTTTATATAAAGAATTTATATTTGATAATTTTTCTCTCCCATTTGATAATGTCTTTAAGTAATCATAATAAAAACTTTTGTCAAAAAGTCTGCATAATGCCTTAATTATGCCATGAATTTGAATGTCAAATTTTAACTGCTCAATCATTGAACGAAACTTTACAATCTTTTCATCATTTGAATTTTTTACTATATCGCGTAAACTTTTATCATGATTATATAAAAGAGTTGCAAGTTCATCTATTGAAAAATTGCCAAATGGAGAACACATAACCGCTGAAAGCGAAAAATCATCTTCCATATTTAACGTTAATTTTAAAAGTGCACATAGAAGGGCAATTTGATTATCCTCAATAAGAGGTTCTTTCAAATCTGCAATAACTTGATGACCGCGTGTCCTTAAAAGAGATGCAACCTCTTTCATTAAATTTGACCTTCCTCTAAAAAGAAGAGATATGTCTTCCTCTTTTATAAGTCTATACCTTTCTGCCTTAGAATCATAAATTCTTCGACCTAGAAAATCTTCCACCCTCTTTACAATTGTTAATGCTTCTCGTTTATCTCCTTTCTCATTATTTAAAATATCATCACGAACACTATAAATGTCTTCAAATGGCAAAACATTCTCTTTACTTTTCCTTATTACATCAACAATAACAGCAGGAAAATCACCCTTTTTAAATTTTTTTAGACCTTTAAGCATTGATGTTTTTTTATAATCTATTCCCACACTTTTTACTGTCATTAAATTTACAAATATACTATTTACAAACTGCAAAATGGAATTATCAGTCCTAAAATTTCCTCTTAAAAATAAAGCATCACCCTCTTTGAGTTTCTTAAAGTTTTCAATATCTTCTTGCATTATTTCCATGCTTGCATTTCTAAACCCATATATGCCCTGTTTGATATCTCCTATACAAGTGAAATATCCACCCTCGCCTATTGGTTTTAAAATCGACTCCTGCAATCTGTTTGTATCTTGATATTCATCAATAAATATGTAGTCATATTTATCCTGTAATCTTTTCTTAATCTCATCGTCATCTAAGAGTTTTTTTGCCAAATGTTCAATATCTGCAAAATCCAATGAAGAACGTTTTTCTTTTAATGAGGTGTAAAGTTTTTTGTAATGTCTGTAAAAACTTATTAATGAATGTGGCAATAACTCCACTTTCTCCCTATAATCACTTGGCAAACACTTAAACTCTTGCGAGATTTCAAAGCACTCTTTAACATTTCGTTTTGCAAGGTCAAAAACTCTTTTTATCTCTTCCTTATGCCTTCCACCTAAAGTTGGCAAAGGATTTAATGCCTCAATATTATTGACTAAACTGAAAAAATCATCTTTAAAATTTAAATGTGAAAAAACTTCAAGTGCATTAAAAAGGTTTCCCTCCGCTGGGGTCAATTTCACTCCATCTAATAATTGAAGTATGCTAGGCAGACGAGCTATTCTCTCACTTAAATAATCTTGCAAATATTCAACTGCTTTTTGGTCATAGTCTTTTATTCCCTTTTCAAGTTTGTCAATAAGAGTTTGGTCTTCACTGCTTGAAAGATATTCCTCTAAATAATATATACTCTCCTCTATCAAATCCTTATTCTTTTTAAAAGAAAGATAAATTTCATCAAAATCTTGAGGATTGTTTAGCGAAAAATATTGATATGTTCTTAAAAATGCCAATCTTTTAAGTTTTTTAGATGATTTTTCATCAAGAATTATAAAGTTTTCATCTAAATTCAATTTGTTAATGTTTTGTTTTATTATCTTTTCACAAAAAGAGTCTATTGTTGAAATGTCGCTTATTGGCAAAGAATCAAGTTGGTCAATAAGGTGAGCATTTTGATTTTGTTTTAATATTGCACTATTAAGTCTTGACAAAATCTCTTCGGCGGCAACTTTTGTGAAAGTTAAAACTAAAAGTCTGTCAACACTTACATTTTGATTGCAAATTAAATCTATCAGTTTCTCAATCAACACAAAAGTTTTCCCGCTTCCTGCCGATGCCGAAATTACAAGTTTCCTCGCTTTGCTTTTTAAAATTGCATCCTGTTCCTTTGTTAAATCCACTCTTACTCCTCGCTTTTAAAATTTATCCTGCTTTTGTCATTCTTTCTTATGCCTTGACTGCTCTCATATCTGCATAATGCCCTCAGTTTACAATAAGTGCAAGAAAATGACGTTGGCTTTGGTTCAACATAGCCCTCAATTATCTCACTTATTCCTTTATTTACTAGTTTTAATGAGTAATCGCTTAAAGAATTAAAATCGTATTTTGTAACCCCTGCACCCTTATATCCACCATTTGATGCTTTTGCAATAGAATGAATGGTGCTTTTGTTTAACAATTCAATATCGCTGTCAAGATAGGATAAAATTTGTTCATCACTTGGCGCTATTCCTTTTAGAATAAATTTGTCGTCTTCATCGTTTGCATATTCTAATTTTGCGTTAAAATAATATCCTCCCGCAGAGATTTTGTTAAGCACTTTGCTTGCAATTTTTTGATACAAAAATAATTGCAATTTTTCACCATAAAAAAGACCTTTAAGCACTCCGCCCACAGCACCTGTTTTATAGTCTATAATCCTAAAATAATCATCTTTTTCATCAATTCTGTCAACACGCCCAACAAGATTGAATACATTGCCGTTCACCTCAATTTTATAATCATTAAACTTATGTTCCACAAACTTGGGCCTAAATGCAGACTTTTCAAGTTCCCTGTCAATATCGTGAAGATTTGACATCATTTGCCTCTTTATATATCTAAAAAATGATTCTTTTTCATCAAGATGTTGGATTTTCTCAACAAGGTTTAAATCCTTCAAAATATATTCAAAGTTTTCATCAACAAATTTTTTATGATCAATTTTTGAGGTGAAATTGCCTTTTATTAATTTTCTTATATACATCTCGCAATTCTTATGACAAATATTTCCAACATCTCTTTGATCAACATCCTCAAGTTGAAATTCCTTCAATTTTAACCCATAATTCACAAAATGGCTGAAAGGACAGTTAAAGTAACTTTCAAGTTCTGTTACCTTTATTTCATTTGTTGGAAAATATAAATTCTTGGCATCGATTTTTAATTTTTCTCTCGTGTCAAATGTATAGTCAAACTCTTTTTTATCTTTTTCTGCACTTAAAAGTGCTAATTGTAAATTGTTGCTGTCTGAAACAAAAAACACATTGCTTGCCCTTACCGGAAAAATTGAAAATATATCATTAAGTGATGTAATATAGGCAGGCAAACTGTTTTTCTTTCCATCTTCGCTTAAATTTTGATAAGTTATAATTATTCCATCTTCGGCAAGTGTTAATAGATTGAAAAGTTTAAATCTTGCCCTTCTGTTTATCATTTTTATAGTTGGCTCAATTTCATGAACAAACCTTCCTATATCATCATCACTTAATAGACCATTATCCTTTGATGACGCTGGAAGTGCCTGTCCCCCTAATATATATAAAACCTTCATCTCTCCAAAGTAACTCTCACTGGCAGAGCCAATCATTACACCATCAACAAAAGTTGGAACAGTCGAAACCTCAACATAAGACAATAATAATTTTAATGATTTTTCATACTCATCTGCATCTTCACAGCCATACCTTCCAATCAACTTTATATTCTCTTCCAAAATATCAAACATTTGGGCATTTATATTTCTTTCTTTAAGATATGACATTTCTTCCATTTTCTCTAATGTTTCTTGAAATTTTTCTTCCACTCTTTTAAGTAAATCTCTTAAAACATCACCCATAGATTTTGCATCTTTATATTTTTCAATTTTATTAAGTATATCTGCAAATGCAAATTCTTCTTCCAAGTATTGTTTATATTTTATCTTATTGTCAATTTTAAATCTTTGGCATTTGTCTATAAGATCTGCATTTTCACCAAGTAATACATTTGAAAAAAGATTGCTTAATTTTTCTCCGCTGTAACCATAATTCACAACATCAAAAAAATCAAATATTAATTGACCTAAAAGTGTTTGGTCTGCCGTGATTGATGTGTCTATATAATATGGAATTTCATACCTATCAAAAATGTTTTCTATTTGTGTTTGATATTTATTTAAATCAGCAACCGCTAGTCCAAAATCTTTAAATCTGTAGCCTTTATGTATTAAATAAAATATGTGCTTTGCGACCGCTTCAATTTCCTCTGTTACGTTTTGTGCAGAATAAAGATTGTAAAACCCTTCATTATCACATCTTACATTATGATAAGAAAAAACTCCCCTCACTATCGCCTCACGCTGAGGAGAAAATTTCGTTGTTTGGCTTTTTACTTCAATAATAGCACCTATTTCCTTAGATAATGCTGTTAATTTTTTTACTATATCATTTTCATAAATATATTCGTTTCCATAGTCAAGAGGTGTTGCCATTGAAATGCTTGCTTCACCACACGACAAAAGAATATTCTTTATAAAATCATAACCGACTTTAGTGAACGCGTCAAAACCCGCAAAATACACTTTTGTTTTTTCAAGAATATGCCCTGCAAAATTTTCATTAAGTAAATTCATCCTTTTGTTTGCATCAAGTTTATTTCCAAGCAACCTTTCATATTCTGTCATGATTATTTTGAGATCATGATACTTTGTCTGGCTTAATCCACTTTCATCTTCCATCATTGAAGGAGTTATGCCACTACTTTTTAATTGTGATATGAGTTTGCTCATTTCTTGACAAAAAGCAATCTTACTCTTTTTAAAAGATAACAACTGATTTTTTACGTTTATTATGGCCTCTCTTGTGATTAACAAAATTTCTCCGCTTGATAAATTATCCTCGGCATTAATTTTTATA
The DNA here is from genome assembly GCA_947624415.1 of uncultured Clostridia bacterium. Classification (GTDB taxonomy): domain Bacteria; phylum Bacillota; class Clostridia; order Christensenellales; family UBA1242; genus Caccovivens. Next base: position 27,841 of record CANQKH010000007.1, on the reverse strand, counting down.
TTAAATCTCTTTAAAAGTTCGGTGGAAAAACTCGTCAATGTCCTAACCCTAACATTGAATAAAGACTTATGTGGAAGAAGTTCAAGAAGCAATTTCTCGGTTAAAAGCGAAAATCTATCTGGAACAATTACAACATTGTCAATGTCGATATTTGAGTTGTCGATTGTCGAAATCATACTTTTTACTGCTTCATATGATGTTATATTTTGATAAAGTTTTATTTTCATATATTAATAATAACATAAGCAAACTTTTTATGCTATTATTTTTTAAAAATTTATAAATTATATTAAACTTTCTATAATTAAAAATGAGTTGGAATTTTTCACCAACTCATATTTTGTTATACTTTCTTATTTAAATCCTCAGCATACTTACATCTTAGTTCAAACATTTTGTTTTCAAGTGCTGAATTTTCATTTTTTAGTTCTTTAATCTCAATCTTTAACTTTTCAAAATCCCGTTCCTGTGATGACAGACGTGTAAGCAATTTTCTAAGTTCGTCATTTGCCTTGTTAAGTTTGTCGCGATATAAATTTTCACTCTCTTCATAAGCATTCTTTTTAACAAGACGAACAAGTCCCATAAACAAAGATTGAACCTCGCCATCTGTCAATGTTCTTGGCGTTTTTTTGAAGGTTATGACATTATTCTTCTCCTCTTTTGGCGGTTTATTCTTCAAAATATAATTTCTATACTTATTTTGATAACGCAACATTTGACTAACATCTCCACCCGACAAACTTAGGCAAGCCTTTCTCACGGAAACTCCTTTCTTCACCATGTCATCCACATCCTTCATTAATTTTTCTTCTTCCTCCTGCGAAAAATAGGTGATAGAAGATTTGTTGTGTAATGACAAGTCTATGCCCAACTTCTCCAATCTCTTTTCATCACTTTTTAAGTTGTCCACCTCGTGATAATAATAATTCCTTACACTATTTGGCTTTCTGCCATACTTTTGTGCATGAGATATAAATGCATCCTTTAAAGAACGATTGTTTCCTTTGTAATCCTCAACTATTGAGAATAATTCTTTTACTTCGCTGTTTTTCCAAATTCCTTTCATATTCTTTCACTCCTCGAGCAAATTATCGACATATGAAAAATAATTTATACATAAAGTTAACCCAAAATTAATGATTTTATAAACCCTTAAAACAAAATTTGACAAAAAATGTAATTAATATCTTTATCAATTCATATTTTAAGATATGAAAACAATAATTTACACCTCCTTTCCTTGCATAGTCAAATATGGAGAAAACAAAGAACATATTTCAATAAATGAACATCTCGTCTTGGACGACGTTTCAATGCCAATTTACATTTTCCCAAGTGGGCGTGAAAAATTTTCATTTGAAATAGACTCGCAAACATCACCTTTTTATAGGATTATTGAAAAAGAAGACAGGCGTCTAATTTTCTTGCTTGATGGCTATTCTGCAGAAAACACAAGAGTGCATAACGTAAAATATGATGGAGAAAGCACCTCTGTTGAAGTTGGACAAAAACAAATAATTTTTTGCGGCCTTGACGGCAAGAAAACTATAAATCTTACTCGCCCCATTTCTAATGTAAGTGTGGGCAACTTTTATCATATCAACTATGTTAAATTTGACGATTTAGATAAAAAAGTTATTATTTGCTACAACACCAGAAATAACTCGGCAAAAATCTTCTCTTCTGATAATTTGGTGATGGAAGAAAATGGATTTTCGCTTTTTAACGAAAATGAAAATTATAATAGTTCCACTCATAAATATATAATAGATAGAGATGGACTGAAAATTAAAGAAGAAAACTTTGCACGTAAAAGTGAAGTTATGCCTGCCGAACTTATCCCATATAAATTTATGTGCTTTATAAAATGTGGTGATTATTATGGGGCAAGAGACTTGCTTAGTTATGACATGAAAACCCAACTTGACTCTAAGGCACTAAAAGGCTTTTTCGGTGATGTAAGTTATTTTTGCATGATTGACCCATGCTCCTGTTTTGCCCTGTCAGACAATAAAGATATAATTTACACATTTTCAATGGAAGATGACAAAATAAAAGAGATACAAGACGATTTATAATTATTGACTTTTTAGGCAAAAAATGCTATTATAAATGCAGGAGGAAACTTATGTCTTTTGACGCCGTCAAGAATTTCGCACGCTTTTTGTCTTCATATCCTTGCAAAGAGATAGATATAGCACCTATAAAAGATTATGTTGAAAAATGGAAACTTTATATCGAAATTGCAAAAAGTTTGACAGACAATGGAATGGGAGATCAAACAATCTTAATCATGAACTCTCAATGTGTAAATTTGTCAAACTCTACAACTTTAATTTATAACCTTACCTTTGGAAAAGTAGACAAAACTTTTTTTGAGTATAAAAAAAATTATCTTGAACAATTTGTTAGAGATCACCAAACAAGCCCTACTGAAAACATTCCTGAACAAATACTTGGTGTAAAAAACTTCAAGAGCATAGTAGATCTTGCAAAGGAGAACTTAGCAATAATTAAATCGGCATACTCAAAATATGGTGAAGACAAAATAAATGATATGGTCGAAAATTATCAAACCGTCTATAATTATATTAAGGACTATTTGAATTTAAAGCCTTTTGTAGAAAGAGTGATAAATCAAAATCCACAAGAGCCTTGCGTGAAAAATTATTTACAGTTCACCTCATCGCCCATTATGGTCATTAATTCTTTATATGATTATAGATATCTCCAGCCTCTTTTAGATAATATCGAAAAAAATTATGTTGCCGGGCAAAATAATGACGACTTTAATGGACTTTATATAAACTTAGAGTAAATAAAAAACGCCTCAAAATTTATAAGAGACGTTTTTTATTTTATTTCCATTCTGCCGGACATCTACGATTGTTTTTAAACCAATCTGTATCTTTAAGTTTTAAATTATTATTACTGCATGAAATTTCATATTTACCATTTTTTACTGTAAACACTATATTCCCATTCATTGATTTTACCGTGTATTCACTTTTGACATTTGAATAAACATCTACAACTGAGGTTACATAAACGGCATCTGTATATTTTGCAAGTTTATCAACAGTTACTTGATATGGGAATTGGTTGTCTTTATTTTGGGTGTATTCACAAGTGCCGGCACAGGTGCAAATACAAACTATTTCCGGCTTTATAGCACTCAAAAGTTCTTCAGTGCTTGATGTTCCTGAGCCATGATGCCCCGCTTTATACAACACGCAATGAGGCAGGCCACCAAAATTATCATCATAATATTTTACCAGTTTTCTTTCTCCATCTTCTTCAAGGTCGCCAGTAAACAAATAATGATTTTCTCCTTGATTTATCATTACGCATACAGAATAATTATTTTCATCATTACTTTGATTTTCATAGTAATAATTGTATAATATTTCAAGTTCTACACTTGGAGAAAGTTGATACTTCCTCAATGCTCCTTTTTGATTATTGAAACACTCAAGTGCTGTATAGTGAGTTGCTCCATCATTAACCTCTTTCTCCACCGCACTTCTGTATTTTTGAAGAATTTCAGAATTTGAGTTGCTTATTGGAAAATCAATTATTGTTCCCACTTTGTAATGGTCGAAAATGCCATCTTTTTTGCCTGTGCTAACAAATGCCGCAATATGGTCTTGATGGCCATGTGTCGCAATAACGTATTCAAGTTTGTTGTCATCGACATATTCATCAACATAATTTATTATAGTTTCTGCACTATCTTGACGCGAACCGGCGTCTATAAGTATATCATTCTCTCCACATTTTATATAAATGGAATCTCCAACATATTTATTGCCTAGTTCCATAAAATGAATTGATAAATCACCAGATATATAAACGTCGCTTTCTGGCTTTGCCAAAATTAATGTATAAACTCCAAACGTTGCAAGACAGCCTACGCAAAAAACAATAAATGCTAATATGCAATATAAAAATATTTTACCTTTTTTCATACTGCACCTCAACATGAGCCTCTTCCGCCGCCGCCTTTACAATTATTGTCCTGTAACGTTCAACCCCTCTATAACGAATGTTGTCAACTGTATATTTTATGTAATAATTCCCTTCTTCATCGTAATTGACATTGCTTTCTGTTTTTATTTTGCTTGACACATCTTTTCCAAATGATATGGCAATCGCACCTTCGTCTTCATAACTTTCCCCGATGAAAACTTCAATTATACTTTCTCCATTTATCACAAACTTATCATTTTTAATTAATGCCCATCCCGTAAAGTAGCCCACTATTCCACCCAAAACAAGGGAAAGAGCAATAATAAATATAAGCAAATTAAATTTTTTGCTTGCCTGTTTTGAATTGCTTCTTTTAGCCATTTATCCCCCTAATTTCTCCAAAGGCCGTGCAAGTTACACATGCTGTAAACATTTTTCACTTCATCACCTTCCCGCAAAACAAAAGTGCATTCAGGTTTATCATTTGGCGATAACGATTGAACAGAAAATCCTTTTTCGCTCTCACATATTATATGAGATATGTAGTGGTCCTCGTTCATAGGATGGCTGACTTGACCAACCATAACGTGAACAGAATTTCCATTTTTGTTTACAACTGGGATGTGTTTTTCTGTTGCTCCTTCCTGAGTATTTGGGACTATTTCCTGCATGGCCTTGCCACAACAAAAAATAGGAACATTTTTGTCAACAAGTTTAATTGCTATGTTTCCACATATTTCGCATTTATAAAAGACTAATTTTTTCATAATTCCTCCATCGCTTTATTTTAGCATAAATAATTTAAAAATACAAATAAAAAAGGGAAATGAATTATTAATCATTTCCCAAATCTATTTCTTCTCCTTCTAATGAAGGCTGTTTGTTTTTATCTGACGCTGAAGGTGTTTTTTGTTCTAAAAATTTTTGTAATAATTGTTTTTTGTATTCTTCAAGTATTAGTGTCTTTAAAAGTTTCTCATTCTCTGTAAGTGGAAGTAGCAATTCTTCTGCATCCTTTTTTAATTCAATTTCTCTGTTTTTATTAAATTCTACAAAACCTTTGTATAGCAATTTCCTTATTTTTGCTGGGATATGAAATTCAATTGTAGGTCTTTGGAATATGTCATTTTTATTTGGAACAATATTTGTGTAATAGTCGAGGACATCTCCAATAAAATCATATCTTTCCTTATCTCTTATGCTTCCATAAAACTCAATATAAAATCTTAAAACCTTGGCAAGTTTTACATCTTCCTTCATATCTTCTTTGTTTTGATTTTCGCCTATAAAAGAATTGATAGCATTCTCATACTCTACCATCGAGTGCGTTCGTCTGTCTTGTGCCAATAATTTATCAACTTTTTTCATCTTTGCTCCTTTATATGTTTATTATATCATACAAAATTTTCCCTGTCAAGATTTATTCCAATTTAAGGTGATTTAATATATATTGACTTTTATTTAATTAATTGCTATAATTATATTAATTATTTATGCTACTAAATATAAGGAGAATTATGAACGAAGTGAAATATTATGCAAATTTCTATAAATTTTCAAAAAGTAATTTGATTACACCAATATATCATGAAGTAGAAATTGAGCAAAAAGATATTTTTAAAGTTTGCATACCTCAAAATGCAGACGTTGTAACACTTTGCGAAAAACAAAAGTTGACAGACTATGCATATTCAAAGCCTTTGAATGTTGAATTTTATTGTATTGGAAGCCAACTCTCCGCACAAGAAGCACAAATAAAATTTGGTGAATTTTCCCAAGAAGAAAAATTTATTATAGAAAACAACTTACAAAACATAATTTTGCTTAAAGATGGAACTTTCTCACCTTTAATGTCAAAGTTGGGTGCAACTTGTATTAATGTAAATTCTATTGATGAAAAAGGATTTTTAATTAATAATTGCGATAAAAATTATCTGTGGCTTGAATAACATTTACTTATTATAAAAAATAACAAAAATGGAGATTTTAATGAAAATTAAGCATATATACACCCCGTCTACAAAAATTAGAGTGCAGTTTTTAAAAGGCAATTATGAGGAAATTGGTTCTATATACACAGAAATTGATGATATAAAAAAATTAAAACTGCCTGATGACGTAAATATGATTTTTCTTGACTACCCCGACGACAATCACTCAAAATCATTTCTTATTGGCGATATTGTATATCAAAATGAAGACAATAAGCAAGCCACAAATGAAGGACCTAAGTCTTGGCTTAAACTTTTTAATGGTCCAACTATAAATTTTAGCAATCGAACAAATATAATTTCTCCTCAAGAATTAAATCTAACCCAGCCTAAGCAATTATGCCACATCGCTTATACTATTGACTATCCACATACAGAAGGATATATTAGAAAATTCAATCTCCAAAATCACGATATAACTAAGGTCAAAATAACAGATAATTGGCAAACTGCCAACTTCATCGAACTTTATGATTTAACTCCAGATTACGAAAAAATAAATGTAGAATTATTTGCTATTGGCACTTCCCTTTCCTTAGAAGAGGTGGCTAAATTAAATTTAAGAGCATTCGAGTATATGCAAAAATTCAATATTAAACAGGCGTTTATGGATTCTAAACAAAAAGTTTTCCCTATTACAGAAAAAAATGTAAAAATTTTGCCACCAAATGCTTTTAATAATGAAGGCTTTTTTGAGCCTGACCGCCTTTCCTATTTGGAACTTGAATAGAGGTGAATTATGATAAATTATCAAATAGTTTCATATAACTCAAATGGAAATTATTCACGAGAAGGAATAATCTCAAACATCAATATGCTAAACTTCAAACAAATTCCAAATGATGTTTCAAGCATAAGAATTCAAGGAGTTATAAGTCAAGATTTTGGAGAGGCCATAGTAAGCGAACATATATACAAAATAGGAAAAATTGTAAGTAAAGAGGAAATTAAAGATAAATTCGGTGAAAATTCATCAAAATTTAAGTTTTTGCTAAAAGAAAATGCTCAAAAAGCACTTTTAACGCGTGAAAATGAAGTATATCCATATAAAAACGGCAAATGCTCAGTTGACTTTATAGATGAAAATAATATTGATGAAAAAGGTTATTTGCATGGCAAAATTGGACAATCTCTTTTATCAACTACAAATTTTGTAAGATTTGAGTATGAAAATGATTTTAATATAGAAAGATGTGAAGAAAAAATCGATGGTTTGGAAATAGAAAATATACAACTGCCAAAAAAAGTAAGAAAGGCAATTATTTTCAGTTTTACCCCAGGCAAGACAATAAATGACAGAAAAATATATTATTTCGGCGAATTCTATTCCCCAGAAAGAATTAAATATGAATTTCCAAACAACGAAATCCTTTTAAAAAAAGCAGAGCAAAATAATGGATTATGCAGGTTTAATTTAACTACATTTCATTCTCTTACTCACCCAGCCAATGAAATTACATTTTTAAATCCATCATTTATTAACAAGGATGGTTTTTATCGTCCTTACGAAGACAAAAGTTATATTAATTTAGAGTGAGGTGAAAATGAAAAATTATGAGGTTGAAATAATATTCACGAAAGACAAAAAATTGCAAAATATAAAATTGACAACACTCTCAACCGATATTACTAATTTGAATCTCCCGCCATCCACAATATTTGTTAGGTTCGCAGAAAAAGGGATTTATAACAATAAAATTGTTAAAGCATATAGTTTTGGATATTTGGCAGACAAAAGCGAATGGCAAAATGAAAAAGAAGTTTTGCCAAGTCCAACCCCTACTCTTGAACCAAAAGATTGGTATTTATATATAGAAGCCTACTTTTTGGGTGATTCCCCAATCTTTAAAGGTGTCGACAATTTCTTTTACGTAGTCGAAGGCACCCTTGTAGACCCCATGGTCATTAAAACAGGAAAGTTTAATATGCAACTTCTCAAAGCAACTCAGACCGACAATTCATATTTAGACTTAGAGTAATTGGAGGTAAGATGAAAAAATACGAAATAATTTTTTGGACTAGCAAACGCAATGGTGCACTCAATTATTGTTCAATTGAAAGTAATGAAAAGGAAATAACAGATTTTCATCTTCCAAGCAATATAGTCTTTGTTGATGTGAGAGAGAATATAATTGTAAAGGATAGATTTAATCAAGATGTAAAAAAACAAAAGAAAGTTAAATGCTACTACTTTGGTTACCCAGCAACAATTGAAGAAGTAAGGCAAGCACTCAAAAGCATCGACAAAAACGACTTAATTTACAAAGTCAACCTTGAATCAATTCTTAAATATAATGACCCTTCTATCCTGCTATATCGTGGAATAGACAACAGAATAAGATGTGGCTCAAAGCGACATGGAGAATTAATTTCTCCCCAATTTATTAATAATGAAAATAAATATACAGGTTATTCAGGAAAAGATTACTTTGATTTGGAATAGTTATTGCTTAACAATAAATTAATAAAAAAACACCAATTTGAGTTGCCCCAAAAGGTGCATTTCTCTATATGGTGTTTTTTCCTTATTTTATTTCTGTTGGTTTAACTTTGCCAGTTGCCACTTCTTCACAAGCAATACTTATTGACTTTTTTTCTTGGTCTGCAAGTTCCAGTCTGCGAACGCTTTCAATCTCCTTCGCCCTCTTGGCAATGACATTGCAAAGCACGTATCTGTTGCCACCGACCTTATTTAGCATACTATCAATTGATGGTTCAATCATCATAATACATCACCTCTCAAAATTAATTTCTCGATTATTATAACATTGTTTTCTTTAAATGTAAAGTGATTTTTTAAAAGAGGTGTTAAAAAAATTGTCATAAAGGCTGTCTGCTTTCAAAATCATATCAAAAATAAATTAATATTGACAAAAAGATTGAAGGTTTGGAATAATTTATCTTTTAAAATTTACATAAAAAAATATGGACAAATCTGTCCATATTTTTTTTCGGCAATAAAATTGAAATTTCTGTAAATTCAATGTTATCTTCTTGGATTTTTAATGTTTGCCTGAGCGGCTGCAAGTCTTGCAATAGGAACTCTAAATGGTGAGCAAGAAACGTAAGTAAGTCCTGCATTGTGGCAGAATTCTACGCTTGATGGGTCGCCACCATGTTCTCCACAAATTCCAAGTTTAATGTCTGGGCGAACGCTCTTTCCAAGGTCGCAAGCCATTTTTACAAGTTTTCCAACACCATTTTGGTCAAGTCTTGCAAATGGGTCGCTTTCAAAAATCTTCTTTGCATAGTAAACATCGAGGAATTTTCCAGCATCATCACGGCTGAAACCATAAGTCATTTGAGTAAGGTCGTTTGTTCCAAATGAGAAGAATTCTGCATATTTTGCAACTTCGTCAGCGGTTACTGCAGCACGTGGAATCTCAATCATTGTTCCAATCTTATAGGTAAGTTCTACACCATTTTCTGCAATAACTTGATCTGCTTTATTTGCAACAATATCACGAACATATTTAAATTCTCTGCTATCGCAAGTAAGAGGTATCATAATTTCAGGAACAATCTTGAAGCCCATTTCTTTATTTACAGCAATTGCTGCTTCAATAACAGCCTGTGTTTGCATTTCTGCAATTTCTGGATATGTTACTGCAAGACGAAGTCCACGATGTCCCATCATTGGGTTAAATTCGTGAAGGTCGGCAACTGTTTGCTTCAATTTGTCAAAAGTCAATCCCATTTCTCTTGCCAAATCTCTTATATCACTATCCTCGTGAGGTAAAAATTCATGAAGTGGTGGGTCAAGGAAACGAATTGTAACAGGAAGTCCTTGCATTGCTTTATAAATTCCAATAAAGTCTTTTCTTTGCATTGGAAGAAGTTTTGCAAGAGCCTTCTTTCTCTCTTCAACAGTTGAAGATACAATCATTTCTCGAACTGCTGGAATTCTATCTTCTTCAAAGAACATATGTTCTGTTCTGCAAAGTCCTACACCTTGTGCACCAAAGTTAAATGCATTCTTTGCATCTTTTGGGTTGTCGGCATTTGTTCTAACTTGCATAGCACGATATTTATCAGCCCATTCCATAATAGTTGCAAATTCACCAGAAATCTTGGCAGGTTCTGTTTTGATAAGTCCATCATAAACATTTCCTGTTGAACCATCAAATGAAAGTTCATCTCCTTCTCTGTATTCTTTGCCATCAATTGAGAATGATTTTTCGTCTTCTGCAAATTTAATTGAAGAGCATCCTGCAACGCAGGCTGTTCCCATACCACGTGCAACTACGGCAGCGTGAGATGTCATACCACCTCTTGCAGTTAAAACACCTTGGCTTACAGCCATACCTTCAATATCTTCTGGAGATGTTTCAAGTCGAACAAGCACAACTTTTTCGCCTTGGCTTGCAAGTTCTTTTGCTCTCTCAGCAGTGAAAACAATTTTACCACAAGCGGCTCCTGGAGATGCAGGAAGTGCTTTTGCGATTGGGCAAGCATCCTTTAATGCTTTTTCTTCAAATTGTGGGTGCAAAAGTGCATCAAGTTGTTTAGGGTCAAGCATCATAAGGGCTTCTTGCTCTGTTATCATACCTTCATTTACAAGGTCAACAGCAATCTTTAAAGCCGCCTTTGCTGTTCTTTTACCATTTCTTGTTTGAAGCATATAGAGTCTTCCATTTTCAATTGTGAACTCCATATCTTGCATATCTTTGTTATGTTTTTCAAGTTTCTTTGCAATTTCTGCAAATTGTCTGTAAACTAATGGGTTTTGTTTTTGAAGTGCTGAAATTGGTTGAGGAGTTCTAATTCCGGCAACAACATCTTCTCCCTGAGCGTTCATAAGGTATTCACCATACAACACATTTTCACCTGTTGCAGGGTTTCTTGAGAATGCAACACCTGTTCCTGATGTTTCTCCCATATTTCCAAATACCATTGATTGAACGTTTACAGCAGTTCCCCATTCATAAGGAATGTCATGCATTCTTCTGTAAACATTGGCTCTTTCATTATCCCATGAGCGGAAAACTGCCCTAACAGCCTCAATAAGTTGAACTTTTGGGTCTTGTGGGAATTCTTCGCCTTGGGCTTTTAAATATAACTCTTTAAATAATTTAACAATTTCCTTAAGGTCTTCTGCCGTGAGGTCTTTGTCATATTGAACACCCTTTTCTTGTTTTACTCTGTCAAGTATTCTCTCATATTTTGATTTTTCTTGTTGCATAACAACATCAGAGAACATTTGGATAAATCTTCTATAAGAATCATAAGCAAATCTTGGATTGTTCGTAAGAGTTGCAAGTCCTTCAACAACTTCGTCATTAAGTCCAAGGTTGAGGATTGTATCCATCATACCAGGCATTGAAACTCTGGCACCAGAACGAACAGAAACAAGAAGAGGATTTTTCTTATCTCCCAATTTTTTGCCTGTCATTTTTTCAAGTTCGCCGAGTTTATACTCAATTTGAGACATCATCAAATCATTGATTTTTCTTCCGTCTTTATAATATTGTGTGCAAGCCTCGGTTGTAATTGTAAAACCTTGTGGAACAGGCATTCCTAGGTTTGTCATTTCGGCAAGATTTGCACCCTTGCCGCCAAAGAGGGCTTTATTTTTGCCATCAGCCTCTTTAAAAAGATAAACAAATTGTTTCATATATTCTCCTTTTTAACACTATAAAATTATATACTATTTAAAAAAAATATCCAAATGAATTTGAATATTATTTTTTATTTTTTTACATTTAACAACTTCTTTAAACGCATAATTCAAAAATATATCATATTTATTTGCAAGAATAATGTCGAGTTCCTTTTATTTTTAAAAATTATGCTTCTCAATGTTAAAAGCCTATTCCAAATCTATATAATCTTTATCCTCATATTTGTTCGCCGAGGATTTTGGGACTATCATTCCATCTCTTATCCTGCCAATATCCTTTCTGCCACCCACAGCAAGGCAATCGGCAGCGTCATCACCCACTTTAATTATGTAGTAATTTCCCTTCCCGTTCTTCATTTCCTTATATGCTTCAATCAAACGGTCTGCTTGATAGGGATTTAAGTTTAGTTTGCCCATTATTTTTTCAAACTCCTCTAAGGATATTCGCTCGCCCACAAAATATTCCTTAGTTTTCTTAAATACTGTCCCATTGTCAGAAGCGCGTAAGTCATTGTCGCGTTCCAACATATTAATTGCATATGTAGCCTCTGGCAAATCTTTTAGTGCATAAACATCATCACTATCGCTATATAACTGTGATTTTGCTATGTCTCCCTTTTCATTATAATATAAAACTTCAAAAATATAAATCTTATCAAATTGCATACTTTTTCCTCCTTTTTATTCCAAACTTATATAATCTTTTTCTGTATTTTCGACAGCCTCATTCACTCTTCCATTAACCAGTTGGCTCTCTGGAAAGACTTCACATTCGGCATCGGAAATCCTGTAAAAACATACATTGTCGCGATTTTTGAAAATACAATATTTTTTGTTAGGATTTTTATTTATAGGCAAGATGTGATTAATTATATAATCTATAAACTCTCTTTGCTTTTTGTCAGTTTGCTTTTCTAACTCATTATAAAGATCAAGTGCATTTAACTCGTGTCCTATTGCATAATTTTTCACTGCCACAAAATCTCTTTTTTCGTCATCCCATTTTTCACAAAACACAAAAGCAGTGTCCTCGGGGAGATTTGTAAGATTATGAATGTTATCACTATCGCTAAATATTATTTTATCGTCGCAAAAATTGGCAAATCTTTGATTATAGAAAATTGTAATTTTGTATAGATTTTTTATTTCCATTTCCCCTCCATTTTTAATCAAGATTTACAAATTTGATTTTGCTATGTCTCCCTTTTCATTATAATATAAAACTTCAAAAATATAAATCTTATCAAATTGCATACTTTTTCCTCCTTTTTATTCCAAATTAATATAATCTTTATTGGAATAATCGACTTCATTTTCTACAAGCACTCTTCCGTTTGCTAGTTGGCTTTCCGATAAAACATCGCAATCGGCATCAGAAATATTATAAACACATATTTTGTTGTGATTTTTAAAAATGCAGAATTTCCCCTCTAATTCTTTTCTTCTTGATGCTATATATTTTATATAACCTGCCGTTTTTTCATTTTTACAATGAAAAAATTCATCTTTTAGGTCATCATATCCCAAAACCTCTCCAAACAGGTAGTTTTTGTGTGGTAAGAAATTATTTCCCCTTTCATCATACTTTTTACAACATATAAACACGGTGTTTCGCGGCAAGTCTGACAATTGGCTGATGTCATCACTATCGCAAAGCATTACCCGCTCTTTACTTTCGCCTTCAAAGTTCTGATTGTAAAAAATTGTAAATTGATATAATTCTTTGATTTTCATTTCCCCTCCCTTTTATTCAAGATTTACATAATCCTTATCTTTATATGGGTCATATTTAAAATTCACAAGTTTCTCAGGTGCAATTATTGTGCATTTTGCACATCGCACTATTGTTGCACCATATGGCGTCTCGACAAATATTGGATTTCTATCTTTATATTTTTCATAGACATCGGGATAATTTTCCATTGTATCTTTAGAAGATATTTCTCTTCCTAAAATAAATTCTTGCTCGTCATATTTTGCCCCATCTTTCAATTTATAGCAAAATTTCACCCTGTAAAGCCCTTGTTTAAAAACAACACTTTCAATATCATCCACATTGTCATCCCTTTCCCAATGACTTTCGCCGCCACCTTTAAGTTTTCTATAATATTTTATAGTTATATTGTTATCTTTATCTTCAACGTATCTTCCTTCTTTTATATTTTCTGGGGATAAAACTATAAAATTCTTTTCTCCCATTCTTTTTACACCTGCCGAAGTAAGTAAATAGGTGTTTGAGTTGTTTTGGGGATTATATCCTGCTTGCAAAATTTCATTTTCCTTTGCAAGTCTTCCTATTATATAATTTTTTTCGTCAACCGTTTTCCAACTGTCATCTTTGGCATATATTTTAAAGCCATACACGCCCTCTTCAATTTCTAAGTCTTCCAGCCTCAAACTTTCAAGTCTTTCTGTCCATGATGTTTGCTGCTGTAAATTCTTTTTGTAAAATTTTACATAATATGTCTTATCACCATGAGAATGATAATATTTCCCTCCAGAAATTTGCTTTGGCTCTAAAACAGGATAATTTTCTCTGTCTGGTATAGCATGAAATGTTCCCTCGCTTAATGTTTGGCAAACACCATCCCATGTCTTTAATTTATCGCCCCAAACATTTATAAGGCTGGGATGCTTTTGTTTGAAATCTTCATAACGATAATAATTCCCAACATAAAACTTTTTATATTCTGGCAACTGAATTATTGGTTTATTTTTATCTTCAGGCATTTCCTTTTTATAAATTTCAACAATATCAGTTCCATTCAAAAATTTTACAGATGAAATTTTATCGTCTTTCAAAGGTTGTTCATCTATTATAATTTTATTTTTTAGTTCCCTTGTCAACCTTGCATAATAACCCATTTTTTCTCCTTCTTGAAAATTTCTTGTATATTTTGTCTATTCAAGATCAATGTAATTATCATTATCATACTTATCATTTGTTTGCTCGTTTTGAAAATCTCCAGCAACTATTTTTCCATCCTTTATGACGCCAATAACCTTGCCAGGATACATAAACTTATTTAAACATACAAGTTTTCCTTGTATTCTAAAGATAACGTGAGGATATCTTAATGTTTCTATTTCATAATGCCACCCCTTCAAGTCTTGAAGGTATTTTGAGTCGGGGCTTGTTGCAGCAACAGTTTTTATCTCTTTTTCTAAATCTTCGATCTTAAGAGGAGTTCCAATAAGATAATTGCCAACAGTATCTTCGCCTTGAATGTCTTTAAAATCCTTCTTTAAAAGATATACCTCAATAAAATATGTCGTTTCTGGTAAATTTTCAAGAGAATATACATTGTCATTATCAGAATAAGTTTTGTATTCTTCCTCAAACCCATTCTTATCAGAATAAAGAATTCTAAACAAATAAATATTATCGTATTGCATTTTTTTTCCTTTTAAAGTTTTTGTAATCAAAATTTCTATTCAAGGTCGATGTAATTATCATTATCATATTTGCTTTTTATACTTTTTACGGGTTGTTTAATTTGTGCGGGTTGTTTTGTTTGCGCTCCTTGCATTACAATCTTACCATCGTTTATCTCGCCAACATTTTCGCCTGGGAAATAAAGCTTATCCAAACATATTAGTTTCCCTTGTTTTCTAAGTATATGATAATTTGATCCCAGTTCAGTTATTCTTCGATATGCTGACGATAAATCATGGAGATATGATCTCGCCGAAATATCTGTATTTTTTATTTCTTTTTTAAGTTCATCAATGCTAAGCGGTGTCCCAACGAGATAAGATCCAAATGACCTACTCTCCTCTTTATGTGTGCAGTAAAACCGTTCAATATAAAAAGTTGTGTCTGGCAAATCTTCAAGAGAATAGACGTCCTCTTTTTCACTATAAATATAAAAATAGTCTTTATTGCCTTCTTCGTTAATATAAAATATCTTAAAACGAAAAACATTTTTGAATTGCATTCTTTCTCCTTTTAAAAGTTTTTGCCTTGTAATCAAAATTTCTATTCAAGGTCGATGTAATTATCATTATCATATTTACTTTTTACAGATTGTTTTTGTGGGGGCTGTTTTGTTTGTGCAGGTTGTTTGGTTTGTAATCCTTGCCTAACAATCTTGCCACCATTAATGACGCCAACAACCCTTTTCGGGTCAATGTTTACAAATATAATGTGATTGTTTTTTAGTTTTAATATTATAGTATTACAATCATCACCATCATTGGTCATGCTGTTATACCAATGGTTCAAGCGATCGCGATATTTTTTATCGGTGGCTGTCTTAATTTCCGTTTTTAAATCTGTAAGCGTCAGTTTTTGCCCAACCCAATATTCATCTAAAGTGGTGTCATCAAAAAAATCCTCATCATACATACTATAAGTAAAGGAAAAATTACCATCAAAATCTTTCAGTAAATGTCTTCTTTCAATCTTATAGGTCGTATCAGGTAAATTTTCAAGAGCATATACATTTGCTTTATCACTATAAATTTTAAAGAAAGCATCCTTCCCATTCTTATCCTCGTAAAGTATATCAAACATATAAATATTGTCGTATTGCATTCTTTCCCCTTTTTTTAAATTTCCTGCCTTGTAAACAAAATATTATTTCTATTCAAGGTCGATGTAATTATAATTGTGTTCTGGAGGTTGTTCCTCTGCTTGCAAATCCTCCTTAACTATCTTTCCATCCTTAATCTCACCGGCAAGTTCACCTTCATACTCATTTTTATATAAATATATAAGTTTTCCTTGTATTCTAAATATCGTGTAAGATGCTTCATTGTGAGATTTTAGTTCAAGTATTCTTTCTAAATATTTAAGGTAAGACAAATCATCTGAGTGTTCTATAAGTTCTATTTCTTTTTCAATCTCCTCAATCCCAAGCGGTTTTCCAACGAGATAAGACCCTTTATATGGCCTTTCCCCATCTCTACTAGCAAGGTAAAACTGTTCAACATAAAAGGTTGTGTCAGGTAAGTTTTGAAGAGAGTGAATGTCGGCACTGTCGCTATAAATATTAATAGCCCGCTTGCTTGCTTTGTCGAAATAAAATATTTTATATTGATAAATATTGTCGTATTGCATTTTCTCTCCTTTAAAATCTTTAATTTATATTTAAGGACATTTATTTATAACATATATTATACTAATAAAAGTGTATAAAGTCAAGATTTATTTCTTAAACCTATCACAATTTCATTTCATACTCATATAAACTTATAGGAGGTAAAATGAAAAGATTTTTTAATATTTATGACAACAACATGAACAGGTCAAACAACTTTATGACAATTCAAAATTGCAGGGAAGATATAATTGGCGAACTGGATGCAATAATTCAATATGAAAACCATCTTTTTAGCACAGATGACCCTTCCGCACGTGCAACAATTCAAGATATTGTTGACGAAGAAAAACTTCATGTTGGTCAACTGTTTGGACTCCTTTTCAAACTTGACCCAATCTCTCAAAGGCAATTTGAAAAAGGATACAAAGAATTTACAACTGACGATGACAAATAAAATTACATAATATCTTACATTCAATAAAAAAATTCACCATTTATATGTTTTTATCTACTGGTGAATTTTTCTTTATATTGTAGTTTTTCTTTTATACAAAATACTATTTATAGGAATATCTCAGGCAAATCGTCGTCATCAATTTCTCCATTTTCTTGCATTTGGTTGAACATATCAATCCATTTCAAAATATCATAATCATTATAGCCAAACTTATCATCCTCTTGCTGTTGCTGTGTGTTTTTTGTTCTGTCAAGTTCAAACTTTTTTGAATCTTGTATTAACTTTTGTGTCGTTTTAAGAGTGGTGAGCCATTCGTCATAAACAAGCATTTCATTTTTTGTGTGTTCGTTGTAATATCCCACAGATAAATTTACTCCACATATAGTTTTGCAAAGTGAAACAATGTCGGTGAAAGATGATGGCTCAATATATTTAAATCCAGTTTTTTCTTTAATGTAATTGATAAACTCCTCACTCCCAACGCTATAGCACTTAAACTCTTTATTCCCACATTTGTCAAGTTGAACAATAAAGTTATGGTCATTTATCATGTCATATTCTTCTTTTGTCAAGAATCTTGAACACATCATCCCATCTTCTTCGCCGGTGGTAACTAAAAGGGAATTCCCACTTTTTCTAAGCAAATACAACATTGCAACCCCCGCTCTGTCGTCAGCCCCTATACCAATTTTGGGGTTGCCAGAATAAAATACTCCAGATTTATATCTTAATTTTTGATCGTAATTTTCATCATTCCAAACAGTGTCGCAATGTGCCGTTAAAAGCACCTTGTTTTCATTTTTACCGGGAACAAAAATGTATGGATAACCTTTTGACGACCAGCCTCGCTTTGCCCCTTCCAATTTTTCAAAAATATTCAAAATTTCTTCCGTTCCCGTAATATCACGATTTAAGAAATATTTCAAAATTCTCTTTTTGCCATGGATATTTTTTATTTTCATACATCTCCTTGAATTTTTTTTATTTTATCACAGCCATTAATTTTTGTCAATACTTTCTCTCATTATAATCCACCCTGCACCATTGCTCTTAGGTGGCTTAATTTCTTCAATTCTTTCAACATTATTAAGCCAAATTAAAGTTAAATATCTTTTATTCAAATATTTCTCTATATTCTTAAATTTTTTAACGCCAATTCTTTCCCCATATTTTTCAAGAATTTCCCCTGCTAATTTAGGAGTTAAACTGAAAAATTTAACATCTTGAACCTCTGCTTTTGCAGTTATTGGACGTCCACTTATTTTTAAATATATTATATCCCCTATCTGCACTTTATTAAATGGGGCAATCTTATTCATACTCCATCTGCTTTCAATGGTTTTTTCGCCCCTTAAAATCATGTCATAAAATGGTTGTCGTAAAATGGCTATATGCTTCATATTTTTCTCCTTTATATTAAAAATAATGTCGAAAATAATAAATTATTTTATGTCAAAATAAAATTTTTAAATTTCCACAATTTTATCTGCCAAATTGTTTATAAACGCAACATCATGCTCAACAAATAATAATGTTATATTTGAATTTTTAAGCATTTCCTCAATTTGCAGGCGAGAAATAACGTCAATGTAGTTTAATGGTTCGTCCCACACATACAAATCGCATTCCTCACATAAACTCCTTGCAATCAACACCTTCTTTTTCTGCCCCGCACTAAAATCTTTAATGTCTAAATCAAATTGTTCACGGTTAAATCCCATTTTATATAAAAGTGTTAAAAATCGCGTTTGGTCAATTTTGCTTTCTTTTGCATAGTCAATAAGTTTTCCGCCAAGCCAATCATAATTTTGGCTTATATATGAAATCTTGCATTTATTTTTTATATAAACTTCGCCTGCATGAGCAATGTTTTCCCCACAGATAAACTTTAAGAGACTGGACTTCCCGCACCCGTTTGCTCCTTTGATTGCAACTTTCTCACCACCATAAACATCAAAACTTAAATTTTTAAAAATCACCTTATCAACATATGACAACGATAAGTCTTTTATATTTAAAATATTTTCCTGTCTCACCCTATTCTCATTTAAAAATAGGTCGTCTTGTTTGTCAATATTCTTTAAAAGTTTTTTCTTCTCCTCTATTGCCTTTTGAGTCCGCTCTTCAATTACTTTTCCACGTTTTGCCATTCTTTCTGCTTTATGCCCGACATACCCTTTGTCAACCTTAACCCCAGAATTTCGCGTGCCTTTGGTGCTTTCAACTCGCTCAGCCCACACTCGCTTTTGATTTGCACTTTCTTGCAATCTTGTTATTTCCTTTTTCAGTCTTTGATTTTGGCTTATTTCTGCATTGTCCTTATCTTGTTTATTCTTCCACCATGATGAAAAATTACCTTTTTGTATTTCCACATCATTTTTGTTTATTGCTATTATATGGTCAACAGTGCCGTCAATAAAATCCCTGTCATGTGAGACCACTATAAACCCTTTTTGCTTGCTTAAAAACCTTTTTACACACTCCCGACTTTTTACATCAAGATGATTTGTTGGTTCATCAATTAGCAAAAAGTTGTTCTCTTTTGCAAACAATATTGCAAGCAACAATTTGGTCTGCTCGCCATTTGAAAGTGTCCCAAAAACTTGATAAAGGCATTCATCTTCAAGTTCTAGGTCTTTAAATTTCTTTAACACCTCCCAATATGGCGTTTCATTTGCAATCTCATCAATTAGGTCTATTGCTAATTTATTTTTATCTTCCACAACATATGGGAAATAGTCAAATGCCACAGAACTTAGAATTTTACCCGAAAACTCAAACCTTTTCAACAGCAAATTTAAAAAGGTTGTTTTACCTATTCCATTTCTGCCTATTAATCCTATTTTCCAATCACTATCAAAAGACATATTTAAATTTTCAAAAATGTTTTTATTGTTGTTTTCATAAGAAAACGTTAAATTTTGTATACTTATTTGAGCCATATTAACCTCCAAAAATAAAAATAAGTTACAAGGAAATTAACCTTGCAACCTATTAGAATTATGGATTTAAATTGTCTAATAAGAATAATTTTGTTAACTTCCTTGTTTTGCACAACAAAAAAAAAAGTTAATTCGCTTCAAATTTATTGTGCTTTTAATTGTTAGCAAAATTTATTCTCATTTCTCCTCCTTATTTCAACTTTATTTTATCATGCTTTATTGTTTTTGTCAATATAAAATTTAAACTTTAAAACCTTTTTTACCTACCGTCTTGTCCATTTTGCGTCTTTATATTTGTTTGTCAAATAACTTGCCGCCGTTTGAGAATTATGCAAACTCTCGCTGGAAACATATACGTCATCGGCATACCAATTGACGGCGTTGTCAAATTCCGCATTACTCAATTTACTGCAATTTGAAAATGCTTTTTTGTTTATAATCTCTACACTTGCAGGGATTTTTATATCAGTAATCTTTGTGCTGGCGAAGGCAGACATTCCTATATTTTTTAAATTCTCATTTAAGGTTATTTTCGACAATGCTCCACTTTCAAATGCTCTGTCTGCAATTCCTATAGTTTCAGATTTAAGAGTAAAAGTTGAAAGCGTTTTATCACTACTTATAACCCAATTATCTACATAGGACATACCTTCATAATTTTGCACCGCTCCGCAGCCTGTAAATGCTCCCTGTTCTACGCTCTCTACATTTAATTTTATTTCTGTTATATTACTGCAATTCATAAATGCTCCATATTGCACATTGCCACCATTGACTGTAACAGAATAAAGAGATTTAGGAATATAAAAAGTATTTACAAAAGTGGTTTCCTGCTCTGCCTTATCTCCAGTAATATAAATTCCATTGCTGCTTTGCTCAACTCCCATACTGTTTTCATATTCCCACGTGCCAAATAAATTTCCAAATCTGCTGTGAAGCCTCGCTTCTCCTTCATAATTATTGACACCACTTTCAAACTCCCAATCTATGAATGGAATGGTTAATCTTTCAAGTTTACTGCAATTTTCAAATATGGCAATTGGAAGAGTTTCTATGCTATCGGGAACAACAATTGAAATATAATCTTTATTACCCTCTAAATATTGCGGTCCAAAATTTAATGTTGTTACCGCCTTGCCGTTAACCTCACTTGGAATTATAAGATTTGTTTCATTATAATCGCTCATAACAAAAGCAAGTGTGCCATCTTCATTTTTCATATAATAATGTTTTTGATATGTAAAAATTGTGTTATAAAGACTCAAATAACTAATATTAGAAGAGAACGCAACAATAGAATTTTCTAAAATGCTTGTAAACCCTATAATCATGCAAACTATGAGCAACCTATATCTCGACATTTCCTTTCCGCTTGATTTCCCGTAAAAAAAACTTACAAGTGAGATTGAAACGAGAAGAACAATTGAGCATAAAAAAGACAGCCAAAAATAGAATTCGTTTTTTGTCCAAATTCCTATATAACAACTTAAGATAGAAATCAACATTCCTACACAATATCCAATAAACAAATATAAATTAGTTTTTGCTGCTTTTAGCTTGGCAACTTTAAGCCAACCTTTAATGAACACATACCACCAACAAGAAATAACTAGAATTGATAAAATAGCAGCGACTAAAATAAACCAAAATAGGAAAGTATTTGTTGTTAATATTACATTAAAATTAATAGCCAATAAAGGGCATATTGCGAGAACTATTGCAGTTATATATAATATCACACTTTTTGTTAATGGTTTTTTAAAAAAATTCTTTAATGTATTTTCTTTTTTAACTTCTTCAATGGTTACCACACCATCTTTTGTGGCATCAACAACGTCAACCCTTACATTCTTTTTTTTCCTAATTTGCGATAAATTTTGTATCAATATAGTAATGGTTGTTCCCACAATTGAGGTTATTACTGTCGTCAATATTAATGTAGGAATATTCTCCATAAACTGCCTCCTTAGTTAAATACATAATTTTCAAAAAACATATAAATCAAGTTTAGTATAGTAAAACATTTTAAAAAAATCAAGTATTTTACAAAAAAGTAAAAAATATTAATCTGCATCTTGGAATTTTTTATCTAATTCTTTTGTAAAAATAATATTTGCAGGAAAAAACTCACCCACCTGCAATGCAACAACCTTTGCAGAAAATGGTGAAAAAATTTCATTTAACTTTTTCTTCGCAAGCAAAACCTCATTGACCTCACCGCAAAAAATAGTTGCATGGGCGTGCCACGGAAACCCGTCAGCATAATTATCATCAAAATGGCGATGCAAATCTGTTAATATGCTGTTTGGCTGTGGTTCTATAAATAGCACTCTATTATTAAAATCCCTTATTTGATTGAAAAATATGTCAAATTTTTGAAATTCCGTGCTAACTTTTATCATTTCTTCTATAAGCAAATCCCTTTTATCAAGGGAAAAACTCCCAAGTGATATATGGAAAGGAATGCCCATTGTCTGACTCCCTTTGTTGCCCAACTTTATCACTTCCTCTTGCATATATTTAAATTTTTGTTGTGTTTCATCATCAAAAACTGCATAAACTGTTAAAAATTTGTCTTTTTTCATTTTCGTCCTATCCTTTTTGCTAAAACATTATTAAATTTTATTTGTCTTTTTTGGGCATATGTTTCTCAATGTGTTCATAATTTATATCATTTTCACCATTTTTAAGGCCTTCAAGTGCAAGAATCCTCACTCTTTCAATTTCCTCGTTTTCAGGTGTGCCAGGAGTGTTCCAAGCCTTAAATTTTTCTGCATAAGGTTTTTCATCTTTTATAACATCTTCGAGTTTGTTAAGCCAAAAAGTTATCTCTTTTTTTCTGCTTGCCTTGTATTCTTCAGTTTCAGAGCCATAGTCCATAAAGTCCACCCAAGAATGCATATCCTTTTCAATGTCATCAATAAGTTCCTTTGCAAGAAAATAAGGATCAGTTGAAAGTTTTTCAATCTTTAACACACCACCTTTTGTAAAATCCTTATAAATTATAAAAATTGCTGGCTCTGTTCCATCTTCTGTTGTAAAAACAAAATTGAAAAAACTTCCCTCCAAATCAACATAAACGCTTGATGAAAATCTTTTGTCTGCCGCGTCATATTTGTTGAAATAATCATAAAGTGCCTTTAAAAAGTCAAGTGGAACATCTGTCAAATAACTTGCCTCACAAATTACTCTATCCCCAATTTTTATTTCTGCCCAGCCCGGACCTGTTATTTTTAACATTTATTTTCTCCTTTATATATTAGTTATTTTTAGCCCAATTAACAAAATTTTTAAACTCTTCTTTCATAATTCCTTCTGGCATAAGATTTAAAACATAATCATAGTCTTTTGGATATGTCCCTTCACCCATTTCTGTGCTAACCATTGCAATAATGGAATCCTGAACTTCTGCACTTCCGGGTAGCCACTCGCAAATGTTTTCCAAAAACATTCCTTTAAACTCGTCTATAAATTGATTATATAATTCAAGAAACTTTTTTAGTTCCTTGCTGTTATGCTTTTCAAGTGGCTTGTCATAAAATTCCAAAACCAAACTGCCAATCAAAACATAGATGCCAACCTCTTCTGCCGCATCATAACCATCTATCATCATATCAAAAACTTTTATTGATTTTGGCAAATTTTTAACCCACCAACCTATAACTTTGTTTTCTTTTTGTCTTACTTCGCTAATTTGTAATTTTTTGTCAATCTGCCACTCTATATCGCAATTTTCAACAAATTCATCAAGTTTTTCATCAATGCCATCTTCAAGAAAATGATCATACTTTTCTGTTGAATTTGGTGCTTTCAAAAAAGCACACATAAAGTCTGGATCATCCAATGCTTTTTCTATTGTTATTGTCCATCCGTCATAAATCCCACCATGTATAATTCCAGGACAATCAAACTCCATTTTTGCCATTTTACCCTCCCTCTAAATTCCTAAAATATAAAATCCTTTCTCTCTCTTAATTGCCTCCTCAAGCCATGAAAGCAAAACCTTTCTGTCAGGCAAACTTTCATCTTGTTGGATTTTTTTGTAAAACTCAATCGTCTTTTCATGAGAGTAATAGTTTATTCCACCCTCGTCAAACCCCAATTCCCCATTTGTCAATACTGAATTTTGCAAGAGGGCAAGATATTTTTCAAAAAGTGGATTTTCAATATGAACATACAAGGAATTATCTTTCCAATGCTTAATCTTTTTTAAATCAACCCCTTCCTTATTCTCTTCTTCACAAAATTGAAATTCCAAAAATTCACCCTGTTCTCTATTTTTCTCAAAAACATAGTTTTGAATATGATTTAATTGTTTAACTAAATTCCAATTTTTAGGCCTGCGTTCATCTTTTGCCCACCATTTTGCACCATTTTTTAACCATAATAAACGAATAAAAGCATAAAATTTTTCATTTTCTTTGTAATCAAACTCATATCCCACATCAACTGAATAATTACTTTTATTAAAATATTCACTGCTCCCAAATTCATAGCCACAACATGGACAAATTTCATATGAGCAATATGGCTCTTCCTCGAGACCATTATATCCACAAATTGGACAAACATATTTTCCCATTTTTCTCTCCTTTTAAATTCCAATGCACATTTCTATAAATCCCCACACTGCAAGGCCTAGGATTATTGCTTCAAAAACAAAACGCAGGTTGCTTATTTTTGTTTTACGCTTCTCTTTTGGAATTGAAAGTTCGGCAAAGAATACAAAACAAGCTGCTGCGGCAACTGCTATTGCAAAAAGAAATTTATATTGGGTAAACGCTCCTGAAAGACTGAAAGCAAGTGCAACAGCAAAACATACAAGTGAAATTATAAAATTTGTCCTATTTTTGTTTTTGTCGAGTTTTTCTTTTTGAACAATATCCTCTTCGCTTATAAGTTCATCAACACTTGTGCCAAAAAATTTTGCAAGTTGCTTCAAACTTTCAATGCTTGGATAGCCATTATCGGTCTCCCATTTTGAAATTGCTGTTCGCGTAACAAAAATTTTATCTGCAAGTTCCTCTTGTGTCATATTTCTTTCTGTTCGCAACTTTTTTAATTTCTCAGAAAACTTCATTTGTTTATTCCTCCAGTAGTTTTAAAAAATTTTCTTCATATCCTTTTGGAATATGTTTTATAATTTGCTCTTTATTTTCATTAAAAATTTTAATAATTTGCTTTGCGAGAGTTTTTGCATCTGTTTCACTTTCTTCAACACTGTTAAAATCTCCATATTGCTCTTTCCAATCACTCGCCTCTTCTTCTGTCGCCATAGATGACTTTTTATATGTCAAATATAATTTGTCATTTTGAATATATATGTAATTATCAAAAACCGCAAGCCCCGGCTCGCCCTCGATTAAAAGGTCAAATACTTCCTTCTTATCCTTGCTTTCTACATAATTTCTAAAAAATCTTAATATTTCAAGTTCATCACAATTTTCCCAACTTTCTAAATAAAAATCCTTATAAGTTATGAAATTTGTGTCATTGTGTGTTTTAAATGCAATTTTATTGTCATACATCGCTTCTCCAACAATATAGCAAACATCTTGTTCCACAAGTTTGGAATAAATTGTAAAACGCAATGCCAACCAGCCCAAAATGTTTTTAACAAGTGCTTTGTCAAGAGAAACTTTTATATTTTTAATATCCGTGATTTTATCTCCATTTATTGCAAGAAAAAAGTTATCCCCTTCTCTTTTAATTTCAAAAAGGATATCGCTTTCAATTTCAATTTTTTGACAGGTGTCTTTTTCCACCTCAACATATGCTTTCGAAAATTTTTCTGCCAAATTTTTTATATGTGTTGAATATGTCTTGCCATTTAAAATCCACATTGCTTTTGATGACATTAAATCCTTGTTGTTTTCAACTTTAACATTATAAAATTCATCAAATTTCATAAGTCTCTCCTTTCGACATTTTCATTATACAACATTTTAGACAAAATGCACGACACTTTTACTCACATCGGCATATTTTTACTAATTTACTTTTCATTTTTTTTGATTAAGGCACAAAAATGACTACTGTCAATTTATTTTATATTGTCAACCATTATGCAAGTCAAATGAACAACAAGCAAATTGATTACGATGAAATAAAAATATGCTTGAAATGTTCAATAACCTTTCGCCAGAAGGCAAACAAACAATAGTAAATTTAATGAAACAAATAAAAAATTGAATTTGAAATTCGATTCAAATTTAATCCTTTTACACGTCTTGGTGCGAAATGGTTTAACCTTCTTTATTCTGTTTCCTTTGTTCAATAGACCAACGAATAAAGCCATATATGTCATTTATTAAAAAAATAGCAAAACTTATTAAGGTTGGAAGATATCCCAACCCGCTATTTTTCACAACAATTGCCCACATTATTATGAGAATTATATCATTAGCAACAAATCCTAAAGCATAATATTTGCAACGCCTTAACATGAGATATGATGCAACAGCCGAGGTAATCAAAGATAATGTGCTAATAATGAGTTCATTGGTGTTTAAAGCCTTCAATAAAAAATAAAACGCAACTGTTGAAATCATAGTAACAATAGCAAGATAAAGATATTCTTTGCCATATATGTTGTTTTGTTCAACCATGGCATTGTTGTTTTTGCTTTTGTTTCTTAGCCATGAAATTATTGCAAATAAACTTATTGGAATCATTAAAGCAATATAAATAATTGCCTCGCCGTAATATTTTTGTGTTATAGCAACAATTGAATATAAAATGTTATAAACAATATCAATAAACGGTGCAATCACCAGCCCTTTAGCAACTAGCAAAACTGAAACAACGCCAACAAGCGATGTAATAAATGAAAGGACATTTTTATCCACTTCAAAAATAAAACACAGCGACAATCCCAAAAGACTTGCAAAAAGAAAAACTATTTCAAAAATATTCCAATTTTTAAGCAATTTTAATTTCAAAAAATCTTACTCCTCATTTGTTTTTAAAAAACCATTTTGAATCAGAGCATCAGACAAAAATTCTCCATCATTGATGATAATTTGTTTATATTTTTCTTTAGAAAATTCTTCTACAAAAACTTCAAAGTTTGCTTTTACTTCATCAATAAATTCTGGGGTGTTACCCCTTTCTATTAATCTGTTTTCAATATATTCCCAACCTGTTTTTTGAGGTCTGGCAACATAATACTCAATATTGTTTCTTTCAAAAAAATCAAAAATCTGTTCATTTTTCAGCCTTGGATGGCTCAGTTGAATTAAAACAATATCATATCTGTCTTTTTGTTTTAAAATTTCGTCAATATAATTCTGAGGCCAAAGTGGATTTAAAGTTCGATTTTTTAACCCCTTTCTTTTTTCTTCGGTCAAATGAGAAATGCCATCATCCAGCCACTTATAATAAGTTGATTCCAAATCTAAAACATTTGGATATTTTCTTCCAACATAACTCTTGCCCACACCTGCAAATGCTGCAATAATTACTCCCATTTATTCCTCCTCGACACTTCGTTTTTGGTGCGGAAGATGGAAGCCCTACCCTAAAAATTTACAATTTTCAGGGAACCCGGCGAACCCGTGGGTTCGACTCCCATTTTATTTCTTTCGCACTTCGTTTCTGGTGCGGAAGATGGAAGCCCTACCCTAAAAATTTATAATTTTCAGGGAACCCGGCGAACCCGTGGGTTCGACTCCCATTTTATTTCTTTCGCACTTCGTTTCTGGTGCGGAAGATGGAAGCCCTACCCTAAAAATTTATAATTTTCAGGGAACCCGGCGAACCCGTGGGTTCGACTCCCATTTTATTTCTTTCGCACTTCGTTTCTGGTGCGGAAG